>CAZTMZ010000006.1:0-74943 GCA_964615315.1 uncultured Eubacteriales bacterium | reverse complement strand
ATTATACATCAAGAGGGCTCTTTTTTCTATTGTCCGTTTTTTACGGACTTGTTCACGGTACTTGTTGTATCGAAACGGGTGCTTTTTTGCTGTCACACGGATAAGTCTTTGTGATTCCAAGCTTTGATTATGTCACATTGTTTTTGCAATATTCGTAAAAGCTCTTGTGCGGTTTCTTTTCTGCCGCCGTCAAGCCACGCTTTTAGTATGCTTATTGTCAAGCCGGTGCGGATCGCCATGAAATACCTTGCGTTTTTTTCGTCCATACCGGGCAATGTACCGTAGGACTGCTCCAAAGCTTTTGCGTTTTTCATATGGCAGGCGTAAATGATGTCTTGCCGATTGATGTCGATAAGCAGTTTTAAAATGTCACTGTGTTCTGTCCAATATGCAAAATACCCCTGCATCAGTTCCAATTCATTCGGTGCGTTTGTAGGCTCAACGGAGTGCAGTGCTTCCCGAAAGGCGAGGTCACACCGCCAAGACAGAATGTCGGACAGATTGTCAAAGCAACGGTAAATTGTTGTTCGTGCCACGCCGGAGGCTTTCTGCACATCGGTGACGGTGATTTGGTCAAAAGACTTCTTTTCAAGGCATTGCAAGAGTCCATTATAAATCAAATCCGCAGATTGTGCGGCTCGTTTGTCATTACTGATGTGATACATTGTCGCTGTCCTCCCTATATTTGCTCAAATATCCGTCACCCCATGTATAACCATAGGGCGTATTCTCATCTTTCAGTATCTTTTCGGGCAGATTCAGAGAAATGCCGCCCAGAACCATGCCACAAATTACAGCAAGAATAAATTCCGTGACCGTAGGCGCATTTTGGGTAAAGAACGAGATGACAATGCCCACTGCAATAGGGAGATAGCCGAAAATGGTGGTTGCCATGCCGGGACTGTAAACCGTGCGCTTGCCTTTGCTGTGAAATTGCCGATAGAGGAAAATGCCACCGGAGAAATGACCGAATACCTCGGCACAGCACAGAAACAGTTGCATCACGCAGAAAAATGGAGACACGCCAACGAGCAATACCACGCAGCCAAAGATCACACCGATGAGATTTGTCCACATATCACTCATCCGGTTCATGGGATAGCGGTCAGGGTAGTTGGATTTTGCCATGAGGTTGTACATGGTATGAAACCCACCCGGAAAATGCCATTCTTCCAAAACATGAAACGGAAGAAGTGCAGTTGCGGCGGCAAACAGTTTTTGCTGTAATCCCCATATATACCAATTACAAACGGTCACACCGATGACGACACCGCTGACCAATATCATCAGGTATAGCCACAGGTCGAGCCAAAGTTTTCCGATTCGTTTCATAATGTACTCCTTGTTTCGCTACAACTTTTATGGTCTTTGTAGCACTTGTTCTCAAACTATTGTATCACAAATCCGTCTGTGATACAATAGTATCAGAAAAATATTTCGCAAAGGAGCAATTTTGATGGAGACAGTTATTCAAGGGTGGTTGTCCGTTTGGCTGTATGTTATGGCGGCAATCGGAATTTTTCTCGGAATTCGCATTTGGAAAAAACGTAATGAGTGGGACAAAATCAACATTCTCTGTGCTTTGGCGATTATTGTGCTGATTCTTCATGTGCTGGAGGAGTGGGTGTTGCCCGGAGGTCTGCACTATTCTTACAACATTGCCCACGGTTCGACGCTGCTCAGCCGTTATCCCATGAACCGTCTTACCGATATGATTACTAATTTCGGTGCGGTGGTTCTCGGCTGCATTGTTTTAAGAGTGTGGGGATTTCGTAAACCTGCCGCCGTTGCCGTTATGATGTTTTCCGCTTTTGAAGTCGGAATGCACATTGCCATCGGTATTCAAGATATGGAAATTTTCGGCGCTTACGGAATGAATACACTTTATTCTCCGGGACTGATTACATCTTTGTTCGGATTTTTACCCGTGTGTGTTGGACTTGCGTATGAGTTGTTCAAAAAGAAAGAAAGCCGTCCGAAACTCGCACAATGGATTATGGCGATCGTCACAACGGCGGTGTTGGGCTTTTTGCTTATCAATCTGCCGGAGGCGGTGCTCGGCAAAGAGGACAGTCCTTATGAATTTACCGACAGAGGCTACTATGAGCAGTTCGGTGAACAGTATGAACAGGACAACGGATTTGAATATTATGAACCGAATAGCAAGGAGGGAAAATAAATGAAAAGCCGAACGATGATTGCCCACGACAAAAACGGCAATGAAATGACCGTCAAAGTGAGAAGTGCATTGCCTGTAACCTCTCCCTGCGCCAGATACACAGGCTACAAGCCGGAAACCGTGCTGCTCAAAAAAGGCTCTATCCGTCTGAAAGGCTATATGCCCCTGCCTTGTGACATTATTTTGGAGCGTGATGTGCCTGTCAAATTGCGGGACGGCGTGACCATCTACACAGACATTTTCCGTCCCAATGACGATTTGCCCCATCCGGCGATCATGGCAATGAGTCCCTATGGAAAAGAAATCGGCTCTCAATGGCTGGATGATACCCCGAACCATGCCGGTATTCCCATGGAGGCTACCTCCGGTTTGCAGAAATTTGAGGGCCCCGATCCTGCCTATTGGTGCAACCACGGGTACGCCATTATTAACCCCGATGTTCGTGGTGCGTACAATTCCGAGGGTATCATTCTGTTCTTTGGCAGTGACTATGGCAGAGACGGTGCGGACATCATCGAATGGGCAGCACAGCAGCCGTGGAGCAACGGCAAAATCGGCATGAGCGGCAATTCGTGGCTTGCCATTTCTCAATGGTTTACCGCTGCCCAGCGTCCCGAACATCTGGCAGCAATCGCCCCATGGGAAGGATTGTCCGATTGTGGGCGTGAGGTTGCCACCCGTGGCGGTGTGCAGATGCCGGAGTTTGTCAAAATGCTGTCCGACTCTTTTGCATCTACCGAAAACGGCGGTATCGAAGATGTGATCGCAATGATGAAAGACCAACCCACCATGAACGCTTGGTGGGATGACAAAGAGGCTGATTTGGAGGCTATCGACATTCCTGCCTACATTGTCGCAAGCTATACGAACCCTATCCACACCTACGGCACATTGGAGGGGTATCGCCGCATTTCCTCTAAGGAGAAATGGCTGCGTATTCACAATACAGGTGAGTGGGACGATTACTACAACTCGGCTCATACCGAAGAATTGCGGAAATTCTTTGACCGCTACTTAAAGGGTGAGGACAACGGATGGGAGAATACCCCGAAAGTTCGTGTCAGCGTTTTGAACCCCGGCGGCAAGGATATTGTTGATCGTGTGGAAGAAGAATTCCCAATTCCTCGTACACAGTATAAAAGGCTGTACCTTGATACCACCAAGAACAGCCTTAACAAAAATATGATTACCGCCGAAAATTACACAGAATACAATTCCGACCGCAAGAAAAACGGTATTCGCTTTGACATGAAAATGGCGGAAGATACGGAAATCCTCGGCTATATGAAACTGCGGCTTTGGGTAGAGGCTCTTGACCATGACGATATGGATTTGTATGTTACGGTGGAAAAACGCCGCAAAAGCGGTCTGCCTTACAAATTCACCCTCGGTCCGGGCATGGATATGTCGGCAAAGGGTTATATTCGTGCATCCCTCAGAGCGTTGGATGAGACGAAAAGCACGGAAGAAAATCCCCGTCAGTCTATGGCACAGGAGCAAAAACTTCACGCAGGAGAAATCGTCCCATTAGACATTCTCATCTGGCCAATGGGACTGAAATTCAAAAAGGGTGATATTCTCCGTGTGACCGTTTCTCCCTACAAGACAAAGAAAATGTGGACGGGACCGTTCAAACTGAAAATGGCAAAAATCAATTTGCCGAAAGAGAACTTTACCTACATGCCGGATGAAAAGCCGAAAATGTACATCATCGGCGGCGAAGAAATGTTTGCAGGCTCAAAAGTTGATACTGCGGAAATGCCGAAAGATCACAACAAGGGTAGATACCGTATTTATACCGGCGGCAAATATGACAGCTACCTCTATCTGCCGGTAATACCGGAGAAAGAATAAGGGGGACAGTGTATATGTGGTATTGGTTTGTAAAAACGGGTTGGCTTTACGTAATGCTTATTATGGGCGTTGTACTGACAGTACAACTGATTGTTAAGCGAAAAGAATGGAGCATTCTTCGAAAACTTGGGGCGTTCACCGTGATTGTTCTTGTGTTTCACGTTTGGGAAGAATGGGTTATACCGGGCGGATTTCACTATTTCTACAACATATCTTCCGAGGCGATACTCCGTGACCGTTACCCGATGAATGAATTGACGGATATGATCACAAACTTCGGCGGTGCGCTTATTTGGTTTGTTCTTGTACAGACAGATAAATACGAGCGAAAAATGAGCTTTGGCGTGATGCTGTTCAGCTTTGCCGAGGTAGTCATTCACTTGCTGGGTGCGACGTCGTCACGTGCATTGCTTTTGGAAAACGGTGTCTATTCACCGTTCTACACACCGGGACTTTTCACTGCACTTGTATGTTGGCTGCCCTTAGGAATTGCATACATCGTGTATTTTGCGAAAACACACATTAAAAAGTCGGACGTGTTTGGCGGTGTGATAATTTTAGCGGTGCTGAGTGTATTGCTTATCATTATGCCGGAAAGCCTTTTGAAAAGCGAAGACACGCCTTATGTATACGACAATGCCGGTTGGTATGAGCAGTATATCGACGAAAACGGCGCTATTTACTGAAAAAAGCCTAAGCAGTTACCCGAAGGTCAACTGCTTAGGCTTTTTTATCAGCAATAATGATATTCCTTGCGTTTGATTATATAAAAAGTAAAAGTGACAATCATTGCGAAAAATTCGGCAACAAACAACGAGTACCAAACTCCGTCCAAACCGAAGAATATAGGTAAAATCAGTACACCGGCAGTTTGAAACAGCAGAGTTCTGAGGAATGAAATCGCCGCAGAAACAACGCCGTTGTTTAATGCCGTGAAAAACGCGGAACCGAAAATGTTGAATCCGCTGAACAGCACGGAAAGTGCATAGAAATGAAATGCCGTGACTGTCATATCCAGAACATCGGGATCACTTCCGACGAACAGCTTTGCCAAGGGCATCGAAAGGAAAAAAGCGGCTGCCGCTAAACATACGTTGGTAACGGCAATCAATGTGTTGCTTTTGCGGAACAGTCCTTTTAATTCGTCGTGATTTCGGGCACCGTAATGATAACCGATGACAGACGCAACACCGACGGAATAACCGAGCAATACAGCCGCAAAAATAAAGCCGACATACATTACGGCACCGTAAGCGGCAACACCGCCTTCTCCGGCAAATTTCATAAGTTGATAATTATAAAGAATGGAAACTACGGACATGGAAATGTTGGTAACCAACTCCGATGAGCCGTTGGTACAACTGTCAAAAAGTGCTTTTCCGTCCCAATGAAATTTTCCGAGTTTCAAAACACTTGTATTTTTTTTCGCAAAGAAAACAAACGGGACAATTCCTCCGACACACTGAGCGATAATGGTTGCCACTGCCGCGCCGACAAGCCCCCATTTGAAAACTATGATAAACAGCGCGTCGAGAACCATATTGGTAACGCCGGCACCCACGGTAATGATAAGCCCCAAAGTCGGTTTTTCGGCAGTTACCAAAAAGCTTTGAAACATATTTTGCAGCATAAAAGCGGGAAGTGTTGTTAAGAGAATACGGCCATAGGTAACACAGTACGGTAAAAGTTCCGCGTCTGCGCCCATTGCAATCGCAACAGGTTTAATAAAAACAATACCCAGCACCGCAAGTACCGCGCCGCTGATGATTGTGATATATGTGAGCATAGAAAAAATTCGATTTGCTTTTTCTTTGTTTTCTTCACCCAATGTTGCCGAGACCAAAGCACTGCCGCCGGCTCCGAACATAAAACCGACACAGCCGAGAATTTGAGTGAACGGCATAATCAAGTTTATCGCCGCGAAAGGTGTAATGCCAACAAAGTTTGATATGAAAAATCCGTCTACGACACTGTAAATAGATGTGAATATCATCATAATAATTGTCGGCAAAGTGAAACGCAACAATTTGCCGTAGCTAAAATGATCCGAAAGTTGAATTTGCATTTATTTTATCTCCTTCATTTCTTTCCGAAGCTGGCACAGATACCGTTCGGTTAATTTTAAATAAAGTTCCCATTCTTCTCGTGACCAAGAAGAATATATCTTTTTTTCAACGTCAAGCACCCGTTCTACCGTTTCGTGAACCGTGGAAAAGCCCTTTTTCGTAAGGCAAACTCGTTTTGATTTGCCGCCGGCGGATTCCAAATAGACAATGTCGGCTTTTTCAAGCTTTCTGAGTGCTGAATTAACGGTTTGCTTATTTACAGCCGATAATTTGATTAACTCCGACAGACGACACTGCCCGTCGTTGTCCGCCAAAGCGTACAAAATTGCCATCGCACTGTCGGAAAATCCTTGACGTATAGCAATCTCATGGTATACTTCGTCAATTTCGGATATAAGACGATTGTAACGCCTTGTTTCCGATTGATTTACACTTTCCATATACATTTCCTTTCTGTTTATGAAATCGCACGGGAGAGATTATAGTACGAAATCATACATAAGTCAAGCCGTTGTGCATTATTATTTAAAGACTTTTCGCCGGTTCGGTTTGCGGCGTGAATCCGCAAAAGAAATAAAACCGCAACTCCTCAAAAAAGGAGTTACGGTCGGTTTTGAAGCAAAGGTCGGTGCAGACGAGGTTGCGGCGTTTTAATCTGAATAGAATTTTTCGGCAAAAACTTCTGTTTCCGTGACGGTTTCCATACTCGAAGCAAAAGAACTGTCCGAATCTTCATCGGCTGAGTCATTTGAATAACCGTCTTTTACGTCTGAGCTGTCGGAAATATCGGTCGAATCATCACGGTCGGCAACACCTTTTACGCACCCCGCGAGGCTTAAAAGACAAAATATAACTAAAGCAAGCGAAAGAAATTTTTTCATTTTCATCTACCTTTCAAAAATTGCAGTCCGATAGGTAAAAGCGGTTGTTATATGTGCGTTGCATCTTGCCGTAATAAGTTTTCGTTATTGTGACATTTGCCGTTCGAGATTTCAATATTTATCATTTCTCTTTCCTTTTAAGCAAACAGACACATTCTACGTGTGCTGTGTGGGGGAACATATCGACGGGTTGAATTTTTTTGACTTTATACCCGCTTTTCGAGAGGTACATAACGTCTCTTGCCAATGTTTCGGGATTACATGACACATATATTACTTTTTTAGGATTCAGCTTTACAAGTGACGATAAAAACGGAATGTCACTGCCTGCACGGGCGGGATCCATTATTACCGCATCGATTTGTTCACCGCTTTTTGCAAGGTCGACCATAAAAGCACCCGCATCGGCGGCGACGAATTTTATATTGTCAACGCCGTTAAGCTTTGCGTTTTGCACAGCATCTTTAACGGCGTCTTTGTTTATTTCAACACCGATAACGCTTTTTACGTTTTTACTCGCAATAAGGCCTATTGTTCCCGTTCCGCAGTAAGCGTCTATTATTTTCTCGTTCCCCTTAAAATCGGCATATTCAAGGGCTTTATTATACAAAATTTCCGTTTGAACGGGATTTATTTGATAAAAGGCTTTCGGTGAAATTCGGAATTTCATTTCGCAAAGTTCCTCGGTGATTTTGCCGTCGCCGTAAAGCACCTCACTTTTATCGCCGAGCACCATACTCGTAAATTTGTTGTTCACGTTTTGAACAATTGTCGTAATTTCCGGATGTTTACCGATAAGTGCATTTACAAATGAACGCTTTGACGGAAATTGAGGGGTGCTTGTTACAAGCACAACCATAACTTCACCCGATTTAAAGCCGGTTTTAACAAGAACGTGACGCAAAAAACCTTCTTTTGTGTCTTCGTTATAAGGCTTAAGTTTAAAACTTTTCAAGAGTTTTTTTACGGTGTTTGCGATTTCATCGGCTTTTTTGTCGGTGAGCATACAACTTTCGATATCGACTATTTTGTGGGTTGAAGACTGATAAACGCCGGATATAATTTGACCGTTTTTACCTCTGCCAAAAGCGTACTGCGCTTTGTTTCGGTAATTATACGGGTTTTTCATACCTATGATTTCTTCGACGTGGCAGAACTTACCCATCAAATGAATGACCTTTATTTGCTTGTGCTTTAACTGATCTTCATAAGAAAGGTTTAACAACTGACATCCTCCGCATTTTTTTGCGTGAGGGCAAATTTTCTTTACTTTACTCATATCAACCTATTTTTCTTCCGTTTTCAATTTGTATTTTTTCAAAGAAAGGAACTTTAATATAGCCCGTAAACGTATCACCGTGTATTTCTACGAAAATATCGACGGTTATTTTTCCCATCAAAGCGATATCCGCTTTGCCCGAAAGACAGTTTCCGTCTTCCCTAATGTCATAAACGGAAAAATCGGGAAGCTTTGACATACCGGATACGGCGACGGAAAAATCGTACTGACCGTTAATTTCCTTTATGTCGACGACGGCGGTTCCGCTTATTACGGGAGTGTTTATTTCGCCGCTCCATTTACCAAGTCCTATCATACAAAGTCCTCCTAAAGATATGTCGTATAAATTCTAACATTTTGCGACATAAAAGTAAAGAAAAACCGAACAAGCTTGTAATTCCTTTTGCATAATACCTCATTGACAAGCATTATTAAAAGGAGTAAAATATATTGGATATAAGAGGTGATATATTTGAAGAAAGTATTTTCAACAATTAAACCCCATCAAATCGTGTTGCTTATAATCGATATTTTTGCGGTTAATTTGGCTTATTTCTTATCGCTTTTTTTACATAGACAGTTCAGTTTCGATATGGAAATTTTCTTGCTTTTGCTTAGAAGAGTGCCTTATGTAACTGTTATATATATTTCCGTTTTTGTTTTGCGAAAGCTTTACACGAACGTATGGAAATATATGGGATTTTTCGAAATCGTAAATGCGGTTATAGGTGCGTTTGTGAGCACTTCTGCCTGTTGGGTATGCGATTATGTGATTATGAAAGCGTGTCAATCGGCGAATATTGAAATTCTTGTACAAACGATGCCGCCTATTGTGTATATTGACGCATTTATGTTCATTTGTTTTTGCAGCATCGGTATAAGAACAATGTACAGAACTCATTCGGCACTTTCTTTAGATGCAAAGCGGCGCCGTGCCGTAACGGGAAAGCGTATTATGATTATCGGTGCCGGCGATATGGGTAACACCATTCTCTATGAGATGAGTATGAGCGGTTACAGATTCGGTACTCCGGTTGTCGTTGTTGACGATGATAAATCAAAACACAACCTAAGAATCAGAAGTGTACCCGTTGCCGGCGGAATAGACGATATTCCGAAGCTTGTTAAAGATTATGATGTAAACGAAATTATTTACTGTATTCCGTCTGCTACGGCAAAAAGAAAACGTGAAATTCTTAATATTGCCATGTCGACGGGCTGTAATCTTAAAACGGCACCGAACATTGACGAACTCGGCGGAGTAAACAAATCGGTTGCGGATAAAATAAGACAAGTTGATGTTCTTGACCTTTTGTCACGCCCCGAAGTTAAGCTTGATCCCGACGTGTGTAAATACGTTACGGGAGAAACAATACTTGTAACAGGCGGCGGCGGATCAATCGGCAGTGAGCTTTGCCGTCAAATTGCCCGTTACAATCCCGAAAGAATCGTTATTTTCGACATTTACGAGAACAACGCATTTACTTTGAAAAATTCACTCGACAGAAAATATTGCGGTGCTCCGAAAATTGAAATACGAATCGGCTCCGTACGTGAACTGCGACGTCTTCGTGAGATTTTCGAAGAATTTCATCCGTCTTGTGTGTTTCATGCAGCAGCACACAAACATGTGCCTCTTATGGAGGACAGCCCTTACGAAGCTGTTAAAAACAATATTTTGGGTACGTACAACACGGCGTTCTGTGCCAACGAATACGGCGTTAAAAATTTCGTTCTTCTTTCGACCGACAAAGCAGTTAACCCGACAAACGTAATGGGAGCAACGAAAAGAGTTTGCGAAATCGTTATTCAGCATTTCAGCAAAATTTCAAAAGGCACGAAATTTGCGGCTGTGCGTTTCGGAAACGTGCTCGGCTCAAACGGAAGCGTTATTCCGATTTTTAAAGAGCAGATCGAAAACGGCGGACCGATTACGGTTACTCATCCCGATATTACAAGATATTTTATGACGATTCCGGAGGCAAGCCAACTTGTTGTTCAAGCGGGCGGTCTTGCTAAGGGCGGAGAAATTTTTGTTCTCGATATGGGTGAACCGGTTAAAATTGTTTCTCTTGCGGAAAATCTTATCCGTCTTTCCGGATTTGAACCGTATAAGGATATTGAAATTCAGTTTACGGGACTTCGCCCCGGAGAAAAGCTTTACGAGGAGCTTTCTCTTGAGGAGGAGCTTGACGACAGAAGAAAAACGGGCAACGATAAAATATTCGTTACAAAGCCCCTTGAAATTGATGACGAGCAACTTGAAAAAGACATTAAAGCCATTGATTCTCTTAATCCCAACGAGGTTCGGGATTATCTTAAGCGACTCGTCCCGAATTATCACGGTAAATAATTATTAAAATTCATATATTGGAGATGTTCTAAATGGAAATCAGAATTGAAAAAACAACAACACCGAAGGCAAAGCCCGACTGGAAAAACTTGGGATTCGGTCACATTTTTACAGACCATATGTTTATTATGGACTATGACGAAGGTCAAGGATGGCACGATGCGAGAATCGTACCTTATCAACCGATTGTTTTAGATCCGTCTGCACTTGTGTTCCACTATGCTCAAGAGTGTTTCGAAGGACTTAAGGCATACCGTTGTCCCGACGGAAGCGTTCAGCTTTTCCGCCCCGACAAGAACGCCGAAAGAATGCAGTCGACACACGACAGACTTTGCATTCCGCAAATTCCCGTTGCCGATTTTGTCGACGCTATTAAGGCTCTTGTTTCAATCGATAAAGATTGGGTTCCGTCAGAGCCCGACACAAGCCTTTACATTCGTCCGTTTACAATCGCAACAGAATCTGTTCTCGGTGTTAAGGCATCGGCTAAATACCAATTCATTATAATTTGCTCACCGTCCGGTGCTTATTATGCGGAAGGACTTAATCCCGTTAAAATTTACGTTGAAGACGAATATGTTCGTGCTACTCCGGGCGGAACGGGATACATTAAGTGCGGCGGTAACTATGCCGCATCTATTGCCGCAGGCGAAAAGGCACACAAACTCGGCTATTCGCAAGTTCTTTGGCTTGACGGCGTTGAAAGAAAGTACGTTGAAGAAGTCGGTGCTATGAACATTATGTTCAAAATGGGCGGCGAAATTTATACGGCGGCAACAGTCGGAACGGTTCTTCCCGGTATTACCCGTATGAGCTGTATTGAACTTCTTAAAGCTTGGGGCTATAAGGTTAACGAAGGCAAGCTTGCAATAGACACGGTTATGGAAGCAGGCAAGAACGGTACACTTGAAGAAGTATTCGGTACGGGTACCGCAGCCGTTATTTCACCTGTCGGCTCACTTATGTATGAAAACGATGTTGTTACGGTAAACAACTTTGAAATCGGCGAGCTTACGCAAAAGCTTTACGATACACTTACAGGCGTACAATTCGGCAAACTTCCCGACACAATGGGTTGGACAGTTAAAGTCGACTGATAAAAAATTAACGGTGAGAGTAATTCTCACCGTTTTTTGTATTTATGTCAAAAGATATCATTGAAAAAAGTCACCCTTATCTACTGACAAAGGTGACTTTTTCGTGGAGCTGGAAACGTGACTCGAACACGCGACCTGCTCATTACGAATGAGCTGCTCTACCAACTGAGCTATTCCAGCATTTTGAACCGCTGAAGATTATTATATGATATTCTTTCGAATTTTTCAAGTGTTTTTAATGTATTTTATTTTAATTTATGATATAATTATGTCAGTTAACGGCTTTTGAGGTGAATTATGAAGACAGTTATAGTGACGGGCGGTGCAAAAGGTATCGGTTCGGCAATCGTAAAAAGGTTTATTAAAGACGGATACAAAGCGGCTTTTACGTATAACAGCTCCGAAGAAAAGGCGATGGCGTTGTGCGAGGAATTGGGAGAAAGATGTAAAGCCTTTAAGCTTGACATTACCGACAGCAACGCCGTGAAAAAAGTTTTTGCCGAAATTGAAAAGGATTTCGGTGAAATTGACGTACTTGTCAATAATGCGGGTATTGCTCAGCAAGCACTTTTTACCGATATTACCGACGATATGTGGCACAGAATGATTGAAACAAATCTTTCGGGTGCGTTTTACTGCTCACGTGCGGTTCTTCCGTATATGATACACAGAAAATGCGGTAAAATTATAAATATATCGTCTGTTTGGGGAGAAACGGGCGGCTCGTGTGAAGTGCATTATTCGGCGGCAAAGGCGGGGCTTATAGGAATGACAAAAGCTCTCGCAAAAGAAGTCGGGCTTTCGGGAATAACGGTCAACTGCGTATCGCCGGGTGTAATAATGACGGATATGACAAGCTGTTTTGATGAAAGCACATTGGACGAACTCAAAAGCGAAACGCCGCTTAACAAAATAGGTACGCCTAAGGAAGTCGCGGATGCGGTTGCGTTTTTGGCGTCGGAAAACGCAAACTTTATTACGGGACACGATTTAGCGGTAAACGGCGGAATGAATATATAAAGAACAAAAAGGTCGGATTTTTTCCGACCTTTTAAATTATTTTATCTTATCTATAAATTTTCCGTAATGCTTACATTCAACGACCGACGGAATGTATGTCAGCACTTTTTTAAAGACGTTGCAAACCGGTTTAAACGGAATAATCTGATCAAAGAAACCGTTTAACGAGTCAAGGATGCTTGCACATGACGGTGTGCTTGACGGTATCATTACGACTTTATCATTGGGAAGAAAATCAAAAATAAGATTTCTCTTTCCTACCGTTTCAATAGGACGAATACTCAAAAGCAAGTTGTTTTCGTCAAGCCAAGTTGCATTCGAGCAAACGGTAAAATCAAGTCCCGCAAGGTGCATTTTTCCGTATCGGTAATGTCCGTCGAGCCCCACGGGAATTGTATTCATCGCTTCGCCCTCATTCCATTGGAATGTGCACTGCTTATCATCAAAACGGAACTTAACCATATCTATGTTGCCCGTTTTTTCGGAAAGCATATACGTAACCGCAATCGGTAAAACGCTGAGAGGGAAACCGACAAGATTCAAAAGAATTTTCTTTTTGAATTTTATGTATCGGTTATCGACAATTTGTTCCGTTGCCGGTCTTTCGTTAATGACGGGCTTTTCGATATAAGCCGGAGCCAACGCTTCATTTTCCTCGGAAATATCTTCAAATGCTCGTGGGAAATAATTGAATATTTGAACAAGCCCGTCTTCTTCAACGGGAATCGACGACGTTACGACGACCACCGCATTGTGTTCGGGAAATGCTATGCCGAATTGACAGAACATTCCGTCTGCACGGAAAGATTTTTCGCTGAATTTATTTTTCCAAAAACCGTAGCCGTAGCCGACGGAAGCTTCGGTTCCGGGACGGTTATAGCTGTTGTCGATTTGTTTTTCGGTAGCTTCAACTGTCCAATTTTTCGGAATTACCTGTTTGTTTTTATACTTGCCGCCGTTCAGATAACAAAGCGTAAATTTAGCAAGGTCTTCGGTCTTGAGGTAAAGCCCCCAGCCGCCCGCTTCGATTCCGTTTCTGTCTGTTTCCCACTCCGGAAAATCTATACCCAACGGTTCAAAAAGGCGAGGCGTAAGATACTGACGGAGTGTTACACCGGTAAGACGGTTAATCATTGCCGATAAAACATAGAAATTTTCATTTATGTAAAGGAATTTCTCGCCCGGTTCAAATGCCCACGGCGAGTTGACAAAATCCTCCAACCAATCTATTTTCGACTTGTCGGCAATAATGCTCGGCTGTTTTCCTCCCGACATTCTCAAAAGATTGCGGACTGTCAGCTTGTCAAAATATTCGTGTTGCTTTTTCGGAACAATTTCGGGAAAAACGTCAAAAAACTTTGTGTCAAGCGTCAAAAGTCCTTCGTCGATTGCAAAGCCTATTGCGGTTGAGGTAAACGATTTGCTGACGGAATAGACGACGTGTGTAGAATCTTTCGAAAACGGCTCGTTATACCATTCTATTGCGACTTTGCCGTTTCTTACAACCATAAGGCTGTGAAATTCAAGGTTCTTTTCCTCTGCCGATTTCAAAAACTCGTTGACAATCTTTGTGTTTACTCCGAGACTTTCGGGAGATTTAACACGTACAAGCGATTTTGAATTTGCCATAAAAACACCTCTTATCTATTTTTATGTTACTATCCCTTAATCATTTTTATTTTTCTGCGTTTTGCACGTATGCGCTTTTTTCTGATAATCAGTAAAATGTATATGATTACAAGAATTATCGCCAAGGCTATCAGTATTTTAAATACGACGGTTTTAAAAATATTTTTTATTACCGAGCCGATCCACAAAAACATATTTCGCTCAACATTTTCCGCTGCGACAAGGTCAACCGTGCCGATAACCGTGTCACCGTAAAGAATTTCCGCCTTGCCGAGAACGTCACCCTTCTTTACGGGAGCCTCGATTTCCGTCGGGGTAAGTTCTTTAATGGGACGCACCGTAAGACTGCCTGTCTGTGTTCCCGACGGAACAAGTGTTGATATTTCTTCTGCCGGAACCAATCGCACATGGTCAACTTTGCTGTTATAGAGAACGTTTACAACCGTTACAACGTCGGTTTTATCGGTAACTTTTGTAAGGACGATATTGTCGAATGCCCATTCGTAAATTCTTTTGCTTTCGGTAAGTGCTACGTTTTCGGGGACACCGTCATTGTCGATATCATATTGAGGGGCACCCATTACGATGAGTAGGTAATTGTATCCGTTTTTCGAAGCTGTTGTAATGATACAGTGGTCCGCAAGTGCGGTAGTGCCGGTTTTAACGCCCGTAACGTAACTGCAGTAATAATCACGGTAAGCGGAATTCATCATTTTATTTGTATTGTTAAGATATCTGATATGAGGATATTTTATTGTCGGCTGTACTTGATAAGAAACGGTGCCGACAAGCTTTTTAAAAGTTGAGTTCTGTAAAGCGTATCTTGTAATTTTATAAAGGTCGTTTGCCGTTGTGTAAGCACTGCCGTCCTCATCAAGACCGTGAGGGTTAATGAAGTGCGTATTTTCGCAACCGAGCTTTTTAACAAAATCGTTCATCATACCGACAAAAGCCTCAATTCCGCCCTCACCTCCGATGTAAGAAGCGAGAATGTTGGCGGCATCGGCAGCGGAAGGAAGCATTAAGCAGTAAAGAAGGTCGTTGACGGACAATGTTTCCCCTGCGAGAATACCTACGGTTGCGGCGTTTTGCGCATAAAGTCCGTCAATATCGGACGCTTTACATGTGAGCATTTCGTTTAAATCGGAACAGTTTTCAAGTACAAGCATACAAGTGACAATTTTCGTAAGAGAAGCGGGGGCACTGTGCTTGTCTGCGTTTTTGTCGAGAATTACCGTGTCACTGTCCGTGTTGACAAGCAGAACAATGTCGGCTTCAACGTCAATCAATGAATTAAAAGAGGCACTTGCCCCTACGGTAAAAGATGAAAGAATTATAATTGCAGCAAGGATAATCGAAATTGCCTTTTTCAAAATAATCACCTACTTGAAAAAATAAAGAGTTCGTATTACAATAAAAGTATAGCACATTTAAAATGAATATCCAATAAGAAAAAGGAATTTTTTATGATTTATATTACAGGCGATACGCATGGCGACCGTGGGCGTCTTTCAAAGTGGAATTTGAGAAAACTGAAGGAAGGGGATACCCTTATAATTTGCGGTGACTTCGGCTTTATGTGGGACAACAGTCGCCTCGAACAGTATTTTTTACATTCTCTCGGAAAAAGAAAATACAATATTTGCTTCATAGACGGAACTCACGAAAATTTTAACCTTATCAACGATTATGAAATAAGCCAGTGGAACGGCGGAAAAGTGCATAAAATTTACGGTAATCTTTATCATCTTTTACGCGGTCAGGTTTTCGAAATCGAGGGAAAAAAGATTTTTACTATGGGCGGCGGAGAAAGTGCCGACATTGATATACGCAAAGATGTAAATTCGTGGTCAAAGGATGAAATACCGACTCAGGAAGAACTGCTTGAGGGTGCGGAAAACCTTGAAATAGCGGGATATAATATTGACATAATAATTACTCACGAGCCGCCGTTTAAGGTGAAAGATTTTATTAACCTTAACGAAAACACTATGCTCAGCGTGACGGCGTTGAACGCATATTTCGAAGAACTGTCGGGAAATTGCAACTACAAGAAATGGTTTTTCGGCTCGCTTCATATTGATAAATATATTTCAAGCACGTACAGAGCCGTTTATAAAGATATATTAAACGGCGAAACGGGTGAAAAGCTGTAAAAACAACGCAATTTAAAATATCAAAACGTTTTTGAACGATAACAAAACAAACCGCAACTCCTTTTACGAGGAATTGCGGTTTTTGTGTTTTTGTACTATTGCAACGCAGACTCAACCGACGGAAAATTTAAAGAATAATACACAGCAGACCGTTACAGCCTTCGTTGATAACTCTTTCGAGTGTTTCCTGAAATTTCATTCGTGCATCCGTCGGCATATGATAAAGTTTATTTCTGAGTCCTTCGTTAACAAGCTCGTTGAGAGATTTGCCGAAAATGTTCGACTCCCATATTTTCGTCGGATCCTCCTCGAAGCCTTGAAGAAGATAACGCACAAGTTCTTCCGACTGACTTTCACTGCCGACGACGGGAGCAACCTCGGTTTGAATATTTGCTCGCAACATATGGATTGACGGAGCCGATGCCGACAGACGAACGCCGTATTTTCCGCCTTGTTTTACAATTTCCGGTTCGTTGAGCGTAAGCTCGTCAATGGTCGGCATAACGATTCCGTAGCCGGTACACTCAACCTCATCAAGTGCGGATTTAATGCGTTCGTAATCTTTTTTGATTTTCGAAAGCTCTTGAAGGCAGTTTAAAAGTCCTTGCTCGTTTTCGATTTCGAGTCCCGTTGATTCTTCAAGGATTTTATAGAATAAATCACTGTTCATTTCGACCGAAATCCAAGCACTGCCCACGCTTAAATCCATTTTACCGATACGAGCCGCCGTGATATGCTCACACTTTGAAAGCGAGTCGGTCATAACGCTTATGTCACGCACAAAATTCACGTCGTCTATAGAGTCGAAAACACTTTTGAAGGTTGCCTTTTTAAGCCAATGGTCCTCAGACAGACCGACGAGCCACATCGGGAAATCAATACCGATTTCTTTGACGGGAAATTCAAAAAGAATTTGTGTTATGATTTCTTTTATCTCTTTTTCGTTGAGCTCAAGACAGTTGACGGGAATAACGGGGACACCGTATTTGCCGGATAAATCGGAGGCTAAGTTTTGGGCATTGTCACCGTTGGGATACATACAGTTTAACAGCACTACAAACGGTTTATTTAACTCTTTTAATTCCGAAACGACACGTGCTTCCGCTTCCTCGTATTCGTCACGCGGAATGTCACTTATACTGCCGTCCGTTGTAACGACAAGTCCGATTGTCGAATGTTCCGTGATAACTTTTTTCGTGCCGATTTCAGCCGCCGTGTTAAACGGTATTTCTTCCTCGAACCAAGGTGTACGAACCATTCTCGGCCCGTCACCTTCAATGTATCCCAAAGAACTCGGAACAATATAGCCGACGCAGTCAATCATTCTGACGTTGAACCGTGCATTGTCGGGGAGAGTGATCTCTACGGCGTTTTCGGGTATAAATTTAGGTTCCGTTGTCATAATGGTGCGTCCGGCGGAGGACTGGGGCAATTCGTCGGTGGCTCTTTCACGCACGGAATCGTTTTCCATATTCGGAAGAACGACGGTGTCCATAAAACGCTTAATAAAAGTTGACTTGCCCGTGCGTACGGGACCTACGACTCCGATATAAATATCACCGCCGGTACGAATTGCAATATCATTGTAAATACTACTGTTGCTCATAAAAAATCACCCCTTTATATTTTCGGTATAAGTAATTTGCATTTTTTGTCAAGGACGCCGTCCGAAATGTGATTTTCACGAAGAACGGCATCAACCGTAGTGTTAAACTTTTCGGCAATATCCCAAATACTTTCGCCGCAGTCGGCAAAATAAACGGTAAGAGCCGCCGCATTTACCGTTTTCGCTCTGTCCGTATGAATAACAATGTCATTTGTAATAATTTTTTCTTCTTCACGGAAAATAAATCCGTGAATGTTGATTTCAGCCCTTACATCAAGTGTATCGGCTTCACCCATAACGAAACTGAATGCGGTGATATTACAAACGGGACGGCAAGTAAGAACGGCATTTGACGAAATTATAGGGCGGCTGTATTCATAAGGAATTTGACGTTGGGCAAAACAGACGTCGCCCTTCGAATCTTCGTAAATAATGTCCGCCGTTATTTCTCCGTTTACGGCGATACCGTCTTCACGCAGCGAAAAAGCCGCTGTAATATCGCCGCACAAAAAACTTAAAACTTTTGATACACCCGTTGTTTTAAGCTCTGCTGTACCGCGACAAAGGAAAACATCGTCAAGAGTGTCCTCTAAAGAATGAACATAGATATTTGATTTTTTCAATTCGCTTTCGTACTTTGTCGAATAGGCATCTTTAATCACGGTGACGGTACGGTTCTTGTATCCGAATGCCGACAGATTAAGCGTTGCCGAAATATCAATAAGGCTCTTGTTACCGACAGCATCGAATTTGGGACGGACATCAAGTCCGATTACCGAAAGAGATGCATCGACGACAGCACCTTCGTCAATAAGCGGAACTTCAATGATTTCATTAAGTCCGACGCTTGTATCAAAGGTATATATTTCACAGTCGTCGCCCGATGAATACGTTATGTGGACAATCATTTCGCCCTTTAGAAAAAACTTGTCGGAAATGATTTTCAGCTCATCAATTACGGCACAGGCACAGGAGGAAACGATGCTGTCAACGGAACTCGACGGGCTTGTCGTTTCGCAAGTTTCACTTACGGAAAAAGCCTTTTCGGTAAGCGATATGAGATCACAGACGTCTTGCTTTTCGCAACGTGCCGTTATGCCGTCACCGGAGGCATCTGATATGTATTCATGCTCTTTAGCCGTAAAAGCTCTCGCAAAAACGGAGACACAACCGTGTATTTCCAGTTTGCGTATTCCCGAAACACGATAATTGACGTAATCGGTTTTGGCACCGACAAAAATATCGGTGATATTGTCGGTGCTGCGAAGTTCAAGCTGTTTGCCGAAATGAAGCGTTTGTTCGAAACATCGGATTTTTCCTTGCTCGCAGACATAAAGAACACGTACAAGACAATCACATTCGGCGGTTATTCTGTCACCTGTAATCTGGTGGGACTGCACTCCCGGAGTGGCTGTACAGCGGAGGACTCTTACAATGTCGGGTAGATATTCCGGCAGGGTAATATCATAATCAATAGGGTGCTCAACACTTCCTTGAAATGCTGTTTCACAAACAGAAAAGGTATCTTTATGAGCATTTAATTCCATTCTTATCTCTCCTTTTTAATCAGGGAGTTAAGAGCTCCCTTTACACTTCAACCTATTTTATGAGCATATAAAAAGGAATATGACAAGCAATTGTTAAAATGAAAAAAGCGGTAGAATATCTACCGCTTTTTGTCTGTTATTTGCTGAATGTTCCGCGCCAGTCCGACGGCGGTGCATCGTAAAGTACACCGTCGAGAATGACGTCGATAAGCTGTGCTATGTTTTCAGTACCTTTTTTGAGTTTAAGCACTTTCTTCAGACGCTTGTTGAAAAGTGCCGACAGTGCTTTGTATTCCGGAGTGTCCGGAGTATAGGGTTCGTCGCCCTCATACATATTTGTAACAACTTCCAAGAGGAAATCTTTGAAGTTTCTGTTCTTGATGGACGGATCAATGTATTTGTTAAGTACAAAAACCTTTCCTATTGTGCCGAATGTAGCTTTTTGTAAGAACTTTCCGAACGGAACAAGTATCGGCTTTAACTTGTAAATCTGTTCGGGTGTCATACTGAAAGAGGTTGAAAGTTCGGCAAGCTTATCAATGTCATAAGCCATTGAGTCCGCGATTGCGTTAAGAAATTCAAGGAAGTTGTCTTTTGTATATTCGTTTACGGTCTTTCCCTTCAAGTCCCAATCGAAATCGTCGATTTGGACGCTGTCGATGAAAACTTGTGTATCGGTCATCTTTACTTTACGCATAGCTGTCGGATAACCTACTGCGGAGCACGTGTTGATATCGTAAAAATCGTTACCCTTCTTTGTGGTGATTTTTGCGATATTCATCATGTGAGTGTGACCTGTAAAGATAAACTTAACACCGTTATCGGCTAAAAATTCGGACGTCTTTTCGTAATCACCGAGCATATCGCGTTTGCTGAAAAGCGGATAAAATGCGTTCGGCGGCAACACCGGGTGGTGAGTTACGGCAAAAATATAGTCGCCGTTTGCGTGAGCGTCGTCAATTTGTTCCTTGATCCATTCAAGGCAGTCGTCGAAATAACCGCAGAAAAACTCGTCGCCATCGTCGTTAAGGCAAAGAAGTCTGTAACCTTCTTGCAACTGAACGCTGTACGAATGGCTGGGTTTATGTATCGAAAGTGCTTCGTTAAGTCCGAAATCGTGATATAACTCTAAAAGTTCTTCACGCTCCGTGCGTGTTGCGGTGAGTATCTTATCACCGACACATTTTTCGGCTTTTCCGGTGCCGTTTCCCTTTTCCCAATAGTAGTCGTGAGTACCTGTTGTAAGGTAGACCTTTTTGCCGGCATCCTTCAAACGCTGAATTCGCGGAATTAAATCGAGATGACTTTCCTTTGCACCGTTGCACGTAACGTCACCGGTAATCAATACGATATCCGTTTCCGTATCGGCTATGATTTTGTCAAAGTAAGCATCAATCATCGCACCCGTTTCCGCAAGACACTTTTGGTCGGACAGCTGGATTCTTTCGAATGCTTTTCCCTCTGTACCAAGCTCACGGGCATAATGATGCAAGTCCGTGATTTGATAAAACTGTAAATCCTTTTTCATAAATATACCTCTATTCTGTCTTTTCAGACATTCTTTTTTTTATAATACAGTCGTGAACTTTGTCGGCAAGCTCACCGTATATTTTAAATTTCTTTCTGAAAACAATAAGAGAAGCGGTAAAGAAAATAATCGGAATACCGAAGCAAATAATTCCGATGCCGCTTTTTGTGAAATCGTTGACGGTTTTGTCGGCTGTTATTTGAGCGTTGTAGTTCATAATGCCGAGTCCGCCGAAAAGAACAAGCGTTTGAACGGTATATGCCATTTTCTGCAAAAAGCCTTTCATGGAGAAAGTGATGCTTTCACTTCTTGTTCCGTTTTTATATTCGCCGTAGTCGACAATATCGGCAAGGAAAATTGTCTGTGAAACGAACATTGACGAAACGCCGACGGATGCCAAAATATAGCAGACATCCATAACAACGGGATTAAGTTTTAAAACCGGCCCCGTTATAAGCATAAGAACATAACCTATTATAGCAGAACAAATTGAAATTGTATATGTTGTTCTCTTGGAAAACCATTTTGTGAGAATCGGGACAACCAAAAGTCCGAGAACGGAACCGACGGTGCCGATAGTTTGGAAAAGCGACTGCAATTTGGGATCGCCCAAAGAATCCGTAAAATAATAAACTGCCGTTGAACTTGTTAAATACCAACCCGCATTCGAAAGCATGGCGAAAATTATAAATACGACAAGCTGGTCGTTGCTTTTGATAACGGTAAAAATCTGTTTAAGGCTGAATTTTTTCTTCTCTCCGTAAACAACGTTTGTCTCTTTCGTGACAAGCACGCAAACGAGTGCAAAGAAAACGAGTGCGATTCCGCAAATTCCTGCCCAGCGGGAAAAACCGACGGCACTGTATCCTTTTTCGTCCGTCATACCGCTTGAAAGCATGGGGCAAATAATGGGCGTAAGTATTGAAATTATACCTTGACCGATACCGGAAAACGTACGTGCAACCGTCGCAACAAGATTTCTCTCTTTTTCTTCGCTTGTAAACGACGGCACCATTGACCAATACGGAATATCCGCCATTGTATTTGTCATACCCCAAAGGACATACATAACGGCGATATAGATATAAAGCGGAAGTCCGCTCATACCGAACGACGTAAACAAAAGAAAGAGAACAACGGCGTTGCACACGGCACCGATTAAAATCCAAGGTCTGTATTTACCGTGCTTTGTGCGTGTGTTGTCAACGATTGTTCCCATCATGGGATCGTTAATGCCGTCCCAAATACGTGCGAGGGGAGTTATTAAAAGCAAAAAGCCCTCCTGTAATCCCAAAACGCTTGAAAGATAATATGAAAGATACGAATAAAACATACCGTAACTTAAATCAAGTCCCACGGCACCGATGCCGTAGCCCAATGCTGTTTTTAAAATCTTGTTTTTTTCAGTTGCCATTTGTCTTTTTCACCTCTTCGATTTTTGCCTTCAATTCGTCTTCGATTTCGGAAAACTGTCTTGAATAAATCCCGCGTGATTCCTCATATTTTGAAAGAGCAATGTTTAAAACACCTGCGGTAACGGTAATAAAGGGTGCAATTTTTATTATAACCTTTGCGGCTTTTTTGATATCCATCACACTTTGTTCCTTTCGTCATACTCTTTTAAATATTTTTTCGCAAAGAACGCATCCGACTCGTAAGGCTCTAATACAAGCCCTCTTTTTTGGTGGGTTTCGGCACCCTTGCCGGCTAAAAGAATTACGCTTTTTTCGGCGGCGTTTTCAACGGCCTTTTTAATGGCTTCGCCGCGGTCAAGGACTATTTCGTATTTGCCCTTTGCACCGACACCGTCAATATAGCCTGCGATTACACTGCATATATCCGAAAGGTTTTCCTCGGCGGGATCGTCTTCGGTTATATAAATCATATCGGCGTTTTTGCCGCTGACCTCAGCCATATCCTTTCGTCTGACGATTGCCTTGTTTCCGGGGCAGCCGAACACTATGGTGATTTTTTTGTCGGGATATTCTTTTTTTACCGAGTCGAAAAGATTTTCAAAGCTTAATTTGTTGTGTGCATAGTCTACGATTACCGAAATTTTTTTGTCATGGCTTTCGTAAAGCTCCATTCTGCCGTCCGAACGTGCGTTTAAAAGTCCCGTGCGAATACTTTGCACGTCAATTCCGAGCTTTTCGCTGACGGCAATGGCACAAAGAGCGTTACTTACGTTAAAAAGTCCGGGAATGTTAAGGACAAAATCACCCGAAACGGTTTTGCCGCGAACGGAGAAAACCGTTGAAGAATTTTCCTTGTGTATGTTGTATCCGTAAACGTCGGCATTGCTGTTTAATGTGCTGAACGTAATAACTTCCGGCGCATTTGCCGATGCACGCAAAACATCTTCGCTTCGGTCGGTATCAAGATTTATCACAGCCGTTTTGCACTGAGAAAACAGTTTCATTTTCGAGTTGAAATAATCTTCGAAATCGGGATGCTCAACGGCGCTTATGTGGTCTATTCCGATGTTGAGATAACAGCCTATATCAAAAGTTATTCCGAAAACCCGTCCGTATTTCAACGCTTGTGAGCTGACCTCCATTGTAAAAAGGTCAAGTCCGCTTTTGACGGCATTGTCGAAATGACGGTGAAGTTCAAACGGCTCCGGAGTTGTGAGTGTGCTTTCTTCGTCGACTATACCGTCATAAATGTTTATTGATGACATAAGTCCGCTTTTTTTGTTTTTCGGCTTTAAATATTCGTCGAAAATATATTTCAAAAAATAAGCCGTTGTCGTTTTGCCTTTTGTTCCGGTTATTCCGACAAGACGCAAATTCTTGTGCGCATAGCCGTAAAATTCGTTTGCCATAAGTCCCAAAGCAAGACGTATATCGCTTACCGAAATGCACGGAACGGATACGTCGTATTCTTTTTCGGAAACATAGCACACCGCACCTTTTTGTATGGCGTCGTGCAAAAAGTGTTCTTTAAAATGAATACCTTTACAGACGAAAACCGTGTTTTCTTTGACGTCGCGTGAGTTATATGAAATATGCTCAACGAGTAGGCTTTCGTCACAATTATAAGAGGTGAGTATTGAGTTTTCTTTAAAAAGTTCGATGAAATTTTTAACCGTCATTTTTTTCACTTTCCCGTTAAGCGTTGTCCGTACAAATTTTAAAGGCGATTTCTTCAAGCTGTTCTATTGTTTCGAGAGTGCTGAGTTCCTGTCTGTATTTTGCGGCACCGCGAAGCCCCTTTGTGTACCAAGCGGCGTGCTTGCGTGCTTCACGCATACCGATGCGGCTGCCTTTGTACTCGCAAAGCGTTTTTATATGATTTATCATTACCAACATTCTCTCGCTCACCGGCGGTTCGGGGAGAATTCTTTCGTGTTCGAGGAATGCGTTGATTTGAGAAAAAACCCACGGTCTGCCCAAAGCACCGCGTCCTATCATAACAAGGTCGCAATTTGTGTCTTCAAACATTTTCGCGGCGGTATGGCCGTCCGTAATGTCACCGTTGGCAATAACGGGGACGGAAACGGCTCTTTTTACGTCGGCTATCAGTTCGTGATCGACGGGCGGTGCGTACATTTGCATTCTTGTACGGCCGTGTACGGATATTGCCGCCGCACCGGCATTTTCGGCTCTTTTTGCCATTTCCACTGCGTTTATGCGGTCAAAGTCCCATCCGGCACGGATTTTTACGGTGACGGGGACGGGTGAAGCATCCGCAACGGCTTTTACGATTTTTTCCGCAAGTTCGGGATTTTTCGAAAGGGCGGCACCGGCTCCGCCCGATATGATTTTCGGCGCGGGACAGCCCATATTTATGTCGATGATTTCGGGATGAGATGCCATAACAAGCTCTACGCTTTTTGCCATCGTCAGCGGATCGTTTCCGAAAATCTGCACGGCGGCGGGACGCTCACGGTCGGAAATAAACGATAAATCCTTTGATTTTCTGTCGCCCATCGACACGCCCTTGGAACTGATCATTTCGCTTACGACGTATGATGCACCGTAGCTTACGCAAAGCTCACGGAAAGCTCTGTCGGCAACGCCCGCCATTGGCGCTAAGACGGCCTTCCCTTTTATTTCAACATTACCTATTTTCAAAATGTTACCTCTTAAATTACACTGATACAGACATTTTATCACATAAAAGCGATTTAAACAAGAATATAATTGTATAAACAGACATATTTGTTATTAAAAAGTTAAAACGGAGGCTTACTATGATTCCAGAAGAAAAAAACATTCCGAAAATGCCGCACAACATTATTATGGAGGACAGAAAGAAAATGTCGGTTTCAGGTGTTACCGATATCGAATCTTTCGACGAACAGACTATTGTCGCCGTTACGCAAATGGGCGAGCTTACCGTTCGCGGATGGGACTTGCATATAACACGGTTAAATCTCGAACAGAGCGAGTTGATGATAGACGGAGAAATTTCGTCCGTTACATATACCGACGTTCGACCGAAAGCACAGGGCTTTTTCAGTAAGGTGCTGCGATGACCGATTATCTGTACAGTCTGAGTCTTGCACGGCAGACGGGAAATTTCCTTTTGTCTTTGGGGTTCGGCTTTATTATGGGAGCCGTATACGATGTTTTTCGCATTATTCGTATGTGCATATCAAAGGGAAAGGCCGCTTTTGTGATTTGCGACATTCTTTATTCGACGGTGCTTTGCTTTTGCGTTTTTTTGTTTTGTCTTACGGTGAATGAGGGCGAAATCAGAGGATATTTGATTTTGGGCGGGTGCATCGGCTTTGCGGCGTATTATTTTTCTTTGGGCGCGGCGGTATATTCTTTAAGTGAAAAAACGGTTGCGTTCATAAAGTCGTTTTTCGGGAAGCTTTTTAAAGTGATTTTCTTTCCGATTGGAAAACTTTTCCGGTTTTTCAAAAGGAAAATAAAGAAAAGTCATAAAAAGGTGCAAAAAGTAAAAAATAAATCAAAATTTCTCTTGAAAGTCGACAGACAGTTGTTGTATAATTTAAGAGTTAAAAAAGCGAAAAGCGGCAGTTTTGAAAAAAAGGATGTGTAAGAAGTGGCAAAGAAAAAGAAAAGCTTCGGTTTGAACGTAAGTAAGCACAGCTTTATCCTTACTCTCGGTCTCTTCTTGCTTATCGGTTATTTTGTCATAACCTTAGTGGGATACAGACTTGAAATCAAAGAACGCCGCGAGGTGCTGACGGAAAAGAACGCCGTTTACGAAGAACAGCTTGCCGAAAACGCAAGGCTTCAAGCTGTTGTCGACAATGATGACAAGAGTGATTACATAGAGAAAATCGCTCGTGAAAAGCTCGGATACGTTATGCCGGGTGAAAAGGTGTTCTATGATGTTACGCCCGGTGCTTAAAGGCTAGGGAGGATATGCATTTTATGCAGGTTGAGATTGGCTCTGTTTATGAAGGAACAGTGACAGGTTTGACAAATTTCGGCGCTTTTGTAAAGCTCGAAAACGGTACTACCGGAATGGTACATATTTCCGAGGTGGCGAGTGAATACGTCAGCGACATTTCGCAACATCTTGCCGAAGGAGATAAAGTTAAGGTTAAAGTTATCGAAATAAACGAAAAGGGTAAGGTGAGCCTTTCGATTAAAAAGGCTTTGCCGGATGCGGATAAACCGAAGCCGGAAAGAAAACCGAGATCGCAAAATAGGGGCAACTCACGTGGCTGGAGAGATTCTCAGACAGATGAGCCGCAACAGTCGGCACCGATGTCTTTTGAAGATATGATGGCAAAATTCAAAGCTCAAAGCGAAGACAAAATGAGCGACATTAAGAGAAATTCCGATCGCCGAGGCGGAAACACCGGCTACCGTAAGGGAAACAGATAATAATTTTAGGGCAGTTTTTCTGCCCTTTTGTTTTTAAAGGATTAAAAATTTATGAGAGAGATAAACGTTTCTGAAATTACGAGGACAGTTAAAGAACTTTGCATTGATGCCAACAAAAGTTTGCCGGAGGATTTGGTGCGGTGTATTTCATGCGGCTTGAATAACGAACAAAAAGATTTGCCGAAAAGCATAATGAGTGATTTGCTGAGAAATCTTGACAGTGCCGAAAAGCTTGATATTCCGATTTGTCAAGACACGGGAATGGCTGTGGTGTTTGTCGAAATCGGACAAGACGTTCATCTTGTCGGCGGCGGTTTTGAAAATGCCGTAAACGAGGGCGTAAGGCAAGGCTATACACAAGGCTTGCTGAGAAAATCCGTTGTCGAAGATCCGTTGAGAAGATTAAACACCGGCGACAACACACCTGCGATTATTCATACGAAAACAGTCGACGGCGACAAAGTTAAAATAACCGTTGCACCTAAGGGGTTCGGCAGCGAAAATATGAGCCGTATTAAAATGTTTACACCGTCTGCGACAAAAGACGATATTGTCGCGTTTGTTGTGGAAACGGTTAAAAAGGCAGGGGGAAATCCGTGCCCGCCTATAGTGTTGGGTATCGGTATCGGCAGTGACTTCGAAGGATGTGCGATTCTTTCCAAAAAAGCACTTTGCAGACCGGTGAGCAGACGAAATGACGACGAATTTTACAGAGAACTGGAAAACGAAATTCTCAACGAGGTTAATAAAACGAATGTGGGACCGCAGGGCTTCGGCGGAAACACAACGGCTTTGGCGGTGAATATCGAAAAAGCACCTACGCACATTGCGGGACTTCCCGTTGCGGTAAACGTCGGCTGTCACGTAACTCGTCACAAAACCGCGATTTTATAAACAATTTGTAAATTATCAATAAAAATTTAATAAAGCTATTTATTTTTATGTGCATTTGTGCTATACTGTAAATGAACAAAAATATTTGTTCAAAACAGACGCAAAGGAGATGTCGTTGTGAATATTACAATAATCGGACGCAAATGTACACCAAGAGAAAGCTTTAAAGCGAGAGCAGAAGAAAAACTTTTGAAAGTTGAGAAGTTTTTCGGAAAAGATGCAACGGCAAAAATCACTGCCACTGCGGAAAAGAATACTATGGTTTGTGAGATTACTCTTACGAAAAACAGTATGATATTCCGTGCTCAAGAACGCAGTGACGATTTGGAAGAAGCACTTGACAAATGCGTTGATACTATCATTCGCCAAATAAGAAAGAACAAAACAAGACTCGAAAAAAGACTTCGTGACGTTTCTTTTGACGACGTGGCAGCGGTTGATACCGACGAGGACGAGCTTGAGCTTGTGAGAACAAAGAGCATTGTTTTGAAGCCCGAAACGGTTGAGGAGGCAATTTTGCAAATGAACCTAATCGGACATCAATTCTATATGTTCCGTAACGCCGAAACCGACGGAATTTGCGTAGTGTACAAGAGAAATAACGGCGGCTACGGTCTTATTGAACCCGACTGCGATTAAAAAAGTTAATACGGCGGGGATTTAACCCCGCCTTTTTTATAGGAGAAGAATATGGAAAAGTGTAAGGATAAAAAGAAATTGAAAAAGGTTATCATTTCGGCGGTTGCCGTCGTTTTGGCGGCAACTCTTTTGATTTTGGGAATTTTCGGCAATAAAATTTTATGGAATTCCAAATGGTTTATAGAGAAGTCGCAAACAGCCGACTTGAAAATTTCGATTGATGCCGACAAAAAATATGAGACTTTCGACGGCTGGGGTGCTTCTGCTTGCTGGTGGTCTCAAATTGCCGGAGATAATGAAAACGCCGAAGAAATTATAAAACTTCTTTACGGCGATGAGGGACTGGGACTTAATATTTACCGTTATAATATCGGTGCCGGTTCGGCGGATAATCCGAACACGAAAATTTCTGACCCTTGGCGAAGAACCGAAAGCTTTTATTATTACAATAAAGAAAGCGGTCAGTATGAGTACGATTTTTCACGTGATGCCAATGCACAGAAAATGCTCGACCTTGCAATTTCCTGCGGAAACGTCGACACGGTTGTGCTTTTTGCGAATTCCGCCCACTTTTCAATGACAAAAAACGGAATGGCATACGGAAACGAAGAATGGTGGGTTAGCAACTTAGCCCCCAATCAGTACGAGGCTTATGCGGAATATCTTATGACGATTACGGAATATTTCGTAAAAGAAAAGGGATTGACCGAAAAAGGTATAACCGTATACGTAAGTCCCATAAACGAGCCGAACTGGTCTTGGGGCGTGAAAGATGTTAATCAAGGTCAAGAAGGCTGTTTTTATAATTCGGAGGATATTTACAACATATACAAGGCTTGTATCGAAAAGATAAAAGAAAAAAATCTTCCGGTTAAACTTTCCGGCCCCGAATCCGCCGAAATCGGACATCGCCTTTACGAGTGGTTCGAATATATGTATAACGATCAAGAAATCAAGCAGTATTTAGGCACGCTGTCGTACCACAGCTATTGGTCGGACGATTCTGTCGAAAACAAGTCAAAGCTCGGCGAATGGCTCGACGAAACTATGCCCGATATGAAGATCGAAATGTCCGAATGGTGCCATCTTCCGTGTACATCGCCGATAGATTCCATTGACGGAGCGTTGCTTCAAGCCAGAGTTATTTCAAACGACCTTGAATTTACACATGCGAATTCTTGGACTGCTTGGGTGGGCGTGAACGGGACTGCCGTAGGCGAAGACGGAAAACAATATTCCGACGGACTTTTGGCCGCCGCGGATTCCGAAATAAACGATATTATTATTCCCATGCGGTATTACGCAATGGCGCACTATACTAAATTTATTCCCGAAGGCAGCGTCAGAATTTCAACGAAAAAGAATATAAACGATATTCAAAAGACCACGGAGAACGATACGGTTTACACAAGATACATAACCAATGCCGTAACGTATTTGACTCCCGACGGTAAGATAGTTTGCGTTACGGTAAACGAAGGCGTCGGCAGAAAACTTGATTTTGAGGTCGAGGCGGAAAAAATGACCGTTTATACCACAACTCAGGAATCTCAAATGGAAAACACTTACAGCGGAGAAATCGGCACAATTGATTTGCCCGCGAAAAGTATCGTGACGGTTGTATTTGAATAAGAGGAAAGCCGACAGAAAAAGCTGTCGGCTTTTTTTCGGAAAGATTTTACAACGGTGTTTCACATTTCGCTTTATTGACATTTTGCTTTAAAAAAGTTATACTGTATGAATATAATGGATATTATGTGATTTTTTTGTACTGGAGAAATAATATGCAAATAAAGTTTTCCGCACCGTGTCTTTTGGGCTTGGAAGGGCTTGTGGCACAGGAATTACGGGATATGGACGCTTTAAATGTCGAAGCACAAAACGGCAGAGTCGATTTTGAGGGCGACGAGAACATTCTTGCCCGTGCAAATATCTGTTCCCGTTACAGCGAAAGAATTTTAATTCGTATGGGCGACTTTAAGGCAACTTCTTTTGAAGAACTTTTTCAGGGGGTAAAAAAACTTCCTTGGGAGCAGTGGCTCAATAAATATGACGCGTTCCCCGTAAAAGGATATTCTTTGAATTCAAAGCTTTTTTCCGTAAGCGATTGCCAAGCGATTATTAAAAAAGCCATCGTCGAACGTTTGAAAAGCAAATATAATATATCTTGGTTCGAAGAAACGGGAGCCGTTCATCAAATTCAGTTTTCGATAATGAAGGATATTGTTACGGTGTTTATTGACACGTCGGGCGCGGGGCTTCACAAACGCGGTTACCGTCCCGTTGCGAATACGGCACCGATTAAGGAGACTCTCGCCGCGGCAATGGCCGACCTTGCACATCTCCGTCATTACCACACGCTGTATGACGTAACTTGCGGTTCCGGTACGATTTTAATCGAGGGTGCGATGAAAGCGTTGAATATCGCTCCCGGACTTCGCCGTTCGTTCGCCGCGGAAAGATTTGAAAACATTTCTTCGTCGGCTTGGCAGCAAGAACGGTTACGCGCGACCGATTCGGTTATAAAAGACGCCGACTTTATGGCTTACGGTTCCGACATTGATTTTCATGCACTCGAAATCGCAAAGGAGAACGCTCGACGTGCGGGCGTTTCAATGAAAATAGATTTGTGCAAGCGTGATTTAAAGGACTTCAAGAGAAGAAGCGAAAAAGGTACGGTTATTTGTAATCCGCCTTATGGCGAAAGAATGCTCGACATTAAGTCGGCTGAAGATATTTACAGAACGATGGGCAAAATTTTTACGTCTGAAAAGGGCTGGGCTTATTATGTTATCAGTCCCGACGAAAGTTTTGAACAGTGCTTCGGCAGAAAAGCCGATAAACGTCGAAAGTTATATAACGGTATGATAAAATGTCAGTTATATATGTATTACAAATAATCTGAAATCAGAGGTGTGTCCATGAAACATTGTTTTATAGTTAATCCTGTTTCCGGTAAAGGAAAAACCGCAAAAGCATATATACCGGTTATAGAAAAGTACATAAAAGAACATAACCTTGATGCCGAAATTTATGTGACAAAGGCAAGCCGCGACGGTATGCGATATGTTGAAGAAGTGGCAAAAAAAGGTGACGAGGTTCGTTTTTATTCTTGCGGCGGTGACGGTACTCTTTACGAGGTGGTTAACGGTTGCTATAAATATCCCAACTGTCAGGTTGCAAATATTCCCTTGGGTTCCGGCAATGACTTTTGCCGCCTTTTCGGTAAAAACACAAATATAGACGACCACGTAAACGGTGTTCCCGTAAAACTCGACCTTATAGAGACGGACGGCAGAGTTGCCATAAACGAATGTGCAATGGGGCTTGATTCCGAGGTTTGTATGAAACAAGCCGATTACAAAAAACTTCCCGCTGTCAGCGGTGAGGTCGCTTATACGCTTGCGGCTCTTTACTGTATCATTAAGGGCAAGACCAAAAACGAGTTCAGAATTACCATTGACGACAACGAGGTTTTCGAAGACAAATATCTTTTCTGTTATATAGGAAATTCACGTTGGTACGGCGGCGGATATATGGCGGCACCGAACGCCATGCCGAACGATCAGCTGATTGACTGTGTAATGTTGCGCTGTGACAGAGGGCCGCTTAAACTTTTACCGCTTCTCGATACTTATAAAAACGGAAAACATCTTGATCTTGACATTACTACCGTAAGACGTTGTAAAAAGGTAAAAATCGAAAGCGTCAAACCGGCGGCGGTAAATGTTGACGGCGAGTGCGTTTATGTAACGGAAAGAGAATTTAAACTTTTGGAAAAGGCGATAAATTTTGTAGTTCCGAGAGATTCGGAATTCCTTAATATGTAAAATCAGCTGTTTCGTGTAAAAGCGGAACAGCTTTTTTATTCACTTGTCCCCGAAAGGAACATAAAATATAGGGGAGGTGAAATAAATGTTTTGCGACAGAAAATGTGACTGCCTCGGAATTGCGGGCTTTGTCAGTGTAATAATAGGAATTTTAACGGCATTCTTGAGAATATCAGCCGAAATTACCGTGCCTTCCGTCTTTTTGTGGGTAGCTTTCGGAATAGGTGTCGGATTTATCGGTTTGACATTATTGGGAATTGCGCTTTCAAGAAAACGAACGGATTGTGAATGTGTCGAAAATGCACTCGGCGTTTCGCTTATAAGTGCATTGGGAACGGCACTCTTTTCACTCATACTTTTAGCCGTCGAATTTGCGATAGCAAGTGTTGTCGGTGCGATAATAACGGGCTTGCTGTTTTTAAGCTTTTCTTTGCTTCTTATATCGGAGGTTTGTTTGATAAGGTGTTTGGCGAAAGTTGAAAAATAAAAAAATGTAGGGCGGAGCTTACTCCACCCTACATTTTTTCTTGACAAATAATCGGAAGGACTGTATAATAACAAGGCAAAAATAAATATGCTGCTATGGCTCAGGCGGTAGAGCACGTCCTTGGTAAGGACGAGGTCACCGGTTCGAATCCGGTTAGCAGCTCCAAAAAATCCTCGTTCTTCGGAACGAGGATTTTTTTATCCATTGCGAAAACAATGGTATATCATCACGACACAGTAGTGCATATCATCGCCACACAAGTGCGGCGTATCTCATCGCACCTTTCTCATTAGTTGATATTCTGTATGAAATTGGATATCCTTATGCCAATAAATATGAGGCAATTGTTCGGTGGTGCGAGGAAAATATTTATCTTGAAAATATTTATATTGTTTCAGGAACAAAGCGGAAGAGAGACCGGGAAAGAGCACTGTATGAACTGGGGTTTCCTAGAAACATTGCGGATGGATTTATTCGCGAATTCTATTATGGAGGTGCTACGTATTTACGGCAGCAAAAAGAACGCCAACAGTCCTGTGAAGTGTGGGTGGATATAAATACAGGTCTGCCAATATAATTCTTGGAATAGGGTGCATTAGAAGATGGGTGTTTCCTTAAAAATGGTTGATTCTATCCGGGATTTATTTTTGGAGAGTACACTCAAAAAAATCCGTTCACGAATGTGAACGGATTTTTCAATTTTTCACTGACTTTTATGAATGAAAAATCGGTTAATTAAGTAAGAGCGGATGATGAAAAAAGCGTTGCAAATTTATTCTTTTGTATCTGTTTGTTTCTCAAAGTTCAATTTGTAAAATCAAAGAAAGTCTGAAAAAATTATAGACACACTGTACAAAAAAATAAATATATTTTAGTTTATTTTAACCTTGTTAAAAACGGGCAGAATATTGTATAATCAGTACATATAATTTTAAGTTATATAGGAGGTTAATATGAGTACACAAACTCTTTTTTGCGAAAAAGAAAACGGCAAGCTTAACGTTAAAAACACTATTTTAACCGGCTTCGGTTTTCTTGCGTCATCGGTAGCTTGGGCTATTTATGATCCGTACATCACAAAAATTCTTAATCATTTGCTTAGCGAAAACGCTTGGGTTACACAGCTTTCCGCAAAGCTTAACGAGGCTATTCCCTTCCTTGCGAAATTTGCCGCAGCTCAAGGCGAGGACGTTAATGTAGGCGGCGGAATTACACTTGTACCGTTATTTATCGGTATCATTATGACTTTCGACAACATCTTCGGTGTTATTTTCCAACCGACTTTCGGAAAAATTTCCGACCGTTGTCACTCAAAACTCGGTAAACGCCGTCCGTTTATAGTGTTCGGTGCTCCGATTTGTGCATTGCTGTTTACAATGATTCCGTTTGCGGCTTTGAAGCTCGGTTCTTTGTCACTCACAATGCTCGCAATCATCTTGTTTGTATTCGGTATGTCTTTGTGGCGTGCACCCGTTGTTGCGCTTATGCCGGATCTTACTCCTCCCGCACTTCGTTCGGAAGGTAACTCTATTATTAACCTTGTCGGCAGTGCCGGTTCCGTTATCGGTATGGTTGCGGGTACAATCGTTACTTTCATTTACGAAATGGTTACAAAAACCGAAATTACGTCGACTAACGAAGAAATCATTTATCCGTATGTTTTCATTTTGGGCGCGGTTGTAATGGTTTGCGGTATGCTCGTTGTTCTTATAAAGGTTAAAGAACCCGACAGCAGACTTAAAGTTCAAGCCGAAATGAATATGGAAATGGATGAAAAAGCAAGGGCTAAAGCCGAAAAAGAAGCCCGTAAAGCCGAAAAAGCAAAGGCTAAAGCAAATAAGCTTTCACCCGAAAGAAGACGCAGTCTTATATTTATGCTTGCCGGTCTTTTCTTCCTTTTCTGCGGAACGAATGCTATCACAACATTCTTCACACTCTTTGCCGCTGAAATTCTCCACTTGACAACAAGCCAGACAACACTCCTTATGACAATGTTCGGTCTTGTCAGCGGTATTTCCGCAATTCCCGCCGGTAAAATCGGTAAAAAATTGGGAAGAAAAAAGACAATCCTCGGCGGTTTGGCTTTGTTCATCGTTGCGTTTGCCGCATTCTTTATGATTTTCAATGTTCTCATTGCAAAAGACGGATTCAATATGAGCTCCTATAATCAACTTAATAAGCAATACGTTGAACTTAATGACCAAATCAACGAATTCAACAATGCAAACGATCTCAAGAAAGAAAAAGCTCTTACAATGGACGGATATGTTGCATATCTTGAAGGCACACAAAAGGAAAATGTCGAGAGCTACACAACTTTCGATGAAAGCGTTGACTTTAATTTCGACAACCTTGCAAAGATCATAAACACACTGACAGAAAACAATGTTACAACTAAGGCTCAGTCGGTAGCTGTTTTGGGCGACGCACTTGCAAAGATTATCGGTATTCTTGAAATTCTTATTTACCCCGTTCTTGTATTGGGCGGTTTCGCAAGTATGAATATAACGGTTAATACGCTTCCGCTTGTTCTTGACATCGGCGGTGTTGACCAAGTCGGCACATTCACGGGATATTACTATACGGCAACATTCTCCGGTCAAATCGCATCTCCGATCGCATACGGCTTTGTTGCTATGATAAGCGGTACGTATTTGTCGCTGTTCTACTACAGCCCGATTATGTTTGTTCTTTCACTTATCTGTATCCTCTTTGTTAAACACGGTGAAGCGGTTCCGCAAGAAATCGTTGACCAAATCGAATTGGAAAACGCCGATTAAGTTTAACGGAAATTCAAATATGTTTAAAGCAAAAGAGAAGACTCGTTTTGAGCCTTCTCTTTTTGTTGTGTAAAGAAAAAGCTTTTGGGAAATGCCGTTTAAGAGCATTTCCCAAAAGCCGAATGGAAATTTATGCCGATACGATGCTTTCAAAAGTGAAGGCTCCGTGTAATACGATTGCCTGGCAAGACGAGTCGTATGACAATTCACCGAATGAGGATTCTGTGATGCTGTAAGCTTTGGTGAAAATCAAATATGTTGCGATTTTGTCGAATATTGTGTGTGCCGTCGAACCGCTTGCCGAATACGGCAAATAGATGTCTGCGGCAACCGTTGAGAGAACTGTACGCTTTTTTGTTTCGACGGGGTCACCGGAAGCGTTTTGTTCGGTTATTCTCGGACTTATCTTGCAACCTTTCACCGAAACGGCAATTAAAGGTGTTGTGATAGGCGTAGGCTTTGACCTATTCGTAAAACTTTTGATGATTTTGCAGTCATTAAACAAGCCGCTGCCGTTAAGTGATGTAATAATTTGATCCGCAAGATTTGTATTAGATGTCATAAATCACCCTCCACAACTTTTCTTATAATTGCCCAAATATACACAACCTCGTTGTTTACCGTAATTTTTTCGGCACGGTCTATTGAAAACGCGGTTTTTTCGAAATCGTAAATTCTGTACGTGGAATTGAGCTTTGTCAAATCGTGAGAAGGCGGGCCTATGTAAAGATAAACGTCGTTGTGATTGTTACCTATCGGTGTACGTTCACCTACCATATAAAGCTTTGTTTTGTATCGCAACGGCTGAATAAAAGCTTTAAAGTAAGAACTGTGCCAACCGTCGCTTCCGCCTAAATAGACCGAATTTCCGCAACGCGAAAGAATTTTTTCAATGTTCAAATGTCCACCGCCTCAAAAACAAAATCGACGTCTTTAAGATACGGTGAGGCATTTGCCAAAGCTTCATCACGGAATTTTACGGCATTTTCAATCATTGCCGCCGGCGTTTTGCTGACGGTAATGTCACCCGCCTTAAACGATGAATAATCGTTCGGGGCGGCTGCGGTCAACAGCGTATATTTATGAAGTGCTATACCGGCACACGCCATAATCACTTCAAGACGGTCTTCAAAAGTATCCGATTTAAGCCGTTTTGATATTTGCGAACAAGCCGAAATACAAAAAGGCATTGCTTTTTTTGACTCTTCAACCGTTAAAATTCCCATATCAATAAGAATTTGTGAAACGGATAAAACATTTATCAAAGGTATCGCTCCTTTTATTTAGCCGACATACTCTTTGATGCGTCGGCAAAGATTTTCGCAAATCCGGAAATTTGTGAAATCACGGCACGTTCAAGTTGACGGTCAATAAGCTTGTCGTATTCCGTTTGAATTCCGCCTGCAGTAACCATTTCGAGAGCAAAGTTTTTGTCAAGTCCGATAAGGGTACCCGTTAACTCGGTTGATTTAATAAGCTTTGCACCGAAAGGCGTAATCATTGCACCTGTTCCGTGGAAATTAAGACCTGCGTTTGCATCTCTGAATTCTGGCATAGCAAGTAATTTGACAAGAACGTCGGAAGATGCGACGATTGTGTTCATTTCATAAGGCGAAAGACCGTTCCAAAGGTTAATGAGGTCGGTGTATGCGAGCGAAGAACCGGCCATTGTAACTTTTTCGGCAGGGTTATTGTTGCCGTCACCCGAAATAAGCACATTTACAGCGTCGTTGAATTGCGAACGTGCAATGTATGCACCGATTTGACGAAGTGTTACGGTGAAAAGGTCAAGCTTTTGAAAACGGATAGCCTCGTAAGATGCAACAAGCATTCTGCCGCGCTTTTTAAGGTTGACGAGATTTTCTTGTGTGTGAACAACCGTTTCGGGAATTGCGACACCTTCGGCGACGTCGCTGAGCTGCTTTTCGCTTTTTGTGGGAACAGATGCGATTGTTCTGTAATCAAGTCCGTTAATGTTCGTTGTTGTTGCGACGACAGAGTCAACGACACTTGCTTCTTCCACACCTTGATATACCGCACGTGCGACATATTCGGGGAAAAGAGCAGCCGAGTCGGTCGTTGAGAAAAACTTGTCGATAGTGTCACTGTTTGCACCCTTAACCTTAATGTCAAAACGTTTCAACTGACGTTCAAAGGCGTCAAGCCCTTCAAGAGAAGTACCTTTGTAATTTTCCGACGGGTCAATGCTTTCAAGCTCGTTAAGAAAGCCTTTCTTTGTGTTATAAAGTCCTTTATCAAGTTTAATTGTTTCAAAAATAGCCATAATTATATCTCCTTTTTTAAATTAAAACTTAAATTCCTGATTAAGTTTGTTGTTTATATCTTTGCTCTCGCTGTAAAGCTGCGGAGCCGGCGGCAAGATTTTACTTGCCTGTTTGTGCAATGCCGAACAAAGTGTTTCAAGCTGACTTGAGGAAACCGATTTTAAAATTTCGTGAATACATTCTTCGGAAAGTGACGGAAGTGCTACCGCAAAGCCCTTTTGTGCTTTGTTTTCCAAATAAGCACGGTATTTTTTGCCGTCTTCACTTGCCGATTCAAGATAATTTATATAATCGCAAAGTCGTGAAAGTTCGACACCTTTTAATGTTACCTCGTTATTCTCTTTAATGGATTTAAGAATATTTTCCATAGTTTTCTCCTTTTTAATCTTTTTTGATTTCGTGACACCCGCTTGCCTTTGTGCCGGAACGGCTACAAAAGACCATTCATAAGCATCGGTGATTTCATCGAGAATCTTGTGACAGATTTTGCCGTCGTATTCTTGCCCCGGAATGTGCGGGCAAGCGTTTTTGCCGCAAACCGAACAGATGCGTTTCTTTGCACTGCAACTGATACTGACCTCTTTTTTTATTCCGCTTTCAATGTCACGGATAAGCGAATCGTTTTTCTCGCTTCTCACGGTGTAACATTGAGCCTTTAAGTAAATATAGGGCTTATTGTCGGAGGTAAGCTTTTCACGGTCATAAACAACCTCTGTTTTAAATGTACGACAAGCTTGGTCTTCACTTTTCATACTGTGGTTAAGAATACCTGTTTTTCCGACAAAAAGCTTTTGAAGTTTATGAAGGGAAGCTTCGCTGAAACGTTCGAAATCACGGTCAATATCGTTGTCACAAAGATTAAGAGAGAACACGAAAACGTCGTCCGCCGTCAACGGCTTTAATGAAAACTTATTGATAAGTTCCATGTCGGCTTCGCTCGGCAAACCGACGGAATTTGTCGATGCATAACATTTGTTAATCAATTTGTTCACCTCCCGAAAGATTTTTTGCTTGTGCTGAATAAAGGTCAGCTTTAGCTTGTTCAACCGCATCTTGAAGTGTAATTTCATCCCATACGACTGTCGCTTTACTGCTGTTGCCGCAAAGACGGAGATAGAAAGAACAGATTTTTTCGATAACGGGTGTCAAAATTCTTCTGTAAGAAGTAAGCTCTGTTGTAAGAGCGTCTGCTTGCTGTGATGACATTCTTTCGGTCGTCGACCAAGAAAGTCCCAACATAAACGGCGGAACGGAAAGCTTTGCGACAATTTGTTCAAGCATTTGTTTAACGGGTATTTCACTGTCGAGTACCTGATTGTCGGCACCGATAACTTTAATTTGCACATCTCCGATTGCGACAAAATCCTTTACGGAACCGCTTTCCATGGCGTTTGACCACTCCGATGCGATTTGCTGCGCTCTTTCTTTGGCGTAAGCACGGTCAAGCATATCGGAACCGGGATTATACGTTACGGCAAAGCGAAGATTTCCGGCTCTTTCCCAATTTTGACCTATCGAATTATAGATTTTCATAAGAACCGACGATACAAACGGAAGACTTTTGAGAATGGAATTACCCGTTATGCTTCCGGGCTCGCTGTTGATTGCGGAATACATAACAAGTTCTTGATATTTGACGGGCGTGCCGCCGATTGAATCCGGATTACAGAGAAGAATTTCGTTAAAGTTTTGAGGATTGCGTTTAAGACTGATATTCTTAATCGGTACGTTATAAAGCGAAGAAACCGCATATCCGTCGGTTACTATTTCGCCTGCCGCGGTACCGTATGTAAGAAGCTGTTCGAAATACGTATCAATAAACTGTTGAAGTCCCGTGCCGCTTACACCGACATTCACGTTTCTCACAAAATCGTCTAATTCGTCTTGGTTCTTGCCGTTGTTCGAAACAACGGTAAAGCCGCCCGTCAGACGAACAATTTTGTGTATAGCCGCATCAATAATCGGAATCGAATCGCGAAGTGTCTTGTAAATTTCCGGACTGATAACGGTTGACGGATAATTATTTAAAATGTCAACGGAAAATTTTGAATTCGTCTGCGGTGCGGTGGTACAAATTTTTCTTTTGCCGACTTTGTCAAATATAGACAAATAGATACCTCCTTTCATTTTCGTTCAACGGACAATGCGAAAACCGCATCGTCGAAATTATTCGGCAGTGTAGCGACGAAATACCGAATATCATCCATAGCGTGATCATATTCTTTTTTCGGCGTATCCTTTACACTGCCGCAATCCCAACGGTAAAGATAAAACTCGCGTATTGTGTCAACACAGTCTTTACCGATTAGGATTTGTTTGGTTTTCAGTTTTTCGGACACTTTTCGTATGCCGTCGGCAACTTGATTTTGCGCGGGAATAACGCGAAATTTACCTTCACGGCGAATACATTCGATAAACGAAGCCGCCGAGGGATCGACAATAACGGCTTCGATTCTGTTGCCGTCGGCAAGGCTTACGAGCTTGTCGTAATATTCTCTGTCGGTCATTTGAAATCCTTTTTGCTTTGAGTCGTGATAAAATTCACGAAGTCTGTACCAGATTCCGTTGTACAGCCCCCAAAGTCCGAATGAAGCCGGGTTCACCGTTCCGTAGTCACACGAAATATAATATTTTTCGCATTGTGAGGGGAGAACGTCGGTTACGTGTTCGTCTTCGTTAAAGAAAGGATATACAAGACCGTCAACGGCTACCCATTTACCGAGAACAAATCTCTCGTAAAAAGCGCCGGAATACAACGATTCATACCGACAGCGTATTTTTTCGGAGAGAGACGGGTTGTCACTCATAAGAAAATGAAGATAAAGACAGTTCTTTTCTTTTGCTTTTTGTATCCACTCCGTATAAAACCAGTGACGCGGATTTTCGGGGTTGCAGTTAAACCAAAACTTCGATTCGTTGACAGAACAGCGTGCCAAAGCTTGTTCGACAAAGGAACGCGGCATCAGTGCAACCTCATCGAAAAGGATTCCGCAGAGCGTCATTCCCTGAATGTTGGCTGCCGACGACTCATCCTTTCCGCCGAAAAGATAGAAAAGATTTTTCCTTTTTCCGTTGCTGATTTCAATAATGTTGCTTGCTCTTTTTTCCGTAACGGTAAAGCCGAAAGAACGCAAAACGGGAAGTAGGGGAGTCACCACGTTGCGTCTTAACGACGAAATCGTTTTACCGCATAGGGCAAAAGAGCAGTCCGAAAATCTGTAAAAGCTCCAAAGAATGAACGAAATTGACATACATACGGTTTTGCCGCTTCGCACTGCCCCGTCACAGATAACGGCGTCGCAATTTTTATGGGGACTGTTTTCACACCACCAATTAAGTACCTGTAACTGCTTTGGCGAAAAGACTTTGAACTTGATGTCAGCCAATGCCATCACCGTCCGAGTTTTTTACCGTACTCCGTTCAAGTGCTTCATAAAAGGAAAGTGCGTCGGATTGTGATGACGACTCCGTGTAGCAGCATAATTTTTCAAGAGCCTTAAATCTGTCGAAAAATTTAATTTCCATTCCTTTGCCTTTTGTGTACTTGATTTCCGAAACATTGAAAAGGTCAAGGGAATCAACGTCCGGCGGCGTATCGCCGTCTGCGGAAAGTAAAAGTTTTACGGCATCGCTCGAAGAACCGAATGCAAGGCGTTTTAAACCCGCACACACAAGAGCGTCTGATGTAACGGGTTCTTTTTGCAATTCTTCGATTTTGTTTTGAATGCTTTTTCTCGACAGCAAGGTTAAAGCTCGATATTCGGGTAAAACCGAAAAACCCGCTTTTACGGCTGCCTCCTTTGAGTTTTGAAGCCGTGCAAACCAACGGCAGAAGTCAAGCTCCTTTTTTGTAAGTTTTTTTTCGTTCATTTTTTTGCCTCCTCGGAGAGCAATTTTTCCCTTTTTATAAAAAGCCCTCCATATATAGTGCGGACAAGGCGATTTGTCGCACGATTTCTGCGACAAATCGTCATTTTCGGCAAATTGTTAACAAAAAGTTCATAATTATCGTCTTTTTCTCATTGACATAATATGTATTTTGATATAAAATTAGTTAGTCGACTAACGAATAGAGGTGTGAAAAGTGAACATTGACGACATCAACGATTTGTTTCGAACGTATCACAATACTCGGCGAAATATGATAGATAAAAAATTCCGTGAAAACGGTCTTTATTTCGGACAGCCGCCGATTTTGAAATATTTGAGTATGAATGACAATGCAACTCAAAAGGAAATTGCCGATTTTCTTCAAATTTCACCGCCGTCGGTTGCGGTCAGCGTGAAAAGGATGGAAGAAGCAGGCCTTATTATGAGAGTTGTGGACAAAAACGACGCCCGCAGAAATAATTTAAAGCTCACTCAAAAGGGAAAAAGCCTTCAAGGGTACGCAGACGATTATTTTAAACAGGCGGATTTGGCCGCTTATGACGGATTCAGCGATCAAGAGCTTGAAATATTAGGCGGCTTTTTGGAACGTATGAACAAAAACATATCAGTATTTGCGAAGGAGGAAAACAATGTTTAAGCTTTTAAAATATGCTAAGCAATATAAATGGTATGCGTTTTTAAGCCCTGTTTTAATGGTGGGCGAGGTGGTTCTTGAGCTTTTAATTCCGCTTGTAACCGCCGAAATGATTGACGAAGCATTGCCGTCGGGCGATGTTAACCGTGTTGTGTTTTTGGGACTCAAGATGCTTCTTTATGCTTTTGCTTCTCTTTTTTGCGGAGGTATGGCGGCAAGAGTCGCATCGGTAGCGGGTATGGGCTTCGGTGCCAATGTCCGTGAGGAGATATTGAAAAAAATTCAAACTTTCTCTTTTTCCAACATTGACAAGTTCAGCACAGCGTCACTTATCACAAGACTGACAACCGACGTTACGTCTGTACAGAACACATTTCTTATGATGATAAGAATGCTTTTCCGTGCACCGATTATGTTCGTTGTTGCCCTTGTTATCTGTGCAATTAAGAGTAAAACGGTCGTTTCCGCATTTACGGTTTCGTTACCGCTTATCGCGATTATTCTCGGTATCGGTGCTCCTATTGCCTTGAAGCGTTTTAAGAAAATGCTTGAAATGTTCGACGGCTTTAACGCATCAATTCAAGAAAATCTTACAAATATCAGAGTTGTAAAAGCATTTGTAAGAACCGATTACGAAAAGAAAAAGTTCAAAAAAGCCAACGAGGAATTGTACGGTGCCGCAATTCACGCCGAAAAGCTGATGATTCTCGGTCAGCCGCTTATCACACTTGTTATGTACGGTACGATTATCGCAATTTATCTTCTTGCGGCAAAGGCAATAGGTCTGGGAACATTGCAAATAGGTGAATTTACCGCGATTTATACCTATATAATGCAAATTCTTATGAACTTTATGATGATAATGGTTCTCATCTCTCAATTCTTTATGTCGCAAGCAAGCGCAAAGCGTATTTTGGAAGTGTTAGACGAAGAACCGGATATTAAAGACGACGGTGCGACTCTTACCGATGTTGCGGACGGATCCGTCGAGTTTAAAAACGTTTCTTTCAAATACGGCGGTTCAAATAAAAACGTAATAAACAATGCGTCATTTAAAATCGAAAGCGGCGAAATGGTCGGCGTTATCGGTGCTACCGGTTCGGCAAAGAGTACGCTTGTTCAACTCATTCCGCGTCTTTACGATACAAGCGAGGGCGAAGTGATCGTAGGCGGTAAAAACGTTAAGGACTATAAGCTTCACGCTCTCCGTGAAGAAGTCAGTATGGTGCTTCAAAAGAACGTTCTTTTCACGGGAACGATAGCCGAAAATTTGCGTTGGGGTAACAAAAACGCAACCGACGAAGAACTTTATGAAGCATGCAAAATTGCCGATGCTCACGATTTCGTTTCAAGCTTCCCCGACGGGTACAACACCGATTTGGGTCAAGGCGGCGTGAACGTTTCCGGCGGACAAAAACAACGTCTTTGCATTGCACGTGCAATTCTTAAAAAGCCGAAAATTCTTATTCTCGACGACTCGACAAGTGCCGTTGACACCTTTACGGATGCAAAAATAAGAGCGGGACTTCGCGATGTTGTTCCGAATACAACGAAAATTATTATCGCTCAAAGAATTTCATCCGTTGCCGACTGCGACAAGATAATTATTCTTGACGACGGAGGAATCAACGATATCGGCAATCACGAGGAATTGCTTGCACGCAATGAAATTTATCAGGATATTTATAATTCTCAGCAAAAAGGAAACGACGATTTCGATATAGAAGGAGGCGAAAAGTAATGCCGGGACCGATGGATAAAGGCAGACGAGGTCAAGGGCCTCACGGTAAGCCGAAAAATACTAAAGGCACAGTTACGCGTCTTTTAAAATATATCGGCAAAGAAAAGAAATACTTTATCGGTATGCTCGCTTTTACGCTGTTAAGCTCCGTTGCGAGTGTTTCGACATCAATCTTTATGCAGCCGATTATTGACGACTGTCTGTCACCGCTTGCAAGTGCGGGCTTTTCGTGGCAGTCGGAGGCAATTAAAAAGTTGATAACGTATTTAATTGCAATGGCGGTTGTTTTTCTTATAGGTGTCATTTGCTCTTACGGGCAATCGAAATGTGCCGTCTTTTTAACACAAAAAACGTTGACGACAATCAGAAAAGATTTGTTTGACAGAATGTCGGATTTGCCCATAAGCTTTTTCGACTCCCGTCCGAACGGCGAAATTATGAGCCGTTACACAAACGACGTTGAAAGTCTTCGTATGTTTTTGAGCCAAGGTGTTGTTCAGTTCATTTCTTCGGGAATTATGATTTTGGGTTCCTTTATATTTATGTGTATTTTGAGCTGGCGACTTGTTATTATCGTGCTTTTGATGGTAGTTATAATGGTAACGGTAATAAAAACTATCGGTAAAAAAAGTGCGTATTACTTTAAAAAGCAACAGGAAAACATAGGCGAAGTTAACGGATATATCGAAGAAATTATCGAGGGACAAAAAGTTGTTAAGGTCTTTAATCACGAAGAAGACGTAACGGAGCATTTCGGCGTAATCAATGAAAAGCTCAGAAAATCGTCGACGAACGCAAACACATTTGCGAGTATGATGGGACCTATTATGAATAATATTTCTCATATCAACTATGCGATTCTTGTTTCGCTCGGCGCGGTGTTAAGCGTTAAAAACATAATGTCGGTAGGCTCGGTAATTACATTTTTACAATACGTTAAGAACTTTACACAGCCGATTTCAAATGTTTCGCAACAGTTTAACAATGCTTTTGCGGCACTTGCCGGTGCCGAAAGAATTTTCGAAATTATCGACCGCGAACCCGAAACGGATGAGGGCTATGTTGTTCTTGTCAATGCCGAATATGACGAAAAAGGCGAAATCAGAGAAACAGAGCAGAGAACGGGCATTTGGGCGTGGAAGCACACTCACGGTGACGGAAGTGTTACTTATACACGTCTTGCGGGGGACATTGTTTTTGAAAACGTAACATTCAGTTATGACGGCAAAAAAACGGTTCTTGACGATATTTCGCTCTACGCAAAGCCCGGTCAAAAAATCGCCTTTGTCGGTTCGACCGGTGCGGGAAAAACGACGATAACAAATCTTATCAATCGCTTTTACGAAATAAACGAAGGAAAAATCAGATATGACGGCATAAACATACAAAAAATCAAAAAAGACGATTTACGTCGTTCGCTCGGAATAGTTCTTCAAGACACTCATTTGTTTACGGGAACCATTGAGGACAACATTCGTTACGGTAACCTCAATGCCACGCGTGAAGATGTCATAAAAGCGGCGAAAATAGCCAATGCGGATTCGTTTATCAAGAATCTTCCCGACGGTTATGACACGTGGCTTACCGGTGACGGTTCAAACCTTTCTCAAGGACAAAGACAGCTTATTGCAATAGCACGTGCAGCTGTTGCCGACCCGCCGGTGCTTATTCTCGATGAAGCTACAAGTTCTATCGACACGAGAACGGAAAAACTTATCGAAAAGGGTATGGACGGTCTTATGGACGGAAGAACGGTTTTCGTTATTGCTCACCGACTTTCGACTGTACGTAACGCAAAAGCGATTATGGTACTTGAACACGGAAAAATTATCGAGCGCGGTGACCACGACCAGCTTATCGAACAAAAGGGCAAATATTATCAGCTTTATACGGGCAAGTTTGAATTGCAATAAAAAAGGAGCTAACCTCACGTTATGTCGGGTTAGCCCTTTTTTTGCATAAATAACCGTTTTTCGCTTTAATCATTAGGCGAAAACGGTATTTTTTTGTAACAAAATGCACAAATGACGGTAATGATTTTTGTTGTTCGTTTGAATATTTTGTTCAAAAAGCACTTGAATTCGGATGATTTCGGTGATAAAATATATCCGTATAATTGTGCGCGTAAAAGCAAATTTACATTATGAGGTGTAAAAATGACGGATAAAAAAATGAGTTACGATTCGCAAGTGCCGGTTTATCTTTTTCATCAAGGTAACAATGCACGGGCTTATGAATATATGGGCGCACACCGTGTCGACGACGATACGGTCGTGTTCAGAACGTGGGCTCCGAACGCCTTGAGCGTAAGTGTTTGCGGCGATTTTAATAATTGGGATGAACGTGCGAATGTTGCAACCCGTATAACCGAGGGCGGAATTTGGGAAACGGAAATACAGGGCGTTCAGCTTTACGATGCCTATAAATACTGCATAACCACAAAGGACGGACGCACACTTATGAAAAGCGATCCTTACGGTTATCACATGGAAACAAGACCGAGTAACGCCACTAAATATTATGAGCTCGGCTCTTATAAATGGACAGACGAAAAATGGGAAAAGGCAAAACGCGAAAAAGCTCAGTATGACAGACCCGTTAACATTTACGAGGTGCATTTCGGTTCTTGGAAACAGTATGAGGACGGAAATTTTTATTCGTACAGAAAAATGGCGGAGGAGTTAATTCCTTATGTTAAGGATATGGGATATACTCATATCGAATTTATGCCGCTTACGGAATATCCGTTTGACGGCTCTTGGGGGTATCAGGTAACGGGCTATTTTGCCGCCACCTCACGTTACGGTACACCCGACGATTTAATGTATCTTATAGATAAGTGCCATAAAAACGGAATAGGTGTAATTCTCGACTGGGTACCGGCTCATTTCCCGAAGGATGCCAACGGCCTTTACGAGTTTGACGGCACTGCTTGTTACGAATACGAAGATATAAGAAAGGGCGAGCATCTTGAATGGGGAACAAAGGTGTTCGATTTCGGAAAAAAAGAAGTTCAGTCCTTCCTCGTTTCAAGTGCGATGTTTTGGCTTGACAAATATCACATTGACGGTCTTCGTGTCGATGCGGTTGCATCTATGCTTTACCTTGACTACGGCAGAGAAGACGGGCAGTGGGTTGCCAATAAAAACGGCGGCAACGAAAATCTCGAAACGGTTGAATTCATAAACAAACTCAGTATGAACGTTTTCCGCGATTATCACGGCAGCTTGCTTATTGCAGAGGAAAGCACCGCTTGGCCGATGGTAACAAAGCCCGTCTATATGGGCGGACTCGGATTTAACTACAAGTGGAATATGGGCTGGATGAATGATATTCTCCGTTATTTTTCAATGGATCCGCTTTTCAGAAAAGGCAATCACAACTGCATTACGTTTTCATTCTTTTACGCCTTTTCGGAAAACTTTATTCTGCCTATTTCTCATGATGAGGTTGTTCACGGCAAATGCTCTCTCATAAATAAAATGCCGGGTACTTACGAAGAAAAGTTTGCCGGTGTAAGAGCTTTTATGGGATATATGATGGCTCACCCCGGTAAAAAACTTACGTTTATGGGTAACGAGTTCGGTCAGTTTATCGAGTGGAATTATAAACAGGGACTTGATTGGCTTTTACTTGATTACGATATGCACAAAAAACTTCAAACGTATTTTAAAGAGCTGAATCATTTTTATAAAGAAAACGCTCCTCTTTGGCAAGTCGATCATTCTTGGGAAGGTTTTTCTTGGATTTCAGCCGACGACAGTGACAACTCCGTAATCGCATTCCGCAGAATCGACGAAAAAGGAAAAGAAATTATTGCGGTTTGCAATTTTACGCCTGTCGGTCGTGAAGGATACAGAATAGGTGTTCCGAGTAAATCTTCATACACCGTGGTATTTAATTCCGACGATGAAAAATACGGCGGTCAGGGAAAAGGTAATAAAGAGAAAATAAAGTGGGAAAAAATCGCATTGCACGGTTTTGAACAAAGCATTTCTCTCGATTTACCGCCGATGTCTACAATTTATCTTAAAAAGACAAGATAATAAACAATAAATCAACATCCAATTAAGGAGGCTAAAAATATGGCAAGAAAACAAGAGTGTATTGCAATGCTTCTTGCGGGCGGTCAGGGAAGCCGTCTCGGAATTCTTACAAAGAACATTGCTAAACCTGCAGTTCCTTACGGCGGAAAATACAGAATTATCGACTTCCCGCTTTCGAACTGTGTGAACTCCGGTATCTCGACGGTTGGCGTGCTTACACAATATCAACCGCTTGAGCTTAATGACTACATAGGAAACGGTCAAGCGTGGGACTTGGACCGTGCAAACGGCGGTGTACATATCCTTTCCCCGTATCAGCAAATTAAAGGGACGGAATGGTATAAGGGTACGGCAAACGCCATTTATCAAAACATAAATTTCATTGACCGTTATGATCCCGAATATGTCGTTATTCTTTCGGGCGACCATATTTATAAAATGGATTATAATAAAATGCTCGAATACCACAAGGAAAAGGGTGCCGCTTGTACAATAGCGATGCTTGAGGTTCCGTGGGAGGAAGCAAGCCGTTTCGGACTTATGATTTTGAACGACGACAACTCAATTCGAGAATTTGAAGAAAAACCGAAAAATCCGAGAAGCAACAAGGCGTCAATGGGCGTTTACGTGTTTACGTGGAGTAAACTTCGCAAGTATCTTATCGACGATGAGGCCGATCCGAATTCAAGCAACGACTTCGGTAAAAACGTTATTCCGAAAATGCATGCGGACGGAGAAAAAATGTTCGCATATCTCTTTGACGGCTATTGGAAGGACGTCGGCACCATCGACAGTTTGTGGGAGGCAAACCTTGATTTGCTTAATCCTAAGGTTGATTTGGACCTTTCCGATACAACTTGGAAAATATACGCAAAAACTCCCGCAAGTCCGCCGCACTATATTTCGTCCGGTGCAACCGTGCAAAACTCAATAGTTTCGGAAGGCTCACGCGTATACGGAAACGTTGATTATTCGATTCTTTTCAATGACGTTGTCGTTGAGGAGGGTGCCGAGGTTAAGTATTCAATCGTAATGCCCGGCACCGTTATTAAAAAAGGCGCCGTAGTTCAATATTCGATGATTGCCGAAAATGCGGTTATCGAGGCGGGTGCGGTAGTAGGCTTGAGTCCCGAAGATATGGAAAACCGTGACGATTGGGGCGTGGCAGTCGTGGGTGCCGGTGTTACGGTTCACGAAGGTGCGTCTGTCAACCCGAAGGCTATGGTTGACGAAGACGTAGTAAAGGAGGCTGAATAATTATGACAGGTAAGAATATAGTCGGCATTGTTTTTTCAAATGCTTATGATGAATGTATCAGTGAAATTACGGGTATTCGTACAATGGGCTCGATTCCGTTTGCTTGTCGTTACCGCCTCATCGACTTTGCTCTTTCGAACATGGTAAATGCGGGCATTGAAAAAGTGGGTGTGCTTACAAAAAGCAATTATCAGTCACTTATGGACCATGTCGGAACAGGCAAACCGTGGGACTTGTCACGTAAAAACGACGGTCTCTTTATTCTTCCGCCTTTTTCGACGAGTGAAGCCGGCGGAAATGCCGACAAATTGGCATCTCTTAAAGGTGTTATGGGATTTATAAGCCGTTCAAAAGAAGAATACATTCTTCTTTCGGACTGTAACACGGTGCTTAATCTTGATATCGAAGCTCTTATGGAATATCATACGGAAAAGAATGCCGATATTACAATCGTTTACAAAAACGGCAAAAAGCCGAACCTTGCCGACGTAATCGTTCTTGATATGGATGGCGACAACAAGGCACAAAAGATTTCGATTTCACCCGTTACGGAAGGAAACGTTAATTTCTCGCTTAACGTAATCCTTATGAAAAAGTCCCTTCTCGAAAGACTTATGAACGATGCGATAAGTCTTAATTATAAGGACTTTGAAGCCGATCTTATTCAAGGCAATGTCGGAAAGCTTGATATTTACGGGTACGAAGCAAAGGGATATGCCGAAACGATAGAATCGTTAGAGAGCTATTTCAAAGTAAATATGGAACTTCTCGATATGAAAAACTGTGACGACCTTTTCAATACGGACAGACCGATTTATACAAAGGTTCGTGACGATATGCCGGCGATTTACGGCATAGGCTCGGATGTTAAGAATTCTCTTGTTGCCGACGGCTGTATGATTGAAGGTACCGTTGAAAATTCTATTCTTTTTAGAGGCGTAAGAGTCGAAAAGGGTGCCGTAGTTAAAAATTCGATTATTATGCAAGACGGATTTATCGCACAAAACGCATCGCTCAACTGCGTTGTTGCGGATAAGAGTGTTGTTATTACACCGAACAAAACACTTTCGGGTGCGGAAAATTATCCGGTGTACATAGGTAAAGAGATAGTTGTATAAGACATTTCGTCGAAAATACAGTAATTCAAAATTTTGAAAGGGAAAAATATGAAAGTTTTATATGTTTCAAGTGAGGCACTTCCTTTTAAAGCGAGTGGCGGTCTCGGTGACGTTGCCGGAAGTCTTCCGCAAGCTCTCAGAAAAAGACTTATCGGCGCTCGCGTAGTTATGCCTCTTTACGATACAATCAGTCAAGAACTTAAGGACACAATGAAATTCATAACAAGTATTTCAGTTCCTGTTGCTTGGCGAAGACAGTACTGCGGCGTTTTCGAGGCTAAAGCCGGAGGGGTAATTTATTACCTTCTCGATAACCAATATTATTTTAAACGTGACAATTTGTACGGCTATTACGATGATGCGGAACGCTTTGCGTTTTTCGCACGTGCCGTGCTTGAAATTATTCCGTATATTGATTTTAAACCGGACATAATTCACTGTAATGACTGGCAGTCGGCTTTGACACCCGTTTATTACAATACGCTTTACGCAACACGTCCGGGATACGAAAATATTAAAACCGTTTTCACAATTCACAATATTCAGTATCAAGGTACTTACGGAATGGAACTTCTTAACGAGGTTGTCGGAATTCCGGAAAGTGCGGCGTCGCTTCTCGAATATGACGGTGACTGTAACTATATGAAAGGTGCCATTGAGTGTGCCGACAGAGTTACAACCGTAAGCCCGTCTTATGCGAACGAAATTCTCGATCCTTGGTATTCGCACGGACTTGACATTATTCTTAATCAACGTTCGTGGAAATTGTCGGGAATTCTTAACGGAATCGACGTTGACCTCTATAATCCGGAAACAGACAAGGACATTGAGGCTAATTTCAACGCAGACAATTTTGAAGCGAAAAAGATTAACAAGCAAAAGTTACAAGAATACTTTGAATTGCCGCAAAGAGAAGACGTTGCGATTATAGGTATGGTAACACGTCTTGTCGGTCATAAGGGACTCGATTTGGTAAAGGCTGTGCTTGACGAACTGCTTGCCACTCAAGACGTTCAGTTTGTCGTACTCGGTTCGGGCGAATGGCAATATGAAAATTTCTTTAAAGAGATGGCGGAAAAATATCCCGATAAAATGGGCTTGAAGCTCGGCTTTATTCCGTCACTTTCAAAGAAGATTTATGCCGGTTCGGATTTGTTCTTGATGCCGTCAAAGAGTGAGCCTTGCGGATTGTCACAGATGATTTCACTTCGTTACGGAACAATTCCGATTGTTCGTGAAACGGGCGGACTTCGTGACAGCATTAAGGATTCGGGCGACGGTGAAGGCAACGGCTTCACATTCTCGACGTACAATGCACACGATATGCTCTTTACAATAAAAAGAGCGCTTGAAGGCTATAAAAACGAGGACGGCTGGAAGATTCTCGTTAAGCGTGCCATGAAATGTGACAACAGCTGGGGAAAATCGGCGAACGAATACATCAGACTTTATAAGTCACTTTTAAAAGGATAATTTAAAAAGCGAAGTCACCGTGCGGTGACTTCGCTTTTTTTTGTTATTTAATTTTTTGCCGTTATTTTTATTATTCGGTTATATCCCATTCCGCGAACCGTAACGGGTATTCCGACGTTTTTAAGATAAGCGCCGCTTTTTTCAAAATGCTTACCGTCGACGGTAAGCGTGTAAACGGTAGCGTCGTCAAGCCCGTCAAAAAGAAGCGGAATTTCTTTTTTCATAAAACGTGTTACCAACGAAGAAAGAAAAGCGACGGCTTCTTTTTTGTCCCGACTTACATATATGTTGAAAAGCATTTCGTCACGGTCGGGGTCAAGAACTCTGTAAAGGTCGCCCAACTGAACAAGGTGGCGAATTTCTTTGTAAAGTTTTATGTTGTTTTTCGCAATCAATAAGTCGTCATCGTCGTATTTTGTCAAATTACCGCCGAGACCTAACGACCCTTGCATTGCAATGTGAAATCTGAAATCAAGACTCATCGGCGGATTATACCAATTAACATCGGTAACCCAGGCACGCATTACCTTTGTCGGACGAAGGTACGTAAAACGTTTTTGCATCATCATTCTGTCAACGGCGCTTGTGTTGTCACTTGTCCAAACTTGATCAAAGTGCAAAAGTGCACCGTAATCACTGCGGCCGCCGCCGGAAGAACAACTCTCTATCGCAACGTCGGGATGCTTTGCTTTAAGTCTGTCTACAATGTCGTAAACGGCTTGTGTGTGGCGGTACCAAAGTTCTTGAGGACATTCGAGATTTTCGGCACCCGTTTCGGAAAGAGGACGGTTCATATCCCATTTGATATATTTAATGTTATGTTCCGTCAGCATTTTATCCATACATTCAAAAACATATTCGCGAACGTCTGCTCTTGTCATATTGAGAACGAGTTGATTACGAAGTGTGTGTGCCGTTCGTGTGTCGTAATGATATGCCCAATCGGGATGAACACGGAAAAGGTCGGAATCGGGATTTACCATTTCCGGTTCAAACCAAAGACCGAAGTCCATACCGGCATCATTGACGTTTTTAATAAGTTCATCAATTCCGTTGGGAAATTTTTGCTTGTTTACAACCCAATCACCGAGCCCGGCACGGTCGTTGTTTCTTGCACCGAACCAACCGTCATCCATAACGAAAAGTTCAACGCCTAAGGATGAGGCGATTTCGGCGAGCTTTGTTTGATTTTCACAGTTTACGTCGAATTCGGTTGCTTCCCACGAGTTGTACAAAACGGGAAGAAGTTTGTCGTTAAACTGTTTCGGCAAAACATTGTTTATTGCAAAACGGTTCATTTGACGGCTCATTTCACCGAATCCGTTTTGAGAATAACCGCAAAAAACCTTAGGCGTAACAAAACATTCATTGGGTTTTAACTCATATTTAAAATCGTAATCGTTTATGCCCAAGGATACCCTTGTCGTATAAAAAAGGTCACGAGAGCAAAGAACTTTGAAATTTCCACTGTACGCAAGAGAGGCAAAGTACACGTCGCCCCGTCTTTCGTCGGCGTTTTGATATGCAATGAAAGACGGTGACTGGTTATGCCCCGACGTTCCGCGCTTGCTGTCAAAAACAAGGGCACCGCCTTCAAGTACGGACTCGGTTTCGACAAACTCGCCGCCCCAAGAACCGTTTGTGTTCTTAAATGTATACGGATACGGTGACGGCAAGTTGAGTTCCGCACTGAAAAGTCTGTCAGCCGTAATTGTTTTGTTACCGCTGTTTTTTATTTCCGTCCAACGCGTAATTATATCGTCATCGTCATTGATTTCATATTTAAGAGCGATTTCCAGAGGATATGTTTTATCCTTGAATTTTACGGTCAGAGAGTTTCGTTCTGCGTTTGCCTCGACAAAACACAACTCGATTTCGCGGCACTTGTCGGGAAAAATCACTTTAATATCGCTTTCACGGTACATTGTGCCGCCGAAAACGGTGTATTCCTGACGTGCCATATCAAGTTCAGTATGATTTGAATTTTCGTCCCAAATTTCTTTTATTTCGTAGTCGCCGACATTACATTTTTTGCCCCAATGAATATGGCGGCTGTTTCCGAAACGGTCAATTCCCAGAACATAATGACTGTTTTTTGTTTCAAGAATGAAAATGTTTTTTCCGTTACAACGAATAGGCATATTCCACGCCTCCTTTAAAATATATCAGTTTAAAACTTGTGAGATTCTTCTCTGAACTCCTTCGGCGTCTTGCCGGTGACTTTTTTGAACATTTTCGTAAAATAATTTACATCGTAAACACCGCAAGCTTGAGCAATATCCTGTATTTGCAAATTTGTAGATGCAAGCAAAAACGAGGCGTGTTCAACTCTTTTTTTGGAAACGTATTCGGTTAAAGTCGAACCGGTTTCTTTTTTGAAAAGTGCCGAAAGATAGCTTGCGTTTACATTTAATAAATTCGCTTGTGTGCTTAAGCTTAAGTCTGCCGTAAGATCCGAATCAATAAGCGTAATGACTTTTTGAATGAGAAGCGAGAAATTTTTCATTGAATGATTTTTTACAAGGTTCGAATAGGCATATACCATTTCGTGCTGCATGGCAATTCCTTCTTCGACGCTCTTTATCTGCTCAAGCCTTTTTGCGAAGCCGCTTGATACGCCGTCGATGTAAAAAGGATGAACGCCGCCTTGTTCTGCCGCTTTGCGAAGAAGCACGTTTGTGATAATAACGTAGTTTTTCATATTTCTCACGGCGTCGGGGACTCTCATTTCGAGGACTAACTCAGACGAGCTGCTTATGATTTGGTCGGCTTTGTGAGCCATACCCTTACTGACCGCTTGCATAAGCTTTCTTTCGCCTTCGTAACGTGTTTCAAGCATTTTCATTGCAAGCAGTGCGTTGTCAACACGGTCGGAAAGAGATGTGACAACCTCCGGAAAGGGCTTGCCGGCAAAATTCATATTTAATTCGTCAAAAGTAAAGTTGTCGAGAGCTCCCCAAACAAGCTCACCGAAAGAATTGAAAAGCGACAGTATAATTGTTTTGTCGGTAATCGAAGGAATACTCGTATAATATTTTTCGATTTGAGAGAGCAGACTCGGTGCTATGTCATAGCTTTCAAACATTGCGATAAGCCTTTGTTGTGTCATTCCGCTTTCAATATACGGGCCGGCAATAAACATTGATTTCTTTTCGACGTTTGGCAGTACGGCAAAAATATATGTGCAGTTAAACTCGTCTGTAATTTTGCAAAGCGAATTTTCTTTTATTGTTTCGTGTGCCGTGCAGAAAAATTGGTTGTAATTTGCCTCAAGTCCCAAAAAATCGCGAAAACCTTGGTCGGCTAAACGGTATTCAGTGTCCCCGTCGTTAATAATACAGGAATTTATATGAAAATTTTTCAAAAGTGTTTGAAAAAAACTCAGCTCTTTGTCATACTTCATATCAATCACCTATTTTTGATAAATTATGTTATTATTATCGTACAATTTTTGGTAGAAATCAATAAGAAAGCAAAAAAATATACGCAAAAATACAAAAAAAATACTCACAAGACATTCCCGCAATATGTTAAAATATTGTCAACATAAGAGATTGTGTTAATTACGATCAAAAAAAGAAAAATTTTTGAGGGGGAAATCAAAATGGCAAAAGCTAAAAAACAAGTGCAGCTTGACGCTAACGGTTATCGCAAATTCGGTATGATTGATAAGCTTGCGTATGCCGCCGGTGACTTCGGCTGTAATATGAGCTTTGCTCTTAAGTCAACAATTATGGCTATATTCTGGACACAGTTTATGGCACTCGGCGAAGAAATGTATGCAACGTTGCTCGTCATCGTTCAAGTTTGGGATGCTATCAACGACCCGCTTCTCGGTTCGCTTTTCGATGCGGACAAGAGAAAGTACAAACGAGGCAAGTTTAAGACATACATAGGCATCGGTGCGTTGGGACTTCTGTTTTCGGGCTTGTTCTTCTTCCTTCCCGTTCCGAACGCTTCGAGAAATATGAAATGCGTTTTGTTCGTGTTGGGATACGTTCTTTGGGATGCGTTCTATACGGTAGCAAATGTTCCTTACGGCTCAATGATGTCCGTTATCACGACAGACGGTGCCGAACGTTCCGAACTTTCGACATGGCGTTCAATCGGTTCAATGATAGGAAACATTGTTCCTATGGTTCTTCTTCCGATTCTTTGCTATGACGCAAGCAACAACCTCAAGGGTGAAGTTGTATTTGTTGCGGCAATCATTATGGGCGTTATCGGACTTGTCGCTTTTACGTTTATGCTCAAGAAAACCGAAATCCGTGTTGAAGAAAATTCGGTTACGATAAGCGAGAAAAAACAAAAGTTTAACGTATTTAAGGCTTTCGGTAACTTTATGACAAACCGTGCGGCAGTCGGCGCAACACTTGCGGCAATGGCAATGTTCATCGGTATGCAAGGCTCAACGACGGCAACAACGGTTCTTTTCCAATCATATTTCGGAAATGCAAAGGCATCCGGTGTAATTATGCTTATAAGCTACTTGCCGATGTTCTTCTTTATGCCGTTTATTAAAAAGATTGTTAACAAATACGGCAAGAAGGAAGCATGTGCTGCCGGTGCGGCTGTCAGCACAGTCGGTGCACTTCTTCTTTTCCTTCCTCTCGGTCAAGGAACTGCCGGCTTAGTCGGTTATATCGTTGCCCAAGCATTGTTCGGCTTCGGTCTCGGCTTTTACACTTGTGTTTCTTGGGCACTTATGGCAGATGCTATCGACTATAACGAGTGGAAAAACCACACAAAAGAAGAAGGTACGGTTTATTCGCTTCATTCATTCTTCAGAAAGCTCGCACAAGGTGTAGGCCCGTCACTTGTTATCATCATTATGAAACTGCTCGGATATAACGGTGCACTCGGCGCAGATCAACCGTTTGAGGTTGCAGAAAAGATGAAGTGGCTTGTTGCGGCACTCTATACATTCAGTGCGGTAGTTATGTTTGTTTCCATCGCTTTCGTTTATGACCTTAACAAGAAAAAGGTTGCTCAAATGACAGCAGAACTTAAAGAAAGACGTGCGGCAAACAAAGAAACAATCTAAAATTTTAAAATAGGCGGGCGGGGGTTTACTTCCGCCCCGTTTTTATATAAGGAATATAAGGAGTAATTTTATGAGAAAAATTATCGGTTTAAATTACAAGTGGTCTTTTCGCAAAGGAATTAACGAAGTTCCGACAGTGACACCGGAAGATTGGGACTTTGTAAACATTCCTCACTGTTGGAATGCAATTGACGGTCAAGACGGCGGTAACGACTATTTCCGCGGTACTTGTTGCTATGTAAAAGATATTGATATGGAGGACGTTCCGACGGCGGAAAAATATTATCTCGAAATCAACGGTGCGAATTCCTCTGCAACGGTTTTTATGAACGGCAAAAAAATGGCAACTCACGACGGCGGATACAGCACTTGGAGAGTTGACATTACAGACGAACTGAAAAATGGCTCAAGGCTCGGCATACTTGTTGACAATTCCGCCAACGAAACGGTTTATCCGCAAATGGCAGACTTTACGTTCTACGGCGGTATTTACAGAGATGTAAACCTTATTGCCGTGAGTGAGAGCCACTTTGACCTTGATTATTTCGGCGGAAACGGTATTGCGGTAACACCCGAAATAAACGGTGCCGACGCAAAAATCACAGTTGAGGCTTTCGTAACGAACAAAAAGGACAATCAGTTAATCAACTATACAATTAAAGATAAGTCGGGAAGCGTTGTTGCGTCTTTAAAATCGGATGACAGCAAAGAAATATTCGAAATTAAAAATGTTGTGCTTTGGAACGGAAGAAAAAATCCTTATCTTTATACGGCGGAACTTGAACTTATTGAGGACGGCAACGTAATCGACAATGTTTCGACACGTTTCGGTTGCCGCACGTTCAAAATCGACTCGGAAAAAGGATTTATCCTTAACGGCGAAGAATATGCACTTCACGGCGTTTCGCGTCATCAAGACAGATGGGGATTCGGTAACGCACTTCTTCCCGAACATCACAGAGAAGATATGGAACTTATCAGCGAAATGGGTGCGAATACAATACGTCTTGCACACTATCAGCACGACAGATATTTCTATGATCTCTGTGACGAGTACGGTATGGTGGTATGGGCTGAAATTCCGTATATTTCAAAGCATATGGCGACGGGACGTGAAAATACGATTTCACAGATGAAGGAACTTATTGTGCAAAATTACAATCACCCGTCGATCGTCGTTTGGGGACTTTCAAACGAAATTTCAATGAACGGTTCCGACGAGGACCTTGTTGAAAATCACAAAATTCTCAACGACCTTTGTCACGAAATGGATAAGACAAGACTTACGACGGTAGCGGTCGTTTCAATGTGTTCGTTGGACGATCCGTATCTTCAAATTCCGGACGTAGTGTCATATAATCATTACTTCGGTTGGTACGGCGGAGATACTTCGATGAACGGCCCTTGGTTTGATAAATTCCACGAAAAATTCCCAAATATTCCCGTCGGAATGAGTGAATACGGTTGTGAAGCTCTTAATTGGCATACGTCAAAGCCGACACAAGGCGACTACACGGAGGAATATCAGGCTTATTATCATGAGGAACTTATTAAACAGCTTTTCTCAAGAAAATATATCTGGGCAACTCACGTTTGGAATATGTTTGATTTCGGTGCCGATGCCCGTGCCGAAGGCGGCGAAAACGGTCAAAATCACAAAGGACTCGTTACGTTTGACAGAAAATATAAGAAAGATGCGTTCTATGCATATAAAGCTTGGCTCAGCGATATTCCGTTCGTTCACATTTGCGGAAAAAGGTATGTCGACAGAGTTGAAGATGTGACAAAAGTTACTGTTTATTCCAATCTCCCCGAAGTTGAACTTTTCGCAAACGGCGAAAGTCTCGGCAAACAGTCAAGCGACAATCATTTCTTCTATTTTGACGTTCCGAATAATAACGGAATCACAAAGTTACATGCCGTTGCGGGTGAATGTTTCGATGACAGCCTTATCAGAAAGACGGAAGTTTTCAACGAAGAATACAGACTTAAGGAAAAGGGCGCTGTTCTTAATTGGTTCGATATTACCGAAATCGACGGTTACCTTTCGCTGAACGATAAGATGAGCGAACTGCTCCGTGTTCCCGAAGGTCAAGCACTTATAGGAGAAATTATGGGGCCGATTGCGGCGGCGGCAAAACAAAATGCCGGCGAAGGCGGTTTTGAAATGAATGACGGTATGATGCAGATGATGGGCGGCTTTACAATTCTTCGTCTTATCGGTATGCTCGGTATGACGGGCTTAAAGATGAACAAGGAACAACTTTTGGATTTAAACGCAAAGCTTAACAAAATCAAGAAAGCCGACTGATAAATAACAAAAAAGGGCTTATCGCAAAACAGATTTTTCTGTGACTTGTGTGATAGGCCCTTTAATTTTTGTCTTCCTTTTCGGGCTTTGACACGATTTTGTTACGGCAAATTAAGAAAACAGTACGGTCTTTGGGACTCTTTTTTATCGAATCGGTTGAAAAGTGTGTTTTGGCGTGATAACATACACTTGTACCGAACAAATGTTCGATACAGAAAGGAGCGAAAATGACTTTGTACGAATTGGGAAAAGAGTATCTTAAACAAGCCGATGATTTGCATTTACTTGTTTCGGACTATTCCGCCCAAGCCAAAAGGCTCACGGGAATACGGCTTTACGAAATGAATACAAAAATCACTTGTTTGAAAGAAATGGAAAGAGATACACGAATAATCGGCAGACAACTGACCGAATACTACAGTCAAGCCGAGGTACGTAAGGCTTACCGTAAACATCAATTTAATTGACAATGAAAAGCGGTCGGTATATAATTAAACGCAGAGGTGTGAATATGAAAAAGTTGTTAAGTTTGCTTTTGATTTTTACGGTACTTTGTGCTTGTTGTATACCGACATTTGCCGCTTCCCCGAAGTTGACGGTGAGTGCCGACAAAACGTCTGCGAACGTAGGTGACACGCTGACCGTCACCGTAAATCTTTCCGCAAATTCAAATCTCGGCGGGCTGGATTTTTATCTTAATTACGATAAAGACAGCTTTCAATATATAAGTTCTTCGGAAACAACTCTTTTCAGCTTTACGGAGCTTAACGACAGAACTGTCGGAAAAGTAAGATTTTCCGGAATTTCAAAAGAAAGTGTAACTGCTTCCGGTAAAGTTTTATCCGTTAAACTTAAAGTGCTTAAAATTAACGGAAAATTGACTGTTACCGTAAATGAGGCTTGTGATACCGACAATAAGTCGGTACTTTCGACAGTAGGCACTTCCTCACTTACAATTTCGTGCGCACACGGTAATCCTAAATGGACGACGGTTAAAAAAGCAAGCTGTACGGAAAAAGGACAGGAAACGGCAACTTGCGAGTATTGTTCCAAGGCTTTAAGCCGTGAAATTCCGCTTGAGTCACACAAATTCGGTGAATGGGAAATCAAAAAGGAAGCTACCGAAACCGAAAAGGGAGAAAAAACACGCGTTTGTTCTGTCTGTAAAAAGACGGAAACGGTTGCGATTCCCGTAATCGAAACGACAACTGTTCCGCAAACCGAGGAAAACGTTACGCAAACCGAGGAAACCGTGACGGAAAATAAAAATCAAACGCCGGAGGAACCCGCAACAAAATCGGAAAACGAAAAAGACGAAAGCGGTAAAGGTAATGTTAAAACCGCAACCGCAATAATCTGTGCCGTTTTGTCCTTCGTTTTGGGTGCTGCCGCCGGAACGGGAATTACGTTCTTAATTATAAAGAAAAAGGAAAGATAATGAAGAAATTTTTTGAAAAACACAGAGAGGCAATTATATATATTATTGTCGGCTTTTTAACGACACTTGTAAATTATGTAATTCATTTTACATTCGCCTATTTCGGAGCCGGCTATTATTTCTGTGTGAGTGTGTCTTGGCTGGGAGCCGTGCTTTTTGCCTATGTGACAAACCGTGCATTTGTGTTTAAAAGCAAGACGAAAGGAAAACGAAAATTAAAAGAGTTTTTAATGTTTATCGGGGCACGTGTTTTTTCGTACGGACTCGAAATGCTGATTTCGTTTGTTTTTATAGGTTGTGTTCATGCGGACAGATTTGTTTGGACACCGCCGTTTTTCGATGCGGCATTGCCAATCGGAGAATTAACCGTGAAAACAGTGTCCCAGATTGTTATAATTTTTTCGAATTATGTTTTCAGCAAGCTCGTAATTTTCAAGAAAAAATGAATAATTCTATAAATATTCACTGTAAAATGTATAAAAATACAAAAAACAGTGAATTTTTTAATTTTTTTTGCATAAATACTTGATTTTTTTAAAATTCGGTTATATAATCATCACGACAAATCAAGTGGACGTGTTGTTCACGTGTAAAGGAGAAATAAAAAATGAAAAAGACAGTAAAAATTCTTTCGGTGGTTCTTGCTCTTGTTCTTGTAATCAGCAGCTTTGCAGCTTGCGGTAAAGCACCGGTAACGGTAAAAATCATCAACATTGAGCTTACAGAAGAACAATATGCTTTCGGTGTTGACAAAAATCAACCGGAGCTTCTTGACGAAGTAAACAAGTTCATTGCCGAAATTAAGGCAAACGGAAAAATGGAAGAAATCTTCAACAAATATTTCGGTGACGGCACTCCCACTCCTGTTAAGTCAGCGGAAGAAGATCCTTCCAAAGACCAACTTGTAGTTGCTACAAATGCCGAATTCCCTCCGTTTGAATACACAGAAGGCGACACCTTCCTCGGTATTGATATGGAAATTGCAAAGCTTATTGCCGACCATCTCGGAAAAGAGCTTGTTATTAAGCATATGGACTTTGACGCTGTTTGTCTTGCAGTAGGTCAGCAGAAATGCGATATTGCAATGGCAGGTCTTTCGATTACCGAAGAAAGAAAAGAAAGCGTAAACTTCACGGATTCATATTATCAGGCATCACAAAAGCTTGTTGTTCGCAGCGATGACACAACATTTGACAACTGCAAAACAGCAGATGATGTTCTTAACATTCTCAAGGGCTTCGGTGCAGATACAAAAATCGGTTTCCAAAACGGTACAACAGGTCAGTCTTATACCGAAAGCACAGGTGACTATGTTTCGAACGGTCTTAAAGTTACCGCAAGTGGTTACAGCAACGGTGTGTTGGCAGTTCAGGATATGCTCAACGGCAACCTTAACTATGTAATCATCGACGCCGCACCCGCAGAAGCTATTGTTTCTTCAATCAACGCTAACATCTGAGTGTTAGAAAAGTTCTGTATTTTTTCAATAACCTCACCGTATAGGTGAGGCTATTGTGCTGTATAGACCTTATATTATTTTTTTAAGGATTATTAGATATGGGTAATTTTCATTATAAAGTTGAAAAGTTCATTTCGCTGTTTCAAGGTCCGAGTGCAGATGCATACAAGTCCGAAATTCTGACGGGACTTTCAAACACCGTTAAAATAGCGGTTATGGGCCTTATTATCGGTATAGTTATAGGAACTCTTATCGCGGTTGTAAGAGTCATTCCGAAATATAAAACCTTGCCGAAGGTTCTCAACGCAATTTGCAGCTTGTATGTAAGCTTTTTCAGAGGCACGCCTATGGTGGTTCAGCTTTTGCTTTCCTACTATGTTCTTCTTCCGCTTTTGAGAATCAATCTTCCGTCTGTTTCCGTTGCTATGCTTGTGTTCGGTATGAATTCCGGCGCATACATTTCGGAAATTATGCGCGGCGGTATTCAATCCGTCGATCCGGGACAAATGGAAGGCGGTCGTGCAATGGGCTTGAGTTTTTCCACAACAATGTTAAGAATTGTTATTCCGCAAGCCATCAAGAACATTCTTCCGACACTAGGCAACGAGTTTATCACGCTTATTAAGGAAACTTCCGTTGTAAGCTTTATCGGTGCTCTTGACTTGTACGTCGCATTCAGAAAAATCGGTACGAATACATACGAATTTATGGTGCCGTATATTGTAATGGCAATATTCTATATTGTTCTCGTTCTTATAATCAGCACCTTGGTTAAATTGATGGAAAGGAGTCTGAAGAGAAGTGATAGAGGTCGTTAACCTTAATAAATCATTCGGTGAATTAGATGTCCTTCATGACATTAACATAAAAATCGAAAAGGGCGAAAAAGTTGTTGTCGTAGGTCCGTCAGGCTCAGGTAAATCCACGTTTTTGCGTTGTTTAAACTGTATGGAGGATCCGACTTCGGGAAGTATTATTTTTAACGGTGTCGACATTGCCGACATGAAGGTTGACATAAATGTTCACCGTCAAAAAATGGGTATGGTTTTCCAGCATTTTAATCTTTTTAACAATAAAACCGTTATAGAAAATATTATGCTTGCTCCCGTTTATGTGGAAAAGAAGCGTATGAAAAAATTACGCAGAAGCAATCCCGAACACGAAGTTATAAAGTCGACAAAGGAAATCAAAGCACAAGCGAAAAAGCAGGCGATTGAGCTTTTAAAACGAATCGGTCTTGAAGATAAAGCCGATTCGTATCCGTCGCAGCTTTCGGGCGGACAAAAGCAACGTGTTGCAATAGTGCGTTCACTTGCTATGAATCCGGAGGTAATTCTTTTCGACGAACCGACATCCGCGCTTGATCCGGAGATGGTAGGCGAGGTTCTTGAACTTATGAAAGAACTTGCCGACAGCGGTATGACAATGGTTGTCGTAACTCACGAAATGGGATTTGCACGCGAAGTAGGAACAAGAGTTATATTTATGGACGAAGGCAGAATTATAGAAGAAGCCGAACCGAAGGAATTTTTTGAAAATCCTCACAATGAGCGTCTTAAAGAATTTTTGTCAAAAGTTTTATAGTATATAATACATCACTTCGGTAAAAATATTACCGAGGTGATTTTTTTATGAATAATATGAGCAAAGAAGTCAAAGAATATTTTGACACATTGCCGAAATCAATTCAAACGGCTATCGTCGAGTCCGGTGCGACTTTTCAAACAGTCGAACAGCTTAAAACGGTAGCGCGTGCGTATATGGAAAATTAAAGCGAAACGGTGAGGAAGCCTCACCGTTTTTATCATTGACAAACACGTAAAAAAATAGTTTAATATATGGGACGAATAATTTAGATATAGGTGATACAAATGGAAAACACCGCAGAAAAGAAAAAAATAGTTTTAAGTGCAATTCAGCCCACGGGTACACCCACACTGGGAAATTATCTCGGAGCATTGAGAAATTGGAAAGATATGAAAAACGACTACAACTGCCTTTACGCAGTTGCCGATTTACATTCGCTTACAATTCGTCCCGAACCCGCACAGCTCAGAAAAAACACAATGGAGCTTTATGCGATTCTTTTGGCGTTGGGACTCGATCCGAAAGAAAATATTGTTTTTATTCAAAGTCACGTTCCGCAGCACGCACAACTTGCATGGCTTCTTAATTGCTGTACGCAGTTCGGCGAAGCGGCAAGAATGACACAGTTTAAGGATAAGAGCGAAAAACACCCCGAAAACGTCAACGTCGGTCTTTTTACATATCCCGTTCTTATGGCGGCTGACATTCTTCTTTATCAAGCGGATTATGTGCCGATAGGTGCGGATCAAAAACAGCATCTTGAAATTACGCGTGACATTGCCGAACGGTTCAATGCCGTTTACGGCAATACGTTTAAAATTCCGGAACCGCTTATTAAAAAGGTCGGTGCAAGCGTTAAGTCGCTTCAAGATCCGACGGCTAAAATGAGCAAGTCCGACACAAATCCGAAGGGGTTCATTTCGATGCTTGACGATGACAGCGTAATCGTTAAAAAGATTAAGAGTGCGGTTACAGACAGTGAAGCAAAGGTGTATTACGGTGACGGCAAAGACGGTATAAATAATCTTATGTGTATTTATTCTTGCTGTACGGGTCTTAGCTATGAGCAAATCGAAAAAGATTTTGACGGCAAGGGTTACGGCGACTTCAAAGCGGCAGTTGCCGAAGCGGTTGTCGAAGAACTTCGTCCGTTTAAGACGGAATACAACAGACTTATGAACGACAAGGCGTATCTTAACGAGTGCGCAAAAGACGGTGCGCAAAAAGCGTCGTACTTTGCACAGAGAACGCTCAGTAAGGCTATGAAAAAGTCGGGCCTTTACCAACTTTAATTTTAAATTTCCGAAAAATACCGCAGTCTTTTTGACTGACGGTATTTTTTTATATTTACAAGTGTTTATCGCTTTAACCCGTTAAAATATTTTTTAAAAAAGCTATTGACATATAATTTTGTGAGTGCTAAAATGTTTTCATCGGTAAACAGAGGTAATATTTATGAAAACTCTCAATTTCGCAGCTGAATACTTTTACTTTTGCTTTAACTTTTTCTTCGGAAAGTTAGGGCTTGTTTCACTGCGATAAAATAAAGATTACCGAATAATCTGAATTTTATTCCTACGGTGAAACAGCCGTGGGAATTTTTTTATTTTAAAACTGCGAAGGAGTAAGAAAAATGGTAGTAATTCTTAAAAATGAGGTTGATCCCAAAAAGGTCGAAAATTTGACAAACTGGTTGCATGAACAAAATCTTGTAATCAATGAGGTTGTGGGACATTACCAAACAATTCTCGGACTTATCGGTGATACAAGCCGAATTGATATCGACCTTATTCAAAGCCTTGACATTGTAGAAGATGTAAGACGTATTTCAGAACCGTATAAATGCGCAAACAGAAAATTTCATCCCGATGATACGGTGATTGACGTCGACGGATATAAAATAGGCGGTGACGACTTTCAATTCTTCGCAGGACCGTGTTCAATAGAGTCGAGAGAGCAAATTTTGAGTATTGCGAAGGACGTTAAGGCGGCGGGCGCCAACTTCTTGCGCGGCGGTGCATTTAAACCGCGAACATCACCTTACGCTTTCCAAGGAATGCGCGGCGAGGGGCTTGAGCTTATGCTTGAAGCAAAAAAAGAAACGGGTATGCCTATTGTGACCGAAATTATGGATGCTTCTCACATTCCGCTTTTCGAAAATGTGGATATTATTCAAGTCGGTGCCCGTAATATGCAAAATTTCGAGCTTCTTAAAGAACTCGGACATCTTGACAAACCGATTTTCTTAAAACGCGGACTTTCAAGTACGTTCCAAGAGCTTTTGATGAGTGCGGAGTACATTATGGCGGGCGGAAACGAAAGGGTAATTCTTTGTGAACGCGGAATTCGTACATTTGAAACGGCGACGCGAAACACTCTTGACTTGTCGGCAGTGCCGATGCTCAAAGAAAAGTCGCACCTTCCCGTTGTTATCGACCCGTCGCACGCATCGGGAATCGCACGGTTTGTTAAACCTATGTCTTTGGCGGCTGCGGCTTGCGGTGCCGACGGACTTATGATTGAAGTGCATAACAATCCGGCAAAAGCACTCTGCGACGGTCCGCAGGCACTTACTCCTACACAATTCTGTGATGTCGTGGAGTCTGTTAACAAGGTTTTGAAAGCAGTAAAATAAAAGTAAGTAGGCGATAAAATGAAAGTCGGAATAATCGGATTGGGACTTATGGGCGGTTCTCTTGCGAAAGCTATATCGTTCGGAACGGAACATACGGTCTGGGGAACAAACAGAAGCCGTGAGGCAGTTGACAAAGCACTTTTTGTGGGTGCTGTCGAAAAAGAACTTCAACCGGAGGATTTGACACTTTGCGATTTGGTGATAGTAGCTTTATATCCGCAGGCATCTGTCGATTATATTAAAGCAAATGCAAAGCTCTTTAAAAAAGGTGCCGTTGTTATGGATATAAGCGGTGTAAAGCGATACGTGTGTGACGAACTTTACGAAACGTCGAAAGAAAACGGCTTTACTTTCATAGGGGCTCACCCAATGGCAGGTTTGCACCTTTCGGGATTTGAACATTCAACGGCTAAGATTTTCAATAATTCTTCAATGATTCTTACTCCTTACGAAGATACCCCCGAAGAATGTGTTGATTTAATCAAAGAGCTTTTTCTGAAAATAGGATTTACAAATATTCAAATGTCTACTCCCGATGAGCATGACAAAATTATCGCATTTACTTCACAACTTGCTCACGTGGTTTCGAATGCCTATGTTAAAAGCCCGAATGCACTTGTTCATAAAGGCTTTTCGGCGGGAAGCTATAAGGACTTAACACGTGTTGCTTATTTAAATGAAAATATGTGGTCCGAGTTATTTCTCGAAAACCGAGATAATCTTATAAATGAAATTGACTCAATCGTAGGTAATTTGGTACAATATAAAAAAGCATTGGAAGAAAACGACCGCGAGGAACTGACAAAGCTTTTACGTGACGGCAGAATTTTAAAAGAGCAGATTGACGGGTGAAAAAAATGAATGTTGTGAAAGTGTCCGCATCAAAAGAATATGACGTGTGTATCGGGACGGGATTTCTCGATAATGCGGGAGAAATGATTTCAAAAATCAAAAGGCCGTGCAGAGCTGTAATCGTGTCCGATGATACCGTCTTTTCTCTTTACGGAGAAAGAGTAAAAAACAGCTTGAAAAACAGCGGATTTTCTTGCTGCGAATACGTTTTCCCTCATGGCGAAGCGTCGAAAAGCCTTGAGAATTTCGGCAAAATCCAAGAATTTTGTGCTGAAAACGGTATAACGAGAACAGACCTTTTTGTAGCTCTCGGCGGCGGTGTAACGGGCGATTTGACAGGCTTTGCGGCGAGTACGTATCTCAGAGGCGTCGATTTTGTGCAAATACCGACAACGGTGCTTTCTATGGTAGACTCATCCGTCGGCGGAAAGACGGCGGTTAATTTAAATGCGGGTAAAAATCTTTGCGGTGCGTTTTATCAGCCGATAGTCGTTTTGGCAGACTGTGAAACATTAAAGACTTTACCCGAAGAAACGTTTAACGAGGGCTGTGCCGAAATTATAAAATACGGAATGATTTCAGACGGCGATTTTTTAACTTTTTTAAGAGATAACGGTATAAAAGAAAATATCGAATATGTAATAAAACGATGCGTTGAAATAAAACGTGACGTTGTAAGCCGTGACGAGTTCGAAAAAGGAGAACGGAAACTTTTGAATTTCGGACATACCGTAGGCCACGCGATAGAACAGTGCAGCGGCTTTTCCGTTTCTCACGGAAATGCGGTGGCGATAGGTATGGCTATTGCGACAAAAGGCGCTTTTGAATTGGGACTTTCTTATGAGGATTTTTCGTCTGTGCTTTTGCCGATACTTCAAAAAAATAATCTTCCTTGCACTTGCGACTTCGGTGCGGACGAGCTTTACAAGGCTTCTTTAAAGGATAAAAAAAGAAGCCGTGATACGATTTCTCTTATCGTTCCCGAAGAATACGGGCTTTGTAAAATTCATAAAATATCCGTCGAACAACTTAAAGATTTTATTGAATTAGGGTTGAAATAATATGGAAATGAGATGCACGCCGACAATTCTGTCGGGTAAAATCAAGGCAATTTCATCAAAATCCGAAGCTCACAGAGTGCTTATTTGCTCCGCACTTTCCGACGAGCCGACAAAAATCAACTGTAATGTTTTGTCAAAGGACATTATAGCTACCGTGGAATGTCTTAAAGAAACGGGTACCGATATTTCCGTGAGCGACGGCGTAATTTCGGTTACGCCCGCTAAGTTCAAGAAAAGTGCAAAAATAGATTGCGGAGAAAGCGGATCCACTTTGCGCTTTTTACTTCCCGTTGTATCTGCTTTGGGAATTGACACGACGGTAATCGGACACGGCAGACTTCCCGAAAGACCGCTGTCACCGTTAAAGGAAGAAATGGAGAAAAACGGTGCTGTATTCGAAACGGGAACACGGTTTCCGTTGCACTTGACGGGAAATTTGAGAAGCGGAGAGTACGAGCTTGCCGGAAACGTAAGCTCACAGTTCATAAGCGGACTGCTTTTCGCACTGCCTTTGCTTGACGGCGACAGCGTTATAAAACTTATACCGCCCGTCGAGTCGAAATCATATTTAAATATAACTCTTTCCGTGCTTCGTAAATTCGGAATCGAGGTTCGCGAAGAAGAAAACTTGTATATAGTAAAAGGTAATCAAAAATACGTTTCACCGAAAGAAATAACCGTTGACGGCGATTGGTCAAACGCTTCGTTTTTCCTTTGCGCCGGTGCGGTTTCGAAAAACGGAATAACGGTTACCGGTTTGGATATCAATTCTCCGCAAGGTGACAAAGGCATTTTAAAGGTGATTAAACGAATGGGTGCCGATGTGAATGTTGACGGGAACGAAATTACCGTTAAGAAAAACAAACTTATGGGAACAACGGTGGACGGTTCGGATATGCCCGATGCAGTGCCGATTATAAGTGTTATGGCATCAATGTGCGAAAAGGGTGCAACTCATATTATAAATGCCTCACGTCTGAGACTGAAAGAAAGCGACAGAATAAAAACAACCTTTGATATGCTTGATAATGTAGGTGCCGCAGTCAGCGAAACCGATGACGGACTTGTAATTTGGGGCGAAAACGAGTTGATCGGCGGAAGAGTCGAAGGGGCAAACGACCACAGAATTGTTATGGCGGCGGCTGTTTTAAGTTCGCTTTGCGCAATTCCGATTGACATTATCGGTGCGGAGGCAGTGGAAAAATCGTATCCGCACTTTTTTGAAGATTTTAACAGTTTGGGAGGAAAAGCAAATGTCATCAATGACGGGAAATAAAATCAAGGTGTCTGTTTTCGGTCAGTCACATTCAAAGGCTGTCGGAGTCGTCATTGACGGACTTCCGGCGGGCAAAAAAATCGATACGGAAAAAATTGCGGCGTTTATGGAACGTCGGGCTCCCGGAAAAAACGCTTATTCGACACCACGACGCGAAACGGATGTGCCTGAAATTTTGTCCGGACTTGTAAACGGTGTCACTTGCGGTGCACCGCTGTGTGCCGTGATTTACAATCAAAATCAGAATTCAAGTGACTACGACAATATAAGAGATATACCGAGACCTTCCCATGCGGATTTCACTGCTGCCGTAAGGTATAACGGCTTTAATGACGTTGCCGGAGGCGGACATTCTTCGGGCAGACTTACGGCACCGCTGTGCTTTGCGGGGGCGGTTTGTATGCAACTGCTTGATGAAATGGGCATAAAAATTCAAGCACATATTTATTCGATAAAAGATATTTGCGATGACAGATTCGATCCCGTAAATGTCGAAAACTTCGAAATATCTCAAAAAGAATTCCCCGTCATAAACGACGAAAAGGGAGTAAATATGAAAAGCGAAATCGAAAAAGCAAGACTTTCGTCCGACTCTGTGGGCGGAGTAATCGAGTGTGCCGTAACGGGAGTTAAGGCGGGCTTCGGCAATCCTATGTTTGACGGAGTCGAAAATCAGCTTGCCAAAAATATATTTGCCGTTCCCGCGGTTAAAGGCATTGAATTCGGCAACGGCTTTTTCGCATCTACGCTTTACGGAAGCGAGAATAACGATGATTTTTGCATCGAAAACGGCGAAATCAAAACAGTGACAAACAACAGCGGAGGAATAAACGGCGGAATTACAAACGGTATGCCTATAATTTTTGACGTTGCAATTAAGCCGACACCGTCTATTTTCAAAAAGCAAAACAGTGTAAGCATCAGTGAAAAGACGGAAAAGGAATTGCAAATAGAGGGCAGACACGATCCGTGCATTGTGCCGCGTGCCGTCCCCGTGATAGAAGCCGTAACCGCTTTTACGATACTTGATATAATTCTTTGATTTAAGGTGATTTACAATGGAAGACCTTTCGGTAATTCGCGAAAAAATAAATGAAATAGACGACAAAATCGTTGAGCTTTGGAAAGAACGAATGGAAGCTTGTCTTTCCGTTGCGGAATATAAAAAAGCGAACAACATACCGATTCTTGACAGCAAACGCGAAAGAGAACTGTTGGAACGTGTTGCCGCAACGGCCGGCAAGGAGCTTGACGTTTATTCGAGAGCACTTTATGAAACGATAATGAGTGTTTCACGCTCTTATCAACATAAACATCTTTATTCCGACAGCGGCTTGACGGAAAAAATCAAATATGCCGCAGACAACACGGAAAAACTTTTTCCGCAGAAAGCAGTTGTCGCTTGCCAAGGCGTCGAAGGTGCCTATTCGGGAATTGCTTGCGATAAAATTTTCAAATATCCGACGGTTTCTTATTTTAAAACTTGGTACGACGTTGTGAACGCCGTTGAGAAAGGTCTTTGCAAGTACGGAATTTTGCCTATCGAAAACAGTACGGCGGGCAGCGTCAACGGTGTTTACGACTTGATGGCAAAACACAATTTCTATATTGTGCGCAGTATACGTTTGAAAATAAATCACTGTTTGTTGGGAAATAAGGGCGCCGAACTTAAAAACATAAAAGAAGTATATTCTCATGAGCAAGCGATAAATCAATGCAGTGAGTTTTTCCGTGAACACGGTGAGATTAAAGTTAACGTTGTAGAAAACACAGCCGTTGCGGCAAAAATGGTCACGGAAAGCGGAAGAACGGACGTGGCTGCCATTGCATCCGAAAATTGCAAGGAACTTTACGGAATGTCTTTGCTTTCGGATACGATTCAAAACAAAGATAACAATTACACACGGTTTATTTGCATTTCAAAGGAAATGGAAATTTATCCCGGTGCCGACAAAACAAGTATGGTTCTTACATTGCCTCACGAACCGGGTTCGCTTTACAGAACGCTTGCGGGATTTTATTCTTTAGGGATAAACATATTGAAACTTGAAAGCCGTCCGATTCAAAATAAAGATTTCGAATTTATGTTTTATTTTGATATGTCGGCGTCGATTTACGATGAAAATTTTTACGAAATTTTAGAACAGCTTAATAACGAGTGTGAATATTTTCATTATCTCGGCAGTTATACGGAGGTAGTCTGATTATGTACGGGCTTTTGGGAGAGCATTTAACACACAGCTTTTCACCTCAAATACATTCCGAATTGGGAAATGATGACTATCGGCTCTTTGAGATTTCTCCGAAAAAGTTGGAATCCTTTATGCAAGAACATTCATTTGAAGGTGTAAATGTCACAATTCCGTATAAAAAAGCGGTAATTCCCTATCTTGATGTCATATCCGACGAAGCCGAAAAAATAGGCGCCGTGAACACCGTCTTACTTCGTGACGGTAAACTTTACGGATATAATACGGATTATTTCGGTTTTCGATATATGCTTGAAAAGTCGGGAATAGACGTAAAGGGCAAAAAGGCGGTCATACTCGGTTCCGGTGGCGCTTGCGCTACCGTTCGGGCGGTACTGCGTGACTGCGGTGCAAGAGATATTGCGGTTGTCGGCAGAAACGGAGAAAATAATTATAATAATCTGTATCTTCATTTTGACGGCGATGTTATTGTGAATACCACTCCCGTCGGAATGTATCCGAACAATATGCAATCGCTTGTAAATCTCGATGATTTCAAAAACCTTTCCGGCGTTCTCGACGTCGTTTATAATCCGCTCAAGACAAAGCTTATTCTCGATGCCGAGGAAAGAAACGTTCCGTGTTTGTCGGGACTTTCGATGCTCGTTGCTCAAGCGAAAAAAGCACACGAAATTTTCTTTGATACAACGGTGGATACATCGATTTGCGAAAAAATAGAAAAGAATCTTTATTTGCGTATGTGCAATATTGTCCTTGTCGGAATGGCGGGTTGCGGAAAATCCACCGTCGGCAAGATGCTTGCCGACAAGCTTGAAAAAGAGTTTGTCGACACGGACGGTATGATTGAAAAATCGGAGAATATGACAATTCCTCAAATTTTCGAAGTTAAGGGAGAGAATTTCTTTCGCCAATGCGAAACGTCCGCGATAACTCTTGTGGGAAAAGAAAAAAGCCGAATAATCGCTACGGGCGGAGGAGTCGTTACGAGAGAAGAAAATTATAAGCCGTTGGCTCAAAACGGGATTATTATTTTTATAAACCGTAATGCCGACCTTTTGACGACAGACGGCAGACCGCTCTCTCAAAAATACGGCGTAAAAGCCTTATATGAAAAAAGAATGCCTCTTTACCGCCGATTTGCTCACATTGAGATAAACGGTGACGGCACTGTCGAAGAAGTTACCGACAGAATTATAAAGGAGATAAAAGCTTTATGAAAATTCTTGTAATAAACGGACCGAATATAAATATGTTAGGTATTCGCGAGCCGGAAATTTACGGCAATCAAAATTACAAAACCTTGCTTTGCGATATAAAGAAGTGGGCGGCGGAGCTTAACTGTGAAGTAGAATGTTTTCAGTCAAACCATGAGGGCGATATTGTAGATGAAATTCAAAAGGCATATGGGAATTTTGACGGAATCGTAATAAACCCCGCGGCTTATACGCACACAAGCGTCGCAATTCTCGATGCTCTTAAATCGGTCGGAATTCCCGCCGTGGAAGTCCATATTTCCGACGTGACAAAAAGAGAAAATTTCAGACAAGTATCCTTTGCGGGAATGGCTTGCGAAGAACATATAATAGGAAAAGGACTTGAGGGGTATCGCATCGCGATGGAATACTTGTGCGACAAAAAATGAAAATTGCTTTAAAAGGTTAAAAGTGCAGGAGAATTTCTCTTGCACTTTTTTTATCTGCGATATTGAGTATGCCTTTTTATTTACAGAACACATGACTTCCGATTGTAGCGACAACCGTGCGGCTTCTTATCCACTGATTGCTTGTTTTTGCGGGATTATAATAGTATATGGCTCCGCCGGTGGGATCCCAGCCGTTTATTGCATCTCTTGCGGCTTTTTGCGCGGTTGCGTTTGGAGCGACGTTCCAATTACTGTCACGGACGGCGGAAAAGGCACCCGACTGATAAACAACGCCCGAAATCGTGTCCGGAAAAGAAGAATGACGTACTCTGTTTAAAACTACCGCACCGACGGCGACTTGACCGACATAAGTTTCACCGCGAGCTTCGGCGGCGATTATTTTTGCCAAAAGATATACATCGCTCGAACTGTATGTGCCCGATGACTGCGTTGTACTGCTCCCAAGCCCCAAATACAACAGCGTTTTGGAACCGGCAATGCCGTCGACGGTTATTCCGCAGTTTTTTTGAAATTGCCGAACCGCCTTTTGCGTTGCAACTCCGTAGATTCCGTCTACCGATCCGGAATAAAGTCCCAGTTCGCGAAGCTTTTGCTGAATTTGACGTACCTCTTGTCCGCGTGATCCTAATTGAGATAAAGCCGTTGTCGACTGATAAGTGAAAGCGATTGCGGTTATTACAATGGCATTCAATAAAATAATCGCAATAATTTGCAAAAAAAGTTGTCTTTTTGTTTTCGATATCTTATTTGTTTTCATATATAACTCTCCGAAAAAACGTTTTATTCTTTAATATGTTTTGCTTAATAAGTCTTTTTATACAAAAAAGGTTAAAAGATAGTTAGGCTTTTATGCGTTCTTACCATTAAAAAAGAATACGGAAAAAAACTTGAAAAAATTTGAAAAAAGTTGTTGACAATTAAAAATGATTGTGATATTATATCAAAGCTGTCTGCGAGAGAACACGACACGCAAAAAGAAAATTTAAAAAAGTTTTCAAAAAAGTGTTGACAAGCTCTCGTGACTGTGTTACAATGTAAGTCCACCCGCTAAAAACGGGTAGATACAAACTGGACCTTGAAAATTAAACAACGACGAGATAAGTAAAAGGAACCCTGTATATTCCAAGAGGGTAAGAGATTACTTGAAGGAAGTACAAGAAACAGTAATTCTGTGGTAACAAACAGAGTTAAAAAAGAACGCAAAGCGTTTGAGTGAAAAAGAGTAAAGAGCTAAAAAGCACTTTAGAAAATGATTTCTACACGGAAGTGTAAAGATACAATTTTTTAGAGAGTTTGATCCTGGCTCAGGACGAACGCTGGCGGCGTG
>CAZTMZ010000005.1:0-78818 GCA_964615315.1 uncultured Eubacteriales bacterium | reverse complement strand
GTTGGAAATGCGAAAATGTAACCGTCACAGCCGATACCACTTATGCGGAATTGGCAGAATCCGACACCGTTATGAGTGTTCCGCTTACGGCTCAGTGGAAAGACATTACCGCACCGACAGGTGAAATTAAACTCGGCACAAACGGCTGGAGAAGTTTCCTTAACAATATCACCTTCGGTCTGTTCTTTAAGGACACGCAGGAGGTAACGATCACCGCAACAGACAACAGCGGCGAGGATGTAACGATAGAATATTTGCTCAGCGATAAAGAGCTTACGGCAGATGAGCTTGCAAAGGCACCCTTTACCGCATACACGGGCAAATTCAACATTGAGCCGAACAATGAGTATGTGATCTACGCAAAACTGACCGATAAGACGGGCAATGTAACATATATTAACTCAAACGGAATCGTGCTTGACAATGTTGCACCCGTTATTTCGGGCATTAAGGACGGCAAGACCTACTGTGCGGCACAGACTGTAACCGTAACAGAAAAATATGTTGATACCGTAACGGTAAACGATAAGCCCGTTATACTTGATACAAACGGACAGTTTACTCTGTCCCCCGCAGAGGGCGAACAGAAAATCGTTGTTACCGACAAAGCAGGCAATAAAACCGAAATGACCGTTACCGTGAATGACGGACATACCTACGAATGGCAGAACGAAAACGGACAGTATTGGCAGAAATGCAAATATTGTGGTGATGAAACCGCCAAAAAGGATATTCCCGAAATTACAATAAACGGTGCGGATAAGGTTTGCATAAACCAAGACTACTATCATTTTACCGTTAATTTTTCGGATGACAATTTGACCGATATCGCTTACGGTTATTTAGTGGTTGATGATAGTGGCATTGTGGGCGGACGACACCCACTCGATTTAGAGTACACAGACGGTGTGTATTCTGCGGATATAAATTTGGCAAAATACGGAAAAGTAACTACACTGATTGTTACTGCTTACGCTAAAACATCGGACGGTTATACCGTTTCCGTTGACAAAAATGTTGCGATTTTAAGCGAACATATCGGAGGCACAGCCGACTGCACGCATAAATCGGTTTGTGACATCTGCGGCGAAAGTTACGGAGATATTGATGCAAGTAATCACGCTTCGTTAAAGCATATAAATTCAAAGGCTGCAACCGTCGAAGCCGAGGGTAATATTGAGTATTGGTACTGTGACGACTGTGGCAAATATTTCAGCGATAAGGACTGTAACAACGAAATTACGTTGGCTGATACCGTTGTTAAAAAACTTGTTAAAACAGACGTCAACCCGGAAATACCCTCAACCGATTATAACAGCCGTATAGCCCTTTTGCTTGTAATTTTATTATTCGTCACAGCCTCATTTATTGCAATAAACTCATACAGAAGAAAGAAAGTTTAAGGGTATTACTATGCCATTGGAAATTGTACGAAACGACATAACGAAAATGCAAGTTGACGCCATTGTCAATGCAGCCAACGAGTCGCTTTTGGGCGGCGGCGGTGTCGACGGTGCAATTCACTCTGCCGCTGGAAAAGGATTGCTCGAAGAATGTAAAACTCTCGGAGGTTGTAAGACGGGCAAAGCGAAAATTACGGGCGGCTATAATCTGCCCGCGAAGTACGTAATACATACCGTAGGCCCCGTATATAATGACGGAAAGCACGGCGAAAAGGCACTGCTTGAATCGTGCTACCGCGAATCTTTGGCACTTGCGAAGGAATATAAATGCGAAACGTTGGCTTTTCCGCTTATTTCCTCCGGTGTGTACGGCTATCCGAAAGATCGGGCTTTAAAGGTTGCCGTTGACGTTATCGGTGAATTTTTGCTTGAAAACGATATGACGGTTTATATCGTTATTTTCGATAAAGCATCGTATAAAATCAGCGAAAAACTATTTTCCGACATCGCCGAATACATAGACGATAATTATGTAGACAACTCTACCGATTACGCCCGCGAAAGTATGCGGATAGATATGCCCGCACAGACTTCTGTCGGATTTTTCGAATCGAACTTGTGCGAATGTAAAGCTGTCGCAACTCCCCATGACCTTGACGACAAGCTCAAACAGATTGACGAAAGCTTTTCTCAAATGCTTCTGCGTAAAATCGACGAAAAGGGTATGACCGATGCACAAGCATATAAAAAGGCGAACATCGACCGTAAACTGTTCTCGAAAATCCGCAGTGACATTTATTATAAACCGAGCAAGCCCACTGTAATAGCGTTTGCTATTTCCTTGGAACTCACACTTCCCGAAACCGAAGATATGCTTAAAAAAGCCGGCTTTGCGCTGTCACACAGCAATAAATTCGACATTATAATCGAATATTTCATAAGCCGCGGTAACTACAATATCTTCGAAATCAACGAGGTACTGTTTGCTTTTGACCAAAGCTTACTCGGAGCGTAACGTAGGAAAATTCAAAAAAATATCATATAATTTGTCGCTTGCAAGGCGACCTAACCTCTCTTTTATCGGTGTACAATGTAGACACTAAATGAAAGAGAGGTTTTTATTATGAAAAACAACATCACAGAACTTGTATTTATTTTAGACCGCAGCGGATCAATGGCGGGACTTGAAGGTGACACTATCGGCGGATTTAACTCGATGATTGAAAAGCAGAAGAAACAAGAGGGCGTTTGTTTCGTGTCAACGGTGCTTTTCGATAATGAGAGTGAAGTTTTGCACGACCGCGTAAAACTTGCCGATATTCCGAAAATGACAGAAACGGATTATACCGTGCGTGGCTGTACAGCACTTGTTGACGCTCTCGGCGGTGCAATTCACCACATCGGTAATATTCATAAGTACGCACGCCCCGAAGACGTGCCGGAACATACAATGTTTGTCATAACAACCGACGGTCAGGAAAATGCAAGCCACCGTTATTCAAGCGAACAAGTCAAAAATATGATTAAACGCCAAAAAGAAAAATACGGATGGGAATTTCTGTTTATCGGTGCGAACATTGATGCCGTTGAAACGGCGGCTCGTTACGGCATCGGCAAAGACAGAGCCGTAAATTACAACGCAGACGCTCAAGGCACACAAAAGCTGTACGAAACCGTAGCAAAAGCGGTATTTGACGTAAGAGCAAGTCTGCCGCTCGGTGACGATTGGAGCGAGGACATCAACGCCGATTATCAACGCCGCAAAAACAAAAATAAATAATTAATCCAATCACAAACTTCCAAACAAAAAAGCGCCGCAAACTGCGACGCTTTTAATATGTGTATGTGTTTGGAATTAAGCACCGAACTGTGAAAGCAAGAATCCGGCCGCAACAGCGGAACCGATTACGCCCGCAACATTCGGACCCATTGCGTGCATAAGAAGGAAGTTTGAAGGATTGTACTTTCTGCCTTCAACTTGCGAAACACGTGCAGCCATGGGAACTGCCGAAACACCTGCCGAGCCGATAAGCGGATTAACCTTACCGCGTGTAACAAGGTTCATCAGTTTTCCGAAAAGAACGCCGCCGGCGGTTGAAAATGCAAACGCAAGCAAGCCTATTGCAATAACAAGAAGTGTTTTCTTGTTAAGGAATGCCGAACCTTCTGCTGTAGCACCGACTGTTGTACCGAGCAAAATCGTAACAATGTTACAGAGTGCATTTTGCGCTGTGTCGGAAAGACGGTCTGTAAGGCCGCTTTCTTTGAAAAGATTGCCGAGCATAAGGAATCCGAGAAGCGGAGCAACAGACGGAAGAATAAGAACACAGATAACAGTAACAAGGATCGGGAAAATAATTTTCTCGGCTTTACTTACTGTTCTAAGCTGATCCATCTTAATTTGTCTTTCTTTTTTTGTTGTGAGCAATTTCATAATAGGCGGTTGAATAAGAGGAATCAATGCCATATATGAATACGCCGCAACTGCGATTGAACCTAAAAGGTGAGGGGCAAGTTTTCCCGTAAGGAATATTGCCGTAGGGCCGTCGGCACCGCCGATAATAGCGATTGAAGCGGCCTCTTGAGGTGTAAATTCACCTGTGAGCATAGCGACAATAAAAGCCACGTAAATACCGAGCTGAGCTGCCGCACCGAGTAAAAGGCTTGAGGGGTTGGCAAGCAAAGGACCGAAGTCCGTCATTGCACCGACACCCATGAAAATAAGGCAGGGGAATATACTCGATTTAACACCTGCGTAAATAAGTCTTAAAACACCCGCGTCGTACCAGTGTGCATTCGGATCGGCAAACGGGTTGTTATCACCGATAAAAGACATATTTGTCGGATCTGCCATAATCTCAGGATAAATGTTTACAAGAAGCATACCGAAAGCGATTGGAATCAAAAGTAACGGTTCGAATTTCTTAACTATTGCGAAATAGAAAAGAAGGAACGAAACAGCAATCATTATCCAGTTTTGATATGGCAAATTAACAAAGTTTGACTGTTGAAAAAGATCAACGAGAGCTTCAATAATTTGCATAATTTCTCACCTCTGATTAAGCGAGAACTGCAAGAACTTCGTCGGTAGCAACCGAACTGCCCTTAGTAGCGATTACTTGTGATACTGTACCGGCACAGGGAGCAACGATTTCGTTTTCCATCTTCATTGCTTCGAGAATAAACATAACGTCGCCTTCGTTAACCGATTGACCTGCCGAAACATTTACGGCAAGAATTGTGCCCGGCATAGGAGCTATAATCTTTGTGCCGTCACCGATAGCTACGGGAGCAGGTGCCACTGCGGGAGCCGGTGCTGCTTCAACAACTGCGGGAGCCGGAGCAGCCGCAACAACGGGAGCAGCCGCAACAACGGGAGCAGCCGAAGGAACAACAGCAGTAACAACTGCTTCGTTAAGCTCATTTACTTCAACTTCGTAATCGTTTCCATTTAATGTAACTACATATTTCATTTTAATTATCTCCTTTATTTCTCGATAAGTTTAATTGATTTGAATACAAGTTTGTCCAAAGGTATTCCCGATTCTTTACTTGTAACAGCCATAACTTCCGCCGCTGTTTTGTCATCGGTTTTATAAAGTTCGGGCGTGTCGCAAAGCTTGATTGATTTGAAAACAAGTCTTTCAAGCGGAATACCTGTTTGATGGCTTACGATAGCCATAATGGATGCTGCTGTCTTATAGTCTGTTTTATAAAGTTCAAGAGAGTCATCAAGCTTAATTGAGCTGAAAGCAAGTCTGTTAAGCGGAATGCCGCTTTCGTGACTTACAATAGCCATAACTGATGCCGCAGTTTTATAATCCGTCTTATAAAGAGTAAGACCGTTTTGCTGCTGTGTGTTTGCAACCGCAGAAGTTACCGCAGATGCCGACGAAGAAGCAAAAGGTTTTGAAGAAGCGGGCGTTTCCGTGGCTTTTTCGGACTTTTTAGCACCGCCTTCAAAAATTTGAATTATCTTTGAAAGTGCAACGATTATAACTGCGAGAAGAATAAGAACAATCAAAACGACAATGAAACCGGTAGCGGAAACACTGAGAATTTCAGCTAATGTCATTTTATATCCTCCTTAATCTATTCTCTTAATCGAGTATTTAAACGTGTTCTTTTCTTGTTCTTTTCTGCCTTCGAGGAACTTTTCGGCTTGAGCCGGGAACGCTATATAAGAAAGAACGTCTTCGTCGGATTTTGCCAAGTCGCCAAGCTCTGCCTTTGTCTTTTCGAACATCGGCTCAAGAGTATCGGCAAAACGGCAAGCAATGGGTTCTTCGTCACCGAGAACCTTCTTTTGAAGGTCTGCGTTGATTTCACCGGGAGCCTTACCGTATTCGCCCTTGATATAAGACTTAATTTCTTTTGAAATGTTTTTGTATCGTTCACCGAGAAGAACGTTTGTCGTAGCTTGAACACCGACCATTTGGCTCATAGGAGTAACAAGCGGCGGATATCCGAGGTCGGCACGTACTCGCGGAGTTTCAAGAAGAACTTCTTCAAATTTATCAAGCTTGTTTTGAGCTGTAAGCTGAGCAACAAGGTTTGAAAGCATACCGCCCGGAACTTGATAATTGAGAGCGTCGGTATCCGTGCCGAGAACAACGGGATTCAAAAGACCGCTTTCAAGAGCTTTTGCTCTGATAGGTTTAAAGAAATCGTTAATTTCTTTAACAACGTTCATATCAAGGTCAACGTCATAACCTTGCTGTTTAAATGAATATGCAAGAGTTTCCGTAGCGGGCTGTGCCGTACCGCCGGAGAAACATGAAATAGCCGTGTCAATCACATCGGCACCGGCTTCAACCGCTTTTTGAAGAGTGATCGGACCGAGTCCCGTTGTCGAGTGAGTGTGAACGACAATGGGAGTTTTAACGTTTTCCTTAAGAGCTTTGACAAGGTCGTAAGCCTCTTGAGGTCCCATAATGCCGGCCATATCTTTAATACAAATTGTTTGAACACCCATATTTTCCATATCTTTAGCGAGTTTTACATAAGACTCAAGATTATGAATAGGGCTTAAAGTGTAGCAAATTGTACCCGATGCTATTGCACCGTTTTTAATTGTTTCGTCAACTGCTACCTGAATGTTGCGAACGTCATTGAGAGCATCGAAAATTCTGATAATATCAATACCGTTTTCAACACTCTTTTTTACGAACATTCTTACAACGTCGTCGGGGTAGTGCTTATAACCAAGAAGGTTTTGTCCGCGAAGTAACATTTGAAGTTTTGTATCGGGACACTTTTCTTTAATTTTTCTGAGTCTTACCCACGGATCTTCGTTTAAATAACGAAGGCATGAGTCAAATGTTGCACCGCCCCAGCATTCGAGAGAATAATAACCCGCTTTATTAAGCTTTTCAAGAATAGGTTCAAAATCCGCGAACGGCATTCTTGTAGCGATAAGCGATTGGTTGGCATCTCTGAGTACTGTTTCCGTAAACTGAACTTTCATCGTTTATTGCCTCCAAACACATAAAATTATCCAAACTATACCAGTTTAATTTAAATTATACTATATGTAGTTATTATTATCAATACAAAAAGAAAAATTTAATGAAGTTTGGAGAAATAACAAAAAAAGGCACTTAAAAGCACCTTTTTTTGTCTATAAAAATGACTAAAATTTTACAAATAAACAGACTGAAATATCTTTGCCTTTTTGCCCTCGAAAATTTCTTTTGCGTCATTGTTTTGTGTTACTTTTTTTGCTTTTCGACATATCTTTTACGCTTTTAAATTGCAGTATTCCCACAAGAATCAAGAAACAGCCGAATACTTTGCCGATAGTGTCTGGATTGACTGATTTAAAAACAAAGCTTGTAATTACGGCACCCGTAATTCCGCCTATAATCACGGGGTAAATCACCTTGAATTTCACTTGCTTTTTAATGCTGTAAACAATTACCGAAAGCAAGGCGCAAAACGTAAAAAATATCAGATTTATGCCTTGAGCTTCAAGTTGACCGATATTTGTAAAAAACACAAGATATATTATTAAAACACTTCCGCCGCCAAGCCCCATCGAACCGAGTATACCGGATAAAAAGCCCGCGATAACCGATATCAAATAACTCATTTCAAAAACATTCTCACCCCCGCATAAATCATAAATCCGCCGAATACGAGAGTTAAAAATTTGTTTGACAGTTTTTTTATTAAAAATGTTCCGGCAACACTTCCGAAAAGACCGGGAATAACAAATACGGCGGCGTCGGAAAAGTTGACATTCCCATTAAATAGATATATAATTGAACTGATAATCGTAATCGGCAAAATCGTTGCAACCGCATTGATTTGCGCTTCTTTTTGAGAAAACCCGATTTTTTTGTAATACGGCACCGTAATGATACCGCCTCCGGCTCCGAGCATTACGTTTACGGTACCGACTAAAAAACCGAAAAAGAGTTTTTTTATTTTATTCATTTTTCACCTCAGGGGGATAAAATATGAAAAAAAAGATGAAATTTAAAAGCAGAGTCGGCTTAAGTATGATTGTCGCTCTGTTTGTATACCACGCTTTGATAATCGGCATACTTGTTATGTCATATTTTCTATATAAAAAGGATTTGACAAACGGCATTATTTTATTCCTTTTGACAATTGATTTTGCATTTCTTTTGCCATTTGCCTTTTGTACAAGCTACACATTGGAAGAAGAAAGCATTTATATTCACCAGTGGCCGTTTATAAGGCTCAGAATAAGATATTGTGACATTTTTCTCATTGATAACAAGCCGGACGTTGAGGGCATAAAATCGCGCAGTGCCGCCGTTGCGCAGACGGTCGTTCTTATCGGTTATTATTTTTACGAGGAAGACAAAAAAACAAAAGAAAAGAAAAAAGTCAAAAGATATATTGAAATTTCACCGAAAGATTTGGATTTGTTCTATATTAAAATGGGCGGCAAGTTTAAACGCGCACGTGACTTGGCTGCAAAGCTCGACGAAGAACACAGACAGCAAAGAGCCGAGCATTACAAGAAAAAAGAAATTGCCGATAAAGCCCGAAAAGAAAAAGAAGAACAAAACAAGCCCGTCGACATAGTCGTTAAATCGGTTAAAAAAGATGAGGCAAAAACCAAAATAGAAGATACTGAAGAATAAACAAAAAGCGAGGTTTTTACGAACCTCGCTTTTTTAGTGCTATTTATTATTTTTTACGGCTTTTAAGTGCAGCTCTTTAAGTCCGTCAACCTCGTCGCAAATTTCCTTTAGATTACAAGATTTGCAGTCAAACATTACGTTGTCGAGAATATGATTTAATGCCGAGGTCGTCTGGCTTATTTTGTTTGCGAAATAACTCAACTTATCAAAGTCGGCAAAATCGGTTATAAAATATATTTCGGCACTTTTTACATACGGAAGTTTTAAATATTCATTCAAAACGGTTTGTCCGTAATCGGCAAACGTAACACCCGATTTCAAAGCCTTTTTGCTGACTCTTATTTGCTCGCGCATACTCAGTGCCGATGCCCTCGTCATAAATCCGTCAACGGATAAACGGTATCTTAAAGCTTCAAGTTCCTTTATTTTATCAAAAGTATCTTGCTCGTTTTCATAATCTTCGATTTGTACGAAAACGAACTTGCCGAAAGGGGAGTCGACCTTTATTTTGTTAAGGTCGTTGCCCAAAAGATAAACGGAATTTGAAAATTCAATATCGCCGGAAACAGCAAGACTGCTTACACACGGCTTTTGATTTCCGCCGAGCTCAAATGCCGTATCGGACAGAAATATTATGGGACTTTTAGCACCGATTTCCAAGACGCGTTTGCTTGTAACCGTTCTTGCTTCGCTTAAATATTCTTTTGCCTCAAGGATAAGGTCATTATATAATTTCATTATAATTTTTTGTCTTTCTTGATTTTATCATAATGAACTTGCAGTGAATCGTAAATCTTTCTTACAAGCTTCATATCGAGATTAAACCAATAAATAGCAAAGGTGATTACAAACAGTGCGAAAATAACACCGAGAATTATAAACAAAACTTTCATATCAGTTCTCCTTTGCAAGTCCCTTTTGACGAGCATATTCGGCAGCGCCTAAAGCACCCATAAGCTGCGGGTCCGTGTCAAGTTCGACAACGTTAATTTTAAGAACCTTTTCAATGGCTTTTTTAAGACCGTCGTTCTTTGCACAGCCGCCCGTAAGCGTAATCGAGTCTGTTGCACCGGCCTTTTTAGCCATAACAAAGCAACGCTTTGCGACAGCTAATTGAATACCTGCGGCGATTTCGTCCATGGGCTTGCCTTCTCCGACAAGAGAAATAACCTCTGATTCGGCAAAAACAGTGCATTGAGCCGTAATCGGAATTGTATTTTTAGCATTTAACGAAAGCTTACAGAATTCCGGTAAAGACATTTCAAAAGCGTTTGCCATAGCCTCAAAAAATCTACCCGTACCGGCGGCACACTTGTCGTTCATAGCGAAGTTTTTAACGGTACCGTCTTTGTCTATTGCGATGCCCTTAACGTCTTGACCGCCGATGTCGATGATTGCCTTAACGTCCGGATTTGTAACGTGAACGCCCATGGCGTGACAGCTTATTTCGGAAATATTTTCGTCGGCAAACGGAACTTTGTTACGTCCGTATCCCGTACCGATAAGGTATGAAAGCTCGTCAGCCGAATTTAAACCGTCCACCTTTGAAATTGCGTCGCTTAAAGCCAATTCGGCACTTGCAACGGGATTGATTTTACTTCTGACGGTTGAGTCCGAAACCATCTTGCCGTTTTCATCGAGAATTACACATTTAGCGTAGGTACTTCCTACGTCACATCCACCAAAATATTTCATATTATTTTCTCCTTTACCAAGCCATTGTATCGTCAAAATCTACAAGTGTTGCGTCAACGGGTTCTTCACCCAAAACAGTTGTCATATATTTGTTAACGTGTTCACGCATATCACGTCTTGAAATTGTTCTCGGATCCATAAGGTCCTGCGGTACCCAAATAAAGTTAATGTTTCTTTCTCTTGCTTGATCGTCGAATATACCTACAAGACCGTCCATACCTTTACACGAAATTTGGTCATACATAATAACCGTGTCGGCGTTGAATTCGTCTACAATTCTCCAAAGCTCGTCGACAACATTTGCGTAACCGCCTTTAGTGTGCTTTCTCATTGTTGTACGTTGAAGGGTTTTGGCGTAAGTTTGAAGTGCCTTTTCTTTGTCACTCGTATCGTACATAATATAGGAAATCATTGTTTCCATATCCATAACAACGTTTATGCCCCAACAGTTTTCAAGCCAGTTTGCAAAGCTTGTGTAGTAGTTGGCGGGACATGACCAAACAATAGCTCTGTGACGCATTTGCTTAGAAACCATTTCTTGCTTTTTGTAGCCTTTCATCATAAGCTTGTTAACCTTTTTGTCGGTTTTGCTGTAAAGCTCATTCATACCGCCGCAAATGTGGAAATAGAAAAGTCTGTAAAGCCAGAACGTAGCACCCGTCATCTGCGGATAATCGGTTTTGTTGATATCCCATTTCATCATTTCGTATTCAAGCTGTTTGTTGTATCTTTTCATGGCAGTGAAGAATGACTCCCAGTTGAATTCAACACCCATTTCTTTTTCGATGAAACGGATAGCCGACTTAACCTCGTCAACGGCATACTCCTGAACGTCTTCGCCGTTATATCTCAGCGGAACGTTAATCGGGTATGTCGGAATGTCAAATCTTCTGTCAACAAAACTTGAGTTTATAACAGAACCGTCGCATGGCATATTACACGAAACGGAGCATTTGCCGAGCATCGGGTAGTCGTCGTTGATTGCGACACCGGCTTCTGCTGCGGGCAACGGGCAAACGTCGGCAGGCACACCGTAACTTTCGACAATGTCAAGATAGTGAGGTGTAATTTGCTGGTCAACCATTGACGAAAGGAAAATCGGAATAGTCGAAAGGTGAACGTCGTGAAGTCCGGGGAATCCCGCTGTAAGTTCTGAAGAAAAAATTTCATCGACAAGGAATGTTTTGTCACTCATCTTGGAATTTTTATGGAAGTGCTTATCATTTGCGAGAAGATAGTTAATTAAATCCGTGGTAGGTTTAACCAATCCGTTGAAATGAAGGTGAGCAATGCGAAGGTGAGTACCTCTCAAACCTTCCGTGTGTCTGTCCACCCAAGCCGGTGCGGAAAGATAAGACGCCATCCAGCGATAATTAAAAATTCCTTTAACGGTTGACACAGGCGCTTTTAAAGCCATGACAATTATATTCTTCCAAGTAATGAGCCAACGGTAATAGTCGTACATCGTGTCACGAAGTCCGCGCCACTCACGGTGCTTGAGAATACCCGTTTTATCTTTATGAAGATTGCCGAGATTTTTCGGCTGATTAACCCAAAAGCCCATTATTTAACCCCCTTATCCTTTTGAATCTTTTTAATTTCAAGGCTTTCAACAAAAGCCTGAACTCTTGTTCTGAGCTGACCGGAAGCGTTAGCGGTATACTGACGGTCAACCGTAACGGACGGAATACCGAATTCGTTTGTTATCACGTGCGAAGCAAGAGCTCTTTCGTAACCCCAATATTCGCAGAACTTAATTTGTTCGTAAATTACACCGTCGGCATGATAGTCGTTGACCAAATCTCTGACATATTCTTTTCTGCCTCTTACCTTGTCTTGTGCCATATATCTCGGACACTGGCAAGTTTTCATATAATGAAGAATAATCTGTTCGAGAACATTATGCTCGTCCGTAAGAATAATTTCTTCACGTCCGGGGAGTGAGCCGAAGCAATATCTGTCCGCAACAACAAGCGCACCGGAATCTTCGATAAGCTTTGTGAAATCGGGATCATCCATTTCGGAACCGACTACAACAACCTTTGCTCTGTAATTCTTTTTGCCGTCCGGTTCTCTTGTCTTTAATTCTTCGGCGGTTTCGCGAAGTTTGTCAAGGATAAGTGCCTTCGGGCAACAGTATGTAACAAGGTTCAGCACGTGGAATTCATAACCCGTAATTCTCGGATTTTCTTCTTTTCTGTATTCACCGATTTCGGTGATAAGGCGGCAGATTTCGTTGTGTTCGGCAACCGCTTTTCTAAGCGAATCTTCGCTGATGTCAACGCCGTAAACCTCGTGAAGTTTGTCGAGAACCTTAGTTTGCATTTGATTAACATAATGTTTAACCGTGTGCGGCTCGATTTTGAACGGAATATCGGCAATCGAAACAAAGAATTTGTCGTTCGGAACAAGATTGAGTAATTCAAAATGTTCATAGCAACGGTTCATTTCAGAGCAAGATTCCGAACCGATGAGTGCTGAGAGGAAATTGTAACCGCCCTCAATACCTCTTTCGAGAAGTGCCTTCGAAAAGCCGCAAAGATAAGAACTCATGTAATATGTAGCAATATCCATTGAGCCCGTTCGCGGTGCACGAAGTCTTACCGAAAAGCAGTTATCGAGGTTCAACAAAACCTCCGGAATGTGATAGCAGGTATAAGCGATGGCGAGCTTTCCGTCATCCGTTGCCTGTTTCACAAGCTCGTTGTTGGCTTCTTGCAACAAGTTTTCAAAATAAATCAAGTGTTTTAAATCTTTCATTTATATAACCCCTATTTTATTAAGTGCTTCTTTAACGCCTTTAACCACATTTGATTCCGCCGGAAGATTAAAGATGTTTTCTCCTTTAATATCGAACAACGACAAATTCTTATCGTCTTCAATACAGCTTAATACGGGAATACCGTTCGTATCAATATATTCCCTAAGACTTTCATCAGCCATACGGTTTATAATTGCACCGATTTTTTCGTACATTACAAGTTCGTCGGCAACGTTTTTAATGGTACTTATGACTTGACAGCCTTTTTTACTCGGATCCGTAATAAGTAAAAGGTGAGTAACCTTTTCCATAACTCTGCGGTTGATTTGTTCTATTCCGGCTTCACCGTCAATAACAACATAGTCAAACTCATTTGAAAGAATAGAAATAACTTCCTTTAAATAAGAATTTATTTTGCAGTAACAACCGGCGGTTTCGGGTCTGCCTACCGCAATAAACGAGTAACCGTCCGCTTCGACAAGCGCATCGAAAATTCTGTATTTTGCCTCGCCTAAAAGCTCAATGGCGGTTCTTGTGTCGCCCTCGTCGACAGAAGCGATTATCTCTTTTCTTATGTCGTCGATAGTCATTTTGACGTCAATGCCCAATGCGGTCGAAAGACCTACCGCGGGGTCGGCGTCAATGGCCAAAATCTTTTTGTCGGGATATTTCTCGACAAGACATCTGACTATTGTTGCGGAAAGTGAGGTTTTTCCCACACCGCCTTTGCCGGCAACGGCAAGTATCGTTGATTTTCCTTCCATTTATATCACCTTATTTAATTGCTTTAGGCATATTCCATTTGAACGCCATAGCAAGTATTCGTAAAACAAAAGTTGTCGTTAAACCTATAATTATCGCAAGGCTGTCGTTGATACCGAAAGCATCGCCGTGCGAATATAAAATGTAATAAACAGACGCACCCGCTATTGCGGCAAGTGCGTAAATTCTTTTTACAAGTACAAAGGGTGTCGAATTGGTCAGCACGTCTCTGAGCATACCGCCGCAAATACACGTGATGACACCGCATGAAATACTGATTAAAGCACTTTCCGTGTGGCCGTGAAGAAATGAAGATTTAACTCCCATTACAGCGAAAATACCGAGTCCCAATGCGTCGAATATATCGTTTATGTGTTCGATTTTCACTTCGTTTTCCAAATATGTATTGCTGAATTTACGTGCGAAAAGGAATACGACAATCGCAACAATCGCCGACAGACAAATATATTCTTTCATATCGAAAAAAGCGGGCGGAGTAAAGCTGAAAATTACGTCGCGTGTCAGACCGCCGCCGAGTGCGGTTATAATTGCAAGAAGCACAACGCCGAACAAATCCGTCTTTCTTCTTATGGCAACCATAGCACCCGAAATCGAAAATGCAACAACACCTAAAGATTCAATAATTGTGTAGAAAAGTTCCATTGGTAAACTCCGTTTAAACACTTATTTTTGATTATCAGTCATACACTGTAAGTTTAACACGAATGATTAAAATAGTAAAGTAAAAAAGCAAAAATAAAACCGCAATTTGTAATAAATTGCAGCTTATTGTCACAGACACGAATTTTGCTTACATAAATATGTCACACAGTAACAGCAAAATCACTCCGGATACTCCGCCGATCGAAGACACTCCTACGGTGAAATAATTGACGGGTATGTGAACCGAAATGAATTTACCTATCAAATTAACGGCAAACAACGCGCATATTCCCTGAAGAACCGTTGACAAAAGATGAACAAAAAACTTTTCCGATTTGTAATAAGAAAAAAACACAACCGAAATGTAAATCAAAAACAAAAAACAAATAAAAAATTCAGCTGAACGCATTTTATCACCTCGTTTAAATTGGGACATATTATTTTTATTTCTTTTTTGCTTAAAATATTCATTCGGCGAATATAATAAACAGAGGTGATAAAAGTGGCAGAAACAAAAAAGACATACGAACAATACTGTACACATTTAAAAAGAAACATAATAGTAGAGGAAGTAATAACCGAAAACGGAAAAACTGTTTTAAGATGTACCGATAAGGACTGTAAAGACAAAAACGAAAAGTGCCGAAATAAATTGCGTCAAATTTCTTAATGATTTCATATTGACCGATTGAGAAAAAAATAGTACAATATAGAAAAACAAAACTATTACTTTTAATTATATACAGCGGTGATATTATGCAGAAAATTGTCGATTCGGTTTACGACATCATCGCATTCTCTAACGGTATCATTTATACAAGACAGAAAACACTTGAAAACGGCTCTGCAAGAGTCAGCTTTTACGGATACGATATTAAAAGAATGCAAAATACTCCCGTAACCAAAAGCGTTTATCTTTTAAACAAGTACGGTGCGGGTTACAAAGATATAGCCGAACAGCTCGGCGACTACGTTTCGTGTGATGCGGATATGACAGAGTCAAAGCAAACCGTCGTTGTTTATCCGAGCGGCGAAAGCGGAATTTTTTCACCCGACGGAAAAATGATATGGTCAAGTGACTTGCTTTATCACGAAAGTGAAATTCGCGGTGTCGCTTGTGACGGACGGCAGTTTTGGAGCGTCGTTCCGAAAAAGAACTGTGTTGTGAGCTATTCCGTGTCTCATAAAAAATTCAGTATGCGAATCGGTTCCGAGGATTCAAACACATTCGATGAGCCGGTTTCATTATCAAAATACGGTGACGAGCTTTTTGTCTGTAACAAAGGTTCAAACAAAATAAGAACAATAAATTTAAAAGATTATTCCGTAAACGATTTTCGGATTTTCGACGAACCCGTTTGCAAATATTTGCGTTCGTGCGGCAAGGAAATTGTTCTGCTTGAATCCGGCGTTTATATTTTGTAAAGAAAAGGAGATAAAAAATGAACGAAGAATACAATCCCGATTTAGTCTCGGTTGTCGACGAAAACGGTGAGGAACACGTTTTCGAAGAACTTGACAGAATTGAGACCGACACGGCAAAATATGTTGCGCTTCTTCCCGTTTACGACGAGGCGGAAGAAATTCTCGATGACGACGGCGAACTCATAATTCTCAAGGTTTGCGAAGAAGACGGAGAAACATATCTTGAACCCATTGAGGACGATAACGAGTTCAATGAAATCGGTAAGATTTTCGAAGAACGTCTTTCCGAAATGTTCTCATTTGAAGACGACGAATAAAGTCAAGGAAAAATCATAAAATATTATCACCCTGCGGAGCCCGATAACTACGGCTGATATTAACCCAACATACAATAAAAGGGAGTCACTACTCAGAGAGCCGGGAGCAGACCTCCCGCGTATGCGGAAGAAGGGAGCACAGACGCTCAATGGCGGACACCCACCTGCAACAGCGCAGGTTATTATTCGCCGAGACCGACTTTGCGGGGCATTGTAAATTTAAGGCGTACTTTGTGAACAGTCACAAAAGTTTTGCCTTATTTTTTTGTTTAAAAGCAATTTTATCCTCCAATACTCGTTTCGTAAGGAGTGATAAAATGAAAAATAAAATATTAAGAATAGAAGCGTCGATATTAGCCGCTTTAATACTTACAAGTATGTTCGGCGTTGTATCTTTTTCAAAAGAATGCGACGGTATAAGACAAAAAATGTTGCGAATGCACGTTATTGCGAATTCCGACAGCGATGACGACCAAGCGTTAAAACTGAAAGTCAGGGACGCCGTTTTAAATTGCGGAAAAGAACTTTTCGACGGTTCTGTAACGGCTGATCAAGCGAAAGAAAAAATAATGCCGCATATCGAAGAAATCGAAGAAGCCGCTTTAAGCGTTATTCATCAAGAGGGCTATGATTATACCGTTAAGGTGACTGTCGAAGACGAATATTTCGATACGCGAACGTATGACGGTTCCGTTACACTTCCGGCAGGTATATACACCGCCGTGAAAGTGATAATAGGCGAGGGAAACGGTAAAAATTGGTGGTGCGTAATGTTTCCGCCTATGTGTTTGCCGGCGGCGAGTGCCGAGTGCGAAGTGTCGGATGTGTTGACCTCAAAAGAGAGCGATATCGTTACAAATAACAAAAAATATAAGGTAAGATTTAAACTTGTGGAAATATACGAACGTTATATAAAAAACTAAAAAGCACTTTACAAATAATAACATCTCTTGTAAAATTATACTGTGATGTTTTAGATTTAAATATCGTGTAATTTTTTATAAGAGGTGTTTTTTTATGCCGTTGATAATATCTCACAGAGGTGCCAACAGAAAGGCTCCCCAAAACACATTACCCGCTTTTCGTATCTCAAAAGAATTTAAAGCGGACGGAATCGAAACAGATGTCCATTTGTCAAAGGATAATCAGCTTGTTATCTGTCACAATTACACTGTCGACGCAACGTCAAACGGTAAGGGTAATATAAGCGAAATGACATTTGACGAACTCAGAAAGCTTGACTTCGGTTCATATTTCAGTAAGGACTTTGCCGGTGTAACATTGCCGACTCTTTCGGAACTTTTGACAGTCGTTAAGGATATGACTTTGATAAACATTGAAATTAAAGCACCGAAAATCAAAAACGACGTTGTAAAGAGAACTATCGACGAGGTTTACAAATTCGGAATAGAAAAGAACGTAATTATTTCTTGCTTTGATCCGGAGCGTATACGCGAATCGAAGGAAATAGCTCCCGAAATTAAAACGGGACTTCTTTACGAACACGGCGAACTCGGTGAAGAAATAATGAAATTCGGCGTTGCGAAATATTGTCAACAGCTTAATGCCGACGCCGCACACCCCGAACGTATTCTCATAACCGAAGAAGAAATAAAAGAACTTCACGCATGTAATATGGCTGTAAATCCGTGGACGGTAAATACCGAAGAAGATATCATCAGACTTACGAAGTGGGGCTGTGACGCCTTAATTACGGATATGCCCGACTTCTGCAGACAAGTTTTGGAGGAAAACAAATAATGAATAAACCGAAATACAGCATAATTCCGAAACCGCAAAAGTATGATGTGATTGAGGGTACATACACGGTAACTCAAGATACGGCGGTTCTTTGTGTTCCCGAATTTATAAAAGCTGGAAATTATATTTCACGGTTTTTAAAAACGAAGAAAGACGCACACGACGGTGCAATAAAATTCAACAAAGACAGTGACATAAAAAAAGAGGGCTATAAGCTCAAAATTAACTCCGACGGCATAGTTATATCCGCTTCCGATGAAAACGGTGCTTTTTACGGTGCCGTAACGTTGAAAACCATGATTATGCAGTCGAAACAAGCAAACGGAGTTGCCGTGCTGAACGGAGCCTATATATACGATTATCCTAAATACAGCTATCGCGGAGGTATGATGGATGAAAGCCGCCATTTCTTCGGCAAGGAAGCCGTGAAAAACGCACTCGATAATATGGCTATGCTTAAAATCAATAAATTTCATTGGCATTTAAGCGACGACCAAGGTTACAGAATCGAAAGTGAAGTTTTTCCGCTGCTCAACGAAATAAGCAGTAAAAGAAAATATGAATATCTCGGCGGATGTAACAATTTGGCATTTCCCGAATTGAAAAAAGGCGGCGACGAGTATTTTCATTATTATAAAAAGGACGAAATTCGTGAAATTGTCGAATACGCCGAAAAACTTTGCATCGACGTAATTCCCGAAATCGACGTTCCGGGGCATACCGTCGCAATGATTGCCGCCTACAAGGAACTTTCTTGCTTGAAGAAAGATTGCGAAGTCTTTTGCGAAAACGGTATTACAAAGGATGTGCTTTGTGCCGGTCAAGAGGAAACTTACGAATTTCTTGAAAAACTTTTGACGGAAGTTTGCGAATTGTTCCCGTACAAATATTTCCATATGGGCGGCGACGAAGCTGCAAAAGGTCACAAAATATGGGAAAAAGAATGTCCGGCTTGTCAGAAAAAAATGGAGGAGTTAGGACTGAAAAAAGGCTCGGAGTTGCAGGTCTATTTTAATAACAGAGTAAACGAAATTCTCAAAAAGCTCGGTAAAACAAGCATTGAGTGGAATGACGGAATAAGCGACAATACGGACAGTGACATTGTCGGACAGTACTGGATTTACAGGAATGCGTCTTGGGTAAGAAACGAAAACAAAAAAAGAAAATATATCGTTTCGCCTTGTCCGACGTTGTATTTTGACTTTTCTTATGCACGTATGCCGTTAAAGAAAGTATATAATTACAATGTCGCAAAGTCGGGCTTTGTGGACGAAAACAATGTCTTGGGCGTTGAATTCGAAACTTGGGCGGAATGGATTGTTACGCCTGAAGCTTGGCAATTTGCGGCATATCCCAGAATCTTTGCTTTCTCGGAAATCGCTTGGACGGACGACGCCAAAAAGAATTTCAAAGATTTTTATAAACGTCTTGATTTCTACAAGGCATATATGAAAGCCAAAAACATAAATTATTCAAGACTCGAAAAGAAAAAATTCGGATTAAGAAACCGTTGCGTTTATCATCTCGGACACTTGGGCAGAGAATATGCGTATAACGAAAAGCTAAAAGAAAAAAACTGAGAGTTTGACAGCAAACAAAAAAGGCAAAGCCGTAAATAACGCGGCTTTGCCTTTTTTATACGCTTTAAATTTAAGCTTTAAGTGAGTTAACGATGTCTCTTGTATCTCTTGCGATAACAAGTTCTTCGTTGGTCGGAAGAACGTAAACCTTAACTTTCGAATTCGGTGTCGAAAGTTCGCCTTCAACGCCTTTAACAAGTGTCTTACCGTATTCTTCGTCGATTTCGATTCCGAGGAATGTAAGCTCTTTACAAACCTTTGCACGAATATCATCTGCGTTTTCACCGATACCGCCCGTGAATACAATGGCGTCGATTCCGTCCATAGCAGCTGTATAAGCACCGATATATCTCTTAATTTGATATGCGAGAATATCTCTTGCAAGCTTGCAACGGTCACCGAGTCCCTTTGCATTTGTTGCTGCTTCCTCTTTGACGTCACGGTCATCCGAAGAAAGACCGGAAATGCCGAGAATACCCGATTTTTTGTTAAGAAGTGTGTCCATCTCTTTAACTGAAAGGTTGGCTTTTTCCATAATATAGAGAATTGCCGACGGATCGACAGCACCGCAACGAGTACCCATAATAAGACCGTCTAATGGAGTAAGTCCCATTGTTGTGTCAATAACTTTTCCGCCCTTAACGGCTGTGATTGACGAACCGTTTCCGAGGTGGCAAGTAACTATTTTAAGATCTTCAATGTTTTTGCCCATAACTTCGGCACATCTTGCACTTACAAAACGGTGTGACGTACCGTGGAAGCCGTATTTACGAACTTGATATTTTTCGTAAAATTCATAAGGTACGGGGAATGTATAAGCCTCCGGAGGCATTGTGCTGTGGAAAGCATTGTCGAAAACCGTAACTTGAGGTACGTCTTTACCGAAAAGCTCAATACTTGCGTTAATACCTTGAATATGTGCCGGGTTGTGAAGCGGAGCGAGTGCGCATAATTCTTCAATGCCCTTAATAACTTCGTCTGTTACGAGAACGCTCTTGTTAAAAAGAGAACCGCCTTGAACAACACGGTGACCGACAGCCGTGATTTCGCGAATGTCGTCGATTACCTTGTATTCGCCTTCGGTGAGAACCTTTTTAACTTCTGCGAATGCATCGGTATGATTCTTCATCGGAATCTCACGTTCGATCTTTTGACCGTCCGGAGTTTTAAAGCTGATACAAGCATTATCGGATCCGACTCTTTCGCAAATACCTTTTGCAATAACTTTTTCATCGGTCATATCAATAAGCTGATATTTAAGCGATGAACTACCTGCGTTAATAACGAGAATTTTCATTATTCATTTCCTCCGTTTTTTTACTTTTTTCTTGAAGTAAAATCAAATCTATATTATTATATACTTGAATTCATTTAATTTCAAGTAATTTCTTTATTTAGTGAGGTCGTTTATGTCGGTAATTGGTATTGTCTCCGAATTTAATCCTTTTCATAACGGACATAAGTATTTGATTGATTCCGTAAAAGAAAAAGGCGATGTTGTCGTTGCCGTAATGAGCGGCAATTTTGTGCAAAGGGGCGAGGCGGCGCTTTTTCCGAAAGACATAAGAACAAAAGCCGCTTTGGAAAGCGGTGTTGACATAGTTCTCGAATTGCCTTTTTTGTATGCGACGGCTTCTGCTGAAAAATTCGCATCGAGTGCGGTGAAAATTCTTTCTTCGTTCGGCTGTGAAAAAATAGCTTTCGGAAGTGAAAACGGAAACATTTCGCAAATCGAAAAAGCGGCGGAAGTTTTGCTTGACGACGGCTTTGACAAAAAAATTCGGCATTATCTTGACGACGGCGTAAGTTATCCGAATGCACGTCAAAGAGCTTTTGACGAATACGGTGTCGATTTTGACATATCACTGCCTAATAACATTTTGGCTCTTGAATATATAAAAGCAATCAAAACCGAAAATTTTAATTTGAAACCCGTCACGGTTAACAGACTCGGAGCGGGCTATAACGACGATTTTTCGGTCGACGGAATCGCGTCGGCTACGCATATACGAAATCTTATATACGGCGGTGAAAATTTTAAAGATTTTGTTCCGGCTTGTTCTTATGATTTATATAAGCGGTCTTTGACTGACGGAAGATATGTGTCAAACGATAAATTCAACCTTGCCGCAATGGCTGTTTTGCGTTCGAGATTAAACGAAAATCTGTCTGATTACGCAAATATGGCGGAAGGACTCGAAAACAGAATCAAGGACGCAATACCGAAGTCGGTTACGCTTGACGAACTGTATGATTCGGTAAAAACAAAAAGATATACACATTCGAGAATAAGACGAGCTGTTTTATCTTTGATAATCGGAGTAAAAAACAGTGATTTGAAAATCGAGGTTCCTTATTACAGAGTGTTGGGCTTTAATAAAAACGCATCGAAAATAATGGGCGTATCGGCAAAAAAATCGCAAATTCCGTTTGTCGTGAATTATTCCGATATTCAAGCTTTGAATTCCGCGAACGCCGACAGGGTGTTTGAACTTGAAAATCGGTCTGCCAACTTTTATAATTTGATTTTGCGAAATTCAGCTGACGGTTTGACGGAAATGACGGCAAGTCCCGTAAAAGTCGAAACTTTGCAAGAAAACTTGCAAAATACTTGATTTTGCAAGATAAAAATTATATAATTATAAAAATATTTTTTGTAATTCGGAGATGTTGGTGTGAAAAATTTCGTCTTGTCAAATGTTGATTTAACGGGCAAAAGACTTTCAAAAGGACATAAAAAGCTTGTCCAGTATATAACCGAAAATTATGACAAAGCCGCCTTTATGACGGCTGCAAAGCTCGGCGAAAAAGTCGGTGTCAGTGAATCGACGGTTGTTCGTTTTGCAACTGAAATCGGATTTAAAGGTTATCCCGAATTGCAAAAAGAACTGCAACAGATGATTAAATCAAAGCTTACGGCTGTTCAAAGAATGGAAGTGTCAAGCACACTTATCGGTGAGCGGGACGCTATTAAAAAGGTTTTGAACGGCGATATCGAGCTTATAAGAAAAACGCTGGAAAGTGTTTCAAATGACGAGTTTGCCAAAGCGGTCGATACCATCAACGCCGCAAAAAGAATATATATTCTCGGTGTAAGAAGCTCGGCTTCGCTTGCAAGTTTTCTTTACTTTTATTTGAATCCGGTTTTCGAAAACGTTGTTCTTATAGACACTTCAAGCGGAAGTGAAATGTTTGAGCAAATGTTCAGAATCGGTGAAGACGACGTTTGCGTTGCTATAAGCTTTCCGCGGTATTCAAAGCAGACAATAAATGCGTTGCGTTTTATAAGCGACAGAGGAACGAAAATTATCGCGATAACCGACTCGAAAAATTCACCTATTGCCGAATATGCCAATACGTTGCTCGTGGCAAAAAGCGATATGGTGTCGGTTGTCGACTCGCTTGTCGCACCGTTAAGCCTTATAAACGCTTTAATTGTCGCTGTTACTTTCAGCAGACGTGACGAGGTTTATAATAATTTTAATAAGCTTGAAAGCATTTGGGACGAATACCAAGTTTACGATAAATCGGACGGAGAAGATAATGAATAAAGTTATTGTTGTCGGTGCCGGTGCCGCCGGTACGATGGCTGCGGGAACAGCCGCCGAAAACGGTGCCGACGTTTTACTGATTGAAAGAAATGAAAAGATTGCCCGAAAGGTTATGATAACGGGCAAGGGAAGATGTAACGTTACAAATAACGTAGCCGATACTCAGGAATTTATTTCCAATATTCTCGGTAACGGCAGATTTTTATACAGTGCTTATTCCGAATTTAACGCTCAGGACACAATGAGCTTTTTCGAAAGACAAGGCGTTGCGTTGAAGGTCGAACGCGGAAACAGAGTTTTCCCCGTAAGTGATAAAGCCGTTGATATCGTTGATGCGCTTAACGGATATATCGGCAGAACTGGTGTTAAAAGAAAAACCGAACGTGTAACGGAACTTCTCGTTAAAGACGGAGCCGTTTCGGGCGTAAAAACAGATTTGGGTAATGTTTATAATGCCGATTCCGTTATTGTGGCAACGGGCGGACTTTCTTATTCGAAAACCGGCTCAACCGGTGACGGTTATAAATTTGCCGAAGCGGTGGGACATACCGTTACCGACTTAAAACCGTCCTTATCCGCACTTATATGCCGTGAAGGTATCTGCAGCGAGTGTATGGGGCTTTCTTTGAAAAACGTTTCGATTAAGGTTTTCGATAAGAAAAAGAAAAAAGTAATATATGACGATTTCGGAGAAATGTTGTTTACGCATTTCGGAGTTTCGGGACCTATGATTTTGTCCGCCAGCGCACATTTGCGTGATATGGAAAAAGAACGGTATGAAATTCATCTCGATTTAAAGCCGGCACTGTCGGAAGAAAAACTCGACGCGCGAATTTTACGTGACTTTGCCGATAACAGCAATAAATCCATTTCAAATATTTTAGCGTTGCTGTTGCCGAAATCAATGATCGTTCCGATTTTGAGAACGGCTAATATTAAGCCATCCGAAAAAGCAAATCAAATTTCAAAAGAAATGCGAAAAAAATTAGTGGATACAATTAAAAACGTTAAGCTGACCGTTATGGATTTTAACGATATTTCGGAAGCGATAGTAACGGCGGGCGGCGTAAAAGTCGGTGAAATCAATCCGAAAACAATGGAAAGTAAAATTTGCAAAGGACTTTACTTTGCGGGTGAAGTTATCGACTGTGACGGATATACGGGCGGATTTAATTTGCAGATTGCGTTTTCTACGGGATATTTAGCGGGTAAAAATGCAAGCGGTCAGGTCTTTTAACCGCCAATAATTATATAGGAGTGTTTTTTATGATTAACGTAGCGATTGACGGCCCCGCGGGTGCGGGAAAAAGCACGATAGCACGTGCGGCGGCGAAAAAATTAGGGTTTATTTATGTCGATACGGGAGCTCTTTACAGAGCCGTGGGCGTTTATGCGTTAAGAAAAAATATTGCGACAAACGACGTTGATGCCGTAAGTTCGGTTTTGAACGAAATCGACGTTCAACTTAAATTTGTCGACGGCGTTCAGCACGTGTTGTTGAACGGCGACGATGTTTCAACTGAAATCAGACTTCCCGAAGTCTCGATGGCAGCATCGAACGTTTCGGCGATTCCCACAGTGCGTTCGTTCCTTTTCGACTTGCAAAGAAATATAGCCGAGAACAACGATTGTATTATGGACGGCCGTGATATAGGAACGGTTGTTCTTCCGAATGCACAGGTGAAAATTTTCTTGACGGCGGATCCGGAAGAACGTGCCGAAAGAAGATATAAAGAATTAAAAGAAAAGGGCAGCAGTGTTACTTTTCAAGAAGTTTTGGACGATTTAAAGATAAGAGATTATAATGATTCTCACCGTGAAATCGCTCCTCTTAAACCCGCCGAAAACTCTGTAATTGTCGATACGACGGGATATACGCTTGAACAGTCTATTGATATGATTGTCAATGCCATTAAGGAGAAAATATAAATGACACCGCAAGTAAAATTTGACTATACATCGTTTAAGAATTATAAAATGATGGATGTTATCAGACCTGTCGGAAAGCTGTTCTGTAAAACATATTACAAGGTCAAGTTTGAGGGGCTTGAAAACATAAACAGAAAAGACGGATTTATCATCGCGCCCAATCATGTAACCGAGTTCGATCCGCTGTTTATCGCAATGGCATCGGAGAAGAATTTCCATTTTATCGCTAAGTACGAATTGTTTAACAATATCATTTTAAATAAAGCTATTACGCATTTAAACGGCTTCCCCGTTATAAGAGGCAAAGGCGATATGAAAGCCGTAAATTACGCTATCGAGTTAATAAGACGCGGAGAAGTTTTGTGTATTTTCCCGGAGGGAACACGTTCTCCCGACGGCGTCCCCAAGGAAGCCAAATCCGGCGTCGGATATATAGCGCGTTACACGGGCGCCGATATTGTGCCGACTGCCATTTATATGGAAAACAAGGATAAAAAAGGCTCAAAAGTGACCGTAAAATTCGGCAAAGCCGTAAAATATTCCGAAATGGGATTTACCGACGGAGGTAAAACCTCAGAAAATAAGGCGGTTGCGAAAAAAGTTATGACCGAAATCAAAAAACTTTGGGAGGAATGTAAGTGCGAATAACTCTTGCGAAAACAGCGGGCTTTTGCTTCGGCGTCAACAGAGCGATAAACATACTTTGCGAACTTGTCGAAAACGGCGAAAACGTTTGTACTTTGGGACCGATAATTCATAATCCGCAAGTGATTTCCGATTTTCAAAGCAAAGGTGTAAACATTCTCGATAATGTCGAAAATGCCGATACGGAGAAGAAAATAGTCATAAGGACTCACGGAATCGGGAAAGATGTTCTCGACTACTGTGAAAATCATAATTTGGATTATATCGACGCAACATGCCCGTTCGTAAAAAAAATTCACAAAATCGTACGTGAAAATTCAAAGCCCGATTTACCGCTTTTAATAGCCGGCGACAAAACTCATCCGGAAGTTGTCGGTATTCAAAGTTATTCTCAAGGCCCGTGCTTCGTATTTAATTCTTGCGACGAACTTGAAAAAATTTTCAGCGAAAACAGTTTTTCGACAGAAAAGCCGATTATTGTTGTATCTCAGACAACTTTTAGTATAAAAGAGTGGAAAAAATGTGTAAAAAAAATAAATTTCCTCTATACAAATGCAATAATTTTTGATACAATATGTAGTGCGACTGAAGAAAGACAAGCCGAGGCGCTTTTATTGTCACAAAAAAACGATATGATGATAATAATCGGCGGCCGAACAAGTTCGAATACGGCTAAACTTAAAGCTGTGTGCGAACCTAACTGCTTGACTTATTTGATTGAAACCGCCAAAGAACTTTTGGACATAGACTTTTGCGGGATCAACTCAATAGGCGTTACTGCGGGCGCATCGACACCCGATAGTATAATTAAGGAGGTACTAAAAACCATGTCCGAAATTTTAGAAAACGTTAACACAATAAATAAGGAGGAGACCGAGAGCTTTGAGCAGATGCTTGAGGAATCATTAAATAATATGAATTCCGACCAAAACGTTGTCGGAACCGTTGTTGGATTTACCGCTACCGAAATTCAAGTTGAAATTGTCGGCAGAAAGCAAACAGGCTATGTTTCTTTTGACGATTACAGTGATGATCCTTCCGCAGATCCAAAATCCGAACTCAAAATCGGTGACGAGCTTAAGCTTCGCATTATGAAGACAAATGATGTTGAAGGCACAATTAAGCTTTCAAAGAAGTTGTATGACCGCGGTGCCGCTTTCGAAACACTTGAAGTAGGCGACGAAATTCGCGAAGGTAAAGTTACAGGCATTGTTACAAACAAGAACGGTGCATCTGTCGGCGTATACGTACAAGACGGCGGCTTGAAGGTGTTTGTTCCTTCATCTCACGCAAAAATCAGAAAGAACGACGCACTTGAAGATCTTCTTAAAACAACTGTTCAGTATAAAATTATCGAAGTTGACAAGAACAAGAGAAGAGTTGTGGGTTCAATTCGCGAAGTTGCTCTTTCTCAACGTAAAGAGCTTGAAAACGCATTCTGGGCTAATGTTGCAGAAGGTAATGTTTATAACGGTACTGTAAGAAGCCTTACAAATTACGGTGCTTTTGTTGACCTTGGCGGTGTTGACGGTATGGTACATATTTCCGAGCTTTCTTGGAAGAGAATCAAGCATCCGTCGGAAATCGTTAAAGTAGGCGATACTGTTGAAGTTTACGTAAAAGAGCTTGACAGAGAAAACAAGAAGATTTCTCTCGGTTATAAGAAGATTGAGGACAATCCTTGGGAAATTCTCAAGCGCGACTATCCTGTTGACAGCGAAGTTGAATGTAAAATCGTAAGCCTCACATCGTTCGGTGCTTTCGCACAAATTATTCCGGGCGTTGACGGTCTTGTTCATATTTCTCAAATCGCTCACAAGCACATCGGCACACCTGCCGAAGTTCTTAAAGTAGGCGACATCGTAAAAGCAAAAATTATGGAAATCGATTTCGATAAGAAGAGAGTAAGCCTTTCAATCAAGGCTCTTATCGATCCTCCCGCAGCTGAAGGAACCGAAGCTCAGGTTGAAGAAGCTCCCGTTGAGGAAACTTCTGTCGAAGAAGCACCCGTTGAAGAATAATAAAATCGGCATATAAGGGCCGTAACAGAAAAATTACAGGTCAGATGATGCCGCTGCGTCGTCTGACCTTTTTTTGAGGTGTAATTATGAAAAAAGCTTTATCCGTTTTGTCCGGCGTTACAGCACTCGGTGCAACAGTCGGCGGAAGTCTTTTGTATTTCAAGAAAAATAATATTTGTCCCAAATGCGAGATAAAAAAAGCTCTTGCAAAATCTCAAATTCATTATACTAAAGATGAACAGTATGACAACGGTACGTGTCTTACGCCGCCTATGGGTTGGTCAAGTTGGAATTTGTTCAGAAATCGAATCGACGAAAACGTAATACTCGGAATTGCAAAAGCAATGAAAGAAAGCGGCCTTGCCGATGCCGGATATGTTTATGTAAACATTGACGACTGTTGGCAATCGTCAATGCGTGACGAAAACGGTGAACTTCAAGGCGATTTGACAACATTTCCTCACGGCATTAAATGGCTTGCCGACAAGGTTAACGGTCTCGGTTTGAAACTCGGCATTTATTCTTCAAACGGCACGCTGACTTGCGAAGATTTGCCGGCATCACTTTACAATGAGCGTGTTGACGCCGAAACCTTCGCAAAATGGGGCATTGAGTATTTTAAATACGACTATTGTCACCACGTGCTTATTCCGACCGAAGCACCGTATATCGACAGCATCTCAATCGGCGGACTCGAAATCGAAGGCGAGCAAATTTACAGTGCAAAAGATGCCGTGCTTTCAGGAACGGCAAAAGTTGTAACGGAAGATGACGGTAAAACTTATGTAAAAGGTCTTTCAAGCGGTTTGGGTACCATTGAATTTAATAATATCGAAGTTGCCGTTGACGGCGAATACGTATTGACACTCGTAATGCGTAAAAACAAGTGTAAGGGACAGTTTTGCGTTATTACGGTTAACGGAAAGGATAAGTACGACTTCCTTATCGCCGAGCAAAAGGCATTTACGCGAGAGGGCAGACGTCAAATAAAAATAAAACTGCATAAGGGAAAGAACACCGTTTCTATAACTAATCCCGTCGGTTCGGCTATGGACAGTGCCGCTATGCAGTATGAAAAGATGGGACGTGAACTTAAACGTGCCACCGAAAAATTTGCGAAAGAAAATAATTGCGAAGAAAAGAAAATCGTTTATTCAATTTGCGAATGGGGTTTAAATAAGCCTTGGAAATGGGGCGGAAAAGCAGGCAATATTTGGAGAACGACTCCCGATATTCAACCTAATTGGGCATCCGTTGTCGGCATTTACGAGGTTAATGTTAGACTCGATAAATATGCCGGTATCGGTACGTTTAACGATCCCGATATGCTTGAAGTCGGTAACGGAAATTTGACTTATGAAGAAAATAAATCTCACTTTACACTGTGGTCTATGATGGCGGCACCGCTTATTCTCGGTAATGATATAAGGTCGTTTATAAAAGACGACGGTACCGTTGATGTCGATAATAAGATATATAAAATTTTAACGGAAAAAGATATCATTGCCATTGACCAAGATAAACTCGGAATTCAGTGTAAAAGAATTAAAACGAACGGTTTAACGGACGTTCTCGTAAAACCGCTTGCCGATAATTCGGTTGCCGTTTGTCTTTTCAACAAAGCTCCCGTAAGTATGAAAATCGGTTGCGGCATCAGTGACATTCATAACGTTCTCAGTGTTACGTTGCCAAAAGCAAAATCGTATAAATGCGTTGAACTTTGGGACAAAACCGAAATGACCGTTACGAACGAATTGTCCGCTAACGTCGGCTCACACTGTGTTAAGGTTTACAAGCTTACCGCGGTTGAATAGCTTTTGAAAAATTTTTATGAAATAAAAGCAAAAGAAAGATATGGCATACCAACACAGCGAAAATCTCAATGAAATTTGACCTAAAAAATTTGCGGGTAGGTCGGTATAATCCCATACACCGAACGGAAAAATTTTATTGACGATTATTCCTACGCTTAATTCAAGCAATGTTATTGTAATCGTGCCGAGAACGGACTTGATTGAAATCGGTAATGCGGGCGTTTCGTTATATATCAGTGTCAGCAAAACCAACGCCGTGCCGCCGGTGATGATCATTGACCAGTGGGTAAACCCTCTGAAAAAGACCTCAATTCCGCCGTATCCGAAGCCACCGATTAAAAAAAGAAATATATATTTTTCGAAATGTTCCATAAAATCACCAAAATTATTATGCCTCTAAACAACAAAAATAAAGTTGGCATAATATGTATAGGGTGATTTTATGAACAAAAAAGCTCGCAAGAGGATAGTGCTTTTCCGTTTTACATTGTGTTTTTCTCTTTGCTTTTTTATTTGCTTTATTTGTGTGTATGAAGTCAGAGCAAGACCGGTTATCAAAGATGTCGCTTCGTCACAAGCGGAAAATATGGCGGTTAACGTTATTGAAAAGTCAATAATCAGGGTGTTGGAAGAAAATGAAATTACATATTCTTCTTTAGTGAATATTCAAAAAGACGAAAACGGAAAAATAGCAAGTATCGAAACGGATATTGTTAAAATGAATCTTGTGAAAAGTGAAATCAGCCGTGTCGTTTCCGAAGAAATACTCGAACTTGACAGCAAACAAATTTCAATTCCGATCGGTACAATTATAGGAACAAGCGTATTGTCGGGAAAAGGGCCGAGAATTAAAACCGAAGTAACGCTTTCAAGCAACGTTTCGGTGTCTGTCGATAATAATTTCGTTTCTACGGGAATTAACCAAACTCTTCACGAAATAGTAATAAATATCGATGCCGATATTTTCGTTATTATGCCTCGAAACAATACGTCGACGCAAGTTAATACAAATTTTTGTATTGCACAAACCGTAATTGTAGGTGATGTTCCGGATACATTTGCGGATTTTCAAAAATAAGGTGAAACAAATGAGTGATTTTGAACAGAAAAAATTAAGAGCAGAGCAATTACGCAAGGAACTTAATCATCATATTTATCGTTATTACGTCGAAAACGAAAACGATATCGAAGATTATGAATATGATATGCTTATGCGTGAACTTGACTCAATAGAAAAAGAGTATCCGGAGCTTTTGACAGCCGATTCACCGACTCACAGAGTAGGCGGTCAGGCAGACGGACTTTTCGAGACGGTTATTCATACCGTAAAAATGGAAAGTTTGCAAGACGCTTTCAGTCATAACGAAGTGCGTGATTTCGACAAAAGAGTAAAGGCGGACTTTTCCGATGCCGAATATGTTGTCGAGCCTAAAATCGACGGACTTTCGGTTTCGCTTGAATATGTCGACGGCGTATTTACCCGCGGTTCCACACGCGGTGACGGTGTTCAAGGTGAGGATATTACGGCAAATCTTCGCACCGTAAAATCAATTCCGTTAAGACTGAAAAAAGACATTCCTTTTATCGAGGTGCGTGGCGAAGTGTATATGCCGCGTGATGTCTTTTTGAAAATCGTCGAAAAGCAAGAGCTTAACGGCGAAAAGCCTTTTAAAAATCCGAGAAATGCGGCTGCCGGCAGTATAAGGCAAAAAAATCCGAAAATTACGGCACAGCGTAATTTGGACATTTTTGTTTTTAACATTCAGCAAATTGACGGTGCTGAAATCACGGGACATTATCAATCACTTGAATTTTTAAAAGAATTGGGCTTTAAGACGATTCCGTTTTATAATAAATTCAATAACATCGACGGTGTTTTATCGGAAATCGAAAGAATCGGTGAAATTCGTTATACATTGCCGTTCGATATTGACGGTGCCGTTGTTAAAACCGACAGCTTTTCAATGCGTGCGGCAATAGGAAGCACGGCGAAATTTCCCAAATGGGCGTTGGCATATAAATATCCGCCCGAAGAAAAAGAAACAAAGCTTGTCGATATCGAAATCAATGTCGGTAGAACGGGAGTTTTGACTCCGACAGCCGTTTTCGAACCCGTCCTTGTCGCAGGCTCGACTGTCAGCCGTGCAACACTTCACAATGAAGATTTTATCAAGGAAAAGGATATAAGAATAGGCGATACCGTAAAAATAAGAAAAGCCGGAGATATCATTCCCGAAGTACTGTGTGTCGCGGAACACGGCGAAAATTCAATAACTTATGAAATGCCGAAGATTTGTCCTTCGTGTAACTCACCAGTATTCCGTGAGGTCGGCGAAGCGGCGATACGTTGTGATAATCCGGACTGTCCCGCACAACTTTTACGTGTTCTTATTCATTTTTGTTCGCGTGACGCCATGGACATTGAGGGGCTCGGCGATGCGGTTCTCGAAACGCTTTTGAACGAAGGCTTAATAAATAAAATTTCGGATATATACCGTCTTGATTATGAAAAAATTTCGAAAATCGAGGGTATGGGCAAAAAAAGTGCCGACAATATGCGAAATGCAGTCGAAAAGTCAAAGAAAAACGATTTGTCAAAACTTCTGTTTGCCTTCGGCATACGCCATATAGGTCAAAAAGCCTCGAAACTGCTGTCAGAACATTTTTCGGAACTTGACAGTATTATTTCCGCAACTAAAGATGAAATTCTTTCTATTGACGGCTTCGGCGAAATTATGGCTGATTCTGTTCTTGAATTTTTCTCGCTTGAACAGACTAAGCAAATGATAGCCGAACTTAAAGCATTCGGTCTTAATACCGAAAGTCTGCGTGAAATCAAAGACAAACGGTTTGAAGGTATGACGTTTGTTCTTACGGGAACGCTGTCCTCTTACGGCAGAAAAGAAGCACAGGAAATTATCGAATCATACGGCGGTAAAGCTTCTTCTTCCGTATCCGCGAAAACAACTTATGTTTTAGCGGGCGAGGCTGCCGGTTCAAAGCTTCAAAAAGCAATTGATTTAGGCGTTACGGTAATCAGCGAAGAACAGTTTGCCGAAATGATAAAATAAAAAGCGAGGTATAAAAATGTATTTTTTAATTATGTATGCCGTGGCACTTGTTTTGTGTGCGGTCGGATTTAAGAAGTTTGTGTGGTTTATATCAATCGGGTACGGCTTTGCGGTTGCCGGAATAGGCGTTGCCATGATTGTTATGTATCGGGCACTGTTAGAACCCGTAACCGTAATTTTGTCGCTTCTTTGTATTGTTTACGGCTTGCGTTTAAGCGGATATTTGCTCGTTCGTGAAATGAAAAGCAAGTCGTATCAAACAACTATGAAAAACGATATAAAAGACGGCTCCGATATGAAATTCATCGCTAAGTTTTTTATCTGGATTTTCTGTGCATTGCTTTACGTTTGCGAAACGTGTCCGATTTTATTCCGTTTGGAAAACAATGCGAAAACCGATGTTGCGGCGATTGTCGGCACGGTAATTATGGCTTTCGGCATTATACTCGAAACCGCCGCCGACTTTACAAAGAACAATTTCAAAAAGAAAAATCCCAAGCGCTTTTGCGATGTAGGATTATTTAAAATTGTACGTTGCCCGAATTATTTGGGTGAAGTGCTTATTTGGACGGGCGTTTTTGTTTCCGGTGTAACGGCGTTGAGCGGCTGGGCTCAATGGGTTGCGGCAATCGTTGGGTATGTATGTATTGTTTATATTATGTTCGGCGGTGCGAGAAGACTTGAAATTCGCCAAAACAAAAATTACGGAAATGATCCCGAATATCAAGCCTATGTAAAAAAAGTTCCGATTCTTTTACCGCTTGTTCCTCTTTACAGCGTTGAAAAATATAAATGGCTTGTAGGCTGATACATATTCATAAAAGAAAAAGGACGCTTCGGCGTCCTTTTTTTATAAACCTTTATTATAAAATTCTTCTTTAAACCAAACATCGTCCACTGTAAATTCTTTTTGATTTAAGTATTCGAGAATTCCCGACTCCGTCGTAAAATCGAATCGGAGTTTATATGAATATAAAAACTGCTTTTTATATCCGTATTTTTTGTTTTGAGCGTTTGTACCGTATTTTCCGTCACCTAAAAGCGAGTGACCGATTGAGGCAAAATGTGCTCTTATTTGATGCGTTCTTCCCGTCAGAAGCTCAACTTCGACAAGACTCAGTTCACCGTCGGTATCAATGACTTGATATTTTGTGCGAATTTCTTTCGAATTCTTCGTTGGCTTTTTCGAAACGGAAACTTTATTTTTGCTTTCATCCTTAACAAGATATCCTTCAAGAATTCCGCTTTTGTTTTTCAGTTCACCGTGAACTATACATAAATAATATTTATGTAATTCACGGTCTTTCATTTTTTGGTTTAAAATACGCAGCGATTCCGCGTTCTTTGCCGCAATAACAATTCCCCCGGTGTTTCTGTCGATTCTGTTAACAAGGGAAGGCACAAACGAATTTTCATCGTCGGGCTTGTATTCGCCTTTTTCGAAAAGATAACGTTTAATTCTGCCGATTAACGTGTCAATGTATTCGTTGTCATCGGGGTGTGAAAGCAGTCCGACCTTTTTGTCGCAAAGTATTATGTTGTCGTCTTCATAAATAATACTGAGGTTTTTCGACGCTTTGAGAAAATCGTATTTTTCGGGTGCTTTTTCAAAAAACTCGTCGTTTATATACATGTCGACTACATCGCCCGTGCAAAGCCTTGTTGAAATTTCTGCTCTTTTACCGTTAACCTTGATTCTTTTGATTCTTATATACTTATACATAAGTGCTTTCGGAAGCAACGGTACGGATTTGTTTATGAATTTGTCAAGACGTTGGTCTGCGTCGTTTTTGTTTATTGTAAAGCTTTTCATTTTCACACCTCAAAATTATATGAAATAAATATACCATAAGTTAAACTTCATTTCAACTTGAAACTTTTATTATTTTAGTATAAAATATTTGCGGTGATAAAAATGAAAATTAACAAATTTCAGTATGAAATAATAGGTGAAATCAAAAGAATATATATTGACTTGCCGACTTTGAAAATCAGAGAAAAACTCAACGCACTTTTCAAAGCACCCGTTACCGACAGTGATACAACGGGAATTTACGGTAAATATTTGAAAAGTCAAGGGCTTTACAGAATTAAATACATTTATTCCCGTAACAATCAACTTCAACCTCAAACTTATGACAGATATTACTATTTGCTTGAAATAGGTGAGGATGAAAAAGGCAGCTACGTTGAATATGTAATGGTACATGACAAACTTTATGATCCGCTTATAAGAATGGTTTATTTGCTTGTTTCTTTAGCGGCGTGCGGATATCTTTACTATATGTACATCAGCTTGATTTTGAGCTTGACGGCAACTGCGATTTTAAGCTGTATTATACTGTTAACGGTTTTAATCACTTTTAAAAAGTCAAAGGAAAGTGCGGAAAAAACAAAAAGTGCCGAAAAAATAATCGAAAAATTTTTTGAAAAAGGTATTGACAAGTAAAATTTAGTGTAGTATTATAATAACACGTTAACACTTTACCACACTAAATTAAAACGTTAAAGGAGTTTTGATTATGAAAAAGATTCTTGCAGTACTTATGGCTTTGATACTTGTTGTAGGCTGTTTTGCCGCTTGCGGAAAAACTGATAACACGGACAAAACAGATTTGGACTACATAAAGGAAAAAGGTAAGCTTGTTGTCGGAGTTACGGAATTCGAACCTATGGATTATAAAGACAAAGACGGCAACTGGATTGGCTTTGACGCCGATTTGGCAAAAGCTTTCGGTGAGTATATCGGCGTAGAAGTTACATTTGTTAAGATTGACTGGGACAACAAAATCTTGGAACTCAACGGTAAAAACATTGACTGTGTTTGGAACGGAATGACACTTACCGATGAAGTTAAATCAAGTATGAGTTGTTCAACTCCGTATTGTAACAACGCTCAGATTATAGTTGTTCCGGCAGACAAAGCGGAACAGTATAAAACAGCAGCCGACTGCAAGGACCTTGTATTTGCCGTTGAAGCGGGCTCTGCCGGTAAAGACCAAGCAGTTGCAAACGGCTTTAAATATACGGAAGTTGTCGATCAGGCAACAGCACTTTTCGAAGTTGCTTCCGGCACTTGTGACGCCGCTATAATAGATTCGCTTATGGCGGGTGCAATGATAGGCGAAGGAACGGGATATTCAAATCTTACTTGTACGGCATCGCTTAACAGCGAGGAGTACGGCGTAGGCTTCCGTAAAGGTTCAAATCTTGTAACCGAATTCAATAAGTTCTACGAAACCGCAACCGCAAACGGCGATATTGAAAAAATCGCTAAAGAGTACGGCGTTCAAGAGGCACTTATAAAGTAATTTTTTACCGATTGAATTTATATGGGAGAGGGTGCGACTGCACTCTCTTCTTTTGGCGTAATAATAAAAATGAAGGGTGTTTAAATTTGTCTTTTTTCGAACAGTTTCCGATAGTGTTTGAAGCACTGAACAGCGGATTTATACAAACATTAAAATTATTTGTGATAACACTTATCGGCGCATTGCCGTTAGGTCTTATTATTTCATTCGGCTCTATGTCGAAGTTTAAGCCGTTAAGCTCACTCGTGAAAGTCGTCGTTTGGGTTATCAGAGGCACTCCTTTAATGCTTCAGCTTTTGGTTATTTATTATTTTCCCGGACTTGTTTTCAACAATAACATTTGGGGTAGCGGTGAAGACGGCAGATTCATTGCCGCTATAACCGCCTTTATAATTAACTACGCTTGTTATTTTTCCGAAATATTCCGAGGCGGTATTCAAGCCGTTCCCGTAGGTCAAAAGGAAGCAGGTCAAGTGTTGGGACTTACAAAATCGCAAATATTCTTTAAAATTACGCTTTTGCAGATGTTTAAAAACGTTTTACCTCCGTTGTCAAACGAAATTATAACTCTGGTTAAAGATACTTCACTTGCGAGAATTATTGCATTGCAAGAGGTCATCTGGGCGGGACAAGCGTTTTTAAAGGGTTCTCAAGGTATCGCCGGCGAAATTTGGCCGATGTTTTTTACAGGAATATACTACTTGGTGTTCAGCGGCGTGCTGACGGTAGTATTAGGCAAAATCGAGAAAAAGCTCAATTATTTCAGAACTTAAGGAGGTATGTGTATGTCTTGGCTTGAAGTTAATAATATTTGTAAAAGCTTTGGAAAAACAGATGTCCTTAAGGGGATAAATTTCTCGCTTGAAAAAGGTGAGGTGTTGGCACTTATCGGTTCTTCGGGAAGCGGTAAGACAACGCTGCTTCGCTGTCTTAATTTTCTTGAAACTTCCGATAAAGGCACAATTAAAGTAAAGGATAATGTTCTCTTTGACGGCAGCCTTAATAAAAAGCTTACCGACGAACAAATTCGTTTTAACCGTCTTCATTTCGGACTTGTTTTTCAAAATTTCAATCTTTTCCCTCAATACAGCGTGTTGAAAAACATAACACTTGCACCGACACTCCTTAAAAAAGGAACCGAAAAAGAAATCAACGATAAAGCAATGGAGCTTATAAAGAGTGTCGGATTGGAAGAAAAAGTAAATTCATATCCTTGTGAGTTGTCGGGCGGTCAGCAACAACGTGTCGCAATCGCACGTGCATTGGCACTGTCACCGGACATTTTGTGCTTTGACGAGCCTACAAGCGCTCTTGACCCCGAACTTACGGGTGAAGTTCTTAAAGTTATAAAAGAGCTTAAAAACGGCGATAATACTATGATAATAGTTACGCACGAAATGAATTTTGCAAGAAATGTTTCCGACAAAATAATATTTATGGCTGACGGAGTTATCGAAGAAATGGGTACTCCCGAAGAAATTTTCGAATCACCCAAAAGTCAGCGTTTAAAAGATTTCTTGAAATCCTCATTAAATAAATAAAACATTTAAAAACCTCTGCATCGGCGATGTCGCTTCCGAAAGTCCTCGGTTTTCGGCGTGCGTCATTTAATGCGAGGTTTTTTCTTGTAATACGTGTCGGTTTGTGTTAAAATGAATTCGGTGATATTATGTTGAAAAAAACAGTTGCAATATTTATTGCGTTATTATTATTGATTTCACAGTTTTCAATTTGCTCTTTTGCAGCCGAAACCGTTGAATTTACATTAGGCAGCGGAAATGTTTATGCCGGTGATGAATTTACTTTAAATCTTTCCGTCAGCGATAATTCAAAAATCAGAGGTATGGCTGTTTACATAACTTATGATAAGCAAAAACTTGAATTCGTTTCAAGTGATTACGGCAGTATTCTTGACCCGAATGCTATGATGAGCGTCATTGATGACGACGGCTGCATCAAATTTGCATATCTGTCTACCGATTCAAGCATAACTTCGGCGGGAAAGCTGTTAACTTTAAAATTTAAAGCTCGCGGTTCCGCAATCGGAAAAGCCAAAATCGAAATGTCGATTCCCGGCATCGGCAATTTGTTTGACGAAAATAAGAATAATTTGGAATACAAATTAAACAATTCCGAAATTACAATTTTGAAAAACGATTCCGAATATGCCGAGAACGAAATACAAACCGAAGTTCAAACCGAAGAAGAAACGGTAACCGAGCTCACTTCCGAAACGGTAACGGCAGCTGTAAATGAAAATCAAACGACCGATAAAAACGATAACGAAAATAAAACCGACCGGCGTTCGACAGTGCTGTTGGTATCGTCATTTGTCGGCGGTGTTGCGGTAATTACGGTTGCATTTGTTTTGCTGTATCGACATAATAAAAGAAAGAAAAGGTGAGTGCAGTGAAAAACATAATTATTGAGGAATGTCCATATTGCCATTCGACAAATTTAACAAAAGGCTTTCAAACCGACAACGGTATGATTTACAGAGATGTTGTTGCGGCTTTCGGCTCCGTTGTAGAGCATACAGTCTGTAAAGAATGCGGAAGCATAGTTTACAGCAAAGTTTTAAAGCCCGAAATTCTTAAGTAAAAGTCATATAAAATTTTTCATCACATATTATTTATCGGTGATGAAAATGACTCAAACAAAAAAGAATCCAAATGAACGTGAGCTGCGGAAAATATTGCTGGCACTAATCGAAAAAGGTTATTTAACGCAGCGGCAGATAGAAACACTTAAAAAGCGTGGCAGTCTTTAAAGACTGCCACGCTTTTGTCAGTTAATAGGTTCAAAATCATCCGCACCGTGCTTACACCAAGGACAAATAAAATCTTCGGGAAGAACGTCGCCTTCATAAACGTAACCGCAAATTTTACAAACAAAGCCCTTAGGCTTATCTGTGTTTTTCGGTTTGATGTGTTCAAAATAATACTCATAAGTCAGTGACGGCTCGTCAGACAAAACATCGGCTTCAACAACATCGGCGATAAACATAACGTGTGTTCCTATGTCTATTTTTTCAATAACGGAGCAAGAAATATAGGCATTTGTGTATTTTGTTATATATACCGTTTTGTTATCCGTGCGCTTAAAATCTTTAAAATCTTTAAACTTGTCGTTGTCTTTACCGCTTGAAAAACCGAACCGTTCAAAAATTGAAAAGGGTGTGTTTTGCGTAAGAACGGAAATTGTGAATTTATCGGTTTTTTCTATCATTTCACAAGTGTACGTTAACTTGTTAACCGTTACGGCAACTCTTTTCGGATTGTCGGTAACTTGAGTTACGGTGTTGATAATGTTTGCATTGTCTTTGCCGTCGTTTGCGCTTAAAATAAATAATCCGTAGCTTAATTTAAACAAAGCGTCATTGTTAATCATTTTTATACCTCTACTTAAAATCTTCTGAAATTTTGTCAGCAATGGCATAAATCTCGTCAAGATTAACGTTTTTGACGGAAGAAAGCAGCTTCGCACTTTCATCAAGTACGGTAATGTTTTTCATTGAATTGAAAATTTCTCTCATTTTTCTGCCCGAAACAGAACCCCAAGTTCCGTTTTCGATTATCGCAACGGTTCTGTTTTGCAAAAAGTGAGCTTTTAAATCAAGTAAAACGGTTTCCATATTTGTGAAAATTTCACCGTTGTATGTGCTTGAAGCAAATACGAGGTGACTGCATCTGAAACATTCCGCAACAATATATGACGGGTGAGTTTTCGATACATCGTACACAGCTATATTTTTTATGCCGTTGTCTGCCAATTTGTTTGCCAAAATATTAGCGGCATTTTCAGTATTCCCGTAAATCGAACCGTAAAATACGGCAACGGCTTTTTCTTCGGGCGTATACGTACTCCAAATATTGTATTTTTCTAAAATATAGCCGAGATTTTCACGCCAAATATGAGCATGAAGGGGACAAATTGTTTTAATGTCAAGCTGACTTGCCTTTGAAAGTAAAGTTTGAACTTGAGCACCGTATTTTCCCACTATATTTGTGTAATAACGTCTTGCTTCGTCTATTACGTCTTTTTCATAATTTACTTCATCCGCAAAAATATTGCCGTTTAATGCACCGAAAGCACCGAAAGCGTCGGCGGAAAAAAGAATTTTTTCGGAAGATTCGTAAGTTACCATGGCTTCCGGCCAGTGTACCATAGGTGCCATAATAAAAGTAAACGTGTGTTTGCCCGACGTAAATGTTTCCCCGTCTTTAATTACTATTGAACGTGACTGAATATCGAAATCGAAAAACTGTTCGATCATTTTAATTGCTTTGGCGTTTGTAATGATTTTCGTTTCCGGATATCTTACAACTAAATCGTTAAGCGTTGCCGCGTGGTCAGGTTCCATGTGGTTGATTATTACGTAATCGAGTTTTCTGCCGTTTAAAACATATTCTAAGTTTTCGAAAAATATCGAAGCGACGGAATGGTCAACCGTATCCATCAAAACGGTTTTGTCATCGTCTATAAAATATGAGTTGTAAGAAACACCGTCGGTTAACGGAAATATATTTTCAAATAAGGATAATCTTCTGTCGCTGTAACCGATATATGTGACAGAATCGCTGATTTTTGAAATACAATGCATTGCTTTTCCTCCTAAAATATGTACGCATATAGTATATGTCAAAAACACAATATATTAAAATCACGGCTTAAAACCGCACGGTTTTTTAATTTCACTTAAAACTATAATGTCTGATTTTAATAAATAAATTCATATAAAAATTTGTCGTCAAATGAAAATTGAGCTTCGGCTTTTTCGCTTGCGTCGTTTGAAGCAAACTCACATTTGCTGACACCTACAATAGTATATTGCATTTTAATTAAATAACCTTGATTGTTTATCATCAGCATTATTACGGTGGGGGAATAGTAAGTGTTATACTTTTCGATTCCGTCTTGATTATCAAAGACAAAGCCGTTTACAATAGAACCGACGTTTGAATACGGCTGTCGGTTGTTGGTTTCATCTGATTTTAATGTAAAGGTTATTATGTAGCCGGCACTTCCGACAACGGCGGTGTATCCTTCAACCGCATTCGGATCAAGTCGTGCGTTTTCGGTGGCGGGGGGGATAAAATCAGACAAATTATCTGTTTCGTTAATGCCGTTAACAAAAGCCACGGAGCCTTTTCGTGTTCCGTTTGTTTGGTCGATAAGCATATTTATTCTGTTTTCGGTAATTTCCAAAGCCGAGTTAATCGTTGTGTCGGTCTTAAATGACGTCATTTTAATGTCACGCTGTTCCGTAACGTTGACTTTAAGGTCGTTTTTGTACTTTTTTGTATTGTTTATGGCATTTAAAGATATTTTAATAGCCTCGTTTAATGACATTACATTTTCTTCGGTAGTATCTGGTATATCGCTTTCGTCGATAAGACCGGAGTCGGTGCTTTTTGAATAAACGGTATCCAACCCGAAATCCGTACCTATTTCATATTCGCGTTTGGCGGGACTTATATTTATTTCAAACGGTGAATACAAATTGCCCTCTGCGGATACCGTCTTATAGAGTGAGCGTTGAACACTGTGAACGGACTTAATTGTTTGTGTTGCCGTCATTACTTCGTTCAATGAGTCGTAAATCGCCGCAATTGATTCACCGACAGCTTGCGTGTCGCTTGACTGAAAGCCCTCAACGGCTGTTTTAAAGCTGTTTTTAAGATTGTTGTGTGTAGATATAAAATCTGCGACAAGGTGCTGTTGCGGATTGAATTTGCTTGTGTTAAAACTTGAAATAACGGTATATGCGTTTTCAAACAGACTGTGACTGTTGTTTTCGGTATATTCTTTTAAAGCATCGTTAATTGCTTCTAAATAGTTCAAAGAGTGTATTTCCGATAAAACGAGATACAGCTCACGGTATTGCATAAGATTGTCAAGTTCCGCAAAATATCTAATATAAACAAACTGAGAATAACTCTCCGTATTGTTATCAATCGAAAGCAATTTTGAAATATTCCAAAGTTTACGGCAAGCTTCCGTAAATTCTTTGTCATATAACTTTAAGTTGAATAAATCGTCAAAAGTAAGATTGTCTTTTTCCGCATATTCTTGAAATTTTGAAACAACCGACTTGCAAATATCGTCATTTATCGCAGTACGCTCCTCAAAACTTAAATCGGCTACATACTGTTGACATTCGTTAAGCTTATTGTTCGAAAGGAATTCATTGATGTTCGACAAATGAGTTTTTGCCGATTTCGAACACGAGGAAAAGATAATTGTAATTGATAATATAACGGAAATCACACTTAATATTTTTTTCATTTAATCACCGAAAAACATAAAAATATACCTATATAATTTATCATAAATATCGGTAAGTGTCAAATAGGCATAAAAAAATAAGGTGTGCATTCGGCACACCTTATTTGTCGTCTATTTCTTTTGCGGTCCGTTAAAACCGTTTGTTTCTTGGAACTTGGCAATTTTATCAATAACGCCGAGAACAACGTCAAATCCGTCACCGACGGTTTCAACTTCAAATCTGTCTGCCGTATCACGCCAAGTGTGATAATAATAAGTCATCATCGGATTTTGTGCGGCAAAAGTAACCGACTTAATACCGGCATGAGTTAACGGTGTGCTGTCGCAACCGCCTACGGGGTTGTGTATACAACCGTTTGTTTTGCTGACAATACCCAATTCCGAAAAAGTATCTTTAAACATTTTCTCAAGGTCCGTATCAAAGCGGCACATCTGCCAGTCATCTTTAATAACAACCTCAAAATAATCTTTATCGGCAACAGAGTCGATATTGATATTCCACGCATTTTTAAGCATATCGTCATTTTTATGCTCATCTACAAATGCCATTGAACCGCGAAGGCCCGCTTCTTCAGAACCGCAGTTAAAATCAATGATGCGGCAGTTTTTCGGCATCTTGTCGGGATTTTCTTTAAAATATTTAATTACCGCATAGCTTAAAGCACAGCCCGTTGCGTTGTCCATTGCACCGCGTGATGCGTTTTCGTCATAGGGATCCGTCCACATTACAACAAACAAACTGCCGATTGCGGTAATCAACGGAAGGAAATGAAGTGAAATTAAGAAATTGCGGAATGATTCGGATTTTATTACCTCTATTGCCCAATCCGCATTGAAGAACGAAGCACCGTAAATTGTAGCCATCGCTACGGCGACACCGACTGTAAAGAATACACAAACAGCACCGAATCCCACCTTTGCATAGGCAATAATTAAGCCAATGATGGGTTTGTCTTTAAATTTGTAAATATGCTCCGAATGTCTCCAAGTCCAGCTTGTGTCCGTGTGACCGGAAAGAATGATTGTGTAGTCGTACTTACCGTCTTCGGGAACTAATTCACCGTAAACGTTTTGAGAAATTTTTTGTTTGAAGAACATATCCGACCATCTGCTGTAAAGAAAAACACAGCTGAAAAGCCAAAATACAACGACAATGCCGAAAAGAGCCATACCGAACCATAAACTTGCGTTTCCGAGAGCAAAATATGTAAGAACGCTCAAAATCACGCCCGCCCAACCGGCATAAGCAAGACCGCCGATTGCAGATCTCGGTGAAACGGCAAATTCTTCTTTTTTAGGCTCGATGCCTATTTCTCGAAGTTTGTCGCCCATGTAATCGGCATATTTTCTTTCACCTTCGGAACCGGGAAGGCGAGAGCCGATTTTTTCAGCCGCATGTCTGACTATGTCAAACGCAACTTCTGCATATTTTCTGTTTTCTTCTTTCATTTTCCCTAAACCTCCAATTAAATAATTGTACTAAAAAATGGTAACATAAACATTATTAAAAGTCAAGAAATCATCGGTGCCAACATTAAAATTATATAAAAATTTCGGAAGAAAAATTACAATAACTAATGACGCCACAACTAATGATACCTTCATTTATAAAAATTTCAAAATCAATATTAAAACACAGTACTTTGCCCGAAAAAACAATTCTGTTGTAACAGTGTTTTCAACACACTGTCCGCATAAAAAAGAGCAAGGCACTACACCTTGCTCGGTACATAAGAAGTCATATTGTTTTAACAAAAAAAGAAAAGTGAGTATTCACTTGTGTTATGAATACTCACTATGGCTGGGGCTATTAAAAAGATATTTTCGCACTTTTGTGTTAGAGATTTGAACCTTTGCGAAGCAAAGCAACTTTTCTCCCTTCTCTTTTATTTTTTCTCCGGAAAAGTCGCGTGGAAGATTTAGAGAAAAGTGAAGAGTGAAAAGAGAAGAATGAAGAGACCAAAAAGAAAAAGCCGCTTACGCGACTTTTCTTTTTTGGTCGGAGTGACAGGACTTGAACCTGCGGCCTCTTGACCCCCAGTCAAGCGCGCTCCCAGCTGCGCCACACCCCGATTGCTCAACGCACATTATAATAACACATTACAACGAATTTTGCAAGTGTTTTCTTTTGATTTTTTATAATATATGTGTTATACTTCGTTTGAGGTGTTTTATTATGAAAATATTTAAGCGTTTTCTTGTTGTCGCTGTTTCGATTTTGCTTGCGGTTGTCATTTGTTGGGGCGGGTTAATGTTTTGGTATTATCCGCATTACAAAAAGCAAAAAACCGAATTTTCGGCTCAAGAAATTTATTATGTAAATAATCTCACGGTTATGAGCTGTAACGTTCGCTGTTTGAATCCGACGGATTTAGGTAAAAAAAGCTGGTTTTACCGTGCAAATCTCGTAGTAAAAGGAATTGAAAACGAACAGCCCGGTGTTATCGGATTTCAAGAAGTCACAAAATGGCAATATTCATATCTCTGTGATACGTTAAAAATTTATGATTCGGTAATTACATATCGTGATGATGCGATAAATTCGGAAGGATGCCCGGTGTTTTACAGAACCGATTTATATACGCTCATTGAAAAAGGTTCTTTTTGGCTTTCCGAAACGCCCGAAAAAATGAGCAAGGATTGGGGTGCCGCTTGCTACCGAATTTGCAGTTATGCGATACTTAAAGACAATGCGACGGAAAAGCAATTTGTTGTATTTAATACACATCTTGATCACATAAGCGATGAAGCACGAATTAACGGTATTCAAGTTGTTCTTGATAAAATTAAGGAATTCGGTTCATTACCCGCGGTGTTGATGGGCGACTTAAATGCCGAGGAAAACTCCGAAACATATAAAAGTGCAACGGAAAATTTTTCGGATGTTAAATATATGACGGAAAATACAATGACAAGCTGTACGTATCAAAATTGGGGTAAGAAGCTTGACAAAAATTGTATAGATTATATTTTAATTTCGAAAGAGGGCTTTTCGGTTAATTATTATAAAGCGGTAACCGATACATACGACGGGACGTATTCAAGCGACCATTTCCCGATAGTGTCTTCGTTGACATTCACAGAATAAAATTTTTGAGCAGATTTGATGCGGTGCGTTGTTAAGAACATCGACATACTTATCTGCTCTTTTTTTGATTGACAGACGAACAAATGTTCGGTATAATATTATCACAGTATATTGGAGTGATATTTTTGAACAGAGTAATTTTACATTGTGATTTAAATAACTTTTATGCATCGGTTGAATGTGTTAAAAATCCCGCACTTCAAGGTAAGGCGGTAGCGGTTTGCGGAAATGAGGACGACAGACACGGCATAATTTTGGCAAAATCTCAAAAAGCCAAAAACTTCGGAGTAAAAACAGGGGATACCGTAATTGAAGCACGAAGAAAATGCAAGGATTTAACAGTGGTTCAAACCGACTTCGACTCTTATTATAAATTTTCCGAAGAAGTAAAAGAGATATACAAAAGATACACGGATTTAATAGAGCCGTTCGGAATGGATGAGTGTTGGCTTGACGTAAGCGGAAGCACAAAACTTTTCGGTAACGGCGAAAAAATAGCCGATGAAATCAGAAGTAAAACAAAAGAAGAATTAGGGCTGACGATTTCGGTAGGCGTATCGTTCAATAAAATCTTCGCAAAACTCGGAAGCGATATGAAAAAGCCCGACGCTACAACTGTCATTTCCAAAGAAAATTTTCGGGAAAAAATATGGGACTTGCCCGCAAGTGATTTGTTTTATGTAGGCAGAAAAACAAATAAATCACTTCAAAAATACGGAATTTATACAATAGGTGACATTGCTTCGGCGGATATTTCTTTTATGAAACGAATACTTGGCAAAAGCGGTGTCGATTTGTGGATTTATGCAAACGGTATGGATAAATCTCCCGTTTCTCATATAATAAACTCGAAAATCACCGTGCAAAGCGTCAGCAGAGGAATAACGTGTACGGAAAATCTTGTCACGGCAGAAGAAGTCGAACGCGTGATGTTGGAATTGTCAACTTGTGTGTCAAAGGAATTACGGCAAAAACACCTTTTGGCAAACGGTGTCCAAATAGTAATTAAAAACGACAGTCTGTCCGTGAGTCAATATTCTTCGCTTTTGCGAATGCCGACTCAAAACGTTAAAGAAATTTATTCGTCGGCAACCGAGTTACTGAAAAATCACAAGTGGGAAAACAAAATCCGCTCGTTGTCCGTTCGCACGTATAATCTTACAGATGAAAGGGATTTACGACAATTTACGACAGACGTTGATATGAAAAAGCACAAAAAAGAGGAGGATATTGATGAAGCGTTAGTCAATATAAGAAAACAATTCGGAGAAAATACAATTTTCAGCAGCGGCCGACTTTTAGGCACAAAAATACCGGCGGGCAAATCAGAACATTCATCATTGCCGCCGGCATCTGTAAATATTTAAGCAAGCTCCAACCACTGCGTTTCAAGTTCTTCGATATATTCTTCCGTTTCTTTAATATCTGCAAGGATTTCCGACAGCTTTTGATAGTCACTTGAAATTTCTGTGTCATCACAAAGTGCCTTTAATTTGTCAAGTTTATCTTGTGCAAGAGCGATTTCCTTTTCTACGTTCATAAGCTTGGCACGTCTTCGTCTGTCTTCGGCTTTGTTCTTTTTCGATTCGGTATATTCGCTTTTGTTTTGACTTGATTCTTTGTTCGGCATTGACTTTATCTGCGTGTCAATGTGATGCTCTTTATAATAATCGTAATTTCCGTTGTATACTGTTATGGAATCGGACTTCATTTCAACAATTTTATCCGGAACGGAGTTAAGTAAATATCTATCGTGCGATACCATTATCAAGGTGCCTTCGTATTGACGCAAGGCGACGTCTAAAGCCTCTTTTGCTTTATAATCAAGGTGGTTGGTCGGCTCGTCGAGAACAAGGACATTTGAACGCTCAAACGCAATAATACACAAAACAACCTTGGCTCTGTTGGCACCACTCATTTCCTTAATACGTTTAAATACGTCTTCATCTTGAATAAGAAAGCGAGCAAGCATACTTCGAATTTCGTATTCGGTTTTGACGGGAAATTTACGGTGAACGGCTTCCATAACCGTCATATTGAGGTCAAGATCGGAAAGCTCTTGGTCAAAGTATGAAATTTTAACATTTCCGCCCCAACGTACAATGCCTTCGTAAGAAGTCTTTTTAAGAATAGCTTTTAAAAACGATGATTTTCCCACTCCGTTTTTACCGACAAAAGCAACCTTCTCACCGCGTGAAATTTCCAAATTAAAATTTTCGAAAAGCGTGCGTTTAGAAGCACCTTTTCCGACACTTACTTTTAAATTTTTACATTCGAGAATCGTTTTGTGCGGTTCGATATCAAACGGAAAAGTGATGTATAAATCTTTAACGTCGGGGTTCGGCTTTGCGGCAAGCTCCATTTTCTCAAGAGCCTTAACGCGTGAGCCGACGCTGTTTGTACTGCTTGACTTGGCAAGATTTTTTCGAACATATTCACGTAATTGTTCGATTTCTTTTTGCTGTTTTTCGTATTCTTTTGTAAGTGTTTTTATTCGTTCTTCTTTCTGCTTCAAAAAAGAAGAATATCCGCCTTTATAACGGACAAGCTCGCCGTTTTCGATTTCGCAGATATCGGATGCGACATTGTTCAGAAAATAGCGATCGTGTGACACCGTGATTACAGCACCTTTATAGGACGACAAATATTGTTCTAACCAGTTGAGCATAGAGAAATCAAGATGGTTTGTAGGCTCGTCAAGAATGAGAAGGCTCGGATTTTCAACAAGAATTTTCGCAAGTGCGAACCGTGTTTTTTCTCCGCCCGAAAGTACGGACACGCTTGTATTCATATCAAAATCGCCGAAGCCCATACCGTTGAGAACGGTATTTATTCTGACTTCCGCATTGTATCCGTCGGCGGCATTATAAATATTTGTATATTTTTCAAATTCAAGAGAAAGGCTGTCATATCCATCTTCACCGCAAGCGGAAATTCTTTTTGAAAGGTCTTCAAGCTTTTTACGTGTATCAAATACAACTTGAAGTGAACTTTCGATTTCTTGTTTCAAGGTGTTGGAAGTGTTCAAGGATTCGTTTTGTTTTAAATATCCGATGCACAAATTCGGCTTTCGCGAAACGGTGCCGTCGTCATAATCAAGATTGCCCGAAATTATGTTTAATAGAGTCGTCTTTCCGACTCCGTTCACGCCTAAAAGACCTATTCTGTCGTTTTCGTTAACAGATAGGTTGATGTTTTTTAATATACTTTTGTCTAAAAAACCTTTTGAAACGTTATTAAGAGTAATAAGCATAATTTAATCCTTAAATACCGATTATTGTGTTAAGTTGTTAATATGTTTTTTCCAAACTCCCGTAAAATAAAAGACGGAAGAAATAACGGTTGCAAGAAGCCAACCGACAGGCCACGAAAACCAAATTCCCAGTTCGTTAAATATAGGAGCGAGTACATACGAAAGAACAACTCGCAAAAGCAAGTCCGAAAACGTCGAAACCATAAACATTTTCATTGCACCGCTGCCGCGAAGTACACCGTCGATTATAAGCTTAATTGCGATAAATAAATAGAACGGAGCGACAATTTTTAAAAAGCTTACACCCGAATTTATAATTTCAGTATTGTTGTTTGAAACAAAAATCTTCATCATTTGTTCGGGGAAAAAGAAGAAAACAATGAAAAGGGGAACGGTAATACAAAATGAAATCAAATACAGACTTTTAACACCTTTTTTTATTCTGTCAAGTTTGTTTGCGCCTATGTTTTGTGCGGTATAGCTTGACATACTGTTACCCAAAGCCGAAAGGGTAGTTATTGTAAATGTGTTTAGTTTTCCCGCCGCCGAGAACCCCGCGACAACAATTTCACCGAAAGTATTTACAAGACCTTGAATAAAAATGTTTCCGACGGAAACAAAGCTTTGTTGAAGTATACTCGGAACGGCAACAAACAAAATATTTTTAAGCATGTCTTTTGAAAAAACATCGGGCTTGTCACAATCAATTTTTTTCAGTCTTTTCATAAGAGAAATAAATGCCAATACGCAGGCGATTCCTTGTGCGATAAAGGTTGCCCAAGCGACACCGGAAACACCCATCGGTGTAAATCTTACCAATATGTAATCAAGTATAACATTGAACACCGAAGAAAAAATCAAGAACATTAAAGGCGTTTTCGAATCTCCGAGAGCAGTAAAAATACCGGTACAGATATTATAAATAAATAAGAAAATAAGACCGAGTATGTAAATATTCAAATATATAACCGAATCATCATAAAGTATGTCGGGCGTATTCATAAGCTTTAATGCAACGGGCGATAAAACCAATCCGAATACCGTCAGCAAAAAACTTAAAATCAAAATCGAAATTAAAGCCGTGTTGACACAAGTTTTCATTTTGCTGTAGTTTTTATTGCCGAAAAATTGCGAAATAACAACACAGGAACCGATATTCGAACCGTTTGCTATTGCCATAAAAATCATAGTAATTGTGTAAGAAATACCAATAGACGCAAGGGCATTGCCGCCTAAAAACTGTCCTGCGATAATGCTGTCCGCAATATTATAAAACTGTTGAAACATTACCGACACTAACATGGGGACCGTAAATTGTGTAAGAACCTTTGCCGGATTACCTACGGTCAAATCTTTAATCATAAATATCACCAAAAATAAGGGACCGTCTTGCAGTCCCTTAAAAAATTATTTTGAAGCAAGAATACTTCTCGCAACACTTATTCCGTTAGAAGAAGCTTGCATAAGTCCGCGTGTAACCGATGCACCGTCACCGATTGCGTGAAGTCCTTTGATGCTTGTTTCAAAGTTTGTATCAACGACAACTTTGTTTGAATAGAATTTAACTTCAACACCGTAAAGAAGTGTTTCGTCACTTGCAATACCCGGAGTTACTTTGTCAAGTGCTTCAAGCATTTCGGCAATGTCAACCATAATTCTGTGAGGAAAAACGAGTGACAAGTCACCGGGAACGGCATCTTTAAGAGTGGGAATAAGATTGTTTCTGCAAAGTCTTTCGGCAGTCGTTCTTCTTCCGCGTTTAAAGTCACCGTAAGTCTGTACGAGAATTTTTCCGTCACAAAGCATATTGCTTAACTGTGCTATGTGCTTGCCGTATTCAATCGGCGATTTAAAAGGCTTGGTAAAGTTTTTCGATACGAGAAGTGCAAAGTTTGTGTTGTTCGTTTTATATTCCGCTGATTTATAAGCGTGTCCGTTAACAACCGCAAGACCGTTGTCGTAATATTCAGTTGCGACTTCACCCGAAGGGTTAGAGCAGAAAGTTCTTACCTTATCGTCAAATGTTTGCGAATAGTAAACAAGTTTTGCTTCGTAAAGGTTTTCGTTTAAGAATTTCATAACCTCATCGCGAACTTCGACACGAACACCAACGTCAACGGTTCCGACTTGTGTTTCAATGTCATGGTCTTTACAAATGTGGCTGAGCCATTCGGCACCTTCACGTCCGACAGCGGCAACAATTTTATTTGAATAGTAAGTTTTTCCGTCGGCAATAACACCTTTAACGGCACCGTCTTCAATAATAATGTCTTCAACCATTGTGTTGAAAATAATGTTACAGCCGTTGTCCTCAAGATGTTTTTGAAGTTTGGCGTAAATTTTATAGCCTTCTTCCGTACCGAGATGGCGAATGGGACACTCAATAAGCTTTAAATTAGCGTTAATTGCTTTTCTGCGTATTTCTTCAATCTCTTTTTGCTTGTCAACGCCGTAAACGTTTGTATCGGCACCGAATTCAAGATAAACCTTGTCAGCCTCTTTTAAAAGCGACATTGTTGTGTCATAACCGAGAATGTCGGGAAGATTACCGCCTACATCGGGAGAAAGAGAAAGTTTACCGTCGGAAAAAGCACCCGCACCGGCAAATCCTGTTGTAATAGAGCAAGGCTGACAGCCAACGCATTTTTTTGTAGTTCTCTTAGGACACATTCTTTTTTCAATAGAGCGTCCTTTTTCGATCATAAGAATTTTTATGTCGGGTTTATCCTTTAAAAGCTCGTAAGCACAGAAAATACCGGAAGGTCCCGCACCAATAATAATAACATCATAATTATTCATAAAATCACCTGAAAATTATCTTTCTTCTCTGAAATATGTAACACCGAGACTTTGCGGCGGTTGATTTTTCTTTTTGTTTTTCATACTTGTGAAAAGCAAAACAACAATCGTTACAATATAAGGCAACATTTTAAAGATTTCTTTGCTTTCGGTGGAAAAGCCTTGAATGTAACTGCTTGCAATATATAAAGCACCGAAAATAACGGAACCGATTATCGCAAGATTCGGCTTCCAAACCGTAAATATAACAAGGGCTATTGCCAACCAGCCGATAGCGTCAATGCAGTATTCCCAGTTACCGTTGAGATAGTCCATAACAAACGACAAACCGCCTAAGCCCGAAATACCGCAACCGATACAAGTTGCAATATATCTGTAAGCCGAAACATTGATGCCGGCGGCATCGGCTGTTGCCGGATTTTCACCGACTGCACGAAGATGAAGACCGACTTTCGTACGGTTTAAAACGAAAGATGTTGCTAAGGCAATCGCAATGGCAAGGTAAATGAAAATTCCGTGTGAAAGGAAAAGTTTACCGAACCAACCGAGTTCATCGGCAATCGGAAGATAAGCTGTAAAATATTTACTGCCCTTTGTGTAAATTAAACCTGTTTGAGCAATCATAAAGTCGGATACACCTGTACCGAAAGTGGTAAGGGCAAGACCCGTTACGTTTTGATTAACACGCAAGGTAACTGTCAAAAAGCAGAAAATAAAGCCCATAATTCCCGAACCTATCAACGTGGCGACAATCGGAATGATTATCGCAAGGGCGGGATCAATGTTTCTGCCTACCTCTGTAAAATAAAGGTATTCGGCAAAGCATCCGCAAGATGCACCCACACACATTACGCCGGGAGTACCTAAGTTAAGGTGTCCGGATTTTTCGGTTATCGTTTCACCGGTAGAACCTAATAAAAATGTCATACCAAGTCGAATTGCACTAATAAGAAAGGCTAACATTATTCATTCTCCTTTCTGTGTTTTGAAGGAACAATTTTGTATTGTAAAAAGAATTCACAACCGATTATAAAGAAAAGTATGATGCCCGTAACAATGTCGGATATTGCACTCGGAATTCTGAAGTCGGTTGCAACTTGTTCGGCACCGCGTTCAAGGAAGATTATAATGAATGATGTCAAAATCATTGTAATCGGATTGAATTTTGCGAGCCACGATACCATAATAGCGGTAAAACCGCGTCCGCCCGACGTTGTCGTACTGATTGTATGGTTTGTTCCGCCGACAAGAAGAAGTCCTGCCACACCGCAAAGTGCACCGGAAACCATAAGTGTTCTTATAATTACTTTTTTTACGTTTATACCTATATATTTTGCCGTGTTGACACTTTCGCCGACAACTGAAATTTCATAACCGTGTTTGCTGTATTTAAGATAAATATAAACGAGAATTGTCAATGTGAACACAATTATAATATTAAGTAAATACGGTTTATCGGCAAGTATCGGAAGTCCATATTGCGGCATCGGTGACAAAACACCCGAACCGCTTTTAACGAATTTCTTAAGGAAATAAGCAACAAGCTGAATTGCGACATAGTTCATCATAAGAGTAAAAAGAGTTTCGTTTGTGTTCCAAAGAGCTTTTGCTATTGCGGGGAGCAACGCCCAAATTATGCCCGCCAAAATACTAGCGGCTGTCATTGTGACGATTAAAGCGGGGAGTGACATTTTATCACCGAGGAACATCATAACGGAAATGGTTGCAAGACCGCCTACAAGAACTTGACCTTCGGCTCCGATATTCCAAAACTTCATTTTAAAAGCGGGAGTAACAGCTAAAGATACACAAAGCAGCATTGCAAGATTTTGAAGGAAATTCCATATTCTGCTTTCGGAACCGAAAGCACCGTCAATCATTGATAAATATACTTCAAGTGGGTTCTTTTGAGTTAAAACGGTAATAACCGCCGCAGACAAGAGAAGTGCAAAAATAATCGCAACGGCTCTAACGGCAAGATTTGCGTACCAAGCCATCGGATCCCTTTTTACAATGTGAAAAGGGGGAGTATGGTTTTTGTTTTTATTTTTAGCCATTATTGTGCCTCCTTATCTGCTTTTGAAGAATTGGTCATAAGAAAACCGAGTTCTTCTTTTGTTGTATTTCGTGCTTCGACAATACCTGTTATTTTACCGCTGTTTATAACTAAAATTCTGTCGCAAAGCTCAATTAAAACGTCCAAATCTTCGCCGACAAAGATAACGGCAACGCCTTTTTCTTTTTGTTGGTTAAGAAGATTATAAATGGTGTATGACGAGTTAATGTCAAGACCGCGAACGGGATACGCCGCCATCAAGACAGTTGGTGAAGCGGCAATTTCACGTCCGACAAGGACTTTTTGAACATTACCGCCGGAGAGAATACGCACGGGAGTTTTCGTACTCGGTGTAACAACCTGTAAATCATCAATGATTTTCTTCGCAAGATTGTACGGCTCTTTACGTTTAAGGAAGAAAGAGTGACCTTTGCGGTAACTACGCAACATCATATTGTCGGTAATATCCATATTTCCGACAAGTCCCATACCGAGTCTGTCTTCGGGAACAAAAGAAAGTCTTACACCCAGTTCACGTATTTGAATCGGAGTCTTATCACGTAGATTTTCGGAAGAATTTGTTTTCGGGTTATTATAAATTATTTCGCCGCTTTGAAGCTTTTGAAGACCTGCAATAGACTCAAGCAACTCTCTTTGACCGCTGCCCGAAATACCGGCAATACCCAAAATTTCACCGGATTTCGCAGTGAAAGAAATGCCGTCAAGCACCTTTCTGCCGTCACGGTTATAACTGTCAATGTTTTTTACAATAAGTCTGTCTTCGGAGTTTTTAGGTTCTGTTCTGTTAATGTTAAGGCTTACTCTTTCACCGACCATCATTTCGGTTAATGACGATTCGGTTGCCTCACTTGTGCAGACTGTACCTATGTATTCACCCTTACGGAGAACGGAAACTCTGTCCGAAATTTCGAGAACTTCATTTAACTTGTGAGTTATGATTATTATGGATTTACCGTCGTCACGCATTTTTCTGAGAACATTGAAAAGCTTTTCGATTTCCTGAGGAGTAAGAACCGCAGTCGGTTCGTCCAAAATAAGAATATCCGCACCGCGATAAAGCACCTTGACAATTTCCACGGTCTGCTTTTCGGAAACCGACATTTCGTTTATCGTCTTGTCCAAATCAATGGTAAAGCCGTATTTTTCCGTAAGCTCTTTAATTTTTGCTTTACGCTTTTTAATGTTGAATTTTTCTCCGTCGTCAATACCCAAAACAATGTTTTCGGCGGCTGTCAATACATCGACAAGTTTAAAGTGCTGATGTATCATACCGATTTTATAGGAAAAAGCGTCTTTCGGAGAACGGATAACAGCTTCCTTGCCGTCGACGAAAATTTGACCTTCATCGGGGAAATAAAGACCGGCAATCATATTCATTAAAGTTGTTTTACCGCTACCGTTTTCACCGAGTATCGATAAAATTTCACTTTTTTGAACAACTAAACTAACATTTTTGTTAGCCACGACCTTGCCGAATGTTTTCGTTAAGTTTTTCAATTCCAGTGCTGTGTTTGACATTTTTAATACCTCATCAATAATACTTCTGTATCTGCATTCGCGTCGCACAATATAATTTCAGTTTAAAACTTAAAATTATTAAATTTATCTACAAAACACGGATATTTTATAAATAAATTTAATCATTCAAAGAAAAATTTCAAGCGGGGAGGTTAAGCCCCGCTTAAAATTTCAGTTACCGTGGTTTGAATTAGAATTTTTCGTTTAAGAGATTGATACCGTCAATTCTCAAATCGAAATAAGGAGCAGAACGGCTTGCTGATTCGTCAAAGTAACCGTCTTTAATAGCTTCTGTATCTGCAGTAAAGTTTGCATCTGTGTCAACGTCAGCTAAATATGTGGAAACGGCTGCACCGTTTACTGTAAAGTTCTTTGTATCAAATACGTGTAATTCGCCTGCTTTGAACTTAGCGATTGCTTCTTCAACAGCCTTGATTGTGCCTTCTGCGATAACATCTTGGTTAAGACCTGTAAGAACTACAGAACCTTCCGTGATGCCGCCGCACCAGTCGGTAGCGATAGCTGTGTCTGTATTTACGCACTTAATAATATAGTTGAAATACGGAGCCCAGTTAATAGCCGAAGAAATCATAAATGTATCGGGGCAAGAATCATAAGTGCTGCCGTTATATGAAACGTTAGGAATTCCTGCTGCTTCACAAGCACCGGGAGCACCCATTGAGTCAGCGTGTTGGCTGATAAGTACGCACTTATTGGCAATAAGTGCTTCGGCTGCGTTCTTTTCTTCCGTTACGTCGTACCATGAACCTGTAAATTGAACATCCATTGTAACTGAAGGACATACGGATTTAGCACCGAGATAGAATGATGTGTAACCGGAAATAACTTCAGCGTAAGTATATGCACCTACATAACCGATCTTGGCTTGTTCGGCTGTGATCTTGCCGCTGCTGATCATTTCGTTAAGCTTCATACCGGCAACGATACCTGCAAGATATCTGCCTTCGTAAATAGAAGCAAATGCGTTGTGGAAGTTAGCAAGATTTTCGGTGTGAGCTTTTGTACCTGTTGCGTGGCAGAACTCAACATCGGGATATTCTTTTGCGGCTTTAATAATAAAGTCTTCATGACCGAAAGAGTTTGCGAAAATAATGTCGCAACCTTGTTCGGCAAGGTCTTTAGCTGCTTCGTAGCATTCGTTTCCTTCCGGAATGTTAGTCTTGATAAGAACTTGTGCATCGGTAAGACCGAGTGCTGCTTTTACGCTGTCGGCAGCGTTGAGGAAGTTTTTGTCATAAGTTGACTTTTCATCGTGCAAGCAAATGAAACCGATTTTGAAATCGTCTTTGATTTCATAATCTTTTGTGATTTCGGGAGCTGCAAGAGGTGAGTCACTCATGCCGAGACTTTCTTCCTTTTTGTTGTTGCCGCAAGCGGCAAAGCAACCTACTACGAGAATGAGAGCCATAAGCACAGCAAAAGCTTTTTTGAGATTTCTCATAATTCATTTCTCCTTTGTTTTGAATAAATATTTTAACAGCACCGTGCTGTTAATTACTGCTTTCTGAAAATGATTTCGCCTGTTTTATCATCCATTGAATTGATAATAGCCATAGATTCGACACGAATTCCTTTTTGTCGAAGCGAATCGCCGCCGCCTTGATAACCTTTTTCAATGGCGATTGCACAGCCGGCAAGCTTTGCACCGGCTTGATTTACCAAATCGATTAAGCCGTTAAGAGCGTTGCCCTTTGCGAGAAAATCGTCAACGATTAAAACCGTGTCGTTTTCACTGAGAAAATCTTTGGAAACGATAATGTCGTAAACGCATTGATGTGTAAAAGATTCAACCTGACTTGTATAAACGTCGCCCTTGATATTTATCGTTTTTGTTTTTTTTGCGAAAATCAGGGGACAATTAAATTGTTGGGCAACCATACAACCGACACCGATACCCGATGCTTCGATTGTGAGAATTTTCGTTATATTTGAGTCGGAGAACAGTTTTTTTACCTCTTTACCTATTTCCGCAACTAACGAAATGTCAATCTGATGGTTAAGAAAACTATCGACTTTTAACACGTTGCCGCTGAACACTTTACCGTCTTTTAATATTTTTTCTTCCAATAAGCGCATAAATTCGACCTCTGTCATCAATATATACCTAATTATACTTTATTTTTATTAAAAAGACAATGTTTTTTACTCCCGATTTCGTGGAATTTTTTCTGACATATTTGTTAAAAATATATAAAAAGAATTTACAACGGAGGATTTTATGAAAAAAATAATTTCTTTAATAATGGTTGCGGCATTATTATCAACTTTTTTGACTGCTTGTAACGGTAAAAAAACAAACAGCGAAGCTGTAATAATTCGTTTTTTGAATTTTAAACCGGAGGTTGCGAAGGTTTATGAAGAAATAGCTAAGGTGTACAAAGAAGAAACAGGAGTAACTTTAATTGTCGAAACGGCTGCAAGCGGAAATTACGAGCAAACTCTTTCCGCGAAAATGGGTACCGACGAAGCACCTACTCTGTTTCAAATTAACGGCCCGAAAGGGTTGCAAAATTGGAAAGATTACTGTGCCGATTTATCGGACACCGATTTGTACAAGCATTTAATCGACAAAGATATGGCTTTGACAGACGGCGGACAAGTCTATGCGATTCCGTATGTCGTCGAGGGCTACGGCATAATTTACAATGAAGAAATAACAGATAAATATTTTGCACTTGATAACAGAGCTACGACCTTTAAGTCGATGGACGAAGTAAATAATTTCGAAAAATTAAAAGAATTGACCGAGGATATGCAGAAAAACGCCTCATCTCTCGGAATTAAAGGCGTTTTCGCATCAACGTCTTTAAAAACGGGCGAGGCTTGGCGATGGCATTCGCATCTTGCGAATATTCCCGTTTATTACGAGTTCAAAGACAAAAATGTTGACTTGACAAGTGATGCGACGAAAAAAATCAGCTTAGATTATTCCGAAAATTTAAAAAATATTTTTGATTTATATATTAACAATTCCGTGTCCGATAAAAAAACCTTAGGTTCCAAAATTACAGATGAATCAATGGCGGAATTCGCTTTGGGACAGTGTGCTATGGTACAAAACGGAAATTGGGCTTGGAATCAAATTTCAAATGTTAAAGGAAACGTTGTAAAAGAGGACAAAATTAAATTTTTACCGATTTACACAGGCGTTCCCGACGAAGAAAATCAAGGCTTATGTATAGGAACCGAAAATTATTTTGCGATAAATAAAAATGCGGGTGAACAAGAAAAAAGAGAAACCTCAAAGTTTATTTATTGGCTTTTTTCAAGTGAAAAAGGTAAAGAATACGTTTTGAATGAACTTGAATTGATTACACCTTTTGATACTTTTTCCGAAAAAGAATCTCCGAGTGACCCTTTGGCACAAGAGGTAATACGTTGGATGAACAAAGAAAACATTAAAACTGTTCCTTGGGTTTTTGATGTATTTCCGAGTTTGAACTTTAAAAATGATTTCGGCGATGTTTTGCTTCAGTATGCTCAAGGCACAAAACAGTGGGACGAAGTAAAACAGTTGGTTGTCGAAAGATGGGAAAAGGAAAGTAATTATTAGTTTAAACGCCCCGTTAACGATTTAGCGGGGCGAAGTCAATGAGGAGCTTTTTATGGAAAAACTTTTAAAAAAATATTTTCCGATATTTTTATTGCCGACATTTCTAACATTTGCGATTGTATTTCTGGTTCCGTTTGTAATGGGCATTTTTTTATCTTTTACCGAATTTACAACGGTCGAAAATGCAAAGTGGGTAGGCATCGACAACTTTATTACGACGTTTTCGCAAGACGATAGTTTTAAAAACGCACTTTTTTTTACCGTTAAATTCACTGTCGTATCGGTTATAACAATAAATGTTTTCGCCTTTTTGCTGGCGTTGGTTTTAACAAAAAAGATTAAAGGTACAAAGTTTTTCAGAACCGTGTTTTTTATGCCGAATCTTATCGGCGGTATCGTACTGGGATATATATGGAATTTACTTATAAATTCGTTTTTGGGTATTTTCGGACTTGATATAACTTATGACGCCGAATACGGCTTTTGGGGGCTTGTTTTCCTTATGAATTGGCAGCTGATAGGTTATATGATGGTAATTTACATTGCCGGAATTCTGAATATACCGCCCGAACTAATTGAGTCCGCAAAAATAGACGGTGCATCAAAACTGTCCGTTCTAAAGAATGTTATTCTTCCGACAGTACGTCCTTCCGTAACGATATGTTTGTTTTTGACTTTGACAAACTCATTTAAGGTATTTGACCAAAATCTTGCATTGACGGGCGGTGCGCCGGCACGTGAAACTTCAATGCTTGCTTTGGACATATATAATACTTTTTACGGAAGAATAGGTTGGCAAGGTGTCGGGCAGGCAAAAGCGGTAATTTTCTTTTTAATAGTTGCACTAATAGCTTTTATTCAACTGAAAATAACAAGCAGAAAAGAGGTTGAAGGTTAATGTCAAAAAAGAAAAGCAATTATATTTTATTTTCGTTTCTGATATTTCTCTCTGTTTTGTTCCTTTTTCCTATTTTTCTCGTTGTAATGAATTCTTTTAAATCGCGGTTTAATATAGTCGGTGAACCTTTTACTTTCCCGAACGAAGAAACCTTTGTGGGCTTTGAAAACTATATAAACGGAATGAGAGATGCCGATATTGCGGCTTCTTTTTTCAGAACGCTGTTTATAACCGTTGCGTCGGTAATTGTCATTGTAATTTTAACGTCAATGACCGCTTGGTATTTGACAAGGGTAAAAAACAGAGTAACGAAAGTCATTTACTATTTATTTTTGTTCAGTATGATTGTGCCTTTCCAAATGGTAATGTTTACTTTGACAAGTGTTTGTTACGACTTGGGACTCAACAGTATTTTCGGAATTATACCCGTTTACCTTGGATTCGGTTCCGGATTGTCGGTGTTTTTGTTTTCCGGATTTATAAAAAGCATACCGAGAGAGCTTGAGGAGGCGGCAATGATTGACGGGTGCGGACCGATAAAGACGTTTTTTGTCATTATTTTTCCGATATTAAAACCCACTGCGATTACCGTCGCAATATTAAATGCCATGTGGATATGGAACGATTTTCTGTTGCCGTATTTACTTTTGGGCTCGTCGAATAAAACCTTGTCGGTTGCAATTCAACTTGCAATGCAAGGTGCATACGGTTCTATTGATTGGGGCGGATTTATGGCGATGCTCGTCTTGGCGATAATTCCGATAATTATTTTTTACTTGTTCTGTCAAAAATACATCATAAAGGGTGTTGTTGACGGAGCCGTTAAAGGTTAGGTGATATTATGGCGTCGATTTCATTGAAAAACATTGCCAAAACTTACGAGGACGGTGTAACCGTAATCAAAAATTTGAATTTGGAAATCAAAGACAAAGAATTCGTTGTATTAGTCGGACCGTCCGGATGCGGTAAATCGACAACGTTGCGTATGATTGCCGGTCTTGAAGAAATTACCGAAGGCGAACTGTACATTAACGGTAAGCTTGTCAATAACGTTTCGCCTAAAGACCGAGATATAGCGATGGTTTTTCAAAACTACGCACTTTATCCGCATATGACCGTTTATAAAAATATGGCGTTCGGATTAAAAAACAGAAAACTGCCGAAAAGCCTTATTGACAAAAAGGTAAAGGAAGCGGCAAAGGTGTTGGAAATAGAAAACTATTTGCACAGAAAACCGCGTGCATTATCGGGCGGACAGCGTCAAAGGGTGGCGCTCGGACGTGCAATGGTGCGTGAACCGTCGGTCTTTCTGTTAGACGAACCGCTTTCAAATCTTGATGCAAAGTTGAGAACCGAAATGCGTAACCGAATATCAATGCTGCATAAAGAACTCGAAACAACATTTGTCTATGTAACTCACGACCAAACGGAAGCTATGACAATGGGCGACAGAATAGTTGTAATGAAGGACGGAATCATAATGCAAAATGACACTCCCGAAATGCTTTACAATCATCCGCAAAATATGTTTGTTGCCGGTTTTATAGGTTCTCCTCAAATGAATTTTATCGAATGTGAAATAATAAGATCGGGTTCGAAGTTTTACGCACAGTTTGAAAATTATAAATTGTCTTTACCCGACAGAATGAACGAACAGCTTTCACTGTACACTAATAAAAATGTAATTTTGGGTATACGCCCGGAAGATATGTATATTGAAAATTCATTCCTTAATCCGAAAAGTGAAAATTTAATTGATTTTTATATAGATATAGCCGAGATGACCGGTGCGGAATATTTTTTGTTCGGAAAACTTATGAATACCGGTATTGTAATAAAAGCTCCGACAAGTGAAAAAATAAATAAGAATACGCTTTGTAAAATCGCTGTTGATACCGAAAAAGTGCATATTTTCGACAAATCAAGTGAAAATCTTATTTGCGATTGATTGACTTTTCAAATGAAAAATAATATATTTATTTTGATATATTTTTTAGGTAAGTGATGTTATGAGAACAAGCGGAGTTTTAATGCACATTTCGTCGTTGCCGGGCGATACCGGAATAGGTACCTTGGGGGCGGAAGCTTATAAATTCGTTGACTTTTTAAAGGCAAGCGGTCAAACTTATTGGCAAGTTTTACCGCTGTGTCCGACAGGCTACGGCGATTCACCGTATCAGTCTGTTTCGACCTTTGCGGGCAACCCGTATTTTATTGATTTTGACTTGCTTGTGTCGGAAGGATTACTGAAAAAAAGCGACTACGCAAATATAGATTGGGGCAAAAATGCCGAGAAAGTTGATTTTCAAAAAATCAGCGAAAACCGATTCAAAGTGCTGAAAAAAGCATACAACTCTTTCGGCTTAAATAACAAAGAATATAAAAACTTCTGCGAAAAAAACGCTTTTTGGCTTGACGATTTTTCGCTTTATATTGCTTTGAAAAACAGCTTTAACGGTACGGCGTGGAACGAGTGGCCCGCCGATTTAAAAAAGCGTAAATCAGCATCTCTCGTTAAAGCCGAGGAGGAACTGAAAGAAGAAATCGGTTTTCAAAAATTTATTCAGTTTATATTTTTCTGCCAGTGGGACAAACTTAAAAAATACGCTAACGAAAACGGAGTTTATATTATAGGCGATATTCCGATTTATGTCGCATCGGACAGCGCTGACGTTTGGGCAAATCCCGAAAACTTCTTGCTTGATAAAGACTGTAATCCCGTCGAGGTCGCAGGTTGTCCGCCGGACGCTTTCAGTGCAGACGGACAGCTTTGGGGTAATCCGTTTTATGATTGGGAATATATGAAAAACGACGGTTATTCTTGGTGGAAACAGCGTATCAAACATCAATACTCGTTATGCGACGTGATTCGTATTGACCATTTCAGAGGCTTTGAGGCATATTACTGTATTCCTGCGGACGCAAAATCGGCAAAAACGGGCGAGTGGAGAAAAGGTCCGGGAATTGAATTCTTCCGTGAAATCGAAAGAGATTTCGGAAAAATTAAAATAATTGCCGAAGATTTGGGATTTTTAACACCCGCCGTCAAGAAAATGCTTAAACAAAGCAAGTATCCGGGTATGAAAGTACTTCAATTTGCTTTTGACACGGATGAAGAAAACGATTATTTACTGCATAACTTTATAAAAAATTCGGTTGCCTACGTCGGTACTCACGACAATGACACCGCGGTAGGCTTTATGACTGAAACAGCGCCGCGAAAGACTCGTAAAAGAGCTAAAGAGTACCTTCGGTTAACGCGTAAAGAAGGTTATAACTGGGGAATGATGAAAGCTGTTTGGTCAAGTAATTCGGATACCGCCATTGTAACTATGCAAGATATTTTGGGACTCGGTAACGAAGCAAGAATGAATTTTCCGTCAACAGTTAACGGGAATTGGCAATGGAGGGCAAAGCCGAATTATTTAAGTTGCGAACTGTCCGATAAGGTAAGGTATTATACAGCACTTTACAAACGTGTGCCTGTTGCGAAAAGGGGAAAAACAAATGTCGAAAACAGTAAGTGAGGCAATATCGCTTGCCAAAAGTAAATATTTAAAAGATTTGGATAAACTGACGGCGTATGAATTGCACGATGTAATTTCAACTGCGTTTTTGGGCGAAATCGCAGATGACTGGATCAACAGCAGAAACCGACAAATCAAAGAGAGAACGGCGTTCTATTTTTCCGCCGAATTTCTTGTAGGCCGCGCGATTTACAATAATCTTGTTTCAAAAAATTTATATGACGAAATCGAAGCGGAACTCAACGAACGCGGCGTGTCGCTTAACTTATTGGAGGATATCGAAGACAGTGCTCTCGGAAACGGCGGCTTAGGACGTTTGGCGGCTTGCTTTCTTGAAAGTGCCGCAACGCACAATATAGCTTTAAACGGATACGGAATTCGTTACAAGTACGGGCTTTTCAAACAAGACATACAAAACGGATTTCAAGTTGAATATGCTGATGATTGGACACGTCGGGGAGATCCGTGGTCAATTCGCAACGACAACGAAGCCGTCGAGATAAATTTTAAGGATATGACGGTTAAGGCGGTGCCTTACGATATGCCCGTTGTCGCTTACGGTACAAACAATGTAGGCACATTAAGACTTTGGCAGTCCGAAGCTTTGACACCTTTCAATTTTGATTTGTTTAACAGACAAAAATACGATAAATCCGTTGCGTTAAAGAATAGGGCGGAAGACATTTCACGTGTTCTTTATCCGAATGACGATGATTATGAAGGAAAAAAGTTAAGACTTAAACAGCAGTATTTCTTTTCGAGTGCGTCGTTGCAAGATATTATAAGGAAATACAAAAAAATTCACGGTAATGACTTTTCGGTATTTTCCGATTACGTTACAATTCAACTCAACGATACTCATCCCGTAATTTCAATACCGGAGCTCATAAGACTTTTGACCGAAAACGAAAAAGTTGATTTCGACACAGCAGTCGAAATTACAAAAAACGTATTTAATTATACAAATCATACTATTATGCAAGAAGCTTTGGAAAAGTGGGATATAAAAATAATCCGCGATACAGTTCCGCAAGTTCTCGACATTATTAAAAAGCTCGATAAAATGCTTAAAAACGAGTTGAAAAAATCGAAAATCGGCAAAGAGCAAATCGAGAAAATGCAGATTATTCGGGAAAAGCGTGTACACATGGCTAATTTGGCGACTTTCTGCTCAAAATATGTAAACGGAGTTGCGAAAATTCATACGGATATTCTTAAATCCGACGTGTTGAAAGAATGGTATGAATTATATCCCGAAAAATTTCAAAACAAAACAAACGGTATTACGCAAAGACGTTGGCTTTTGCTTTGTAACCGTGAACTTTCGGCTCTCATTACAGAACTTTTGGGAAGTGACGAATGGATAACCGAGCTTGACAAACTGAAAAAGCTTGAAAAATATTCCGATGATACGTCGGTGATTGACAGATTTATCGAAATAAAAGAAACGAAAAAACGGCAACTCGGCGAATATATCAAACTTCACGACGGCATTGATGTGGATCCCGATACAGTTTTCGACATTCAAATTAAGCGGCTTCACGAATATAAACGCCAGCTTTTAAATGCGCTTGCGATTCTCGAATTGTATTTTGAAATCAAAGAGGGAACGCTTACTGACTTTACACCTACAACTTTTATTTTCGGTGCAAAGTCGGCACCCGGTTATGCACGTGCCAAGGGCATAATAAAGCTTATAAACGAGGTTGCAAAACTTGTCGAAAAAGACGAGCTTGTGTCAAAATATATTAAGGTTGTTTTCGTAAAGAACTATAATGTTTCTTATGCGGAAAAGCTTGTCGCCGCCGCCGACGTAAGTGAGCAAATTTCAACGGCGGGTACCGAAGCTTCGGGTACGGGCAATATGAAACTTATGCTTAACGGTGCGGTAACGCTCGGAACGTACGACGGCGCAAATATTGAAATCATTGAGGAAGCAGGCGAAGAAAATAACTATATTTTCGGTGCGAGGGTAGAGGATATCGAACAGATAAAGGAAGACTATTCTTCAAAAGAGCTTTACGAAAACGATAAAAAGATACAGCGTGTTCTCAACGCACTTGTGGACGGAACGTTGGATGACGGAAATACAGGAATTTTCAAAGAACTTTATGACTCGATTCTTAAAGGCGCTTCATGGCATAAGCCCGACCACTACTATTTGCTTCTTGATTTCAACGATTATCTCGAAACGAAGAAAAAGGTTAACCGTGATTTCAAAAACAAACATGAATTTTACAAAAAGTGTTGGCTTAATATGTGTAATGCCGGCAAATTTTCGTCCGACAGAACAGTTAAAGAATACGCAAAAGAAATATGGCACTTATAAAGTAAGCGGACATTTTGTCCGCTTTTTTATTGCATATTTTCGCAAATCAATATATAATGACTGTGGTGATTGTTTTGGAACAAAAAGTCTTGGAAAAATATTTAAAACGCGAACTGATTATTAAGACGTTTAACGAAATTGACTCTACAAATAATTATTTGAAAATATTAGGCTCGCAAGGTGAAAGACGGACAACTCTTTGTGTTGCCGACACTCAAACGGGCGGCCGCGGAAGAATGGGACGTTCTTTCTTTTCACCGAGCGGAACCGGTGTTTATTTTTCTTTACTTCTTAACCCCGATATTTCAGCGGAAAAATCGCTTTTTTTGACAGTTATGGCAGCCGTTTCCGTTGCCGATACAGTTAAAAATTTCTGTAAAAACGATGTAAAAATCAAATGGGTAAACGATATATACATTGACGGTAAAAAGGTTTGCGGAATTTTGACCGAAGGCTCAATAAACAGCGAAAAAAAGCTTGATTATGCGGTCGTCGGTATCGGCATAAACGTTTTGCCGCCGGAAAGTGATTTTCCGAAAGAAATAAAAAACACGTCGGCGTCGGTTTTCCCGGGAAAAGCCGAAGAAAATATAAAAGAAATTATTGTTGCCGAGGTCGTAAACCGATTTTTTGACTTATATTACGCAAACAGTACCGATTATATTAAGCGATATAAAGAATATTCATACTTGACAGGTAAGGAAATCAACATAATTTCAGGAAACACATTAAGACCTGCGAAAGTTATTGATATTACGGACAGTTGTCACTTGCTTGTTAAAAACGAAAAAGGCGAAATCGAAGAAATTTCGTCGGGTGATGTAAGTGTGAGGTTGAAATGAAAAGGAAAGATTTCGTTGATACACTGACTCTTTCCGCGCTGTTTTGCACGCTGATTTGCGTAGGCTCGCTTGTGAAAATTCCAATGCCCGATTTTATGCCCGTAACACTGCAAACCTTCTTTGTGCTTCTTACGGGACTTGTTTTGAGTCCGAAGGCATCGCTCCTTGCGACAGTTACATATGCGGCACTGGGGCTTATCGGGTTACCCGTTTTTTCCGGCGGGGGAGGACCGGGCTATGTTTTAATGGCAAACTTCGGCTTCATAATCGGCTTTATTATAGCTGCAACTGTGATGAGTGTTATTACGGAAAAGGTCAAAAACCGTGCTTTTTTGCAGAACTTCGTCATATCGTTGTTGGAAATAGCAATAATTTATGTAATCGGTGTTTTTTATTTCGCACTCATAACAAACGTATACCATAACAACAATTATTCTTTTATTTGGTTTCTGAAGACAGCTTTTTTGCCGTTTTTACCTAAAGAAATAATTTGTTCGCTTTTAGCGTCTGTAACAGCACACAGATTAAGAACATATATAAAAAGAATCCCACAGTAATGTGGGATTCTTTTCATCTTATTGTTTTGTAAATCAACGGTTTCGCTTTCGGCTTTTCGTCACCGATTGTAAACGAGGTGCCGAAAAGCTTTTCGGCATTTTTAAGCATTTCATCTGTTTGTGCATAGAGTATTGCTATTGTGTCGTTTTTTGACACTTTGTCACACGTTTTCTTATAAAGAACAATGCCCGCACCGTAATCAATGGTATCCGTTTTCTTTTCTCTGCCTGCACCGAGTAAAACCGCACTTTCACCGATTATCCGCGAATTCATACTTTGAATGTAACCGTCGTGTTCTGCTTTGATTTCAAGGGACTTTTCGCAACTTGGCAAAAGTTCGGTATTGTCAATCATTTCCGTGTTGCCGCCTTGAGCCGAAACAAGCTCTTTCAGTTTTTTGAAAGCGGAACCGTCAAGCAGCGTGCTTTCGGCTTTTCTATATGCCGCTTCATATTCCCAACCGTAAGAAATGCTCAAAATCGTTGCCGACAGAACAAGACAAAGTTCACGAAGCTGCAAATCTCCCTTATTATTGAGAATATCGACAACTTCTTTTATTTCAAGGGCGTTGCCGATATTTGAACCGAGGGGAATATCCATATCGGTGATAACAGCCGCCATATTACGATTACATTTTTTGCCGATTTCAACCATTGTTTGTGCAAGTTGTAACGCACTTTGTTCGTCCTTCATAAAAGCGCCGCTGCCGCATTTAACGTCAAGAACAATGTTTTTTGCACCTGCGGCGATTTTTTTACTCATAATGCTTGAAGCAATAAGCGAAATGTTGTCGACCGTTGCCGTGACGTCACGCAAGGCGTAAATCTTTTTGTCGGCGGGTGCGAGGTTGCCCGTCTGACCTATGAGTGCAATTCCGATTTCATTAACTTGTCTGAAAAATCTGTCGGTATCAATAGACGTGTTGTAGCCCTCAATACTTTCAAGTTTATCTATTGTTCCTCCGGTATGTCCGAGTCCGCGGCCGCTCATTTTAGCCATTTTAATGCCGAGCGATGCACAGATTGGTGCGACAATAAGAGAAGTTTTGTCACCGACGCCGCCCGTAGAGTGCTTGTCGGCGGTTATTCCGTCAACAGCGGACAAGTCAAGCGTATCACCCGAATTAGCCATACTTTCGGTGAGATTTACCGTTTCTTCTTCGTTCATTCCGTTTATAAATATAGCCATAAGAAGTGCGGCTGCTTGATAATCTTCAATATTTCCGGCTGTATATTCGGTTACGAAAAAATCAATTTCTTCCCTTGTAAGTTCTTTTTTATCACGCTTTTTTTCAATAATGTCGTATATTCTCATATCAGTCACCCAGCTTTGATTTGTCAAACGAATGAGGAATAAGCTCTCCCAAAGTAAATTCTTTTATATTATTTTCGTTTATGCCTATATACACTTTGAAATCTTCGCCGCAAAACTCCGACAACGCTTGTCTGCAAACTCCGCAAGGCACGGCGAAATCTGTGATTTTACCGTTTTTTCCGCCTACTATACAAATTGCCTTAAAATTATGTTCGCCGTCGGAAACAGCGGAAAACAATGCACTTCTTTCGGCACAAACCGTAGCGGAATACGATGCGTTTTCAATATTGCATCCTTTATAAATATTTCCGTTTTCGGTAAGTAAAGCGGCACCGACATTATAATTTGAATACGGTGCATAAGAATTTCGCATAGCTTCCTTTGCCAAAATAAAAAGTTCTTTCTTTTCCATAAAATCACCCTAAATTAAAGTTGTCCGAAATAATATTACAGATGTAGTTATAACCTTTTATCGTACCGAGATTTTCCGGCTTAATATTTTTTGAGTACATAAGAAGGGGGACACGCTCTCTTGTGTGGTCTGTACCCTTGTATGCGGGATCACAACCGTGGTCGGCTGTAATAATCAATAAATCGTCTGAGTTCATTTTCGGTATGAACGACGCTAACCAATTATCAAATTGACTTATTGCATCGGCGTATCCGTCAACATCACGTCTGTGACCGTATTTCATATCGAAGTCGACAAGATTTGTAAAGCACAAACCGTTGAATTCCCGATTCAGCAATTCGAAAGTCTTGTCCATTCCTTCTTTGTTGGAATGGGTAAAATATTTTTCCGTAATTCCGCGATTAGCGAAAATGTCCGCTATTTTTCCTACCGAAATAACGTCAAAACCGTTTTCTTTTAATAAGTCGAGCATTGTCGTTTTCGGTGGTTCAAGGGAAAAGTCATGTCTGTCGGCAGTTCTCGTAAACGGATATTTATCGTTAAAAGGACGGGCTATTACACGTCCGACCGCATGCTTGCCGGAAAGAATTTTTCTTGCGATTTTACAGTAATCATAAAGTTTTTCGGTCGGCACGATGTCCGTGTGTGCCGCAATTTGAAAAACGCTGTCTGCCGATGTGTAAACTATAAGTTTTCCCGTTTTTATATGTTCCTCACCGTAGTCGGCAATGACTTGTGTGCCGGAATAAGTTTTATTACAAAGTACACCGCAACCGGTTTGTCTTGTGAATTCGGATATAATTTCATCGGGAAAACCGTCGGGGTAGGTGGGAAACGGCTGTTCGAGAATAATTCCCGCAATCTCAAAGTGACCTGTTGTTGTGTCTTTCCCGGCGGAAAGTTCTTGCAAAGCTCCGTATTTTCCGTGAATTATGTTGCCTTTTTCAAGTTCGACACCGTCAATATTACAAAGTCCGAGTTCTTTAAGGTTCGGAATATTAAATTTTTCTGATTTCGATATGCTTTTCAAAGTGTCGGCACCCGAATCACCGAATTTTTCGGCATCGGGAGCATTACCTATACCGAAGCTGTCAAGGACAATCAAAAAAATCCGTTTGTACTTCATTAGTAACCACTGCCTTGTTCATTCTTTATGATTTTTACAATTCGGCTTGTACCCAGCCTTGATGCACCGCCGTCTATAAAATCTTGTGCATCTTGAAGTGAAGCAATACCGCCGGCTGCTTTAATTTTTTTGCCGTTTTCGATATGCTTTGCGAAAAGCTCAATGTCGGATTTTGTTGCTCCGCCTGTTGAAAAGCCGGTTGAAGTTTTAATAAAATCGGCATTTGAATTGCTTACAATTTCACACATTTTGATTTTTTCGTTATCGGTAAGCAGACAAGTTTCGATAATAACTTTTAAAATTTTACCGTTGCAAGCCTCTTTAACGGTGTTGATTTCATCAAGGATATCGTCATATTTTTTCTCTTTCAATCGGCCGATATTTATTACCATATCAATTTCGTCGGCACCGTTTTTTACGGCATCTGCGGTTTCAAAAGTTTTTACGGCTGTCGTGTTGTAGCCGTTTGGAAAACCGATTACCGTACATATTGCGAGTTTATCGCCGACATATTCTTTCGCTTGCTTGACAAATGATGGGGGAATACACACAGATGCTGTGCCGTATTTAATTCCGTCATCGCAAATTGTTTTAATATCGTTCCAAACAGCTCCTTGTGACAGAAGTGTGTGGTCGACTTTCGATAAAATGTCTCTTGTTTCCATAATTTATTATCCTCCGCATTTCTTACAAAATTCGTAACTGCCGTTTAAATATTCTTTTAATTCTTCGTCGGTTAAAGTGACTGATTTTTTGTTTTCTTCTTTTGTGTTTGCCAAAACGGAACAGCTTGGACGGTGAATCTTCTTGGTGTTGGTGTTTATAACGTAAGGAGAGCCGACTTCATCGTTTTTGACGGAAGAATCGGTTTTACCGCTTTGAGTAGTTGATTCGTTTTTGCCGGTTTCCGTAGAAGAAGTGCTTTTGTTGTTTTCGGTCACGGGTTGAGTCGTTTGTGTTTCTTCCGGTTCAGTCCAGCCCGGCATTACTTCGTATACGCTTTTTGTCGTTTCCGTTTGGACAATCAATTCCGTATTGACATTATTATTTGTTAAAATAAAATTATCTTCCAAAATATTACGTAAATATTTATTCATAAAAAATAATTGCAATATAATCACAATTAAAAGAAGCGAAATTACAATAATTCCGCCGAAAGTGATTTTATACATAGAGTCGTTATCGATTTTTTGAACAGAGTTACTGTCTTGATTTGTAATTTTATCCATAAACACACCTCACGTATATTCTATCATTATAATTTTCTTTTTTCAATAATAACAATTTGTCCTTTTCGGAATAAGATGTATTAAATGCGTATGCATAAATTAAAAGGAGAGATGAACAGTGGAAAGAACAGACTGTAAATGTTTTTGCGAAAACTTACCGAAGCTTCCGTGCGACACCGTTGTTGCAATGGCTTACGTTCCGTTTCAAACAGAACTTGTGACATATACGTGCTGTGAAGCGTTTAATAACGGAACGCTGTTTCCGGAGCTTAATTTAAAATTTTACGGAGGTAAGTGCTGTGGATAAATGTAAGCTTTTAAGAGAAATCTCAAGTGTAAATTTTGCCGCTTGGGAATTGCATTTGTATCTTGATACACACCCGTGCGATGAAAAAGCATTGGATATGCACAAGAAATATACGGAACGCTCGGAAGAACTGACGGCTGAATATGAAGAAAGATTCGGCCCGTTAACTCACGAATCCGGGAGCGGTCTTGCTTGGATCAAAAATCCGTGGCCATGGGAATACAAGGAGTGTGATTGCTGATGTTTCAATACGAGAAAAAATTACAGTATCCCGTTAAGATAAAAAATCCAAACCCGAAATATGCACAAATAATTATCACTCAGTACGGCGGTCCCGACGGTGAGTTGGGTGCATCGCTTCGCTATCTTTCTCAAAGATATGCAATGCCTTTCCCCGAACTTAAAGGACTTTTGACCGATATAGGAACGGAAGAGTTGGGACACCTTGAAATGATAGGCGCGATTGTTTATCAGTTGACGAGAAATTTGACTGTTGACGAAATAAAGAAATCCGGATTCGATAAATATTTTGTCGACCATACAACAGGAATTTATCCGGTTGCGGCAAGCGGTTCGCCGTTCTCGGCAATGTACTTGCAGTCAAAAGGCGACGTAATTACAGACTTGCACGAAGACTTGGCAGCAGAGCAGAAGGCACGCACGACGTACGACAATATTTTGAGACTTATTGATGATCCGGACGTTCGTGACCCTATTAAATTCTTACGCGAACGTGAAATTGTACACTATCAGCGTTTCGGCGAGGGATTGCAGTTGGCTTGCGATAAACTTGACAGCAACAATTTTTATGCCTTTAATCCGAGCTTTGATAAACAGTGCGTTAAAAATGTCAAAAATAATCAAAACAGACGAAATTACAGATGACAGTAGGCGAGAGGTAACTCTCGCCGTTTTTTAATAAATTAGTCAAAAAATTAACAATTTCATTGACACTTTTCATTTTTGATAGTAAACTGTACTTGTAATTATTATTTGAGAGGTGTTATAACAATGGCAATGCAATTAACAGCCGAGCAGCAAGCTGTTTTAAACGGTGAACAAGGCGAGGTTATGGCTAAAGTTATGAAGACACTTGTTATGTACGGTGAAACATTCGGTGCTGAAAAAATGGTTCCCGTAACAAGTGAAAAGGGACATCTTGTTACAAGCTTCGGCCTTAAAATGATGACTCCCGTGTTTGATTTGATGGATCAGCTTTTAAATGCGGGTGTAACGTCAAAGCAAAAGTTTTCTGTCGATCCGAAGCCTTTTGATCCCAATGTTCCTTCTGATTTCTTAAAGAACTTCGTGTTCAAAAAATTTATGTATTCAAAGCAAGACTCATATAACGAGCAACTTCGTAAAATGGGACTTCTCAATGACGACGCTTATACGTGTGCTTGCTATCTTGACGAAGTAGGCAACACACCCAAAAAAGATGACGTACTTTCCTGGGCGGAGTCAAGCGCCGTTGCTTATGCAAACAGTGTTATCGGAGCACGCTGCAACCGTAATTCCGGGCTTATCGAAATGATGGGTTCAATAGCGGGCTGCGTTCCGTATTTCGGCCTTCTCACAGACGAGGGCAGAAAAGCTACTTGGATTGTCGAGGTTAAATGTTCAAAGAAACCGGAGGCTCAAATTCTCGGTTCTGCAATCGGTATGAAGGTTATGGAGGATGTTCCATACGTTAAAGGTATGAACGAATGGCTCGGTAACGACCTTAACGACGATGCAAAAGCATACCTTAAAGATTTCGGTGCCGCTTGTGCATCAAACGGTGCTGTCGGACTTTATCACATTGAAGGACTTACTCCCGAAGCAGTTGAAATGGGTGATTCACTCATTGCCGAAAATGCACAGGTTTATGTTATTGATGATGCCGAACTTGAAAGAGTAAAAGCTTCATATCCTGTTATGTGGAAAAATCCCGATGCAACTCCGAAGCTTTGCTTTGTAGGTTGCCCGCACATGACAATGGCTCAGCTTAAAGAGTGGACAGACAATGTTTACAACGGACTTAAGAAGAACGGCAGAAGCAAGGTTTCCGTTCCGACGGTATTCACGGCACCGCCTGCGGTTTGCGATGAATTTAAAAAGACGGAATATTATACAAGACTTCAGTCAACCGGCGTTGTACTCAGCTATATTTGTCCGCTTATGTATATGAACAATCCGCTTGCAAAGAAGATGCCGGTAATTACGAATTCAAATAAACTTCGTACATATACAACATCGCGTTATTATACAAGCGATGAAATTCTTGACATTATCACAAAGGAGGCAAAATAAAATGAAAACATTTAAAGGCCGTCCCGTAGTTCCGGGTAAAGCAGTTGCAACTGCTCTTGTTTCACACGGTGGTTTCAATACGCTTGCTTCCTTTCAAGGTGCACTTCAATTCGGCGATAAAGAAGCAAAATGCGGAGATCAAAACAATACCGATATTTATGAAAAAGCAATGGTAGGTACTGCGTTGTGCCTTCCGCAGACAATCGGTTCAACAACCGGTGGTCTTGTGCTTTACTGTGCAAAGGTTATGGAAAGATGTCCTGCTTGTATGCTCTTTTCGGAGCATATAGACTCACTTGCGGCGGCAGGTGCAATTATCGGTTCCGTTTGGACCGATACTCCGATGCCGACAGTTGACTGCCTCGGCGAAGAATTTTTAAACACAGTAAAAACCGGTGATAAAATTACTGTTTACGAAGACGGCACTGTTACGGTTGAGTAATTTTCAGAAAAACCGCTTACCGTTAAAAAAGTTTAAAAGCTTAAATATAAAGAACTCATTCTCACAAGAGAATGAGTTCTTTTTTGTGAATGGGCGATAAAAAGATGTTTTCGCCAACCATGTTAGAGATTTGAACCTTTGCGAAGCAAAGCAAAGCTTCTCTCTTCTATTTTTTTCTCCGGAAAAGTCGAGTGAGAGATTTAGAGAAAAGTGAAGATTGAAAAGAAAAAAACGAAGAGAACAAAAAGAAAAAGCCGCTTACGCGACTTTCCTTTTTGGCGGAGAGCAAGGGATTTTGTCTCGGCACTGCCGTGCCTATCGCCTCGCAAAGCTCGTTGCCACGTCGGTAAAAACAGTCCGCCGGACTGTTTTCTTCCGCAAACAAAGTTTGCTCCCTCCTTGTTCGAATCCCTTGCCGTATTTAATTTTAGGTAAAAGAAAAACTCATTCCTTTTGAGAATGAGTTTTTTTGGCGGAGAGCAAGGGATTCGAACCCTCGAAACCGTTTTAGCAGTTTACACGATTTCCAATCGTGCTCCTTCGACCAGCTCGGACAACTCTCCGTGTCAACTTTGATATTATATATGAAAATTTCGCTAAAATCAAGTGCTTTTTTCTTATTTGACATTTTATTTTGCTTATTATATAATTTTCACATAAAAAATTTAGAGGTATTTTATGTTTGAACAACTTGTTTCTATTATTAGTGACGCTTTGTACAGTTATATTTTGATAATCATTTTAATTTGCGGCGGTCTTTATTTTACTTGCCGTACAAAATTTGTACAATTTAGGCTTTTTAAAGAGCAATTAAGAGCAGTTACGGAAAAACCTACGGACAAAAACAGTGTTTCATCTTTTCAAGCACTTATGGTTTCGACCGCATCACGTGTCGGAACGGGTAACATTATCGGTGTTTCTACGGCACTTTGTTTAGGTGGATTCGGTTCGGCTTTTTGGATGTGGGTAATTGCCGTTATAGGCAGTGCTTCAGCGTTTGTCGAGAGTACACTTGCACAGATTTATAAAAGAAAAGGACCTGACGGAAGCTACGGCGGTCCCGCTTATTATATCGAAACAGCTATTCACAGCAGAACTTTGGCGGTTATTTTTTCGATTTTGCTTATTATAACCTACGGTTTCGGTTTTAATATGCTCGCTTCCTATAATTTGCAATCCACCTTTTCCGGATACGATTTTTATAAAGCGGATACTACTCCGTGGGTAATCGGTTTAATTACGGCTTTAATCGTTTGCTATTGTCTTTTCGGCGGTGGAAAGCGAGTAATCAAGGTTACCGGTACACTTGTTCCTTTGATGGGCGTAGCTTACATTGTGGTGGCACTTGTAATTGTATTTATAAATATAACTGCTTTACCCGACGTCTTAAGAAGAATTTTAAGCGAAGCTTTTGATGTTAAAGCAATATTCGGCGGATTTTCCGGTTCGTGTGTTATGTTCGGAATTAAACGCGGACTTTTCAGCAATGAAGCGGGTGTCGGTTCGGCACCGAACGCTTCCGCGTCTGCCGAAGTAAATCACCCTGTTAAACAAGGGCTTGTTCAAGTGCTTTCCGTGTTCATAGATACGGTGCTTATTTGTTCCGCGACTGCGTTTATGTGTATGAGCTCCGGTGTTGAACCGACTGCGGAACTTTCGGGTGCACCGTATGTTCAGCTTGCACTCGGTAAGACACTCGGTACTTTCGGACCGACGTTTATCACCGTTTCGATGATTTTGTTTGCGTTTACGACACTTATCGGAAATCTTTTCTATGTCGATAAATGTATTTTTCATATTTTCGGGAAAAAGCCGAATAAGGTGTTTATGAGTATTTATTATATTGTTGCATCGGCGATCATCTTTGTCGGTGCGGGTTTAAGTGCCGACTTGCTTTGGAATATTGCGGATATAACAATGGGTGCAATGACACTTATAAATATGCCCGTAATTGCGGTTCTTTCAAAATATGTGTTCCGAGCGCTGAAGGATTACGAAAAGCAGCGTAAAGACGGCGTTGAACCCGTTTTCAAAGCTAAAAATGTCGACTTACCGCACAAAACGGATTATTGGAATTAAATAAACATTAAAATCACCTTATACATAAACTGTATAGGGTGATTTTTTATGCGTAGTTTCGAATACGACAGAAACAGTGCCGTTCAATATGCAAAGCGTTGGGCACTGTCGAGAAATCCGAAATATTTTGATTTTCAGGGGATGGGCGGTGACTGTACGAATTTTGCGTCACAGTGCATTTATGCCGGTGCCGGTGTAATGAATTATACTCGTGATTACGGGTGGTATTACATTTCACCCGATGACCGTTCTGCCGCTTGGTCTGGCGTACGGTATTTGTATCGGTTTTTAACGACTGGTAAAAGTGTAGGGCCGGTCGGACAAAATGTCGATTTAGCTGAAATTGAACTTGGCGATGTTATATTTTTAAGTGACGGGCAACGTCTTTATCATACGCTTGTAGTGACCGGCTTTGACGGTGGGGTACCACTTGTTTGTGCACACACCTACGACACCTACATGCAAAGATTGGATGTATATAACTTTTCAAAAGCATATCCCGTTCACATTGAAAAAGTAAATAATCGGTAAAAAAGAAAAAAGGCAGTGTGTACTGCCTTTTACATTTGTTCCAAAATATAATTTTTAATGTCTTCCAATTTGCTTTCTTTCCATTTGCCGCTTTCGGCTTTTTCTGCAAGAGGGCAAATAATATGAAAATCAAGGGTTTCGCCGGGAACTCTGCCTGTACGTAAAGGATCGGCAAAGTGCTGTGCCCATTTTTCTTCGGTAGCGTTTTTGAATTCTTCGGGCTTCAAATATGTCATTTGCCGTTTTGTCGCCGCAATAAGCATTTTTGCGGAAAGAGGTGCCAAAAGTTTGTATTCATCTTCCCGAACATCGACAAATATACGCGGTAAATCATCTTTTACAATCCGTTCATCTCCGCGAATTATTCTGAGTCCCATCGGTTCATAAGTAAAATTGTTTTCGGTAAAATTCAGCTTTATAAGTAAGCCGATATCGGTGTTAAATTGCGAACGCTGATAGTCGGTATCGAAAATAAAGTTTCCCAATGAATAGAAAATCATTTTGTCTCCGACCGTTTCGTAATTCATAGGTACGTGAGGATGGTGCGAAATTACAATATCGGCGCCCATTTCAAGATATTTGTGATATCTGTCACGCGTATACGGTGAAGGGAGGGGAGTAAATTCTTCACCGGCATGTGCCACAACTATGCACCAACGACAAGTTTTCTTAATTTTGTCAATGGTCTTTTGAATTTCTTCAAGGTCACTCCAACTGTAACAGCCCGCCTTGTCAATGTCCGCTTTTCTGCACGCACGCTGATATCCGACACCGAACATACCTATTCCGCCTGCTTCGTCGAGAATTACGGGCTTTCGTGCTTCGAATATGTTCATTCCGGCGCCGATAGTATCTGCACCGAAATCTTTTGCGATTTTCAGTGTGCTTTCAACACCGTACGGACCGGCATCCATAATGTGATTGTTACAGATATTCCAAATATCCGCATTCATTTTTTTCAGCACTTTTACGGCTCTGGGATCAATAGTATGTAAAAGCTGTTGAACACCGCTTTTTTCGGTGTTTTGCTCGGCTTCCGCAATAGGTCCCTCGACATTGACGATTACATGGTCGGCATTTTGAAGAAAGTTAAGAATTTCTTTTGAAATGAGATTTTCATCATCCCACTTGCCGTACATATACTTGTCAAAGCCGATATCACCCGTAAAAACTAAGGAAGACTTTTCTTTCATGGAAAATAAGCCCTTTCGAAAAATTTAAGTTATTATATCATTTTTCTTAATACAATTCAAGTGTTCGCCGTTTGATGACTTTGTTTTTCCTTTACATCTTTTCGATATAACGAGAAATACATAATCTTGACTTGTTCGAAAGTGTTGCGATATAATTATTTATATGCAGTTGTTAAAACCGAGAAACTGTTTCGAAAATTAGTGCAAAACGGAGTAAATTATGGAAACGATTGAAAACATTTTGGCTGTTATCGGTCTTGTGAGCTTGGCGTTTACGGTGATTCGCGTAGTTTGGATTTTTTTCGGTTCGGGAATAGAATGGATAGATAATGTCAATATAACCGAATTTTCCTATGACGAAAACAATGAAGATGTTGATGTGGGCGGGGGAGTTTATCCGCAATATTTTAAGTCGGATAATCTGTCGGAATATGCCACTGCGACAATGATATTACCGCAAAGTATTATTATTCGCAATTTAAAAATCAAACGTATTGACGAGTCAAGCATACAGTCCGGAAAACTGAAATATCGAACAGTCAAAACCGTAAAAAATGTAACTCCGCAGTATCCTCTTTGTGTCGTTTGCGAAAGAAGGGAAGCAATCGCAGAATACTGTATCGAATGGCGTATTGATTACGGCGGTAAAGCCTCATATTATTTTTATGACAATTTGCGTGACGGTAACAACAACAGAAAAGGTATCGAATACACCTTCGGCTTTTTCTCAAAAATCAGAAAATTGCTCGAATTGAAGTAAAATATGACTGTGCTTTTATAACCGTTTTTTGTAAAAGTCATTGACTTTGTGTATTGCAATCATGTATAATACCTCATGCTTGTCAGAGGACTTGCAATCAAAAAAGATTGTTGAAGTGGGATAAGACCGTTTGGGCTTACTCCCACTTTTGTTTTAAGTGTGGGGTAAGGCTGAAAAGGCTTTGCCCCACTTCCGTTATGGAGGTATCTGTATGAACACAAAAACAAAATCTTTATTTGGTTACATCTTCCCGGCACTCGGCGGTTTGTTTGTAACCTACCTGTACAATGTTGTTGACGGTATCTTTGTCGGGCAGGGCGTTGGTTCTGCGGCTTTGGGTGCGGTCAATATCGGTGTCCCGTTTATCACTTTTGTGGTTGCTATTGCCGCTATGTTCCCGATGGGTGGTGCAACCGTTGTTGCGATCCGTATGGGGCGTGGCGATAAAGACGGAGCAAATCACGCCTTTATGACAGCATTTTCAATGACTCTTGCAATGTCTGTGCTGTTAATGCTGATTGGTATGGTGTTTTCACAGCAGATTGTTGATTTCAG
>CAZTMZ010000004.1:0-106315 GCA_964615315.1 uncultured Eubacteriales bacterium | reverse complement strand
GCTGTTACCGAAAACGGTCCCGCAAAGCTCGTTAAGATGGTTGACAACATTATGCTTCCTGTCGGCAAGATGGACGGTGACTCACTTCCCGTTTCTGCATTTATGGATCATGCCGACGGTACATTCGAGCAGGGTGCTTCCGCTTATGAAAAGCGCGGCGTTGCCGTTATGGTTCCCGAATGGAACGCATCAACTTGTGCTCAATGTAACAAGTGCTCTTACGTTTGTCCTCATGCTACAATTCGTCCTTACCTTCTTACAGAAGAAGAAGCCGCCAATGCTCCCGAATGTGCACAAATCGTTGACAAGAAGGCTGGCAAAGGCAAGGGCGTTTACAAATACTCACTTGCAGTTTCTCCGTTAGACTGTATGGGATGCGGCGTTTGTATCGGCGTTTGTCCTACAAACTCTCTTAAGATGGTTTCCCGTGAAAGCCAAGACTACAAGCAAGAAGCATTTAACTATATGGTTTCTAACGTTACCGTTAAGGAAGACGTTGCCGACAACACAGTAATCGGCAGCCAATACAAGACTCCTCTTCTTGAGTTCTCCGGCTCCTGCGCAGGTTGTGCCGAAACAGCTTATGCTCGTCTTATCACACAACTTTTCGGTGACAGAATGTATATTTCAAACGCAACAGGTTGTTCTTCAATTTGGGGCGGCCCCGCTGCAACATCACCGTACACGGTAAACAGCAAGGGTCAAGGTCCTGCTTGGGCTAACTCACTCTTTGAGGACAATGCGGAACACGGTTACGGTATGTTCCTCGGTCAAAAGGCTATCAGAGACCGTCTTATCTCTAACGTTAAGGCTATCGTTGACGAAGCTAAGGCTCCCGCAAACGTACTTGAAGCAGCAAACGAATATCTTTCAACCGTTAATGACGGCGACAAGAACGCAGCTGCTACAGACGCTCTCGTTGCTGCTCTTGAAGGCTTCGATTGTGACTGTGCTACTAAGAAAGACATTCTTGAAAACAAAGAATACCTTTCAAAGAAATCCGTATGGATCTTCGGTGGTGACGGTTGGGCTTATGATATCGGTTTCGGCGGCGTTGACCACGTTCTCGCATCAGGCGAAGATGTAAACATTATGGTATTCGATACAGAAGTTTACTCAAATACAGGCGGTCAAGCTTCTAAGGCTTCCAACATCGGTCAAGTTGCTCAATTTGCCGCTGCAGGTAAGGCTGTTGCCAAGAAGAGCCTCGCTGAAATCGCAATGAGCTACGGCTATGTATACGTTGCACAAATCGCTATGGGTGCTGACCAAAATCAAACAATTAAGGCTATTACAGAAGCTGAAGCTTACCACGGTCCTTCAATCGTTATTGCATACGCACCTTGCGAAATGCACTCTATTAAGGGCGGTATGGTTAACTGTCAAGCTGAAATGAAGAAGGCTGTTGACTGCGGTTACTGGAATATGTTCCGTTACAACCCGGCTCTCAAAGCAGAAGGAAAGAATCCTTTCTCAATTGACAGCAAGGCTCCGACAACAAGCTACCGTGACTTCATTATGAATGAAGCTCGTTATTCTTCACTTTCACGTGCATTCCCCGAAAGAGCCGAAGTTCTCTTTGCTAAAGCAGAAACAACAGCTAACGAAAGATATGCACACCTTCTTCGTCTTAAGGATCTCTACGCTCCCAACGAAGACTGATATAACTCAAACAAAGAAGACCTACTCTTTTGAGTAGGTCTTTTTTTGATGTTCAGCCGTCACCGACGGCAAAATAAAAAGGGCGGTTATAAGCCGCCCCGAATATAGCCGTTTAAAATTATTTCTTTATAAATGATATGTAGGCATAAGCCGGTATTGCAAGGAAAACTATCCACGCAATTCCCCATACGTTGAAAACGAATCCCGCCAAGGCGTATATTGCCGAAGCGACCAAAGTAACACAGCAAGTCATAAGAAAAACGGAAACGATTTTCTTTTTGACTATTTTTGAGCCGAAGTAAAGTGCATAGGCAACAGCTAACAAAAACAGAACCCAAAGTATTTTCCATAAGTGAAAAAGCATTCCGCAAATAATATATATCGCAACTACCGCAAGTAATATAACGGGTGCATAGGAAAGCATTTTCTTAAATTTATCAACATTCTTACCGTCTTTATTAACAGTATCCTCTGCCTTATCTTCGGTGTTTTCCGATGTTTTTTCAATATCGACGTCATTGCCGAGCAAAGCATCAAGGGAAATTCCGTAAATTTCCGCCAAAGCTATAAGATTGTCCGTATCCGGAGAAGCTTCTGCTCTTTCCCACTTTGATACGGCTTGTCTGCTGAGTCCCAATTTTTCAGCAAGAGCTTCTTGTGATAGATTGTGTTCTTTTCTCAATGTTACAAGTCTGTCTGCAAGTTGTATATTCATAATTACTCCTCACCTGTTAATCTGTCTTTATTCTCTGCCCAAAATTTTTGATGTTCCTTATAAGTTTCGGAGAATTTTGCCTCATAGGGCGGAACAGTTCCTATTACAAAATAAAAATACTCCGTATCAGCCGGATACATTGCCGCTTCGACTGATTTCATACCGGGATTACAGATAGGTCCGGCAATAAGACCGTTGCAAACGTATGTGTTGTAATACTGTTTATAATAATCAAACTGTTCCGGATAAATCAGCTCGATAACTCCCGTACAGTATTTGACCGTCGGATCGCACTGGATTTTCATTTTTGCATCTAATCTGTTATAAATTACGGAAGCGATATTTTCCCTTTGCTCATCACGTGCCGCTTCTTTTTCTATAATTGATGCAACCGAAAGTATTTCGTGAAGATTATAACCGGTGTTTTCAACCTCTTTTAAAAACTCGTCATTGAAAATTTTACCTGTTGCCGTAAGAAAAATTTCGACAATTTCTTTTGCGGTCGAGCCTAACGGAATGTCATAAGTCAACGGGAACAAGTATCCCTCAAGCTTAAAGCAAACATTTTCGGCTTTTTGCAAATCATTTAAAAACGGATATTTTGACAAATCAAGCCACTGTTCATAAGTTTGCGTTGCCTCAATAAATTCATCGGTTGTACAAAGGTTGTTTTCTTCAAGAAGCCAAGCAATACGAACAAGCGTATAGCCTTCGGGTATTGCTATTTTTACTATCGGTCTTTTAGTTGTCGACTCATAAATTTCTTCCGTTGCAGTCTGTTTTTCGTTACCGCAGCCGTAAAAAGAAAGAAGCATTGAACAAGCCAACAAGAATACAATGATTTTTTTAAACATCCGTTCTCTTCCTCATAACCTTAAAATAATAAATGATTAAAATCGGAATATCGGCACATATCCACGCAAACGGAGATGCAAGACAAACTCCGAAGAAGCCGAAATATTTTGAAAATATCAACGCCGCAACAACACGTCCCACAAGTTCCGACGCACCGGCAATCATCAAAACATAGCTTTTACCGATACCCTGTAAAATATTTCTGAATACGAACAAAACGGCAAGAGCAAAATAAAACACGGCAATTACCTTTAAATATATGTGTGCCGACCGAATAGTTTCCGTATTACTTTTATCAACAAATATTTCGGCGATTCCGCTTCCGAAAAAGTATAATATCACCGACATTAAAACAGATATACTTCCGGCAAAAGCAATAGCGCTTTTTGTTCCTTTTCTTACTCTGTCCATTCTGCCGGCACCGTAATTTTGCCCCGCAAAAGTCGCACAGGCTATTCCCGTTGCCGACAGAGGAATATTCGCAAGCTGTTCCGGTTTATTGGCAACAGACCAACCTGCTATAACATTCGCCCCGTATGAATTCAATGTGCTTTGAAGCACCATTGAACCTATGCCGGTTATTGAAAACTGCAATGCCATGGGAATCCCCATTTTCAGCATCAATACAGTTGTTGTTTTCGAGATTTTAAAATCCTGTAAGGAAAGACAAAGCACGTCGTTTCGCTTACGGATATAAATTATACATAATACACAAGATACAAATTGACATATAACGGTCGATATCGCCGCACCGCTGACGCCCATATTAAAATAAACAATAGTAATATAATTCAAAAAGACATTCAGCAAAGCCGTTACCGATAAAAACTTTAAAGATGCCTTGCTGTCGCCCAAAGCACGTAAAATTCCCGCCAAAACATTATAAATCGCACTGAATACAGAACCCGTAAAAGTAATGTTCACGTAAGTTTTAGCATCGTCGTAAATTTCTTTAGGTGTTCCGAGCAGCGATAAAATCGGATCAATTAAAAGTAAGGACAACGCTATTACAACTGTGCTTATTATCAACGTAAGGGATATGGAATTTCCCGCATAATGATTAGTAAGTTTTTTATTATTTGCCCCGAAACTTTGTGCAACGGGAACCGTAAATCCGCCCGTTACACCGAACACAAGTCCCAAAAGCAAACTGCTCATCGGCCCGACCGAGCCGACCGCCGCCAACGCATTCGACGAAATATAACGACCTACGATATATGTATCCGCAACATTGTAAAACTGTTGAATCAGTTGTGACAGCATTACGGGTATTGCGAAAAGTAAAATATTTTTCAACGGACTGCCCGTTGTCATATTAAATGAATTGTTTTTCAAATTCTAAGACCTCTGATTTTATAAGCCGGAGAATATTTTCTATTCTCCGGCTTTTTGTTAGCTTATACGTTTAAAAATCAGTATTTCTTTCTTGCAACGTATGTTGTATGAAGAATATCGTGAGCCTTGTGGCTGCCCGGTTTACCGAGATATTCCGTATAAAGTGTCTTAATAGCCTCGTTTTCGTGTGACTTTCTTACCGGATTGTTTCTGTCTGCCGTATAAAGAGCTTCGGCACGACGAGCCTTAAGGTCAACAAAGTTATGAACAACAGCGTGTTGAATCGGCTGACCGCCGCCGTTGATACATCCGCCCGGACAACCCATAATCTCAATAAAGAGATACTCGCTTGTTCCGTTTTTGATTTGGTCCATAAGAACTTTTGCGTTCTTTGTACCCGATGCAACGGCAACCTTAACCTTCTTGCCGGCTACGTCATATTCGGCTTCCTTAACGCCATCCATACCGCGAACTTCAGTAAAGTCAACGTTTTCGAGTGTTTCACCCGTAAGCTTTTCAACTGCCGTACGGAGAGCCGCTTCCATAACACCGCCTGTTGCACCGAAGATTGTTGATGCACCCGTGCTTTCACCGAACGGCATATCGAATTTTTCATCGGGAAGATGCTTGAAGAAAATTCCGGCACTTTCAATCATTCTTGCAAGCTCTCTTGTTGTAATTGCAATATCAACGTCGGGATAACCGGAAGCTGCTTGACCGTCACGCTTTGTTTCGAACTTCTTAGCAGTACAAGGCATAACACCCACTACTACCATATTCTTGGGATCCATACCGAGTTTTTCGGCATAGTATGTTTTCATGATAGCTCCAAACATTTGTTGAGGAGATTTACAGCTTGAAAGATGCGGAATTTGTTCCGGATAATAATGCTCACAGTATTTAATCCAACCGGGTGAGCAAGACGTAATCATAGGAAGTGTTCCGCCGTTTTGAATTCTTTCAATAAGCTCGTTGGCTTCTTCCATAATTGTAAGGTCGGCGGCAAAGTCTGTGTCGAACACCTTGTCAAAACCGAGTCTGCGGAGAGCCGCAACCATTTTTCCTTCAACGTTTGTACCGATATGCATTCCGAAAGCTTCACCGAGTGTTGCACGGATTGACGGAGCCGTATTTACGATAACAAATTTTTCCGGATCGTTGATTGCTTCAAGAACCTTTGCCGTGTCATCCTTTTCAACAATAGCACCTGTCGGGCAGTTTACGATACACTGACCGCAAGAGATACATGAAACGTCCGCAAGGTCTTTATCAAACGCAGAGCTTACGTGTGTGTCAAATCCGCGGGCATTTGCGCCGATAACCGAAATACCCTGTTGGTCACAAGCTGCGATACAGCGGCGGCAAAGAATACATTTGTTGTTATCTCTTACCATGTGAGCGGCTGAATCGTCAAAATTATAACGTACAACCTCACCGCTGAAACGTGTTTCGTCGTCAACGCCGAACTCCTTACAAAGTTTTTGAAGTTCACAGTTACCGCTACGTACACAAGAAAGACATTTCTTGTCGTGTGTTGAAAGAATAAGCTCAAGAGTCATTTTTCTTGACTTTCTTACTTTTTCTGTATTTGTGTAGATTTCCATACCTTCGTTAACCGGGAATACGCAAGCCGTAACAAGACTTCTCGCACCCTTTACCTCTACCATACAAATACGGCAAGCACCGATTTCATTTATGTCTTTGAGGTAGCAAAGTGTAGGAATTTCAATACCCGCATAACGAGCAGCTTCAAGGATTGTGCTGCCCTTAGGTACTGTATAAGGTTTATCGTTAATTTTAATATTTACCATTTTAAGCACTCTCCTTATTTCTTAATAATTGCACCGAACTTACAAGAATCCATACATACGCCGCACTTGATACACTTATTAGTGTCGATAACGTGTGGGTTCTTAACCGTACCGCTGATAGCACCGACAGGACATTTTCTTGAGCAAAGTGTACAGCCCTTACATTTATCTTCAACGATTTCGTATTTAACAAGTTTCTTACAAACGCCTGCGGGACAAGTTTTGTCAACAATATGTGCAATATATTCATCGCGGAAGAACTTGAGTGTTGCAAGAACGGGGTTAGGAGCAGTTTGTCCGAGACCGCAAAGTGAGTTTTCTTTGATATAGTAGCAAAGTTCTTCAAGCTCATCAAGGTCTTTAAGAGTTGCTTTACCGTCGGTAATCTTTTCGAGCATTTCACGAAGTCTCTTTGTACCGACACGGCACGGTGTACATTTACCGCAAGATTCGTCAACGGTAAAGTCAAGGAAGAACTTGGCAATGTCAACCATACAGTTGTCTTCGTCCATTACAATAAGTCCGCCCGAACCCATCATACAACCGATTGCGGTAAGGTTGTCATAGTCAATGGGAGTATCCATAAGCGATGCGGGAATACATCCACCCGAAGGACCGCCCGTTTGAGCAGCTTTAAACGCTTTACCTCCGGGGATACCGCCGCCGATTTCATAAATAACTTCGCGGAGTGTTGTACCCATCGGAACTTCAACAAGACCTGTGTTTTTAATTTTACCGCCGAGAGCGAATACCTTTGTTCCCTTTGATTTTTCGGTACCCATCGACTTAAACCAATCGGCACCCTTGAGAATAATTTGAGGAACGTTTGCAAATGTTTCAACGTTATTCTCTGTTGTGGGCTTAGCGAAAAGTCCCTTAACTGCCGGATACGGAGGACGAGGTCTCGGTTCGCCGCGGTTACCTTCGATAGATGTCATAAGTGCTGTTTCTTCGCCGCATACGAAAGCACCGGCGCCGAGACGGATATGAAGATCGAAGTCAAATCCGGAATCGAAAATATTCTTACCGAGAAGTCCGTATTCTCTGGCTTGGTCAATGGCAATTTGAAGACGGTTAACGGCAATCGGATACTCGGCACGAACATAAACATAACCTTCTGTTGCACCCGTTGCATAACCGCAGATAGCCATAGCTTCGATAATGCAGTGAGGATCGCCTTCAAGAACCGAACGGTCCATAAATGCACCGGGGTCTCCCTCGTCGGCATTACATACTACATATTTTTGGTCGGCTTCGTTTGCAGCCGTAAAGCTCCATTTAAGTCCCGTCGGGAATCCGCCGCCTCCGCGTCCGCGAAGACCGGAATCCTTCATAATTTGAATTACTTGCTCCGGAGTGTATTCTTTAAGACACTTTGCAAGTGCCTGATATCCGTCATAAGCTATGTATTCATCAATATTTTCGGGATCGATAACACCGCAATTACGAAGGGCAACACGGTGCTGCTTGCTGTAAAATTCAGTTTCTTTAAGTGATTTGATTTTTTCCGTTGAAACGGTTTCATCATAGAGAAGTCTTGTAACAATTCTTCCTTTAAGAAGATGTTCTTCTACTATTTCGGGAATGTCTTCGACTTTAACCTGAGAATAGAAGCTGCCTTCGGGATAAACAATCATAATCGGTCCGAGAGCGCAAAGTCCGAAACAACCCGTTCTTATAACTTTGATTTCTTCGCTTAAGCCTTTTTCGGCAAGTTGAGTTTCAAGAGCCTCGATAATTGCCGAACTGTTTGAAGAGGTACAACCGGTACCGCCGCAAACAAGTACGTGTGAACGATACATTACTCGTTTCCTCCTTATTTAACGATAGCGCCGATTGTGTATTCTGCAACGGGATTGCCGTTAACAATATGGTCGTTAACAACCCTCGCAACTTTATCAGCAGTCATTTTAACGTAAGTAACTTTTTCTTTGCCCGGTTGAATCACTTCAACGATAGGCTCATATTGGCACATACCGATACAACCTGTTTGATTAACCGATACGCCTTTAAGATTTCTCTTTGCGACTTCTTCCGTAAAAGCGTTAAGAACAGGGCGAGCACCTGCGGCAATACCGCAAGTTGCCATACCGACAACGATTCTGATTGCGTCGTCGCCCGTATCTTCGCGTACTGTCATTTTTTGCTTTGTAGCTTCTCTGATAGCCATAAGCTCTTCAAGAGTTTTCATATTTACGCACCTCCGTACAATTCATTAACATTTTCGTTGATATAATCTTTCAACCACTGTGATACCTCGTAAGTATCAAGAGGGACATCTCCCAAAATCAGTTTAATCTCACGGGTATCAAGTGAAAACTTTTTTCCGTCAACATCACGGGTATAAATAAAATCACGGTCTGTATTCATAGTTATAAGCATTTGAACCGTTGAAGTCACATCGCCCAAAGGCGTAAAGTCAACGCTGTCCGTTTTAAAATATGCTTTAACTTCTGTCCCCGTACCCAATTCGGACTTTATTTCAAAGTTGCCGCCCGTTTGCTCGGCAGCCATTTTGAAAAGAGGAATTCCCATTCCGACCTTGCGTGTTGTCCGTGTTGTAAAGAACGGATCGATTACACTTTTGACTTGTTCATCGCTCATGCCCTTACCGTTATCGTAAATACCGATAAACAAAGTTTTGTCCGCTGTGTTTTCCGCTACATCAACGGTGATAAGCGACGCACCCGCCGAAATCGAATTTTGAGCAATGTCAAGTATATTAAGAGAGAGCTCTCTCATTATGCCATATACTTTTCAAGGATGCCCGGAATGTCGTCCGCAACAAGTTTACCGTAAACTTCGTCGTTAACGGTAAGAACGGGTGCAAGACCGCAAGCACCGATGCAACGGCAAGCTTCAAGTGAATACTTTCCGTCGGGTGTACACTCATCGGGGCCGATTCCGAGTACCTCTGTGATTTTGTCAACAAGATCTTGTGCACCCTTAACATAACAAGCTGTACCGAGACAAACCGAAATGTTGTACTCACCCTTCGGCGAAAGTGCAAACTGTGCATAGAATGTTGATACGCCGTAAATTTTTTCAAGCGGAATATCCATACCCTCTGCAATCATAACCTGAACCTCATAAGGAAGGTATCCGTAAATCCCTTGTGCTTGCTGCATTACGTGCATAAGCATACTTTTGTCATCCTTATTTGCTTCAATAACAGCTTTAAGCTGCGCTTCTTGTTCCGGTGTTCCTTTAAAAGGAATGGAACTTACTTTTTTGAGCATTTTTAGGTTTCCTCCTTTTTACATGAAATGAATTATCATCATTAAAAAATGTATTTTTGTTGCTGTTTCACAACATAATCCATACCACAAAATTATACCAAATAGTTATGTAAAAGTCTATTGTTTTTGCAAAATATTTTTATATTTTATTTGACTTTTTCGGCACTAAAAAGCCGATTCAAGTAACTTTACGGCATTTTCAAGGTTTTTTATGCCGACAGAAGAAACGGAAAAAGCAATTTCCGCACCGTTTTGTACCGTTTTAACGGGTATCACGGAAATGCCTTTTTCGGCAAACTTTTTAACAAGTTCTTCCGTCGTATAGCGACACTTAAATTCACATTTTACGTAAATCGGAGAATGAGTTTTCATTATACACACATTACTGCCGAAATTTTCGCAGAGAAGTTCGGCAAGAAGTTTTGATTTTTGAATATACAGTTTTCTCGTTTTTCTGATTTGCGAATTCAAGTGACCGTCACGGATATAACTGCACAGTGCTATTTGATCTGCTTTTGAAACCGTCTGGTTATAAAGTCCCGCCTTTTTTTTATATTCATTCAGTAATGAGTGCGGCAAAATCATAAAACTTATGCGAATTGACGGTAACAGAAGTTTTGAAAAAGTTCCGAGATACACCACGTTTTCGCCCCCGTCGAGTCCTTGTAACGACGGCGTGGGACGGTTGAAATAGCGAAATTCACTGCCGTAATCGTCCTCGATTATCAGCTTTCCGCTTTCTCTCGCATATTCAGTCAAGGCAAAACGTTCGCCGATAGTCATAGTGTCGCCCCATCTGTTTGAATACGACGGAGAGACATACAAAACATTGCCGACTTTTCTGTCGTTGAGAACCTTGTAACCGTAATCTTTAAACACGGTTATACCTTGCTTATACGACATATCGTCAAAAGAAACCGTTTTTCTTTTTTTCAGCAAGGGGCAAAGAATATTTAAAAGAGTCTGTACGCCCGCACCTATAACAACATTATCCTCGGTACAAACACAGTTACGTGTTTCACGGGCATATTTCGCAATTTCTACCCGCAGTTCTCTTTCGCCTTGCGGTTCACCGTAAAAAAGAAGTTTATCGGTTTGCCTTAAAGCACTTTTAAGGTATCTTCTCCATATATTCATATCAAAACTTTCACCGTCGACACCCGACGACGAAAAATCATATATAATGTGTTGATGTTCTTCTTTTAGATGCGACTGTTTTTCGGCGTTTTTAGTATTTATTCCTCTTTTCGAAACGTAATATCCGCTTTGATTTTTAGGCAAAACGTAACCGTCGTCGCAAAGGCACATATAAGCCAGTTCCACCGTGGTTTTGCTGACTCCTCTTTCATTTGCACAGCGACGAATCGACGGCAGTCTTTCACCTTCGGGAAGCTTTCCGTTTTCTATTAAATCTTTATAATAATCATAAATCCGCATATATAATTTTTGGTTTTCCAAAGTAAATTGTCCCCTTAATTTTTTTAAAATCTGTATATTTTATCAAAGACACTTTTGTTATATTATATACTTGTAAAGGTTATATTTCAAGAGGTGAAATCAATGAAAAAAATTGCCGTTGTCAACGATATTTCGGGTTGCGGAAAATGTTCTCTTACGGTTTCTCTGCCTATAATATCCGTTATGGGCATCGAATGTTGTCCCGTTCCGACTGCCATCCTTTCAAATCAGACGGGGTTTGACAGCTTTTACTGTGCCGATTTCACGGAACATCTTACAAATTACATTGATGTATGGAAACGCCGAAATTTGACTTTCGACGCCGTCTTGACAGGCTATCTTGCAAGTGAAAAACAAGCCGACATTATAATTGATTTCATTGATTCTTTCGGCAAAAACGCAACTGTTTTTGTTGATCCCGTTATGGCCGACGACGGTGTGCTTTACGGCACTTACAACGAAGAACTTTGCAAAAAGGTAAAAATGCTTTCGAAAAAAGCGAATATTCTCACTCCGAATCTTACCGAATTATGTATTCTTTGCGACGCCGATTACAATGAACTGTCGAGAGAGCACGACATAAAAAAAATATCCGATTCGGCAAAGTCACTGCTTTCCGACGTTACCGAAGCGGTTATAGTTACCGGTGTAAAAACCGAAGCGGAAATACTGAATGTCATTGTCGACAAAAGCGGTACAAACGTAGTAAAATCGCCGCTTTTAAAAGGCAGTTATTCCGGTACCGGCGATATTTTTTCAAGTATTGTCTGCGGTGCGGTAACAAAAGGCAAATCCGTCACCGAATCGGTAAAACTCGCAACGGATTTTATTTCAAAATCAATAAAAAATACTCCGACAAAGCTCGGTTACGAACCGGACGGAGTTAATTTTCAAAAAAGTTTGGAGATGCTTTTAAATGTTTAAAAAATCTGTTTTGAAAATCACTTATACGGCTTTTTTTACGGCGTTGACGGTGCTTGCGATTTCGGTGATTAAATTTTCAACGGGATTGGGCGAAGGCTATATTCATTTTGGTGACAGTATAATTTATATTACCGCTTGCGTTTTGCCGTTCCCTTACTGTATAATTTCAGCCGCTTTAGGCGGAGCGTTGGCGGACATTCTGTCGGGTTTTGCTGTTTGGGCGCTTCCGACCGCAATAATCAAAGCTTCAATCGTTCTGCCGCTTGCGATTATATGTAAAAGAAACGATTCAGTTAAGATTCTCAACAAAAGAACAGTGCTTATGACCGTTGTTTCCGGAATTATAACGGTTGTCGGTTACTTTATTGCGGAATGTATTCTTTATTCCGTTGAATCGGCAACACTTTCGATACTCGGCAATCTTATACAAGCGGTTGCAAGTGCGATTTTATTCTGTGTCATAGCCGCCGCACTCGACAAATTTAAATTCAAACAACAAATATTAAAAGGAGTTAAATAAAATGACCGATATTGTTTATACTTATGAAAATCAAGCTTATCTCAACATCACAAACGCCTGCCCGTGCAGATGCACCTTCTGTATACGCAATAACGGGGACAGCGTGGGTGAAGCGACAACGCTGTGGTTTGAACACAGTCCGTCAATCGAAGAAATCAAGAGCGAAATAGATAAATTCGACTTTTCCGAATACAACAATTCGATTATCATTTGCGGTTACGGTGAGCCTACGTGTGCATACGCAAACCTCATTGAAGCCTGCAAGTATTTAAAGTCAAAGGGTATTAAAATACGGCTTAATACGAATGGACTTTCCGACCTTATCAACAAGCGTGAAACGGCAAAGGAAATATGCAAAGTAATCGACAGCGTTTCAATCAGCCTTAACGCACCGACAAAAGAAAAATATAACGAAATCACACGTGCAAGTTTCGGTGAAAAAGCATTTGACGCTATGCTTAAATTCGCTAAGGAATGTAAGGAGTTCGGCATACCGACAAAGCTCACCGTTGTCGACGTTATAAGTCAAGAGGACATTGAGGATTGTAAAAAGCTTTGCGAAAAAATCGGCATACCGCTTCGTGTCAGAGAATACACGGCGGAATAATGTCAAACATCAATGACTGTTAGTGTTTTTCGTAAGTTTCAAAACCGATAAAACACATTGTTCTTTCCATAATAATAACTCCTTTACAAAATAAAAGTAATTTCGAGTGGGGGTGTTGTTCCCCACTCTTTTAACTTTAATTACTACTTAAATGATATAGTGATAGTAATTCTCTTGATTGCCTTTAACAGCTTGTTAAAGGCTTTTTTATTTTTCTTCGGAAAAGGCAAAGAAAAATCCCCCTTAAATAAGGGGGATTGAATTTAGATTATTGTTTAACCGGATTTTTCACAGCAAACCGAAAAGACTGTTATGCTACCGTAAAGTCTGCGTTGACAACCTTCTTTGAAGGTGTATGCAAGCGAAGGTGCTCGCCTCTTGAAATACGCTTTTTGTGATTTCTGATACGAACGGCACGCTTGATGTTGCCCACAACAATTCTCTTAACGTTTTGTTCAAAGGCTATTACCTTATCTTCGTGTACAAATCCGTAAATAAGCAAAACGCAAGCGAAAAATTCTATTAAAGTTATTATTGCAAATGATGTTGACATAAAATCTACCTCCGAAATGAAGCTTTGTCCGTTACCGAACGAAGTTGAACAAATGTTCTTTACAAGTCATATTATATATGTTTTTTCGCGAAAGTCAAGACAAATGTTCGTTTTTGTTTATATATTCAGTCCGTTTTTGCGGACATATTTTAAAGTTCAGTTGAGCCTTTGCTTTCTTTCAAACTTATAATATCACAATATATTGTGGCTGTCAATAGATATAAGCACAATATATACTAAATATGTATATTTTTATGCTTTTTTTGAAAAAACGGCTATATTTTTTATGTTCGGTTCAAGCTGTTTTTATAAAATAATTAAAAAATATCGAAATATCTATTTATTATTTTATAAAAATGGTGTACAATATTATGGATAATGAGAAATTATATTTAATTGTATATAAATCAGAGGTAAAATTATGTTTGTCGATATTGCGAAAATCAAAATAAAAGCGGGTGACGGCGGCAACGGAGCAGTTGCTTTTCACCGTGAAAAATATATAAATGCGGGCGGCCCCGACGGTGGCGACGGTGGTCGCGGCGGTAACATTGTGTTCAAGGTTGACGACAACCTCGCAACACTTGCCGACTTTCGTTATAAAAGAAAGTACAAAGCCGAATCGGGTGCCAACGGCAGCGGCGGAAAGCGCAGCGGTAAAAAGGGACAAGATTTAATTATCAGAGTTCCGAGAGGAACCGTAATCCGCGAAGTGACAAGCGGAGTCGTTATGGCGGATATGTCGACGGACGATGAATTTATCGGTGCCAAAGGTGGCAGAGGCGGTTGGGGTAACTCTCACTTTGCCACGTCAACACGTCAAACTCCGAAATTTGCAAAAAACGGTGCTCCCGGCGAAGAATGGGAAGTAAGCCTTGAATTAAAGCTTATTGCGGACGTCGGACTTTTAGGTTTCCCAAACGTTGGAAAATCTTCTCTTATTTCCGTAGTCAGCGAGGCAAAGCCGATTGTCGGCGACTATCATTTTACGACGATAATTCCCGTTTTGGGCGTTGTTTCAATGGGGCCCGAAAAAAGCTTTGTTATGGCGGATATTCCCGGTCTTATTGAGGGGGCTGCCGAAGGTGTCGGTCTCGGTCACGAATTTTTACGTCACGTTGAGCGTTGCAGAATGCTTGTTCATATTGTCGACGTTGCCGGCAGTGAGGGTAGAAATCCCATTGAAGATTTCGAAGCGATAAATACGGAATTGGAAAAATTCAATCCCGAACTTGCAAAATGTCCGCAAATTGTCGCCGGAAACAAAATCGACTTGGCATCCGACGAACAATTAAAAGAATTTCGCGAGTATGTTGAGTCACGCGGCTACGAATACTATGAAATAGTGGCACCGATTGCCCACGGCACAAAAGAGCTGATAAACGCAGTGGCGAGAAAACTCGATACTCTTCCTCCGATAAAGCAATACGAAAGTGAAGAAATTCCTATGGAGGTTATTGAACAAAAGAGTTCGGACGGCTTTAAAATCACCGTTGAGGGCGATGTATATATCGTCGAAGCCGATTGGCTTTACAGAATTCTTTGCAAGACCGACCTTGACGATTACGAGTCACTTCAGTATTTCCAAAGAGTTATTCAAGAACGCGGCATTATTCAAGCACTTATTGACAAGGGTATCACCGAAGGCGACACCGTAAGTATTTACGATTTAGAATTTGATTATGTACCGTAAGAGGTTTTTATGAGATTATACAACAAAGATATTAACGCGGACACCTTGAGTCCCCTCACCCTCGCTTTTACGGGTGATGCGGTATTTTCACTTTTCGTTCGTGAAATGTTGGTGTGCGATGCCAACCGTCCCGTCGGTGAATTACATAGGCTTTCGGTTCAAGCTGTAAAAGCGTCTGCTCAAGCAGAAGGTGTACGAAAAATTTTAGGCATTCTCACCGAAAAGGAAACAGAGGTTTTTAAACGCGGCAGAAATGCTCACACCTCGCACACACCGAAGAACCAAAGCGGATGTGACTATCATTATGCAACGGGTTTTGAGACTCTTGTCGGATACCTTTATTTAAAAGGCGAAAACGAACGTCTTAGCTTTTTGCTCAATGAAGTCATCAACTGTATTGGGGATGGACTTGGTGAAAAGCCGTCAAAATAAAGTAAAAGAATTTATTGTCGATACCGTTATTTTTATTGTGGGAGGAGCTTTCTGTTCCGTTGCCGTAAACTGTTTCCTTTCCAGAAACAACATTTTAAACGGCGGCTTTACGGGAATTGCGACCATGCTGTTTTATCTTTTTTCGGCTCCCATCGGTACGGTAATTTTTATTTTAAATATTCCCGTTTTTATTTTGGCATATAAAAAGCTCGGCAAAAGTTTTGTTTTGCGTACCGTTTGGGCTACACTTATTATGTCGGTGCTTATCGACTTAGGTACCGTTTTGCCCACATACAGCAACGATTTACTGCTCTGTGCCGTTTTCGGCGGAGCGTTGACAGGCTTCGGGCTGGGCATTGTATTCATAAGAAACGCAACAACGGGCGGTGTGGATATAATCGCAAAGCTCATACAACTTAAATATCCGCAAATTTCAATAGGCAAATCTTTTTTGATTTTCGATGCCGCTGTCATCACCGTCGGCGGTTTTGTTTACGGAAATTTCGAGTCTGTTCTTTACGCCGCCGTTGTGATTTTTGTAAGTTCGCAAGTCCTTGACTACGTTATATACGGTGTCGGACGCGGTGCGATGATTATGATTATCACGGAAAAAAGCGACGATATCCGCAAAAAAATCATACGGGATTTCGACCGCGGTGTCACCGTGATTAAAGGCAGAGGCGGATATTCGGGTACAGATAAGGATGTGCTTATCTGTGCTTGTTACGACAACCAAACGCAAAAATTTTTAAAAGAAATAAAATCGAGCGACGAAAACGCTTTTTTGATTGTATCACAGTCAAAGCAAATTCTCGGCAGAGGTTTTTTAAGCACTTAATTGGAGGGCAATTTTTATGAAATTCGATAAATTTAACCTTTCCGTTTTGGCGTTGCCGTTAATCTGTTGTCTGATAGGTGTATTTTTATTCGGACTCGGAATTTATGAAAACGTCACCTCTCCGACTAAGGATTACACCGAAACTACGGGGTATTTTTGTTATTCCGATCTTGCTTCGGCGGAACATTACGATTCGCAAAAGAACGCAAACGTTTCGGCTACCTACTATTTGACTTATAAGTATTTCGTAAACGGCGAATCATACACGGTAACCAGTGATTACACAACCGCATTTGTCCCATCCGTAAACGAAGAAATACAAATTCTTTATGACTCCGAAAACCCATCAAAAGCGGTTATCGGCGGTACCGGAAAGAGAAGCACTTATTTGACAATGATCGGCATTTTCTTCATCTTGGGTTCGGTTCCTTTTTTGTTTGCTTTTTTACCGCACAAAGAGACCGAAAAAAAAGATAAAAAGAAAAAAGCGAAAACTTCGGTTAACGTTGCGGGAGTTTTATTCGGTTCGATTATCGCAGTTGTCGGCTACGGTGCCATTTCGATAATTTGCGGTACGCTTTCTCCCGTCGGAATACTAAATTATATCGACTCTTCATTTGTATTACCAATGCTCATTCCTTTTTTAATGATAGGGGTTGGGCTGTTTTCAGTAATAACAAGTATATTTTTCAATAAAAAAACTAACAAGAGGTAATTATGGCAAAGAAAGAAAACATAAGAAATTTTTCAATTATTGCTCACATTGACCACGGCAAAAGCACTCTTGCCGACCGACTTTTAGAGCTTACCGAAACCGTCGCAAAGCGTGATATGACGGAGCAGTTGCTTGACAATATGGACCTTGAGCGTGAACGCGGAATTACAATAAAGGCTCACGCCGTAAAGCTCGACTATAAAGCACAAGACGGCAATACATACGAGCTGAATTTGATTGACACTCCCGGTCACGTTGACTTTAACTATGAGGTTTCACGTTCGCTTGCCGCATGTGAAGGCGCGGTTCTTATCATAGACGCATCTCAAGGAGTTGAAGCACAGACACTTGCCAACACGTATTTGGCACTCGACCATGATTTAGAGCTTGTCCCCGTTATAAATAAAATAGACCTCCCCGCTGCCGATCCGGACAGAGTCGCAAACGAGGTTGAAGAAGTTATAGGTCTGCCTTGTGACGAAGCGCCTCGCGTTTCCGCAAAGACGGGCGAAAATATAGGTGCTGTTCTTGAAAGCATAGTTTCTCTTGTTCCGCCTCCCGAAAACAATGACGACAAGCCTTTGCGTGCTCTTGTTTTCGATTCGGTTTACGACAGCTATAAGGGTGTCATAGTTTATGTACGTGTCATGGACGGTAAAATCAAACCCGGCGACACAATGCGAATGATGGCTACCGGTGCGGAATTTACCGTTGTCGAAGTGGGTTATATGCGTCCCAACGCCATGGAACCGCAAAAAGAACTGACTTCGGGAGAGGTCGGATATATTACGGCATCAATAAAAACCGTCGGTGATGCCCGTGTAGGTGACACCGTTACGACTGCCGAAAATCCCGCAAAAGAAGCTTTGGCGGGTTACAGAAAGGTTAATCCCATGGTTTTCTGCGGTGTTTATCCCGCTGACGGTGCCGATTACGAAAATCTTCGTGAGGCACTTGAAAAGTTGCAATTAAACGATGCGGCTCTTTCCTTTGAACCCGAAACGTCGGGTGCTTTGGGCTTTGGTTTCCGTTGCGGTTTCTTAGGGCTTTTACACCTTGAAATCATTCAGGAAAGACTTGAACGCGAATACAACCTTGACCTTGTAACAACTATTCCGAGTGTTATTTACAAGGTGCATCTCACAAACGGTGATGTTATCGAAATTGACAATCCGAGCAACTATCCGGATCCCGCCGTTATAGATTATTGCGAAGAACCCACGGTTGAAGCACACATATATGCACCGCCCGAATATATCGGTGCCATTATGAATCTTTGTCAAGACAGACGCGGCGTTTATGTAAACACAACTCACCTCGCCTCTGACCGCGTTGACCTTCATTACGTGTTGCCGCTTAACGAAATCATTTACGATTTCTTTGACGTGCTTAAATCACGCACTCGCGGTTATGCTTCGTTTGACTATGAGATCAGCGAATATCAGCGTTCAAGCATTATAAAGCTTGATGTTCTTCTTAACGGCGACATAATTGATGCTCTTTCGTTTATGATTCACAGCGAAAAGGCTTATGCGAAAGCACGAAAAATTGCCGAAAAACTTAAAGATAACATTCCGCGTCAAATGTTTGAAATTCCGATTCAAATGGCAATCGGCGGCAAGGTTATCGCACGTGAAACCGTTAAGGCTATGAGAAAGGACGTTCTCGCAAAATGCTACGGCGGTGACATTACGCGTAAGAAAAAACTGCTTGAAAAACAAAAGGAAGGTAAAAAGCGTATGCGTCATTTCGGTACGGTTGAAGTACCGCAAGAGGCGTTTATGGCTGTACTTAAGCTTGATGATGAATAATAAAATTATTGATAAACTTAACGAATTGAATATCCAATATAAAATTGTCGAACACGATGCCGCTTTCACCATGGAAGACCTTGCACAGCACCATCTTGAAAGTTACGGACACATTCCGAAAAATCTTGTGCTTCGCGATGTCAAAGGCACCAGAAATATGATTGTCGTGCTTCACGGTGACAAAAGGGCGAATTTACAGCTTATACGTGATGAAATCGACTCGACAAAGCTGAGTTTTGCTTCGGACGAACGACTTATGAAATATTTGTCAGTCGAAAAAGGCTCCGTTTCGGCTCTCGGAATTATATTCGACACGGAAAAAGAACTTGAAGTTTATTTTGATGCCGATTTAAAAAACGAAGAAATATTGGGCTGTCATCCGAACGAAAACACCGCTACCGTATTTTTAAAATTTGACGACTTGAAAAAATATGTCGAAAGCAGCGGTCACAGAATAACTTTTATTAAAGTATGAAAAACATAGGACTTTATTTACACATTCCGTTTTGCCGTTCAAAATGTCCGTACTGTGATTTCTACTCTTTCAAGGGAAATACAGACGACATTGAGGGCTATATAACTGCTTTAAATCAAAATATTTTGACAAGTTATTATACTTTACAACAAGAGTGTAACTGTAAAGCCGATACGCTTTACATAGGCGGCGGAACTCCGTCTTTTATCGGTGCAAAAAACCTCTCAACCCTTGTAAATACGTGCAATTCGTCTTTTTTGACAAGCGGTGCCGAAATCACTGTTGAGTGTAATCCTTATGATGTTAACGAAGATTTTTTCGCTGTTTTGCGTGATTGCGGAGTTAACAGAATTTCAATGGGGCTTCAGTCGGCAGTTGATACCGAAAGGCGAAAACTCGGCAGACTTTCCGACAGAAAGCAAGTCGAAAGTGCCGTCACCTCGGCACAGAAAGTCGGTTTTGAAAACATTTCTCTTGATATTATGCTCGGCATACCCGACCAAACCGAAACAAGTCTTAACGAAACGCTCGGCTTTTGTGTTTCACTCGGTGTACCTCACATAAGCTCATACATATTAAAGCTTGAAGAAGAAACGTATTTTTACAAAAACCGTGACAAGTACCGTTTTCCCGATGACGATTTTACGGCGGATTTATATTTGCAGATGTGTGAAAGACTTGAAAGCGAAAATATATTACAGTACGAAATTTCTAATTTTGCCCGAAAAGGATTTGAAAGTCATCATAATCTGAAATATTGGCATTGTGATGAGTATTTGGGACTTGGCCCGTCCGCACACTCGTTTTTGAACGGAAAGCGTTTCTATTTTGACAGAAATTTGCAGTCGTTTTTAAACGGTTCCCTTCCCGTTGATGACGGCTTAGGCGGAGATTTTACGGAATATGCAATGCTCGCATTACGGCTTACGGAAGGCATTTGCGAAAGACGTGTCTTAAAGCGTTTCGGACATTCGATTCCGAAAGAACTGTACGAACGCTCAAGCATTTTTGTCCGTAACGGTTATATGCTTGCCGACGAAACGGGTTTAAGATTTACAAAAGAAGGATTTCTTTTATCTAACAGTATTTTAGCCGAAATATTGTAGTGCTTATTTGACTTTTTAATTCACGTGTGGTAAACTGTTCTAACGTATGTTGAACAAATAATTTTCAGAATCGAGGTGGACGAAATGCCGATTAAAATTGACGACCAATTACCCGCAAGACATAATCTTGAACTTGAAAACATATTCGTAATGACCGAAAAGCGCGCATTGCTGCAAGACATTCGTCCGCTTAAAATTATTCTTCTTAATTTGATGCCTACGAAAATCGAAACCGAAACACAGATTTTGCGTTTGCTTAGTAACTCGCCTTTGCAAGTGGAAATCGAGCTTTTGCAAGTTGCCACTCACGAAAGCAAAAACACTTCAAAAGAGCATATGCTCAAGTTTTACAAAACCTTTAACGACATAAAAGACGAAAAGTTTGACGGTATGATTGTTACGGGTGCTCCCGTGGAAATGATGCCGTTTGAAGATGTTGACTATTGGGATGAGCTTTGCACGATTTTCGATTGGGCAAAAACGCACGTCTATTCTTCTTTTCATATTTGTTGGGGTGCTCAAGCAGCACTTTATTACCATTACGGTATTCCGAAATACACGTTGCCGGAGAAAATGTTCGGCGTGTTTCCACACAAGCCGCTTGATATGTATCACCCACTACTTCGCGGCTTCAGTGACCTTTTCTATGTACCTCATTCAAGGCATACGGAAACCAAGAAGGAAGATATTGCACTCGTGAAAGATTTGCAAATTCTTTCATATTCGGAAATTTCCGGCGTTCACCTTATAGCCGATATGGAATGTAGAAATTTCTATTGCACCGGTCACAGTGAATATGACAGTGACACGCTTGCACGTGAATATTTCAGAGATTTGCACAAAGGACTCGACGTTAAACTTCCGTATAATTATTTTCCCAACAACGACACACGTCTTACACCGCCTCTTACATGGCGAGGTGCGGGAAGTCTGCTGTTTCAGAATTGGCTCAACTATTTTGTATATCAAAAAACGCCGTATGACGTTAATGAAATCAAATAAAAAAAGATGTATCTGCTTTTCGGCAAATACATCTTTTTATTTTTGCAAGCTTTATCCGACTACTTTGTAGCCTTTGTCTTCGATAGCCTTTTTAAGCGTATCAACGCCTAAATCGGCATCAAGTGTAACAACGGCAGTGCCGTCTTTGTGGCTTACGACAGCCTCTCTTACCTCGGCAAACTCCTCAAGAGTTTTCTTAACGTTGGCTTCACAGTGAGAACACATCATACCTTCGATTTTCAACGTAATCTGCATAGTCTTTTTCTCCTTAACCTTTAATTTTATTTTTTTATCTTTTTTCGCATTGCGAATATCAATGAAATTAAGCCGCAACGCGTTTGATACTACACAAAACGACGATAAGCTCATAGCCGCCGCCGCAAACATCGGATTTAATTCCCAACCGAAAATATTTATAAACACACCTGCGGCAAGCGGAATTCCGAGTGCATTGTAGAAAAACGCCCAAAAAAGATTTTCGTGTATGTTTTTGAGTGTTGCACGGCTGAGTCTTATTGTGGCGGGAATGTCCGAAAGTCTGTTCTTTACAAGCACAATATCCGCCGCATCAACGGCAACATCGGCACCGGCACCGATTGCGACACCGATATCGGCACGTGTAAGCGCGGGAGCATCGTTAATTCCGTCACCGACCATCATAACCTTGCCTTTATCTTTAAGGCTGCGTACCGCCGCCTCTTTTCCGTCGGGAAGTACGCCGGCGATTACTTGATTGACACCCGTAATTTTTCCTATTGCATTGGCGGTTTTTTCGTTATCGCCCGTGAGCATAATAACCCGTATGCCCATATTTTGCAAATCTTTAATCGCCTGCGGACTGTCCTCTTTAATAACATCGGCTACGGCAATTATACCCAAAAGTCTGTTTTCGACACTGAAAAGCAACGGCGTTTTTCCGTTTTCGGCAAGGCCTTCCGCAATCGTTACGACATCATTGTCAACATCAATCTGTTCGCTTATAAATTTAAGGCTTCCGCCGTAAAGAATTTTTCCGTTCAGCGTTGCGGATACGCCGTTTCCGGAAAGTGCCTTGAAACCGTCGACTTCGGTTGCTTTTATTTCAAGCTCATTGCCTTTTTCGATAATGGCCTTTGCCAACGGATGTTCGCTCTTAACTTCAAGAGAATATGCAAATCTTAACAACTGTTCTTCTGTCGTGTTTACGGGAATTATATCGGTTACCTTCGGCTGACCGAGGGTAATTGTGCCCGTCTTGTCAAGCACTACGGTATTTATTCTTCCCGTTTCTTCAAGCGACACGGCATTTTTAAAAAGGATACCGTTTTTAGCACCGACACCGTTGCCGACCATAATGGCAACGGGAGTGGCAAGCCCCAAAGCACACGGGCAGCTTATAACAAGCACCGAAATACCTCTTGCCAGTGCAAAGCCGACCGTTTGACCGACTAAAAGCCATATAATAACGGTTATAACGGCGACTGCTATTACTACCGGAACGAAAACGCCCGAAACCTTATCGGCTATTTTGGCGATAGGTGCCTTTGTTGCGGCGGCGTCACTCACCATTTTGATTATCTGAGAAAGTGTTGTATCCTCACCCACTCGTAAAGCCTCACACTTTATAAAGCCCGATTGATTTATAGTACCGCCGGAAACTTTGTCGCCCGACGATTTATCGACGGGTATGCTTTCACCCGTCAGTGCAGACTCGTCAACAGCCGTTTGCCCCTCAACTATTATGCCGTCTACGGCAATTTGTTCACCCGGACGGGCAATGAAAATATCGCCTTTTTTCACTTGTTCTATCGCGACTTCCACTTCAACGCCGTCAACGATAATTACGGCTGTTTTCGGTGCCAATTTCATTAAAGATTTAAGTGCGTCTGTTGTTTTGCCCTTTGACCGTGCTTCAAGCATTTTTCCGACGGTAATGAGCGTCACGATCATAGCCGCCGATTCAAAATAGAACTCATGAAGATAGTGATGAGCCATTCCCACATCGGCTGTCATTTTAAAAAGAACATAAGTGCTGTATATGAACGATGCGCCGGAACCGAGAGCTACGAGCGTATCCATATTCGGAGATTTGTGCAAAACGCCCTTAAAACCGCTTATAAAAAACTTTTGATTGATAACCATAACGATTACCGTTAAAAGCATTTCGAGAATTCCTATTGCAAGAGGATTCGACGCAAGAAATTCGGGCAGCGGCCATCCCCACATAACATGCCCCATTGAAATATACATCAAAACCGCCAAAAAGCCCAAAGATGCTATTAAACGTTTTTTAAGTTTCGGCGTTTCGGTATCTTTAAGGGCATCGTCGTCGTTCTTTTTTTGCAAGTCATTACCGTCCTTAAGACTTGCACCGTATCCGGCTTCGGTAACGGCGGAAATTATTTTTTGCGGATCTGCCGAGCCTTCGACACCCATTGAATTTGTAAGCAGACTTACCGAACATGAGGTTACTCCCTCAACGGTATTTACCGCTTTTTCGACACGGGCAACGCAAGCGGCACAGCTCATACCCGTAACATTATACTGTTTCATAATTTCACCTACTTCATAAGTCTTTGAAGTGTTGAAAGTAAATCGTCAACCGTCTCCGTTTTGCCCGCCTTAATGTCATCGGCAACACAGGTCTTTATATGATTCGCAAGCAACTCTTTATTAAAGGAATTAAGTGCCGCATTTACGGCAGACACCTGTAATATTATGTCCGTACAATACGCATTTTTTTCAACCATTCCGCGAATTCCCCGAATTTGACCTTCAATACGGTTAAGCCGATTGATAAGCGCCTTATATTCGGTTTCGTTTCGGATTTTTATTTTACAGTGTTCGCAAGTATTACTCAAAAAAATCACTCCTTGAACAATTTAATTATATACCCCCCTGGAGTATATGTCAAGGCATTAAATAACGGCAAGAGGTTATCGCTTGCCGTTAAATTTTGTCTGTTTAAATTATATTGCCGTTCAAATGATTTTTTGATGCCGTGAGGGTATTCTTGAGCAACATCGTAATTGTCATAGGTCCGACACCGCCCGGAACGGGAGTGATAAACGAACATTTATCCTTCACTTTTTCAAAATCGACGTCACCGCAAAGTTTTCCCTCGGCGTTTCTGTTCATACCGACGTCAATCACAACAGCACCGTCTTTTACCATATCGGCAGTGACAAAATATGCTTTGCCCACTGCGGCGACAAGAATATCCGCGCGTTTTGTTACATCCGCCAAATTCTTTGTACGTGAATGGCAGACGGTAACGGTACCATTCTGTTCCAACAAAAGCATTGCCATAGGCTTACCCACAATATTGCTTCTGCCGATTACAACACATTCCTTGCCGTCGACGGAAATGTTATAGTATTTAAGCATTTCCGTTATTCCGGCGGGTGTACAAGGCAAAAACGTATGGTCGCCTATCATAATATGGCCCGTATTAACGGGGTGAAAAGCGTCGACATCTTTGTGCGGCACTATTGCATTAAGCACCTTTTTCTCGTCAATTTGTTTCGGTAACGGAAGTTGACAAAGAATGCCGTCAACAGCCGTATCGTTATTGAGTTTTTCGATAAGTTCAAGTAATTCTTCGGTTGTTGTTTCTTCGGGAAGTGCATATTCAAATGACTCCATGCCGACCTCGTCACAGCCCTTTTTCTTATTGTTTACATAGACACGTGATGCGGAATTATTGCCCACAATCACAACGGCAAGCCCCGTCTTTTTGCCGATTCTTTTAAGTTTTTCGACTTCTGTCTTTATCTCGTTTCTTACAGCAGCCGAAACTTCTTTACCGTCGATTATTTTATACATTACGCATTTTTCTCCTTATATTCCTTAACCTTCTGCTCATTTTGTCTTTTTATTTCAAAAAGTTTAACAGCCGTTAACACACTGCAACAAAGCACAAGAATTAAAGAAAGCACTTGCGAAACACGAAGTCCCGAATTTCCGATATAAAGGCTGTCTGTACGAAGTCCCTCGACAACAAATCTTTCAAGTCCGTAAATGATACCGTAGCCTAAAATAAGCTGACCGTCAAACTTTCTGAATTTCTGACAAACTACAAACAAAATCAAAAAGCCCAACAAACACCAAATCGACTCATAAAGAAAGGTCGGATGCACGGGTTGTGTGGCATCCATTTCAATTCCGTTCTTCAAAAGCTCGGAATAGTTTAAATTTATGTAGTTTTCGATTTTTTCGCTTGTCATACCCCACGGCAACGTCGTATTTATGCCGAAAGCTTCTTGGTTTGTGAAATTGCCCCATCTTCCGATGCCCTGTCCGATAAGAAAACTCATACCCGCCAAATCAAGCAATTTATAAAAATTCAAGTCTACACGTTTGCAAACTATATATGCCGCAAGAATTCCGCCGATGAGTCCGCCGTAAATGGCAAGGCCGCCGTTCCAAATAGCAGGGATTTCAAGCAAATGTTCCTTATAATAATCCCATTCAAATGCCACATAATAAAGTCTTGCACCCGCAATACCGGCTATTGTGCCCCAAATAAGAACGTCAAGCATTTTATCAATACTCATATTCCACTTATAAGCCATTCTTCCGCCGAAAAGCACGGCGAGAACAAAGCCGAAAGCGATGATTACGGCATAAAACTTAATTGTTATATCAATATCCCAACCGGGAATTGTGAATTCGACAAGATTTTCGTAAATGTCAAAGCCCAAATCAAGTTTCGGAAATTCAACATACGTCACGCCGGAAAGCCATTGATTTACCATAAATACGTTCCCCTTTCAGTTTTCCTTTATAATTGACATCGAAGAATTCGCTGTATTAAATGCTTCGTGAAGCCGTCTTTCAACATCTTCAAGCGTTATGCTTTCAAGAATTTTTATTTGGTCATAAATTCCGTCGCCGTTGAAATACGCCCCGATAAGTGCATTGCTCAACGCATCGATATCGTTAAAACTCATAATAAAATTACCGTAATGCTTTTTCTTTATTCTGTCAAACGTTTCACGATCTATTCCTTCAACCTTGAGTCTTTCGATTTCTTTGTTTATACGTTCACGGACTTCATTATAATTTGTACTTTCGCCGCTGAAAATGTGTGCGGAATATCCGTAGCCTTCAAAATATTCTGTTTCAAAGCCCGTATTTATAAGCCCGTCTTTAAGCATATCTTCATAAAGCGTAGACGTACTTCCGCCGATTATATCAAGCAAAATATTGCTTTCAAGCGACTGCTTTAAGGTGCGACAAGGTGTTTGGATATCCTCTTTATATCCGATAGCGAAAATCGGCATTGCAACGGATACGTTTCTGACAACCGTATCTTCCACTACCTCGGCGGGCTCTTTTCGAAATTTGCGTTCTATTTTTTTGCACTCTTTTTTCTTGAGCAGTTTATCCGCAACCCTCAAAACTTGTTCAACGGATACATTACCCGCAACGGCAAGAGCCATATTTTCGGGATTGTAAAACGTTTCATAGCAACTGTACAGCAAGTCCGCTGTTATATGGCTTATGGAGTCTACCGTTCCCGCAATGTCAATTTTTACGGGATGGCTGTGATACATGGCACGAAGAAGCGAGAACAACGACTCCCACCCCGGCTCGTCATTACACATTTTTATTTCTTGTCCGATAATGCCCTGTTCCTTTTGAACCGTTTCCGGAGTAAAATAAGGATTGCTTACAAAATCGAGTAAAATTTCAAGGGATTCCTCGAAATTATCCGTACACGAAAACAGATAACACGTTTTGTCAAAAGAAGTATAAGCATTTGCGGATGCACCCGTTTTCGCATATCTGGCAAAAGCATCGAGTTCTTCGCTTTCAAAAAGTTTGTGTTCGAGAAAATGTGCAATACCCTCCGGCACTTCGATATAATCGCTGTTTCCCTCAAGCTTAAAGCAAGTATCTATGGAACCGTATTTTGTTCCGAATATCGCATAAGACGATGAGTAATTCTCTTTAGGATAGACAAATATTTTCAGTCCCGAAGTATGATCGATTTCATAATAGCTGTCTTGAAGAAGTTCGTTTTTTATTTCTTTGATATTATTCATCGTCCTCACCCTTTCCCGAAAGTAAATATACAGTATCAACGGTTACTTTTCGAGCACATTCTGTCACTTGTTCTCTTGTTACCGCAGAAATCTTTTCCGCATATTCTTTGCCGTCGACTATTCGGTCGTCAAAAGCCTGTGAAGCGAAGAATATGCACTCACCGACGGGTGAGTCGCCGACGCCCTTAAATGCGTCGGACAAAGCGATTACGGAAGAATTGAAGTCCTCATCGGTAAACTCGCCTTTTTTCATTATATCAAGCTGATTGAAAATTTCCGCAAGTGCTTTTTCATAATTTGCGTCTTCGACACCGCTTTGAATTATAATTATTCCTTTGTCACGGATAATTCTCGCACCGCAGTAATAACAAAGGCTCAGTTTTTCACGGACGTTTAAGAAAAGGCGTGAGTACGGTCCGCCGCCGAAAATGTCCGTCATAACACGGTAAGCGAAATAATTATCGTCGGCATCGGTCATACCGGTACGAAGACCTATAACAAGTTTTGCTTGGTTTACGTCCATTTCTTCTTTAAAATACTTGATTTCATCGGCTTTTTCTATAAATACCGTGTCTAACTTTGCGAGATTTCTTTCGGGCAAATTCAAAGCAAAATCGGTGAACTTCTTTTCAATCATTTCGCTGTCGACATTTCCGCAAACGGTTATAAAAACAGTTGCCGATTTAAGCATATTCTCATATGCCGAATATATTTTTTTACTGTCAAGCTTTTTTATGTTTTGTTCCAATTTATCCTTATCTATTCCGTAAGGCTCATCCTTGCACATAAGTTGACGCAGACGGGAAACGGCATAGGCTTTTTTGTTGTTCTTTTCGGCTTCGAGTCTTTCAAGAGCGAATTTTATTTCACGTTCCGTAAACTCTTTGTCGAATTCACCGTTTTCGCAATTCGGATTTTGAAGTATGTCTATCAAAAAATCTACGCTTTCTTCGGAAATTGATTTACCGTCGAGAGCGAATCTGTCATCAAGCACTTCCATAGAATACTGAATTCTCACCTTTTCGCCTACCGTGGAAATATCCATTGAAAAATCGGCATCGTAAAGTTCTTCCGTTTTCGAATTAAAGCTCTTGATTGTACTGTAATGCTTTGACGTTGTTCCCAAAAGATATGTCAACACGTTTTCCGCGGCAAACTGTTCGGAAATGGGCAAATAAAAGTCGATTTTTATGCAGCTTGTTTTAAACTGACTTCTGTTAAGGCAAAGAAAATTCACGCCTTCGGCTATTGTCTTATATGCTATCGTACTCATTTAAGTTTCCCCTTAAAACAATAATTGGTATATATTTTAACATAAATTGTAAGCTTTTTCCACTCTTTTATAAATTTTAACAGATATTTTACATAGGCATTTTGATTATTATTCCACTTGTTGAATAAAATAATTAAGAAAATGTAAATTTCGTGTTAATAAATTAAAAAATCATTGACATCAATTATCTTTTACAATAAAATATTTAGAGTATTATTTTTATAAAATTACGAAAGGCATTGACATGAAATTAGTTTATAATATTCAAAAAGCAGGTTTAAGTTTTACTATTGACCGACTGCTCAAATATATAGACAAAGACCCTCACGCGAACATTATTAAGTTGAGCAAGATGGCTAAGCCTATTTTCAGCAAGGTTTTCCCACCGGAAAATTTCGAAAAAATTCAAGCTGTCGCAGAAGACAAAGATAATGTCTGGACTAAATTTGCCTTGAATATTATTGACGATATCGACAGACGGGTAATCAAGCAAATGCTTCTGTCGTTCGGTATTGATGCCGGTTATTACGGAACAAAGGCCGTACGTGCCAACCGTGAAAAATACAAATGTAACATACCGTTTAACATTCTTTTGGATCCGACATCCGCTTGTAACCTCCGTTGCAAAGGCTGTTGGGCTGCCGAATACGGTTATCAGTCTAATTTAACTAACGAAGAAATGCAAAGCATTGTTTCTCAAGGTAAAGAACTCGGCTGTCATTTTTATTGGTTTACCGGCGGTGAACCGCTTATAAGAAAGAAAGACGTTCTTGAACTTTGCAAAAATAACAAAGACTGCATTTTCCTTCTTTTCACAAATGCAACTCTTATTGACCAAGAATTTTGCGAAGCGATTAACGAACTCGGTAACATTACTCTCGCTTTAAGTATTGAGGGCAACGAAGACACAAACGATTGGCGTCGCGGTGACGGTTCGTTTAAAGTCACGACGGACGCTATGAAGCTTTTGAAGAAAAACAAGTGCATTTTCGGTGTTTCCGTTTGCTACACAAGAAAAAATTTAGACGTTGTCACAAGTGACGAATTTGTCGATATGATTATTGACAGCGGTGCTAAATATATGCTTAATTTCAACTATATGCCTGTTGGCAAAGGTGCTGACGTTGAGCTTATTCCGACGCCCGAACAAAGAAAGAACCTTTATATGTGGAACAAGAAAATGCGTAACGGCAAAACGGGAAAGCCTATTTTCATTATGGACTTTCAAAACGACGGCGAATATGTCGGCGGCTGTATTGCAGGCGGCAGAAATTACTTTCACATTAACTCCGCCGGTGATATCGAGCCGTGTGTATTCATTCATTTTTCCGACGCCAACATAAGAACGCACACGCTTTTGGAAGCTTTGCAGTCTCCGTTATTTATGGCATATTATAAAAATCAGCCGTTTAACGACAATCATTTACGCCCTTGTCCTATGCTTGAAAATCCCGAATATCTCAGAAAGCTTATCAAGGAAACGGGAGCCGCATCTTCCGACTTTATACACAAGGAAACGGCAGATGAGCTTTGCGATAAATGTGTTGATTATGCTAATGCGTGGAAGCCCGTAGCAGACGAGCTTTGGACGACATTACCGCACAAGAAAACTCACACTCAGTATTATCGAGATACAGAAGAAGGAAAGTCAGAAGCCGGTTGCAACGGTTCTTGCGACTGCTGTCATAATCACAAACAATAAACAAAAACCTCACAGTACATATTGTTTATGCACTGTGAGGTCTTTTTTTGTCTGTTTTCGGTTTTAAGCGGCTCTGTTACCTTGGATATATCCTAAATCATAATATCTGATAACAGTGAATTGTTTGAGAAGCTTTGACTTGAAGTTAAGAACTTTCTTCGAGATAGCACCGTCGCAGAAAGAAATTACCGGTCCCATAAAGAATGCCGTAATTACCGTGCCGATACCGATAGGGCCGCCGAGTACAAAAGCTATCAATGTACAAACGAGGTCGGTTGCAACTCTGCACCATTTATATTTCATCTTTGTTTTTTCTTCCAAAACGAATCCCAAAGCGTCGTAAGGAGATACACCTAAATCGCAGTTGAAGTAGAGCGAAGCCGAAAGACTTAAAAGGAATACTCCGAGCAACATTGCAGCTGTTTTTACGATTACGTTCGGATTTTCGGGTAAGATTTGACTGTAAATTCCGGTAAAGAATTCGCAAACGTATCCTACACCGATCATATTGAAAATTGTACCCAAGTTAATAAGCTTTTTGGAAACGATTGCCACAAGTACAAGGATTATACCGTTTATACACATCTGGAAAAATCCGAAGCTCAAGCCGATTTTCGCACTGATGCTCATATTGAGAGCCGTAAAAGGATCAACGCCCATTCCGGAATAAGAAAATACCGAAACCGCAAAGCCCATAAGCAAAATGCTCATCGGCATAAGAATCATTCTTCTCGCACCGTTCTCCTGTGTTAAAATTTTTGCCGGATTCATGTTTTTTAAGATTTGTGCCATTGTAATGTATTTGCCTTCCTTTTGTTGAATTTGCACATTTATACGTGCTGTTCTTTGTATATATATTACAATAGCAAAAAACTAAAGTCAATTAAAAATCGTTATTTTTTTAACTTTCGTCCTTTGGCACAAATTTACAATTAGTCACATAGTTTTTTGTGCAGTTTGACGAAAAAAGAAGGGCGATATACTCGCCCTTAAATTTTTTTGTTATGAAAGTTTATGTATAAACAGTCCCGAAAGGAGTTTCGGCTCAAACCAAGTTGATTTCGGCGGCATAACTCTTCCGGCATCGGCAATGTCCATAAGCTCGTTTAAAGAGGTCGGGTACATTGAAAATGCGATTCTCATACCGTCGTTTACTCTTCTTTCAAGTTCGCCGAGTCCTCTTATGCCTCCGACGAAGTCAATACGCTTGTCTGTTCTGGGGTCTGTAATATTAAGTATCGGTGAAATGAGGTTGTTTTGAAGAATTGAAACATCAAGACACTCAACGGGATCATTTTCATTGATGATTTCGGCTTTTGCCGTAAGCTTATACCATTTACCGTCAAGATACATACCGAATGTGTGACGGGTTTCCGGTTCATAAGGCGAAGTTGCGGCTTCTTCAACCGTAAAACTTTCGCTGATTTTTTCGATGAATTCTTCGCTTGTATATTCGTTAAGGTCTGCGATTACTCTGTTGTAATCCATAATTTTTAATTGGTCGCAAGGAAATATTACAGACAGGAAAAAGTTGAATTCGGCATTTTTATCGTAATCTTCGTTGTTTCGTCTGCGTTCACCCACACGCACTGCCGAGGCACATCTGTGATGCCCGTCGGCAATGTAAAGATACGGAATTTTTTCAAACTCCTTAACAAGTGTATCTATTGTTTTTTCATCGTCGATTACCCATACCGTTTGCGTAACACCGTCATCGCTCACAAAGTCATACACCGGTTTATAATCGGCTTTCCAGCCTTCGACAATTTCCGAAACGGTTTCATTCTCGCGATAAGTCAAAAAAATCGGTCCCGTATTTGCGTCGCAAGTATCTACGTGACGGATTCTGTCCGCTTCCTTATCGGCTCTTGTAAATTCGTGCTTTTTTATGACATTGTTAAGGTAATCGTCAACGGCGGTACAACCTACAATGCCCGTTTGCGACCTACCGTTCATAATCTGTCGGTAAATGTAAAGCATCGGCTTATCATCTTGACGGCAAATTCCGTCGGCAGTAAGTTTTTCGAGATTTTCCTTTGCTTTGTTGTACACCGTTTCACTGTAAAGGTCTGTACCGATAGGCAAATCCACTTCGGCTTTATCGACGTGTAAAAACGACAAAGGATTATCCTTTACCATTTCACGTGCTTCTTCGGAATTCATAACGTCATAGGGCAGTGCGCCTACCCGTGAAGCGTATTCTTCCTTTGGTCTTATTGCTTTAAACGGTTTCAGAACAGCCATTTTGCTTACCTCTTTCTTTTATTGTTTTGATTATTTTTAATATTAAAATCGCCAGCAAAACACCGATAAGTGCTCCGCCGCTGTCTATCAGCATATCACGTAACTGACAAGCACGGCCGCTTACGAAGATTTGGTGTATTTCATCGGTAACTCCGTAAATTGCGGACATAAGAAATGCAAAGACTCCCGTGTGTTTACAGTGATACGTCACATATATCGCATTAAAGCCGACCATTGCAAGCACCGTAAATTCAGCCACGTGAGCAGCCTTTCTTATATAAAAAATAGGTATTTTTAATCCGAACACATTAAAAATATCATCAATAACCCAATCGCTCATAGCTCTCGATTCGTCAGCCGGACGTGAGGACAGATAGAACACAGTCACCATACAAACCGCCACAAGAAGCCACGAAAATACTATCAAGATTTTTCTTTTGGACATCATTTCAATCCCTTATAAAAATATACGTTTGTTGTATCGGTGCTGAAATATACGCCTTCCGTATCTTTGGCGACGGCAAAAACGGTTGTTTCGGTATAAAGCGGTAAAATTACCGCATTTTTCAACAAATGACTTTGACACAACGATATTGTTTTCATATCGGGAGTTTTTTCAAGAGTTTTCGCAAGTTCATCGAATTGCTCAGAAGAATAACGGAAAATATTAAACTCGCTCGCCGACGAAAACATGGAAATGAAAGAAACGGCATTTTCGTCATCTCTCGTCAACGGATAAATTGCCGTATCGAATTCGCCGTTTTTAATAAGGCTTCGGAACGTTGCATCATCCACGACCTTAACGGTACCGTTAAGTTCGACTCCGATGTTTTTTTGCCAACAGCCGACTACCGCCTTTGCCGTTTCTTCGTATTCTTTTGTGCAAAGCACTTCAACCGTTAGGGTATCGATTTTCAGCTCCTCAAAAGAATTAACCGTATATTTTCTTGCGGTATCGATATTATATGTGTTTATTTCCACGCCGCTGTTATCCAAAGGCTTATTCGAAAGTTTGTAATAAGGCGGTATTACATAATCGTAACCCGACTCGGCGACCGCACTTTTTTCAATGCAAGACGAAAGTCCGATACGCAAATTTACATTTTGCAAATATTTGCCGTTTGTATTGAACACAAGAGAGCAATTTATATTTTCTATATTGTTTTTCCGCACTTTGTTTCCGAGTTCGGCTTTTGCCTCGGCTGTCGAAAAAAATCCGCAGTCATACGTTCCTTTTGTTATCTTTTCGGCAACATCGGTCGGATTATCGTTGACGGAAAACGTTACGGATGCCGGAACGGCTGCAAACTCGCCTGTATATTCACCGTTTTTGGAAATTTTCACAGATTTTTCATCTGTAATCGACGACACATAAAAACTTCCGTTAGAAAGTATATACTTTGTTTCCAATCCGTATCTTCCGCACGTCAAATTAAAAAATTCTTCGTCGCAAGGGTATGAAATCGGCTGTGAAAGTGCATATAAAAAATCCGGATACGGATATTCGAGCGTAATTTCCAAAGTATAATCGTTTACGGCTTTAACTCCCAAGTCATTAGAATTCGCAGTTTTATTATTAACCGCTTCGGCATTTTTAATGGGCTTTAAAAGGTCAAAATCGGGTGCGTTTGTTTCCGCTAAAACGCCGCGGGTTATTCCGAACACAAAATCGTCCGCCGTTATTTTTTCGGAAATCGAAGTTCCTTTTTCATTTATGAATTTCTCCGCGGACGGTGAAATGTAAAATTTCAAATTCTTTTTGAGATTAAAAGTATATGTAAGACCGTCATTCGACACACTGTAATTTTCAACCGCGCAGTTTTGAAGTTCGCCGCTTTCCGACAATTTAAAAAGGCCGTCAAAAGTATTGACAGCTATTATCTTTTCACCGTCGGTTTCCGCCACTTGCGGATCGAGATACCTCGGCATTTCGCTTACGGCAAAATAAAACGCTTTGTTCGTTTTATCTTTGGCGGTACAGCTTGAAAAACACGTAATTACGATACAAAATACAGTTAAAACCGATATGATTTTCTTAAACATTTAATCACCTTGAATACAGTATAGCAAAAAAAAGCAAATAGTTCTACATTTTGATAAATTTTTTTATAAAAAACTATCTTTTGTTATATATTTTTGTTATAATTAAGGTATACAATTTATTAGGAGAATGAATATGGAATTGTTTCTTGAAATATTAAAGTGGATTTTCGTCGTTTTCTTTGCGGTGACAATTATCGTCTTTACCGTTTACATCAAAAAACTTGCGGTGCAGCTTAAAGACGGCAACACCGACAAAGACGGTGAACTTAAAGCACTTGAAAACAGACTTGACTACATATCGAAAAATTTCGGCGATGAATTTCACAGAATACGCCTTGAAAATCAAAACGGAAACAAGGAAATTCGTGAAGATGTTAAAAAGAGTCTTGACGATATGGCAACGAGAATCGACAGTATGAACAAAGGCAACTTCGAACATCGCGAAAAGATGAACGAAATGCTTGTTTCCATACGTGACAAAAACGCGGAACAAAGCGAAAAGCAAAATAAGGCTCTCGAAGTATCAATCACAAAACTTCAGGAATCCAACGAGAAAAAGCTCGAAGAAATGCGTGTTACGGTTGACGAAAAACTTACTTCGACATTGACAGCACGGCTTGACGGCTCATTCAAAACCGTTGCGACACAGCTTGAAAATCTTCACAAGGCTCTCGGCGAAATGCAAACTCTTTCTACCGGTGTTACGGAAAACGTTACGGCACTTAACCGCGTGCTTTCAAACGTAAAAACAAGAGGTACTTGGGCGGAGGTTCAGCTTGAAGGAATTCTCGACCAGACAATACCGAATATGTACGAGAAGAATTACAACGCAAACCCCAACACGCAAGACCGTGTTGAATTTGCGATTCGTATTCCGTCAACGGAGAAAAACGGCAAGGATACATTTTTACCCGTTGACTCTAAATTTCCTATGGAAGCGTATATCCGTCTTTGCACGGCTGCCGACGAAGGCGATGCCGACGCAGTAAAGCTTGCAAGAGTCGAGCTTGAAAGAGAAATTCAAAACGAAGCAAAGAAAATCACGAAATACATTCACGTGCCCGACACTACGCCGTTTGCGATTATGTATCTTGCAACGGAAGGGCTTTATGCCGAAGTTGCATCGTCGAAAACGGGTCTTCCCGAAAAATTACAAAGCGACTATAACATAATGGTAACGGGGCCGTCGACCTTCACGGCATTACTGAATTCTCTCTCAATGGGCTTTAAGACAATTGCGATAAACGAAAAAGCAAATGAAGTGCGTGAAATTTTAGGTGCCGCAAAAGTACAGTACGAAAAGTTTGCCGTTTTGCTCGAAAAAGCTCATAAAAAAGTGGACGAGGCAAGTAAGACTATCGGTGAAGCGGAAAAGAGAAACTCTATCATACAAAAGAAACTTAAATACATTGAAGAAATTGACACGGGTTCCGCCGACAAACTTTTATTTGACGAAACGGACAGTGTTGATATATAATTAACCTATTATATTAAAAAGTTATACATTTTGAGGAGGAAATAATAATGGCGCTTAAGCATGCTGACCTTATTTCACAAATGACTTTGGAAGAAAAAGCCAGTCTTTGTGACGGTCTTGACTATTGGCACAGCCAGCCGATTGAACGTTTGGGAATTCCGTCAATCAATCTTAACGACGGCCCTCACGGTATTCGCAAAAAGGGTGATCCTAAAGAAAACAACGATATTCTTTTGGGTATCCCCGCAATCTGCTTCCCTACCGCATCGGCTACCGCTTGCTCTTGGGATCCCGAACTTATCTACAAAATGGGTGAGGCTCTCGGTGAAGAATGTTTAAAGGAAAATGTTTCGGTTTTACTCGGACCGGGAACAAACATTAAACGTTCACCGCTTTGCGGAAGAAACTTTGAATATTTCTCGGAGGACGGCGTTCTCGCCGGTGAAATGGCTGCCGCTTTTATCAACGGTGTTCAAAGTAAAGGCATCGGTACTTCTCTTAAGCACTACGCCGCAAACAACCAAGAAACACGCAGAATGACGGTCAACGCAGTTGTTGACGAAAGAACTCTTCGCGAAACATATTTTGTTCCGTTTGAAATTGCAGTCAAAAAAGCTCAGCCGTGGACGGTTATGAGTGCATACAACAGACTTAACGGTACGTATGCTTCCGAAAACAAGTGGCTTCTTACAAACGTACTTCGCGGTGACTTCGGTTATGAAGGTCTTGTTGTTACCGACTGGGGTGCGGAAAATGCCAGAGTACCCGGACTTATTGCGGGTCAGGAACTTGAAATGCCGACTTCATCCGGTGCGGGTGCACGTCTTATTGTCGAAGCAATTAACGACGGCAAGCTCGACGAAGCTGTTCTCGACGCAGCTTGTGACAAGATTATCGATATGGTTAAAAAGGCCGACGCAGTTCGCGGTCAGTATACTTATGACAGCGACGCACACCATAAACTTGCACGTGAAATTGCAGCTCAATGTATGGTTCTTATGAAGAACGACGGCGGTATTCTTCCGCTTAAAAAAGATGCAAAGGTTGCCGTAATCGGTGAAATGGCACACACGCCGAGATACCAAGGTGCCGGTTCTTCGCTTATCAATCCGATCAAAATCGACAACGCATATCAGACAATGAAAGATATGGGCATCAATATGAGCTTTGCTCCCGGTTATTCGCTTAAAGCCAAAAAGGCAAACGACTTCAGCCTTATCCCCGACGCTAAAGCTATTGCAAAGGATGCGGATGTTGCGGTTGTATTTATCGGTCTTACGGATGAATACGAAACAGAGGGTAACGACAGAAAGCATCTCGGAATTCCGCCCGTACATACAGCTCTTATTGATGAAATTCTTAAAGTTAACAAGAACGTTGTAGTTGTTCTTTCCGGCGGTGCCGCCATTGAAATGCCGTGGGCAGACAAGGTTCCCGCTATTCTCAACGCGTTCCTTACAGGTCAAGCATCGGGCAGTGCGATTTGTGACGTACTTTTCGGTGACGTTAACCCAAGCGGTAAGCTTTCCGAAACGTACCCGTTGGCACTTGAGGACAACTCAAGCTACAACTATTTCCCCGGCACTCCCGTTTCGGTCGAATACAGAGAGAGCATTTATGTCGGATACAAATATTATGACACAGCCAAAAAGGATGTTGCTTTCCCGTTCGGCTTCGGTCTTTCATACACAACTTTTGAATACAGCGATTTAAAAGTCAGTGCCGACAGCATTAAGGACACGGATACGCTCACCGTTTCATTTAAAGTTAAGAATACGGGTGACGTTGCCGGTGCCGAAGTTGCTCAGCTTTATGTAAGTGACGTTGAAAGCACAATTTACCGTCCCGTTAAAGAACTTCGCGGCTTTAAGAAAGTATTCTTAGAGCCGAACGAAGAAAAAGAAATCGAAATCGCTCTCGACAAGCGTGCATTTGCTTACTACAATGTAAATCTTAAAGATTGGCACGTTGAAAGCGGTGACTTTAAGATTCTTGTAGGTGCTTCGAGCCGTGACATTAAGCTTGAAGCTACCGTTAATGTTGAGTCGACTGTTGATGCGCTTGTTCCGAACTATAAGGACACGGCACCGTCATACTACGGAGCCGACATTATGAATATCAGTGACGATGAATTTAAAGTAATTTACGGTGCCGATATTCCGCCTTCACAGAGAGACAAGAGTCAACCTCTTACACTTCTCAACAACCTTGAAGACGCCGCAGACGGTAAATGGGGCGGCAGAATCAACAAGCTTCTCAAAAAGATACTCGGTACTGAAACAATGGCAGGTGCCGTTGCACTTCAAACACCGATTAAGAACTTCATTTCAATGAGTTTCGGTCTTTTCAGTCCCGAAATGGCAAGCGGACTTCTTATCATTCTCAACGAAGACAAGATGTGGAAAGGACTTAAAATTATATTGAAGGGTGTTCCGAATCTTATTAAGAACCTCGGAAAATTAAAGCAAATCTAACCGTTTATAACTTTAAAACATAAAAAACAAGGGCGAGTTTCAAACTCACCCTTGTCTTTATTTGTGCCGATTTTCGATTATTGCAGTACAGACAGTTTAGACGAAGGAAGATATTGACAAACAACCGAACCGTCTTCATAGATGATGAAAACGACTTTGCCGTTATCGTTATGTGTGTAATATTGAGGAACACAGTTTGCCAATGTTTTTTCGAACTTACTTTCGTCAACAGAGGTTAAGTTATATCCCGAATCGGTATAAATCAATTTCAGAACATCCAAATATGTCATTTCGCTGTTTATGAAACCGCCCAAGTATTTAAAGCAGTCGTTATAAAGATTATTTGATGAGAAGAAATAGTTTTCATTGAAATCATACATATATTTCAACGATTCAAAAGCAATGTTGCCCTTGTATTCATCTTCGTTATTGTCCATATATTTTGCTATAACGCTTCTTACTGACTGTCGGCAGCTTGTATAAAGCACTTGCTTTACTTTTCCCTCGTAAGTCTTTTGAGCCGTCATACCGTTTCTTTCAAAATATGCGAGTGTTTCCGTCATTTCCGGATATACGCAAATATACGGCGTAACGCCTACGGTCGTCAAAAGAGTTTCTTCGACGGATTCCGTATAATATGAATATTCTTCGAAGATGTAATCTTTGGCTTCAAGTTTTTTCTGTGCATTAAATACGGCTGTATCCGCATATCCCATTACAACCGTCGGCTTGCTGTTATTTCTTAAAAGCTGTTCATACGTCATTTTCGACAAGTCGTTATAGATAGCTACTGCAAGATCATCGCCTTTATTAAGAGTCGTTGCGTCGGCGATTTCGCCGTCTGAATTCAAAGTGTAGATCATTTCACCGTCAAACAAATTGAAGCTCATAATAGCCGGGTCGTATCCCACATCATATTCTAAAGGGCTGTAGTTGTAATATCTGTAATTGTAACCGGTGGCGTCTATTTGTGTATACTGTCCGTCTTTTGACTTATTGTTTTCATCAAAGCCTATAAACGTTTCCTCAAGGACGGCATCAAAGAAGTCCGAATTCAAAGTTGTTTCGAGATATTCCGTATACAGTTCCCAGCTCCACACTTTAAAGAGTCTGTTAATTTCTTTGCCGTTGTCATCCGTAATTTTAAAATACAAAGCCGCTATACACTCATCGGATTTGCCGCTGTCTTTTTTAATTTTTTCAAACAGTTCTACGGTCATATCAATATCCTTCGGATTGCCGCTTTCAATATATTCGCCGCTTCTCGACGGAATATTCGATGCATAGTCCACACCGGTAATGCTCAAGGACACACTTTTAATATTTTCTTTTTCGGGTAATTTATTGTATATGCCGAAGTATCCCGTATTTAAAGATATTAAAAAGACTATAAACAAAGTTTCCAAAACCAAGCATGCAGACATGGATTTTAAGGTTATTTTTATTTTTCGTGTTAGAATCAGTTGAGTTAGGAAGTATACAACCGCGGCAACTGCGGCAACGATGACGGTAAGCGTCACACTGCCCATAACAGATGCGTCGCAGATTGCAAAGCCGGTATAAAGCGAAACGCAGAACAACGAAGTGCCTATTATTACTCTTGAAATAGCGAATTTTCCTACCGAATTTGAGTTTTCCGCTTTTCTGCGATTGAAAAGCAAGAGTGCTGTTCCCGTAATTAAAAGTGCAACACCGAGCCAAATTACAATCGGTAAAAGGAACGTGCTGTCAACTTGACAAGCTTCGGGCAATTTACCGTCAATTAAGAATTTTCTCTCATAGCCTTCCAAAAGAGTATCTACTATTACATAATTTTCGTCTGACTCATAGAAAAAGCTTTTTGTTTTTGTCGGTTTTACAAAAGTCCAAGGTGAGATGAAATCCCAAATCAACGCACTGTCGTAACTTTGAATATAACCTTTTAAGAAGTAATCGTTAAGCAAGCTTATCAAACCTTGCAATATTGTCGAAAAGAGCGAAATAGCAATAGACGTAAGTGAGGCTTCGAAAACGCATCCGGAAACACTTATCGCAAGTGATGATATTGAAAATCCGACCATTCCGCAAACGAAAAGCGAAAGTATAAAGTACAGGTAAACTTTGATAAGTTCTGCCGACACACCCAAATATGCAATGTTAGCACAAAGGACTACGGTAATCGGAATAAATACACTCAACAAAATTGCGACGGCACTTGCAAGGAATCTGTTTAAAAAGAGGCTTGTTCTTGTCAGCCCTAAGCTGAAATACACGTTGACTTGCTTTTTTGCCAAAATGAATTTGAAGGCTTTTACAGCCGTCATCATACCGCAAAGAACCATACCCACTTCAAGCAAGGCAAAATTATAATAAAATATCGACCCGCTGTCCATAAAGGAATAAAGAAGTCCGTTTGAAACAAAATTATAATGAGAAAAAGATTGTAAAATCGGAACCGTTACAAAGGCAAACAGCACTAACAACGCAATCGCCGGAAACGGTAACGACTCTATAAAACTTCTTTTAAAATCATTGACACGTACTTTATTCGAAGATTTTTGTGATGTCATATTTCTTATCCTCCATTTCATTTAAGAATACTTCTTCCATTGTAAGTTTATACTCATCAATGGCAATGGGTAAAAGTGCATTGAGCTTATGCTTTTCTTCGCTTGTGTTTTTATCAAAAATAACCGTAGCGATTTTACCGTCAATATCAAGCGATTTATACTTAATATTTTTAAAACTGTCGGCGGTAATTTCACGGTCGAATATAAGTCTGAACTTGCTGTAATTCGCCGAAATGTCATAAACGGAGCAGTCCATTGTAAGATGCTTGCCGTTGATAAGTCCCGCATTGTCACAAAGGTCTGAAAGTTCCGACAAATTGTGAGAAGAAATAATGAGCGAACATTCACTTTCGGCAACATATTCCACAAAAAGTTTCTTTGTAATATCCTTTTTCTGCGGGTCAAGTCCGTCAAAGGTTTCGTCAAGGAGCATATACTTGGGTCTCGATGCAAGTGCGAGAATTATTTCCGTCTGTCTTTGCATACCCTTTGAAAAGCCCCTGATTTTTTTCTTTTTATCGAGTCCGAAAACGTCTATGAGGTTTTCAAGCGTTTTGTTGCTGAAATTCGGATAATAATCACTGTAAAATTTCGCCATACTCTTAATTGTCGCATTCAACGGGAAATACAGATCGTCCGGAATGTAAAACATTTCTTTGCGTATTTCAGCATTGTTAAAAGTCGGCTGACCGCCCATCAGCACCTCTCCCCCGTCTGCTCTGTAAATTCCGGCAGCGGTTTTCAAAAGTGTCGTTTTGCCGGCCCCGTTATAACCGATAAGCCCGTAAATCGACGACGGTTGAACTTTAAACGTGATATCTTCTATTGCGGTGTAATCTCCGAATTTTTTCGTTACCCCTGCAAATTCAATCATTTTCTTCAGCTCCTTTAAAAATATCGTTAAGCAGTTGTATTATCTGTTGCTTTGTTGCTCCCATGGTTTTTGCGTTTAAAAGTGTCTTTTTAAGACTGTCTAAGGATTGCTCCAAATAAATATTGCGTGACTGAACATTTCCGCTTACGAAAACGCCCTTTCCGGCAATGGTATAAATAAATCCCTGTGCTTCAAGCTCGGACAACGCACGTTTTACCGTATTGATGTTAATTCCGAGACTTGCGGACAGTTGTCTTAAAGACGGTAACTGTTCGTCCTTTTTTAAATTTCCGCGATTGATTTCAAGAACAATCTGCTCTTTTATCTGTTCGTAAACAGGTGTTCTCGAATGAATATCAAGAAAAATGTTCAACAGCATCACCTCCCGCTTTCTACTGTGCTATTTGTGATAGCACAGTTATTACACTTTTAAAATAGCACAACAAAACTACATTGTCAAGAGTTTTTTAAAAGCACCCGTCGAAACAACTCGGCGGGTGCTTTGCGTTATAAAAAACTATTCTTTTTTCTTATTTCTTTTTCTTTGCTTATATTTTGAAACCAAAATCGTCACACCGGTCGCTAAAACAATTATTCCCAGCACACTCGGAATTACAACTTCGATAATCGGATGCACATAAGGTATTACTATTCCGTAATCCTTAAGCTTATAAAGTGAAGTCCCGTCATTGTCGCCGTAAGGAATACGAACAACATTTACAGACAAACCTTTCATTTCGTAGGTTACCGTGTTGTCATTTACACGAAGATGTTCCGTACGCGGTGCAACCTTAAGGCTTTCTCCAACCTCGTTGCATGCCGATTTAAAATTCTCCGACAAATACTGAACCGACGGATTATTCACATTTTCAAAACCGCTGATATTTATGTCGACGGTTTTGTCTTTGTTTGAACTGTTTACGAGTTTTACGTATATAACCTGTTCTTTTGTATCAACCGTCGTCGACTGATATATTCCGTTCTCGACTTCATCAAAATCGGTCGTTATATAATTTGTGCCGAAATTGTTCGAAAAGAGCATAAGCGCAAAATAATCCGGTGTAAGAACCGTCTGCTGAGAGTCAAACCAAATAAGACTGTTTTCACGGCACTGCGCATTTATTTTTGCAAATGTAGGTGAATAAGCAACCATTTTTACCACATCGCCGTTTCGCTCAAGTCCCGTCAAATACGATGCGTTTTCAACAGCGGAAAAAAGGTTTGCCTTCGTTTGAAGTGTTCCGATGTCGGACGATGCCGCATATCCGCTTACAAACACTTGTGCGCCGCTTCTTTCGTAGCTGTCATAACGGTCGTTATTATTAAAAAGATAGCCGCTTTTTGTGTAGTACTGCTCATCGACTACTGTATCACGGTATTTACTGTTAACCGTAAGCCAAGCGTCATCGAAGCTCTCGCCCTCATAAACCGTTCCCGGATTCGTAATAACCGTAATATCGGGATACTTTTCTTTGATTTCGTTATAAAGCGCATCAAAATTTCTCCAGTAAACTTCTCCCCAATTTTTACTGCCTATTGCTATATATTGCATATTAAACGGTTCTTCGTGACCGTTTTTTATACGCTGTGAGCCCCAACGTGTGCTTTTATCTCCGTTTGCATATTCGATAAGGTCAAAAATATTTTGAACATAAATATCCCATTCTTCCGTTCCCGGACGGAGAGCTATTTCATCAAGATAACTTTCCCAGTCCTCCGTTGTCAACGCACCGTTTTTATATTGTTCGGCTTTGTCCGAATATCCGCACCGTTCCTGGCAGATTATTCCGGCATTCACAACGGGAATCGGTATGGCGTTCAAATCGTCGCAAAGGGTAAAGTATTCGTGATAACCCATTGAATTTGTATTTACGTAATTTCGGCCGTTATTGTCGTCACTCCAAATGTTAGTTGTTTGCTTTCTTTCTTCAAGAGGGCCGAGCGTATCTTTCCAGTTATAAAGATTTTCAAGCGTATCGCCCTCCGTAAGACAACCGCCGGGGAACTTGATAAATGACGGTGAAAGTTCCTTAACGGCTTCGTAAAGATCTGTACGCAAGCTTATATATTTCCACGTGTCGCTTCCGTACCCGTAACTGCTTGTAGGAACAAGCGACACAAAATCAATGTAAAAAGTGCCTTCCCCCTGTGCTACTATTTTCAGCGCGCCGTCGGAAGTGTTTTCGGAATTGAAAAGAATTTCCTTCTTTGTCCATTTTTCGCAGTCGTCGATACTGAAGCTGTAGTATTCGGAGTTGCCCTTTGTTTCAAGAGAAACACTTATGCTGCCTTCAAAATCTTCGTTTTTAAAATATGCCGAAAAAGCGTATGTTTCACCGTCTTTAAATCCCATATCGGCAGTGTCGGCTTTTTTTTCGTTGTATTCGTATGTCTTATAATTATAAATTTCCGTAAAGCCGAGATTTCTTATTGTCGCCGTTTCGGACACGGTCACTTTTAAATATTGTTTGTTGTTTTCATTCATACTTTTTTCGGTTGAAACGTTGTAATTTGCCGCATCGATTTCCCAGCCCGTCAAACTGTTTTCTTCATACTCAAACGAGTTGTTGTTGACAAGGTTTGAAACAAGTCCTCCGTCACAGCCGAAACTTATGTCCTCAAGCGACAAGCCGTAAAGCATATCGCTTATTTCATAGTCAATGTTATCGTAGGAAATATTAAGGTCGCTGTCTGCTTTTTTTGACGGCAACGCACCGACAAACAAAAAAAGCATAGACACAACCGTGAACAATGAAATAATTTTTTTCATTTTAACATCTCCTTAAACGCAAACCGATAATCTATACGTAACTATTTTATCAGTAAAGACTGCGTATGTCGAGTATTTTTTGCCAAAAAGGAACGATAAAATATTGATTTTTTCGGTATTAAAATATATAATTTTATTGTGTAGTATTCTTTTTATTATGTGGGGGGATTTTTGTGAAAAATAAAAAAGTTTATACCGTTGCAACGGCTCACTTGGACACCGTTTGGAGTTGGGACTTTGAAACGACGGTTAAAGAATATCTCTTTAACACATTAAAGGATAATTTTAAACGGTTCGAGCAGTTTCCCGAATACAAGTTTAATTTCGAGGGTGCATATCGCTACGAGCTTATGAAAGAATATTATCCGCAAATGTGGGATAAAATGAAAGAATACATTGCAAAAGGCAGATGGAATGTTTGCGGCAGTGCTTATGAAAACGGCGATGTCAACGTACCGTCTCCCGAAGCACTTTTCAGAAATATTCTTCTCGGCAATAAATATTTCGAAGATAATTTCGGCAAACGCTCATGTGATATTTTTCTTCCCGATTGTTTCGGCTTCGGTTATGCGTTACCGTCAATTATGCACCATGCGAATCTCAAGGGATTTTCAACGCAAAAGCTTACTTGGGGTTCTGCTTACGGTGTTCCGTTTGATATCGGTAAATGGTACGGTGTTGACGGCAATTATGTTTATGCCTGCACCGATTTAGGTTCTTATACAAAAACACTTTCAAGTGTCAGAAAATACAATTTTGTTTTGGATAAACTCAAGGAAAACGAAAAATTCGGTCTTGATATGACTGCCGTTTATCACGGCGTCGGTGACCGCGGCGGCGCTCCGAAAGAGGCTTCCGTCAAGGTCGTTTGCGACGAAATCAAAAAGAATTCCGAAAACGACATAACCGTTATTTCCGCAACCGCCGATGAAATTTACCGTGACCTTGATAATATGCCCGAAGAACAAAAGCAAAAACTTCCCGTTTGGAACAATGAACTTGTTATGACAAACCACGCGGTCGGCGGTTACACTTCACGTGCCATAGGCAAACGTTGGAACAGAAGAAACGAGGAACTTGCGGATATAACGGAAAGAGCGTGTGTTGCCGCCTATCTTTTAAGCGGTCACGAATATCCTCAGGAAACGCTCAACAAGGCGTGGAAACGCGTTATAGCTCACCAATTCCACGACGATTTGCCCGGAACGTCCGTTCAGCGTGCGTATCGCCGTTCTTGGAACGACTATGCAATGTCTCTCAATCAATTTACGGGTGAATACTGCGGTGCCGTACAGAGCTTAGGCGACAGACTGGATTCTTCTTTCTGCCGAGGAATAAGTGTTCTTGTGCAAAATCCGTTGGAATACGACCGTTCGGGACTTGTAAAAATTAAAATCCCGACAAAGCTTTGTTATAAAAATATGACGGCTTTTGATGCGGACGGTAATGAACTGCCGACGCAAATTATCGAATGTGTAAATTCATACACAACACTCCTTGTGCACGTTTTTGTACCCGCAATGGCCGGAAAAATCATAGATATACGCTCTAAAACGTCAACAATTAAATCCGAATTAAAAGCATCTATAAATATGCTTCAAAACGAAAAATACATTGTCGAAATAAACAGCAACGGTGACATCAGCTCGGTTTTCGATAAGGAGTTGAAAAAAGAAATCCTTCAAAAGCCCGTTGTTACGGGAATTTTCGACTACGACGGCAGTTCTTCGTGGCCTTCTTGGGAATTGAACTACAATGAGCTTAACCGAGAACCTCAGCATATCGCAAAGGTAAAAAGCATTGATGTTATCGAACAAGGTACTTGTCGTGTCGCCCTTAAAATTGTAAAAGCTTACGAAAACAGTACGTTTACCTCTGTTGTTGCACTCTCACACGGCGGAAAGCTTGTCGAAGTTTATAACGAAACGGAATGGCAATGCCGCCGTTCCGCATGCAAGGAAATTTTCTCGTTTACCGCCGACAACCACAACGCTACATACGACTTGGGACTCGGTGCCGTAAAACGCGGTAATATGAACGAAAAGTTATATGAAGTTCCCGCACAAAAATGGGCTGACATCACAGACGAAAGCGAAGAATTCGGCGTTTCGGTTATCAGCGACTGCAAATACGGTTGGGATAAATTCGACAACAATACACTCCGCTTGACTCTTATGCACACACCGTTAAGAAATTATAAAATCGACAGTATGCAATCAATGCTCGACTTAGGTCTTAACAGATACGCTTACGGCATTTTCGCTCACAAAGGAAATGTCGGTCACGAAACTCAGTGCGTCGCACGGGAATTTACCATACCTTTGATACCGTTTATTGTTTCCAAACATAGCGGCAATTTCGGTTCGGAGCTGTCCGTGGGAAGACTTACCGGCAATGCAATTCTTCGTGCGGTTAAAAAGGCGGAAAGCGGCAACGAAATAATTATCCGTGTGGGCGAAAGCGAAAAGAAAGAACAGAAGAACGTCGTATTTGAATTCTTTAACGGAATCAAATCGGCACGTGAAGTTTTTGCGTCGGAAGAACACATCCGCGACGTTGAGCTTAAAGACGGCAAGCTTGTGTTTGACTTAAAACCTTATGAAGTAAAAACCTTCGCACTTACCGTAGAATGTCAGACGTATACGGAGCCTAATCAGTTAGACGTTGTGATGCCCGCCAACATAACGGCATTTTCGACAAACGGTAAACCGCGCGGCGACCTACCCGTTATCAACAAAACAATTCCTTGTGAGATTACACCGAAAACCGTCTATGTTAACGGCGTACATTTCAAAATTCCGCAAGACAAAAAAGCTCTTTTGTGCGGCGGTCAAACTCTTATTTTGCCGCGAGGCACAAAGAAAATTCATTTGCTTGCCGCATCTCTTAACGGTGATAAAATAGTACAAATCGGGAACACCCATGTAAGAGTTAACGATATTCGCGAATACTATGCCGGTTGGGACCTTTATGACTTTAACGAAGTTGCTTTTACAAAACACGGCAAGCTCGGATACGAATTTACACACTCACACCGAAATGACGGCGATGCTCAGTGTGAACAGCTCTTTTTCTGGAAAATTACCGTTGCACACGACGGCGAAAAAATAACTTTGCCCGTTGACCGTGACATAATAATCTTAGCGGTAACCGCCGACGGCGAAGAAAACACTTGTTCACTTGCGTGCGACCTTTACGATAAAGTTCGCAACAGAACGTTTAATTATAAAATGAGCAAAAAAGACAGCATAGACTACCTTTTATGCAAAGAAGTGTTCATGCTCAACGACAAGGGCGGAGCATTTAAGTGCAGAAATAAAGGAAGGAGAAAATGATATGGCTGAAAACAATGACATTCGTTATGTCGGAGTCAAAGAAACTGCCGCCTACGGCATAGCCAATGCCGGTCAATGCTTTGGATATAACATTATCGCGGGCAGTTATCTTTCCCTGTTTTTCACAAAGGTATTCGGCGTTTCGCCCGAAATCGTCGGAACGATGATGCTTATTTTAGGCATTTGGGATACGGTGAACGATCCGCTGATGGGCTCGATAATAGACAGAACAAGGTCACGCTACGGAAAACTTCGTCCTTATCTTCTCATTGTGCCTATTCCGCTCGGAATTGCGACGATTATGCTTTTTGCCGGTCCCGAAATTCTCGGTGACAACGCCGAAATGACGGCAAAAGTCATTTATATGTTTGTTACGTATTTTATTTGGGAACTTTTTTACACTTTGGGCGACGTTCCTTTTTGGAGTTTGAGCGCGGCTATAAGCCCCTCCCCGTCCGACAGAACAAGAGTTATTTCCTCCGCCCGATTTATTTCAAGTCTTATAGGCGGACTTTCGACAACAATTCTTGTTGTACTTATGGATTTAAGCAACAGCGGTACAATCGGACTTTCGCTGGCACAAGTATTCTTGCTTATGGCAATTATATCGGGTACTTTCGGTATGGCACTTTTCTCGCTTTCGGGTATTTGCACAAAGGAAAGAGTTGTCCAGACAGTCAAAGAGCCGAGTATTCTTGACGGATTTAAAGCGGTTATCGAAAATAAACCTTTGCTTTTAATCATTATCGGCAATGTTCTTTCCGCATTAGGCGGTATCGGAAACTTTTTCCAAACATATTACTACTCCGAAGTCGTCAATATGAATTCGCTCACCATTATTATTTCTTTACCCGGTACTGTTTTAGGTTTCGTTACGTATTTGCTTATTCCGAAAATCAAAAAGCACTTTGAGAACCGCCAGATAATTTTCCTTAACGGTTTTGTAAGACTTATTATGGGCATACTTGTATTTTCGGTCGGCATCAAGAACTTCACAAATCTTAAAGTCGTCGTTCCGCTTCTTATGGTGCAAAATCTTCTTTTCAGCTTTTTCAACACAGTCAATATGGTTATTCCAACGGAAATGATCGGCGACACAATAGATTATATGGAATGGAAAACGGGAAAGAGAAACGAGGGTATATCGTTCTCTGTCCTCACCTTTGTCGGAAAACTCACGGGGTCTCTTTCCGGTACAATAGGAAGTTGGCTTCTTCCTATTATCGGTCTGTCTTTCGTCACAACAAGCTCAATGGAAACAGTAACCGTTAAGGCTTACGCACACACAGACCTGTTAATTTGGGGAATGTTCACTTTAGCCCCCGCCGTTTTGGGACTTCTTCCGCTTATTCCGTATATTTGGTATGATCTTACAAACGAAAAGCTGAATAAAATACGTTCCGATATGGCAGAACGCAGAACGGTTCTTTCCGCACAAATTTCCGGAGGTGACGAAAATGAATAACAGATGTCCGAAATGCAACGAAAAACTTTCACCTCTGTATTTAAAGCAAAACTGCCCTAAATGTAACACAAATCTTGTGTATTACGACCTTGACAAAAGGCTGGAGGAAGATCACAAAAAAGCGTTAAAAGAGCAAGAGGCCGTCGACAGACTTCTTGAGAATTTAAAGCTTTCAACCGTCGGAACAAAAATTTCTCTTGTTCGGTTTGTTTTATTCTTTTCTCCTCTTGCTTGGATGCTTTTACCCATGTTTAAAACACAAGGAGATGTTACGGTTTCGCTTTTATCCGTAATAACGGGCTTTGTCAACGGTTCGATTACGGTGGAAGGAATGTTCGGCGATTTATCCTTTTTCTTTCCCGTTGCGGCGATGGCTTGCGTTATACTGTTCTCGTTGGCGGTAATTATTTCTTCGTGTTTTTCAAAAGGCAAAAAAGCATATTTGCGCAACACGGTGTTCAGTATAATTAACCTTGTTGTATTCTCGGCTTGTATTGTCGTTTCCGCGGTTATGGGTGCTTCGCTTAAAATAGGCACGCCGATTGTAATTGCCGTGTACATTGCGGAACTGATTTTGCACAAACAAGTCGATAAAAAAATAAATAATTAAAAGGGAGCAAAAATTGCTCCTTTTTTCTTGCATTTTTTGATGTATATGGTAAAATTATATTTCAAAGTTTATTGTGAGGTAGAAAGATGAATATTCATATTTGTAAAAATGCTGAGGAAATAGCACAAAAAGTCGGTGATATGATTATTGACCAAGTCAATGAAAATCCGTTTTCCGTTTTGGGATTCGCAACCGGAGCTTCGCCTGTTCCGACATATAATTATTTGATTAAAAGCTTTAACGAGGGTAAAGTCAGCTTTAAAGATATTACAACTTTTAATCTTGACGAATACTGTGATTTACCCGTTGACGACAAAAACAGTTATTACAGCTTTATGCACAACAACCTTTTCAACCATATTGACGTCAATGAGGATAATGTAAATTTCCTTAACGGCAACGCCGAGGATACGGAAGAAGAATGTGACCGCTACGACGAACTTATCGGCAACAATAAAATAGACATTCAGTTGCTCGGTGTAGGAAGAAACGGCCATATCGGTTTTAACGAGCCTTCAAACAAATTCACAAAAGGTTCATTCAAAGTTCGTCTTACGCAAAGCACCATTGACGCAAACTCGATTTATTTTGACGAAAACCCCATGCCGCATTATGCACTCACAATGGGTACCGTTTCAATTATGAAGTCAAAGAAAATCATAATGGTTGCAACCGGAAAATCAAAGCAAGACGCTATTTATCAAATGGTTTACGGTGATATAAGTCCCGCTTGTCCCGCTTCCGTTCTTCAATTACATCCCGATGTGCATATTTTCCTTGATGCGCAAGCAGCCGAAAGACTGTAATTTTCAAAACAAAAAACCGAGTGGTTTTCGCCCCTTTTCTTACAAAGGTTGCCGAAAGCTACTCGGTTTTATTTTTATTTGTTTCTCGTACGGAAAACTCAGTTACCTATACCGATTGTTATAATTTCAAACGGCTTATATTCAATCGTATCGGTTTCGTCGATGACATCCTCAAGCATATTGAGAAGTTTAACCTTACCGCCGAAATTGATTTTTCCGCGTTTACCGTTTTGTTCCGAAAGACGAATAACCACCATATTTCCTTTTTCGCTCATTTTCATGGCTTGCATATAAAGTTCACCGAAAGTATTTTCGCAGTTAAGGTCTGCCTTAACAAGCGGAACATTATATTCAAAAGCAATGTTATTGATTTCCGCTTTAACAAAATCATCGGCATGGGGATAAATCATATAGCTGAATTCGTGATGTCCCAAGTCACTTGTAACGTCCGGACGTATTGTTGCGCGGAGAAGGCTGAGGCTCATTGAGTTTTCAAGAAGTCCCACACCGTATTTAGAATCATTTATCAAAGCAATACCGCCGTCGGTTTCCGCCATATCCACCCACTTGTGATGACACGTTTCAAAGCGTGCCTGCTGCCACGTGGTGTTGCGGTGAGTGTCACGTTCAACAAAGCCGGCACTTGTGTCGCAAGTTGCCTTACGTGTGAGAACATTGCAGTCAAACTGTGCCTTTGCAAGCACGTGTTTTTCATTCCAATCGACGATGTTTTCGACTTCAATACCGCGTGATTGACGGAACACACGTATAATTCTTTTCCATGTGCTCTTTTCGGTACCCAAAACAACTTCAAACGAAGCGACTTCGGAATTCTTTTCAACCGTCTTAAACGGAGAAATGATTTTCACTTCAACCTCTCTGTCCTTATAGTTTGGAAGAATGTCCCAAGCATCGTAAACACCGGGGTTGTCTTTGTAAAGTTTTAATTTATTAAACTCACCGTCGGTCCACTCACGGTCAAGCTGAATATCATAAAGACTCTTGATACTTCCGTCCTTATTGAACATAATTTTATAATAAGGAGTCGTAATATAATCGGCAATTTCGCACCAATCACCCGCATAAGTACGCCAAGGAATATCGCCGCTTGACAGCGGTGCAAGATTCGGAATTACCCAATTTCCCCGCTTTCCGTAACGAACGCTCTTGCCGTTTTCGTCTTCGATAAACGTAAGGTGCTTTCTTGTAAAATTAAGTGAGTTAAAGTATTTTTCGCCGGTACCTATTATCTTTTTAAGTCTGCGTTCGATATCTTCGTAATCCGCTATTGCGTCACGGTAAACGGGCGTAATGTGACTGCCCGGTAAAATATCGTGAAATTGGTTTATAAGAAGTTTTTTGTAAATTTCTCTCAATTCTTCGTGCGGATACGGTTCACCTTTAAGATGACGGAGTGTTGAAATCATTTCCGCTTCACGAAGCATAAATTCAAGTCGGCGGTTATAACGCTTCATCTTTGATTTTGTCGTAAACGTGCCTCGGTGCATCTCAAGATAAAGCTCGCCGTCCCATTTTTGAAGTTTTGTGTTGCCTTTCAAATTCTTTTCAAGGAATTCGGCACCGCCGACGTGTTCGGTCTTAGGCATAATCGAAAGCTTATCAAAGCGTTTCATAATTTCAAGCATTTCTTCGGTACAACCGCTTCCGCCGTCACCGTAACCGAACATCGACATTGTTTGGCCGCCCGTATTTTTGTCTTGATATGCTTCCCAATTTTCTTGAATTTGCGACGGCATATTCCACGTAATAAAGTGTGTAGGCGGAACACAAGCATAAACCTCGCTTCCGTCTAAACCTTTCCAAATAAAGTTGTTGTGCGGAAAACGGTTTGTATCGTTCCACGTTGACATCTTATTTGAAACAAAATAGTCAACACCGCTTTTTTTAAGAATTTGCGGCAAAATCCAGCTGTTACCGAAAACGTCGGGGAGCCAACAGTTGTTGATTGTCTTGCCGAACTTTTCACGGAAATAATGCTGTCCGTACAAACATTGGCGGATAAGACTTTCGGCACTCGGAATATTGCAATCGGGCTCAACATACATTGCCCCGACAGGCTCAAACTGACCTTTTTCGATTTTTTCCTTTAGCTCTTCAAAAACATCGGGATAATACTTTTCGAGCATTTCATAAGTAAACGCTTGCGTATGAGTATATTTAAAATCGGGATATCTGTCCATCAAACGAAGCTGAATAAGAATCGTTCTTAAATTTTTCTGGACAGAATGTATTCTACGCCAATAATACGCTATATCAAGGTGAGAGTGTGCGACAAGAGCCACATCACCGTTTCCTTTATAATCGGTATTTGCGTAAATTACATCATCAACATATTTTTTTGCCAGTGCAACGTCCTCGTTTTTCAAATCGTCGAAATCAATTAAATTTAACGCATTGTTGATTTCACGGTTAAGAAAATTTCTGTAATCCTCATTAAACAGATCGCTTTTTGCAATATCGAGCAACAGTTCAAGGTCATACACCAAGTCGAGAACGGTATGATTGACGGTTGCGAGATAAGCGCCTTCGAAAATTTGACGGCAGCCGCGAACGGAAAGAGATTCGGGGTTTCTTTCGTCGTCGGGCTTTGAACGGTTATAACCCTCCATTTCAAAATGGAGAAAATCCGAGTCGATATACGGTGAAAGTAAAATTCTGTCACGGTTCGGGTCGACACCGCCAACATATTTCCCGTTAACCTTTACAATGATTTCCGCCGCCGTTTTAAGAGAAAACCAAAGTTCTTTACCCTTAAGCTTTTCGGGAACGGCAACATCCGCATCAAAAAACGCCGTTCCGTCGGGTGTGAAATACATATCGCCCTTTTTAAGATTACGCCAGCCTTCCGGATAATACTCATATTGCATTTCGGCAACCTGTCTGGCATCGCGAACACGAAGGTTTTCTATTTCGAATTTTTGGTCATAAATATATCTTTTGAGCCATGTGAAGCGTAAATCCGTCCACTCCTCAGGTCTCATACTTCTTCTAACAACTTTAATATGTGCCATTCGCCCACCGCCTATTTATTATCCCAAAAGAAAGGCTTTTTCTTTTGAGCGACAATTTTACAATCAATATTTAAATCACGTTTAATTTCCGATACAATCCAGTCAAGGCAACGCTCGACGATAAGACATTTTGAACATTCGCCTTGCAAGAGAACGGTAAGAATTCCGTTTTCGAATGAAACAAAATCTATTTCTCCGCCGTCGCCCTGAAGCTTCGGTTTAATTACCGTTTGAATATATTTTTCCATAATCAACCCTCAATTTCTTTTTTAAGAATAGCACGGTAAACTTCCAAACGGTTTTGTGCATCGTTTTTATTTTTTCCGCACACGGAATAATAAACTTTAAGCTTAGGCTCCGTTCCGGACGGACGGATTGCCAACCAGCTGTTATCGTCGAAAACATATTTGAGAACATTTTCCTTCGGAAGTCCGTCTATACCCAAAGAATAGTCAAGAACTTTTGCGACATTTTCAAAAAGACTTTCGCCGTTTTCTCTCATAGCGGTCATTGAAGCCTGAATTTTTTCCGCACCGTCTTTGCCCTTAAGCACAAACGTATCAAGCATATCAAGATAATAGCCGTAGTCTTTGTAAAGTTTTTCCAAGGCGTCAATAAGCGTTCTGCCGTTATTTTTGTGAAATGCTGCCATTTGGCAAACAAGCATTGACGAAACAACCGCATCCTTATCTCTTGCATGAGTACCGACTAAGTATCCGTAAGACTCCTCATAACCGATTACAAATTCGTTTTCGCCCGTTTTTTCATAATCGCTTATTCGGTCGCCTATATACTTAAATCCCGTAAGAGTATTAACGATTTTAAGTCCGTAATTTCTCGCAATGTCGGCACCGAGTTCACCGGTGACAATGGTTTTTACGAGCGTTGATTTCGAATTTAAAGTATCTTTTTTCATTGAAAGCACAAAATCAACAAGCAACGCACCCATCTGATTGCCGGTAATAAGCACATATTCTCCGTTGTGCAGAACCGCCGTGCCTATTCTGTCGCAGTCGGGATCGGTACCTATTACAATATCGGCACGTTCCGTTTTTGCTTGTTCGATGCCGAGTGTCAAAGCATCTTTTTCTTCGGGGTTCGGTGAACGAACAGTACTGAAATTACCGTCTGGCAGTTCTTGAGATTTAACAACGGAAACGTTCATTCCCGACAGAATTTTCCTTACGGGAATATTGCCGGTTCCGTGAAGTGCCGTATAAACGATTTTAAGGTCCGACTTTTCTTCGTAAAGCGATTGCTTTTTCACTTGTTCGAGAAAAGCATCAAGAACATTTTCACCTATAATATTTATTTTTCCGTCATTTACGGCAGTTTGGAAATCATCGATTTTAACAGATTTTAAATCCGTAACCGCATTCACGAATTTAATTACACGATTTGCATATTCGGGTATCAACTGACAACCCTTTTCGTCATAAATTTTATATCCGTTATATTCTTTCGGATTATGACTCGCGGTAAGCACAATGCCGCCGTTACATCCCAAATATTTTGTCGTAAACGATAAAACCGGTGTCGGCATAAGCGTGTCGTAAATATAAACCTTAATTCCGTTTGCCGAAAGCACTCCCGCCGCCGTCTGTGCGAAAAACTCGGAATTGTTTCGCGAATCATAAGCAATCGCGACGCAGATATTGTCACCGAAAGTATCGAGAAGATAATCGGCATAACCTTTTGTTGCCTTTGCTATTGTGTATTTGTTCATACGGTTAGGGCCCGCGCCCATAATTCCGCGAAGTCCTCCGGTTCCGAACTCAAGCTCTTTATAAAAGCGGTCTTCAATCTCCTTTTCGTCCGTAATCGAAAGAAGCTCCGCCTTTGTTTCTTCATCAAATGAGCACCAATACTCAAACTTTGATTTTATATCCATTTTTGCACATCTCCTATGCACATTTTTCACAGTATATAATACCTTAAATGGAATTTAGTGTCAATTAAAAGAACTTCAAATTATCTATTCTGCATAAAAAAGTTTTTGGATTTCATTGAATATTACCATTCCTAAACAGACAACAAATTGTTATAATTAAAATGTTATAGAATGGGTGTTTGTTGTAAAAAAAGGGGGGGTTATTTTTGTCTGTAAAGAGAAACGTTTACAAGTACATAGGCATAATTGTTATGGCACTTATCGCGATTGCGGTCTTGATTGTCTTTCCTTTGTTCTTGACGGAAGAAATGGACAGTCAAAGTCAGGTCTTTTTAAAAGAAATTTCAGCAAAGAACGCACAGGCAATAGGCGTTGAACTTCGTGAGCAAGCGTCTTATCTTTACTCTTTGTCAAGAACCGTTGACAAGGAGGCTATTGAAAATCCGAAAGAAGCACTTTTAAGTATTTCGGACATTCCCACTTTTATTCAGTATAAACGCTACGGCATAGCCGACGCCGACGGCAAAGCATATACCTCCGACGGCATTGATACAGTTCTTTCAACGAACGAGCATATAAAAAAATGTATAGAAAGCCGTGACTTGACGGTTGTACGCCTGTCTAAAGAAGAAAGTCTTAACAATGATTCGGTATTTGTGATGATGCTCCCTCTTGAAAACCGTAACGGAACGACTGCCGTTATTTTTCTGACCTTTTCCACGGATACCGTTGAGCAAAAATTCGATTCTTCGGCTTTTGACGCAACGGAATTTTTCTTTATTGTAGACGAAAACGGCAAGAATATTATGAGCACTCATAACGACTCGCAGTACCACGACATTTCAAATCTGTTTGAAGAAACGCAATTCGATCCGAAATATCAAGGTTCAAGACTCGACATTTTGCGAAACGATATGAAAGACGGCAAGTCGGGTGTATTTTTGCCCTCCGAAAGTTCAAACTATTATCTTTCCTATGCACCGCTTAATTTTAACGATTGGTACATTTTTTCAATCGTGCCCGCCGAAAACATAGTCGCAAACAGAAACACCGTTCTTATATACGTCATTTTTATGTGCATACTGCTCACGGTTATATTCTCGGTTTTAACGGCTTACATTGTAATGATGGAAAGACACAAAAAAGAGGAATTTGACAAAATTCTTTATACAGACAGTCTTACGGGCGGTTCGTCATACGCAAAATTTTGCATTGACGTTAAACAGCAGCTTATAAAAGGTAAAAAAGCCGCCTACATTGTAATGGATCTTGACAATTTCAAGTTGATAAACGATTATTACAGTTACGATAAAGGCAACGAAACAATTAAATATATCTATTCTCTGTGGAAGGCTATGCTTCACGAAAACGAGTTTGTCGGACGTATCGTAGCCGATAAATTCGCCGTCTATCTTCGATATTCAAATAAAAAAGAACTGATGCAGCGGCTTGAAGATTTCTGTACGGCTTGCCGTTTTCACAATGACGACGATATGAATGACTATATTATTACTCCGAGTATAGGCGTATTTCTCATAGAAACCAAAAATTCTAACATTCAGCAAATGCAAAACAGTGCTATTATGGCAAAAACGCTCGTCAAAGGCGACAACGAAACTATGATTGCCGTTTACGACGATAATATTAAAAAGAAAATGACCGAGCGCAAGGTTCTTGAGGACGAGCTTGAACACGCAATTCAAAACAAAAGCTTTTCTCTTGTACTTCAACCGCAGTTCAAAACGCAAACGAAAGAGCTTTGCGGTGCCGAAGCACTTATCAGATGGCAAAAAGAAGACGGTACTTTCGTACCGCCGTCCGACTTTATTCCGGTTGCCGAAGAAAAAGGTTTTATTAAAGATTTAGACCGTATTGTTTTCGAAATGGCTTGTGACATTCAAAAAGATTTTCAAGAAAGTAACAAAATAATCGACATTGCCGTAAACGTTTCTCAGCAGTCGCTTTACGACAGCGATTTTATTGAGCGTTATATGTCGATTGTCAAGGAAAAAGGCATTGATATTTCTCACATTCATCTTGAAATTACGGAAAGTACACTGTTTGAAAACAACAAGTTGTTCATTAAGCTTTTGAGAAAACTGCGTAAATGCGGATTTAAAATTCTTATGGATGACTTCGGCACGGGATATTCTTCGATTATGCTGCTCAAATCAATGCCAATCGACTTTTTGAAGTTGGATAAGAGTTTTGTCGACGATTACAACAATCCACGCGGAAGGTGTATTATCGAGTGCATAATAAAAATGGCAAAAGACCTCGGCATATCCCTTGTGGCAGAGGGTGTTGAAACAGAAGAACAGTATCTTTACATAAAAGAGCAAAACTGCGATATAATTCAAGGATATTACTTCAGTCAGCCCATAAGCACCGACGATTTCAAAAAGGTATTGGATTATCAAAACAGTTCGATTAAATCGTGACCCGTTCTTCTCAGCGTTATATTTACCTCGACATCGTATTGACTTTGTTTCAATACGGTATCGAGGTTTTCTTTTTGCTCTCTGTAAAAATTCGGTATTTTACGCAAAACAAGACGCGAATATCCGACAACATCGCAAGTACTGTCACCGTACATTTTATTCAACAGATTTAAAAGCTGTCGCTTTAGGCTTTCCTCTGCGGCATTGCGAATATCATCAAGTTCTTTGCTGTCCATTGCCGATTTCAGTCCGTTGTTGAATTCGGCAATATCCGCATCGACGTTCACTTTAATATCAAACCGAAGACTATCGCCTTCACGCTTGACATTTGTTACTGTTTTTGCGTTTGTTATGCTGAGTGTTGCCTTATCGTCATTGACGTCAAAGGTCAAATCTCCGTTATACATATTATTGTAAAGGAAATTCAGCATAACGGTTTCCCGACGTGAGATTGAAGTACGGTATTTTCCGTTTTTAAAAATTGCCGTTTCCTTAACTTGAACGTTAACCTGTTCTTCGCTTTCTTCGATTTTTGTAAGCACCGGCATCGCAAAACAAGAATTATCATCCTTATATCTGTTCACAAGTTCATAAAGTTCAAGTTTAAATATTTCCGGCTCATATTCCGACGACATTATCGCTTGTTCAATGTTTTTCGGAATGATTTCACCTTCAACCGTCGCCGATAAAATATCCGATGCTCTGTCCTCTGCCATTGCAATGTATACCGACGGTCCGACATCGGCATCACGCACAAAGAAATCAATTACACTTTTGATTCCCGCATCGGCAATTTCTTTGCCTATTACTATTACCCTATTTTGAGAATACAAAGGTACTTTTCCCTCAAACTCGATAATACTTTTAATCGCGGAATAAATCGTTTTATCCGTCACTTGATAAACCTTTACCGTTTGATCCGTATCATTATTCGCCGATGCCGACTGTACACTTGTATTTATGGCTTGAATTGTCACCGTGTACATACCGTCTTTTTCGCAATCTATTCCTATCCCTTGAATAATAAGTCGGTTGCTTATATCGTTTTTATATATTTCTCTGTTTCCGAAGGAGAAAAAAACGACAAGTATCGCGGCAACCGTCACTATTATTTTTTGCATAGCTTTTCTCTCCTGTCAAAAATCAAAATAATAAGCGGAAGTAAAAAAGCACCCGACAGCACAACACAAGATTTCAGAGTCGTATCGTCCACTGCCATAAAGCGTTTTATGGAAAGTGATATATAAAAGCAAATTGCCGACACCGATACGCCTATTATAAATAAAACCGTTTTGCGTTTAAGCTTCGGAAACTGTCCGCTTAATATATCCGTCTGCAAATAAATCAAAACCGATATTTTCAAAAACGCGCATAGCAGCCATATTCCCGTTACAAGTGCATCAAGCCGTTCAAACATTGAAAACTCGGCTAATGCCGCCAAAGAATGAATGGGAAAAAGCTGTGTTTTCGCAAAATTTCCCATTACGCCTATTTCAACAAAGAATATAAGGGCGGTAACAACTGCCAATGACGTCATCCAAATCAAAAAGCTTTTCTTTTTATTTCCGACCGTCCGCGGAAGAGCGACGGCAATAATTACAAACTCAACGGTTCTTCCCACGCCGTCAACACCTGCTTTTAAAACAGATGCAACGCCGTTATAAAACACGGGTGTATAATTCATACTGTCAATCTTAGGCAGCAATGTGGTTAAAACGAACGCCAGTGCCGTACTTACCAAAACAAGCGACAGTACGGAACTTCTGCCCAAAGCTTCAAACCCCAAATACGCACCGTAGCAGCAGATTATAACGACCAAAACCAGAAAATAGTTTACGTTTGTTTCCGGAAAAACTATTGTTCCCGTGAACACATCAAGTCTTGATACAGTCGCTACCGTGTAATAGAAAAGTACAAAGGTATAAAACAGTGCAACCGTCTTTTCGCAAAGAGGTGATTTTTTTCCCGCAATCTCAATTACATTCTTTTCGGGATTCCGTTTAAAAAGTATAAAAGTCGGCACCGTTATAATTAAGCCTATTATAAATCGAAACGGTACTTGAATAATCTTATCCGAGCTTAAAATTCCTTCTGCGTATGCGGGAATATACGTAACGGTTGTTAAAATACGCGTAAGAAACAACAGCGAAAAAAATTGAAATGTGCTGATTTTTGCTTTTCCTGTTTCCATTTTATTTCTCCATTTTCGTTATTTGCATCCTTCTTTTTCCCATTTTCAACCACGAAGTTCTTATAATCAAATCACGAAACGCACCTATTTTTGTCGGTGACAACGGTGAAGTATACGGAACACCGTACGGATTTAAAGACGACATATTCACAAGTACCACCGCAAACCCCATCATAATTCCGTAAATGCCCGCTATACCTCCGATAACTATAAACAAAAATCGCAGTACGGCGACAGACTCATAAAGACTTGACACGACAAAAGAACTGACCGCCGTAAGTCCGACTACGATAAGCATAGGTGCGGCAATTAAGCCCGCATTAACCGCCGCATCGCCGATAACCAACGCACCCACTATTGAAACTGCATGACCTACGGATTTCGGCATTCTCAAACCCGCCTCACGCACAATTTCGTAAATCAAATGTATCAACAATGCCTCCGCCACAATGGGCAGCGGTGTTTTGCTTTCTTGACTTGTAATGCCGAAAACCATTGTTTCCGGTATCATTTCCTGATGAAACGTGCAAACGCCGACATACATTCCGGGTAAAAATACGCTGAAAATATACGATATTACCTTTAAAGCACGTACAAAAGTCGCATAATAAGGGCGTCTTAAATAGTCGTCCAACGACTGAAAGTGTTCAACAAAAAGATACGGAACTATCAATGCGTCGGGGGTGCCGTCTACTATTATTCCTATTTTTCCTTCGCTGAGCTTTGCCGCAAACACATCGGGACGTTCGGTTTTTCCCACACATGAAAAAATCGAGGAGCGTTTGTGATCGAGAAAAGGCTGCAAATAGCCCGAACCGATTACCGTATCAAGTTCGGCACCCTTTATTCTGTCAATGACGTTCTGCAAAACGTGAGAATCGGTACGATCACTCATATAGCAGACACAAACTTGCGTCTTGCTTGTCACACCTATTTCCATCGTTTCTATTTTTAAAACGGGATTTCGCACACGTCTGCGAACCATACTTATATTATCTTTAAAACATTCGACAAAACCTTCGCGGGAACCACGTTCCTGATTTTCGGTGTTCGGTTCCGACGGTGACCGTTTTACGAAATTCTGCACGCCGAAAAGGACGGCAAAAGTACAACCGTCAACCATCATAACAAGATTTCCCGACAGTAATTCCTTTATGGCGTTGTCAATGTCCTGTGTTATCGACTTATCAATGCTTCCCGACACTCCGTCGGAAGCCTCGTAAATAATTTTTTCTCGATCTGTATTACGGAAATCGCTTTGCAGTATAGGTTCCATAATCTGTTCTGTAATAAGCAGATTGTCGCAAAGTCCGTCAATCATAATAAAAGAAAATTCAACGTCGCCGACAACGGCTTTTCTGTACTTTACGTCAAATGCATCGCCGAGCTGCTGTTTAAAATACATAATGTTTTTTTGCAGCTCTCTGTCTATCTGTTTTTTGTTTTTATTTTCTTTTACGGGAACCGTAATTTCATTCACTTTTTTACTGTACCAATTTTTCAAAGCTATCACCTATTAAATATTTGCCCTTCAATTGATGTAATATTCTTACAAATTCGGCAGATAATACTGACGGTGATATTATGCTTGTTTCTCTTATTCGTACTTTTATTTTATACGTTTTTTTGGTTATCATAATGAGAATAATGGGTAAACGTCAAATCGGTGAATTGCAACCGACCGAACTTGTCATTACTCTTTTGCTGTCGGAGATAATCGCAATACCGATGCAAGACAACGACATTCCCCTCGTCAGCACATTTATTCCGGCGCTGGTTTTAGTCGGGTTTGAAATTTTGACTTCGCTTTTCAGTCTTAAAAGCATACGTTTTCGCAATTTAATTCAAGGTCATTCCATAATAATAATCGACGACGGAAAGCTGAACCTTAAAAAAATTAAAGAACTTCGTTTCTCAATAGACGACATTCTCGAAGCACTTCGGCAAAAAGACGTTTTCGACATTTCAAAGGTTCAATATGCCGTCGTCGAAACAAACGGTAACATAAGCGTTATGTTGAAGCCGGAAAACGAACCCGTCACGATGAGCGACATAAATCTTATTCCCGAAGATAAAGGGTTGCCTTGTATTGTAATTCTTGACGGTCAAGTTATCAAAGCGGATTTCAGGGTGTGTGATATGACGGACACAAAGCTGAATGAAATCATAAAAAAAGATAAAATCGACGTCAAAAACACTCTGCTTATGACCGTCGATAAAAAAGGAAACAGAACAGTAATCGGAAAGGATAAAAAATGAAAAGAACCGTTTTTGCCGTAATTGCCCTTTTAATGTCTTGCTTTATTTGTGTTTTCGGACTTTCGGTTTTAGTTACCACTTGTGATGAAATGACCGAACAGCTGAGCCGACTTTCAGCGGCAGCCAAAAACAATCAAACCGAAGAAGTCGTTGCTATGTCCGAAGAAATTATTGATTTATGGGAAAACGCACACGAAAGAATAGAAATTTTCATTCCTCATGAAGAAACGGAAGAATTAGAAGAAATAATAAACAGCCTCCCCATATATGCCAAACAAGGCAATATGGAAAGGCTTGAAGAACGTACCGAAATGGCGATTATCCGTCTTAATCATTTAATAGAAAGCGAAAAGCCGTCACTCAGTAATATTTTTTAATTATATTTTCAACATCGGCAAGCTTTATTCGTTTTGAAACGATAAATGTTTTTCTTTTTTGCTTGCCCTTATCCGTATCATAAACTCCGCTTTCTTTTTCTTCGGGAGAAAAAATTCCGTAAGACGAGGTGACAACGGTTCCGTCCGAAAGCACCACGTTGCCGCAATACCCCGTATCCGCATTTGCACTGAGCGAGGGTTTCGTTTGATGATTAAGGTATGTATGCGCTATTTTTATTCTGTACTGACCTTCGCCGCCGTTTTTAAGGTCGTCATACGTACCTACCCAAGCTACCCAGCCCTCCGAATACCAAGTTATCGAACCGCCGTCTTTTCGCATCTTTTTGACTTTGGCACGGTTTCGTTCAATGGAACGAAATGTAATAAAAAGTCTTCCGTCATCGGTATACTCGGCCTTATGACGTTCGCCGTTAAGTGCGACGGTTGTTTCAACGGGCTTTGACCACGTTTTGCCCTCGTCGTTTGAAAACATAACAAGACTTGTATTTCTCTTTTTATTACAACGAGCCAAAAGGCAAAGCTCATCGCCCTTACCGCCGTCGGAACGGATACATTCCACTTCGCAAATACCGGAAAAAACTTCGTACTCACGATACTCGGCAAGATAAGGCTCCGGCATCGACCAAGAATAATCCCCGTTTTTGTCAAATGTAAGTATAGTTTTATAGTTTACATATTTACTGTCGTGAAAAATTCCCATCCATTTATCAACGAACTCACCGTTTTCCTTAAGACGTGTAAGTGACGCCATTGCGACAATGGGAATTACGGGCATTTCGCTTTCATTGTCCCAAAAACGTTTAAATTCAGTCCATGTTTTTCCGTCGTCAAGAGAAACGGAACTGTTAAAGCCGCCCGGCGTTGACAGTTCGGGCCATTTCGAGTTAGCCGAAATAAGTATCAGCTTTTCTTCACCGTTTCTAAACTGCAAACGGTAAACCGTGGGCGTTTCAAGAGATTTTTCCCATGATTTCGGTTGGTTTTCAATTTCTTTTTCCCAAGTTTTACCGCCGTTGTCACTAATTTTCGAAATAATGGCTCCCTTTCCGTGTCCTTGCGGGTAAAAAGTCAATATTTCACCGTTGTTGAGAAGAATCGAGTCCGGATGTCCCAGATATCCCGAACGGTCATCGACAACCGAATATTCGTATAAATATGCGTATTCCGCAGGCAAATCTGCGGGTTTTACGCACAAATCCACCTGCGGAATTTTATAATAATCTACATTTCCCGAAAACAATTTTTTTCTGAAGAACATAATCAGTCACCGTTTTTCAAGGCATTGAGGCGTTCACTTGCAAGCCAAGCTGCGCCGAGCATTCCCGCCTTATTTCTAAGCTGTGCTTTTTCGATTCTTACGTGTTTGAAATTGTCACCCAAAACATTGTTGAGCTTTTCACGGATATGAGTTATAAGCAAATCTTCCGACATAATTCCGCCGCCGAGAATAATAAGGTTGGGATTGAAAATATAACAAAGTCCGCGAAGGCCCGTAACTATTTCATTTTCCCATTTATCAAGTTCTTCAACGATAATCGGATATGTTAAATTTTCTTTTTTGAATATTTCACGTCCGGACATAAATCTTCCCATACGTTCCGAAACGCTGTTTGTAAACACACGGCAAGCGGCATAAGCCTCATAACAGCCTTTTCTTCCGCAAGTACAGTCTCTGCCGTCGGCGTGAGTTACCATGTGCCCGAACTCACCTGCGGCAAACTTTGAGCCGCGGTAAACATCGCCGTTTTGATATATACAGCCACCTACACCCGTTCCGTAAGTAAGGCAAAGGAACTCGTCTGCTCCGCGTCCGGCACCGAAATGTGCCTCGCCGAGTGCCGCACAGTTAACGTCGTTGTCAACCGCAACGGGAACACCGTATTTTGTTTCGAATGTTTCTCTGATTTTCGAACCCGTATAGTTCGGAATATTTCCCGTACCGCCCGTAACAATACCGTTAACGAAGTCAATTTGACCCGCTGTCGAAACACCGATAGCGTCAAACTGTCCGGCATATTCGTCAAGCTTTGTTTCCAATGCTCTCATTACAACATTGCCGTCATCATTATGAGCATTTGTCGGTATTTCTCCGGAAAACAAAATTTCGAAATTTTCATTTACTATACCGAATTTGATAGCTGTTCCGCCAACGTCGAAAACTATTATTTTCATGATTATTTCCCCTTAACCTGTGCAAATCTTTTCGTTATATCTCTCGGACGTGTTATCGCCGTTCCGACAACGGCGGCATGAACGCCCGTTTCAAATGCTTGCTTTAACTGTTCGGGTGTCCAAATTCCACCCTCGGCAATAACGGGACAGTCAAGCTCCGTTACGTATCTTCTCATAAGCTCAAAGTCGGGCAAACTTCTGTCCTTTGTATACGGAGTATACCCGCTCATTGTTGTTCCTACTATATCAATGCCCAATTCTCTGGCTTTTTTACCTTCTTCAAAGCAAGACGTATCAGCCATAAAAAGCTGTTCGGGATACTTTGCTCTGACTTCTTTGAAAAAGTCTTCAAACTTAACACCGTCGGGATGCAATCTGTCTGTCGTGTCAAGTGCAATAATATCGACACCGCACTCGACAAGAGCGTCAACCTCTTTCATTGTAGGTGTTATATAAACATCACTGTCATCATAGACAGCTTTAATTATGCCTATTATAGGAAGATCGACAACCTTTTTGATTTCGGTTATATCTTCAACCGTGTTGGCACGAATTCCGTCTGCCCCTCCCTCAAAAGCCGCATACGCCATTCTTGACATTATATACGAGCTGTGTAAAGGTTCGTTCGGAAGTGCCTGACAGGAAACAATAAGTCCGCCTTTTATTTTTTCCAATGTTTCTCTATTGGTCATTGATTTTACACTCCTCGTCGTATTTCAAAATACGCCTTTTATAATTATATATCATTTGAATTGAAAAAACAATACAATTTATTCAAAAATATATTGAGTTTCGCGGCGGGTAATGTTAAAATCAACTTATGCTTTACGAAAGGAGCTTATCTTATGAAATATAATACAGAAAAATTCAGAGGCGTTGCGGTTGCTCTCAATTCACTTTACGACGAAAACAACAACCTTAATATAGAGGCAACAAAGCAACTCGTTTTAAAATACAAAGAAATCGGTGTAAACGGTGTTTACGCTTGCGGTTCAACGGGCGAAGGGTTTCTTCTTTCGACCGAAGAAAGAAAACAGTTGGCTGCCGCGGTTAAAGAAGTTACCGGCGACGATATGTTTTTAATTGTTCACGTCGGTTCCGCTTCGACAAAAGAATCTTGTGAGCTTGCCAAACACGCGGAAGAAATCGGTGCCGATGCCATTTCCGCTGTACCGAGTGTTTATTACAGACTTCCCGAAGAATCAATCGCACTTCACTGGAACACGATTACAGAAGCCGCTGACCTTCCTTTTATTATCTACAACATTCCCGCCCTTACGGGATATGACCTTTCATATAATCTTTTCAAAAAAATGTGTGAAAACGAAAAGGTAATCGGTATAAAGAATTCCTCCGACAGCACTTGTCAAATTGAACGCTTTTCACAGTTGGGCGGTAAGGATTTTGTTGTTTTCAACGGTCCCGACGAGCAATTCCTCGCAGGTCGTCTTATGGGTGCCAAAGCGGGCATCGGCGGTACATACGGCACAATGCCCGAACTTTTCGTTCACATTAACAGACTTATCGAAAAAGGCGATATCGAAAAAGCGAAAGTATGGCAGAACAGAATCAACGAATGTATTTTCGACTTGCTCTCTTGCCCGTCGCTTTACGGTGCAAGCAAGGCCGTAATGACAATCCGTTTCGGTATTGACTGCGGCAAGCCGCGTCTTCCTTTTCTTCCTCTTGAGGACAAAGAAAAAGCAAAGGCTATCGCCGACAAAATTGACTCTTACGTTGCTTTGGCAAAAGCCGAACAGTAAACGTTGTAAATTTAATTCGCCCACTTCGTCAAAAAACGAAGTGGGTTTTTGTCTATTTTGTTAATTTTTCAATTATCTCTTGTATATTCTTTAAAAATAGTATAAAATGTACTTAATATTGTAAAAGAGTGCACCCTTCTCGGTGCAAACTCAAAAAGAGCGTAAAGGTGGTTTTTCCAATGGAAAACAACAACAAATCTCAAGCCGAGATTTACCGTGAGGAACGAAAGGCAAGACTTGCAAAAGCAGCGGCAAAGAATGCTAAAAAATCTCCGAAAATCTCAATGGCTAAAAAGAAAGCGGCTAAAGTTATTTCAATAGTTCTTGTAGTTGCTCTCATTCTCGGTGCTTTTGGCGGAATTCTCAATTTCTTCGGTATTCCTCAAAAGACTCTCAAGGTAAAAGTAGATAACGATATAAAATTTACTCTTGCCGAATTTAATTACTACTATTATATGGTATGGAGCAATTACGAATCGGCTGCAATTCAATATGAAAATTACGGAACGGGTTACGGCATTTATATGCTCGGCTACGATTATACACTTTCTCCGGACGAGCAATCATACACCGACAATTACAGTTCAATTACGGGTGTTACCGTAGCAGAGCTCGGCGTGGACGAACCGACTTGGGCAGACACCTTCAAATATGCGGCTGTCAACAACCTTGTTCAAATCAAGTACTGCGTTGCCGAAGCTAAAAAAGCAGGTTTAACCATTACTGCCGAAGAAAGTGCCGAAATTGACAGCACTATCGAAGAAATGCGTTCAACGGCAAAAACAAACGACTATTCTCTCGACAGATATATTCGTGCGACATACGGCAACGGTTTGTCGGAAAAAGTTCTTCGCAACATCTTTGAAGAAAATTATCTTGCAAACGCTTATGTAACAAAGCTTGAAGAAGATGTGAGAGCCGGCATCACCGACGAACAGGTTAATGCCGAATATGACAAAAACAAGGACAATTATGACCTTGTAGATTTCAGACTTTATACGTTTGAAACAGCTACTCCCACATATCCCGAAAACGCAACCGAAGAAGAAAAGACATCTCTTCTCGATGCGGCACAAGCTGCGGAAAAAGCCGAAGCGGAAGCTTTCTTGGCAAATGTTACGGATGCGGAATCATTTATCACGGGAATTATTCCGATTTTGGAAGCCGATGAAGCTGCCGAAGATGCTGACAGCAGCACTTCAAATGTTGAAATAGGTACGGAATCGGCAGAAGATAAAGAGAAAGAAAGCAAGACTAAAACAGAAGAAGAAAAGCGTGCCGACGCTGACGAGGCAACCGATTTCTCCGAGTACGCTTATGACACCGTTTCTCAAATGAACGACGATCTTTTGAATTGGCTTTATGACGACGCAAGAGTTACCGGTGACAAGACTGTTATTGAAATTCAAGACGGCGTTTATGTTGCTGTTCTTTTGACAAAAGCTCAATATCAAAACGTAGCTCCTTCTTCAAACGACGTACGACACATACTCGTTAAATTCCCGACAGACGATTCCGGCAACACAGTCGAATTGACCGATGAAGAAAAAGCTTCTTATAAAGATAAGGCACTTGAAATTCTTAATACATATAAGGAAAATCCGACAGAGGATAACTTCTCGCAACTTGCAATTCAAAAGTCCGAAGATACCGGTTCAAAAGAAGACGGCGGTCTTATTCCGGAGGTTGCGGATGACGGAACTTACGTCGAAGCTTTCACCGATTGGTCGGTTGACGCAACACGTAAACCCGGTGATACGGGAATTGTCGAAACTTCGTACGGTTATCACGTTATGTATTATGTAAAGGCAAACGGCATTACATGGTATGAAAATGCAAAAGAGGTTGTTTTTGAAGACCAATACAATTCTCTTTTCACCGAAATTATGGATAGCCGAATGGCATCTGTTAATATGGATTCCCTTTTACTTAATTGGGCATCGGGCAGTCAAAACAAGATGATTTCAAAGTTGATTGCTTTGAATTACAGCAAATAACCGAATTCAAAACGCCTCATTTTAAATGAGGCGTTTTTTATGATGTTTTTCAGTTGTTCTTATCAATAACAAACTAAAAGCGAAAAAACTGTCCAACAAATAGTTTGGACGAAAACACCGAAACAAAAAAATCCTCCTACGGTAAATGCCGCGGGAGGATTTTTTACAGATTTATTTGTTCAAATTTTGTGCCTTTTGATTATCTGTCTTGCCGTTAACAAGCCTATTGCGGTGGCAGTGCCGATAATCGCACCTTTAATAATCGGTAACGCCGCATCAAAGCAATTCGGCGCATAAGTGTAAGCGTTATAACGTATTTTTTTCGTAACTTTAAAATCGGGTAAATCTTTAATTTCTATTGTCGTCGTTTCAAAGTTCGTTACATCGTTCTCGTAAAAATCGAAAATGCGTACGCCTCTTTTATCAGCCGGGCCGTAAACATTAAAGCCGCATCCTTGAGTATAGCCCATTTTCATACCCTTATATTCACCGACGAACGAATTGTTATGGTCATGACCGAAAAACATGGCAAATACGTCGCCTTTTTCGTTAAGAGCATCAAATTCGCCCGTGTTTACTTCGGGAGAAGCAGGAGTTTCCCAAACAAAAGAACGGTCGTCAATAACGCAACAATCGGGATTCAAGTCGTAAAACTTGCCCGCATGGTCACGGTATCCGGTTGCAACACCTTTTTTCTTAGGAACTTCCATAAGCAAAGTCCACATTTCAGGCACGGGAATGTGCTGAAACAATATCGTCGGTACATAGTCACCGTATTTCCCTTTGATATCGTCACGCAATTTCTTATACCATTCGATTTGCCCCTCGGAAACGGGACTGCACTTACCGTTAAGGCTCATTGAAAGGCTGTCAATCAAAAGAACGTTTAAAGAAGGCTTACCGTCCTCACCCATTATCAATAGATTATGGTTGGCATATCCGTCAATACTGTCGTCATCATTAAAAGCAAGACAGTTTTTATGACTTCTATAAATTTCAAGCTGTTGCTTTTTGTCTGCGGCACACTGGTCGTCATGATTACCGAACACAAACGTAAACGGTACGTCTGCCTCATCAATGGGCTTTAATATATTGTCAATGGCAATTTTGGGATTAGCCTTTCTGTCGCCTATATTAAAGGTTATACCGTATCCCTTTAATTGATCGCCGCTGAACACAACCAAGTCCGGCTTCGCTTTTTTAACGGCACATCTGATAAAATTAACCGTATCGGGCGAAGTCATACTTGTATCTTGTGTATCGGCAATTTGCATTATTCTGAATTTTCCGTTATTAAATTTAAGTTCCATAATACAACATCAATTTAATTGCGGTTACTTTTTATGATAACGAAGCGAGCAAACGTCGTCACCCTTTGCGATGCATTTAGGTAAATCGAGAACACTGCCGTAACATTCGCCGATGCCGTGGTCACCGCACATTGCGATATCGCAAAGCATAGCTATTTCTTCATCGGAACATCCGGCGTTTTGCCAAGCTTTTACAAGCGGACAATAATGGAAATCAATGTCAAGGTTGTCGTCGGTTGACTTGAGAATATCCATTTCGAAAACAAGCTGTGCCGGTTTTGTAAACAGCGTTTTACGTAATCCCTTAAGGCTGTCGGTATTGCCTTTTTTTACAAGGTCGCTGCCTTGAGAAAGTCCGCATCTTCTGATTGCGTCACTTCCGAAATCTTTAGGATCGAGTCCTCTTTTCTTTGCCTCATCGCAAAGCAAATAAAGCCAGAAAGCTCTGTGTTCCAACTGAGCTCTGATTGCTTGCAAAAGCGCGTTCTTATACTTAGGATCGTTTTTAACTTTACTCATTGTATTTCCTCTTTTCCGAATAAATTTTAAAATAATTATTTTTCAACGGTCACAGTGTCTTTTTCACCGTCGCCGTCTTTTGATTTGCTGTGCTTGATAATAAAATCGGTAACACTTTTTTCATTATACAGCATAAAGCAAATAAGCGAAACCAAACTGAAGAAGCCTGCGAACACACCGGTAAGCTTAACGCCGATAATACCGACTGCCTCACCCTCCGGCGCACCGATGGCAAGTACGCTTGAAACGACTACCATTGCAAGTGAATAAGCGATTTTTTCGATAAACGTTTTTGTTGCCGAGAAAAATCCCTCACGGTTTTCGCCGTTTTCAATGCTGTCTTTTTGAATGATGTCGGACATTACCGATTGCGGCAAAATGTTTATTGCGGCAAACGGGAACGACACAACGACGCCCATAAACAAGCCGAGTATCAATTCATATCCCTTTACAAGTGCGGCAATTTTATCACCGAAGAAAATAAATGCAAACACGACGGTAAATATTACACTTGCTATAACAAGCATTGATTTTTTGCCGTATTTTTTGCTCAACTTTACAATCATCGGGAAAAGGCAAAGTGCAACACCGATTGCCGCTAACATTACGAGAAACGACTGTTCCTCCGGAACGTTCAACAGCATTGTGATATAATAAAGCATTGCTGTTTGGAAAAATGCCATTGATATGTAGCTGAACAAGTCGCCTGCGAAAAATGTAACAAATGTTTTGTTTTTCAAAATGGTCTTTGCCGAGCTTAAAAGCGATTGCTTCGGCTTAACGTTTTCTTCAACATAATCTTTTTCTTTAAATGCCGTTGCACCGAGAAGCACGCAAACAAGTCCTATTGCGGAGAAAATCGTGAAAACAATTCTCCAAGACCAAAGAGTGCTTACTCCGAGTTTTTTGATTATATCAACAAAGAGTGTTGCGGCATACATAAACGAGCTTGAGCCCATAAAGAATGCCGTACTGATTGCATAGTAACCGACTCTGTCCTTTGCGTCGGTGATTATTTCCGGTATAAGAGCATTACGCGGAATAAAGAAAAACGTGTATGCAACATAATACGTAATAAGGAAAAAGCCTACCCAAATGGCATTTGCGAAAGAGCCGGATTTAAACGGTGCCATAAACACCATAAGTACTGACACGGCATACGGAATCGCAGCCGCTTTTAAGAACGGCATTCTTCGTCCGTTTTTGCTGTTGCATCTGTCCGAAAGGCTTGCAACCCACGGATCAGTTACAGCATCTACCACCTTACCGAGTCCGGTAATCAATGCAATTATCGTTACAAATCCGAGCAATTTATTTTGCGGAAGCAAGTTCGGAATTCCGCTTTTTACTGTAGGCTGAAAAAAATAAAGCAAATAGTTACCTATCATACCGTTAAACAAGCCTTTTGCGATATCCGAAAGGCAATATCTAATCATTTTACTCTTGGGAAGAGTTTTTTTCATCATATCATTCCTTTTTATCTCTCACGTTAAATTGCCGTTAATACGGCTATGTTAGTATTATAAATGTATTTAGAAAAAAATCAAGTTTTAAAGCTCAATTTGTCAATTTAAAAGCAAAAAAACACGGCACCTCCGCATTGAAGGTGCCGTCTATTAAGCTGTCTTATTGTTTAAGATTATTCTTAAGAGTTTCAAGTTCGTCCTTAAGTGTTTCGGGAAGCTTATCACCGAATTTTGCATAGAATTCGCCGATACCTTCTGCTTCCGCACTCCAAAGAGCTTTATCAACGTCAAGAATGCTTTCCAATGACTCAACAGTAACTTCGTCTTCAATGCCTTCGAGGTTGATGTCTTTTGCATAAGGCAAATAGCCGATTGCGGTTTCCTGTGCATCTACTTCGTTTTCACAACGTTTGATAATCCATTCGAGAACACGAAGGTTGTCACCGAAACCGGGCCACATAAAGTTGCCTTCATCATCTTTTCTGAACCAGTTAACATTGAAAATTTTAGGAGCCTTATCGGCATCGAGAGTCTTACCGATGTCAATCCAGTGCTGCCAATAGTCACCCATATTGTAACCGCAGAAAGGAAGCATAGCCATAGGATCACGACGAACAACGCCGACAGCACCGGCAGCGGCAGCTGTTGTTTCCGAAGCCATAATCGAACCTACGAACACACCGTGATTCCAGTCACGTGACTGATATACAAGCGGAGCGAGTTTTGCACGGCGGCCGCCGAATACGATAGCCGAAATCGGTACGCCTGCGGGATTTTCAAATTCCGAGCTGATGCAAGGGCAGTTAACTGCGGGAGCAGTGAAACGGCTGTTCGGGTGAGCAAGGTTTTTGCCTTCTGCTTTCCATTCAACACCGTTTGTCTTAATGCCTGTCCACTCCTCTGCGTTTACAGGAGGATTCTTGTCAAGGCCTTCCCACCAAACTGTATTATTATCAAGATTAAGTGCAACGTTTGTGAAAATTGTACCCTTCTTTGTTGAAGCAAGAGCATTCGGATTTGACTTAACGTTTGTACCCGGTGCAACACCGAAGAAGCCGTTTTCGGGGTTGATAGCGTAAAGTCTGCCGTCTGCACCCTTTCTGATCCAAGAAATATCGTCGCCTACGCACCAAACTTTATAGCCCTTTTCTCTGTATCCTTCGGGAGGAATAAGCATTGCAAGGTTTGTTTTACCGCAAGCCGACGGGAAAGCGGCACAAATATATTTTACTTCGCCCTTCGGATTTTCGATACCGAGAATGAGCATATGTTCTGCTTGCCAGCCTTCGTTTTTACCTTGATAAGAAGCAATACGAAGAGCAAAGCACTTTTTACCGAGAAGAACGTTTCCGCCGTATGCCGAGTTAACGGAAATGATTGTGTTATCTTCGGGGAACTGACAAATCCATCTCTTTTCGGGGTCAACGTCACATTTGCAGTGAAGTCCGCGAACCCAGTCATTGCTGTCGCCGAGTGCTTCCATAACCTTAGCACCTACGCGAGTCATAATTGCCATATTGAGAACAACATAAATAGAGTCGGTAAGCTCAACACCGATTTTAGCAAGCGGTGAACCTACGGGGCCCATTGAGTAAGGAATTACATACATTGTTCTGCCCTTATAACTGTCGCGTGCGATATCATAAAGCATTTCATAAGCTTTTTCGGGATCCATCCAGTGATTTGTCGGGCCTGCATCTTCTTCTTTTTTAGAGCAGATGAGTGTTCTGTCTTCAACACGTGCCACGTCGTTAGGCTTTGTTCTGTGATAGTAACAGCCGGGAAGAAGTTCTTCGTTGAGCTTTACCATTTCGCCTGTTGCACAAGCTTCTGCTCTGAGAGCTTCGAGTTGTTCCTCTGAGCCGTCAACCCAAACAACGCTATCCGGCTTTACGAGGTCGATTTTTTCTTCGATCCAAGCAAGTACACTTTTGTTTGTTGTGAGTGCCATATTTGTTTACTCCTTTATATAAATACATTTTATTGATAAAATAAGTCCAAACTTACCTATTTTAGTTAATTATATAATATTTCCGGTCGCTTTTCAATAGTTAAAATGTTAATTATTTGTCAATTATTTTTTTATTTTTCGGTAATATCGGCAGTAGCCCTTCCGTTAAGATCCATTCCGGCTCTTTTTCCGCTGATGAACTCAAAATATCCTTGAGCTCCGACCATTGCACCGTTATCGCCGCAGAGAGATAAATCCGGTAAATAAAGTTTCCAACCGTGTGCCTTTGCAAGCTCCTCCATTCTTTTGCGAAGCACGGAGTTTGCCGAAACGCCGCCTGCCAAAACGAGAGTCTTTTCGTTATAAAGTTCCATCGCCTTAACCGTATTGTCGGAAAGCGAATCGACAACGGCATTTATAAACGATGCTCCGACGTCGGCGGCATCTAATTCTTCGCCTTTTTGCGAAGCGTTGTGAACGAGATTCAAAACCGAAGTTTTAAGTCCCGAAAAGCTGAAATCAAGCGGACTGCCGTCAATATGCGGTTTAGGGAATTTATACTTTGTATTATCCCCGTTTTTACTGATTTTATCAAGATTTACTCCGCCGGGATACGAAAGCCCCAACGTACGAGCCGCCTTATCCATAGCCTCGCCCGCCGCATCGTCACGCGTTCTGCCTACCACTTCAAAGTCGGTATAATCATTCACTTTGCAAAGCAACGTATTTCCGCCCGACACAACAAGGCACATAAACGGCGGCTTTAAGTCCTTATGCGTAATATAATTCGCCGCAATATGCGAACGCAAATGATGAACGGGGACCAACGGTTTTGAGCTTGCCAAAGCAAGTCCCTTTGCGTAATTGACACCGACGAGCAAAGCCCCGATAAGTCCCGGTGCATAAGTCACCGCAACGGCGTCGATATCGTTTACCGTACATTTTGCATCTTCGAGAGCCCGCTTTACCACCCAAGAAATATTTTCGGTATGCAAGCGTGATGCGATTTCCGGCACAACTCCGCCGAATATTTTATGTTTTTCGATTTGTGTCGATACTACGTTGGACAAAACCGTTCTGCCGTCCTCCACCACCGCAGCGGCAGTTTCGTCGCACGAACTTTCAATAGCTAAAATTTTCATAACATTTATCCTTTTAAATAATATGTGTAAAGCAATGCGTCCTCTTGAGGTTTAGAGTAAAAATTACGTCTTTCCCCGACTTTTTTGAATCCGCATAATTCGTACAGCTTTATGGCGGAAGTATTACTCTTTCGTACTTCCAACGTCAAAAAGCTTGCATTTTCAAAGCTGCTTTGGTTTATTAAATGATTTACCAAAATTTTACCGTAACCCTTACCGCGTTCCGATTTTGTCACGGCGACGTTGTTTATATAAACTTCTCCGCAAACATTATTCGCACCGATATATCCCACAACGCCTTTGTCATTTTGCAGAACGAAAAATCTCGCTGTTTCGTTTTCAAGTTCTTCTCTTAAAGAATTTTCACTCCACGGCTTGCTGAAACATTCACGTTCAAGCTCGGCTATTTTGACAATATCGTTTTCTGTCATTTTTCGGCAAACGGTTAGTTTTTGCAACACACTTAAAATTTCGGGAAACGCTTTTTCGATTTGCAAAGCACACTTTTCATAAGCCTCAACGCTTTTGCCGTAAGGGTCGTCAACATTCAGTGTCATTATGTGTGATTTGTCGACATATCTGCCGACAACTTTTTCGTGAGAACTGCTCACACAAACAAACAAGTCGGTTTCCGAAATGTGTTGAGGATTAAGCGGTTTCGCCCTATGAAGCGAAATATCCACACCGCGTTTTATTGAAACAAGTGCGGAATTCACACTTACTTCATCACCCGGAAACGCCGTAACGCCCGCACTGTCAACCTCTATATCGGTTATTTTCTTGTCTGCGATATACTTCTTAAAAAGTCCCTCTGCCAACGGACTTCTGCAAGTATTACCGCTGCATATAAACATTACTTTTTTCATAAATCAACCTTTTGCACTATACCACGTTTTTCCTACGTTAACGTCAGCACGAAGTCTTACTTTCATTTTGCATGCGTTTTCCATTTCTTCATTTAAAATCGCCGCCGCTTTTTCAATCTCGTTTTCAGGAGCTTCGACAATCAATTCGTCGTGCACTTGCAAAATCAAACGTGACTGCATATTTTCGGCTTTAAGTCTGTTGTAAACTCTTACCATTGCGATTTTAATTATATCGGCAGCCGTTCCCTGAATAGGCATATTGCGTGCGACTCTTTCGCCGAATGAACGAAGCATTCCGTTTGATGAGGTAAGTTCCGGCAAGTATCTTCTTCGCTCCCAAAGAGTGCTTACATAACCTTTTTCCTTTGCGTTTGCAACAACATTTTCCATATATTTATCCACGCCGGAATAATGACGAAGATATCCCTTTATATATTCGTCCGCCTCCTTGCGTGTGACTCCTATATCCTTGGCAAGCGAAAACGCACCGATACCGTAAACTATGCCGAAATTAACCGCCTTGGCACGACTTCTCATTAACGGCGTTACCATCGAAACGGGCATATTAAACACTTGTGATGCGGTAACGGTATGAATATCGACCTCGTCGTTAAAAGCGGTTATCATTTCCGTATCGTCTGCAATGTGGGCTAAAACACGAAGTTCGATTTGAGAATAGTCGGCATCAGCCAAAAGGCAACCGTCCTTTGCCACAAAGAATTTTCTCATTTCACGTCCGATTTCTTTACGGACGGGAATGTTTTGAAGGTTCGGTTCCGTCGATGATATTCTGCCGGTACGCGTTTCGGTTTGAATAAACGAAGAATGTATTCTTCCGTCCTCTCCTATAACTTTTAAAAGTCCTTCGCAATATGTCGAATAAAGTTTTGACAGTGTTCTGTACCACAATATTTTTTCGATAATAGGGCTTTCGTCTTGAAGGCTTTCAAGCACATCGGCATTCGTGGAATATCCGCTTTTCGTTTTCTTTTTTGCCGGTAGTTTCATCTTTTCAAAGAGTATTGTGCCCAACTGTTTCGGAGAATTTATATTAAATTCTTCTCCCGCAATTTCGTAAATTTCATTTTGAATTGTTTTAAGTTCGTTGCTGATTTTCACTGTAAAGTCGGCAATTCCCTTACGGTCGACCATAAAGCCGATATGCTCCATTGAGGCAAGGACCTTTGCCAACGGCATTTCGACTTCATAAAGCAAATATTCTTGGCTGTTGCTTTCGATTTGAGCTTTCAAACTTACACAAACGGCTTTCATTACCGCACATTCGCGTGCCAAGGCAAGTTCGCTGTTCACCTTCGGCATCGGTGTTTTATACTCTTCGCTAAGCCTTATGGGATTATAACTGTTCGACGACGGATTAAGAATGTATCCCGCCAAAGACGTATCGAGTTCAAGTCCCGAAATCTCAATGTTATTCAGCAACGCAAATCTGTATAAAAGTTTAGAATTGTCGGTATATTTTTTTATGCTTTCGTCTTCCGAAATTCGTTTCAAAAATTCAAAATAGCCCGAATACATCGGTTCGACAAGGTAAACGGAATTATTACAAAGGAAGCAGAAAACGGGATTGTCCAAATCTTTGTAATCGGCAGTAAAGTACGCACTGCTTTCCACCTTTATTTTTTCGGCAAGTTCATTAAGGTCAACGTTTTCGACAAAGCTCAGTTCGACCGTTTTCTCAACCTTAGGTGCTGTTTTGGGAGCAGCCAAATTAAGTTTCTCGATAATCTTAAACATTTCGAGATCGGCAAGCATTGTTCTTACTTTTTCCTCGTTCGCATCTCGCACCGTGAAATCTTTAAGTTCACAGCCGATGGGAGCATCGCTTATGATTTTTCCGAGAGTGTAGCTCAAGAATGCTTTTTCCTTGTCGTTTTTCAATTTGTTTCTCAACGTTTCTTTGATTTCAAGAGTATCAATATCGGCATAGATTTTTTCGATTGACTCGAATTTTTGAATCAAGTCGCCCGCCGTTTTTTGTCCCACGCCGGCAACACCCGGAATACAGTCGGACGCGTCGCCTTGTAAGGCTTTAATGTCAATCATTTGCAACGGTTTTACTCCGTATTCCGCCATAATTCTCGACGGAGTATAAACTTCCGTTGTGGTTGTACCCATTTTCGTATGCGGCAAAAGGACCGTTACGTTATCACGCACAAGCTGAAAAGAATCTCTGTCGCCGGTTGCTATAAAGCACTCATCGTCACTTGTGCACATTGATGCAACTGTGCCGAGAATATCGTCCGCCTCATAGCCTTCGAGAGTCAAGATTTTATAGCCCATGGCATCAAGAAGCTCTTTTAAAACGGGAAGCTGGCTTGCAAGTTCGGGCGGCATTCCGTGACGGTTAGCTTTGTATCCATCATACATTTTATGTCTGAATGTCGGTGCTTTCAAGTCAAAAGCAACTGCCACTCCGTCGGGATTAACCTCGTCGCGAAGTTTCATAAGAATGGTCAAAAAGCCGTATATTCCGTTGGTAAAACGACCGTCCTTTGTCGACAAGGCTCTTATGCCGTAAAAGGCACGGTTTAATATGCTGTTTCCGTCAATCGCTAAAATTTTCATAATACTGCTCCAAAAACTATATATGTATTTATTTTACCATATTTTGTAAAGAAATACCATAGCAAAGTAAAAAAATATAAGTTGAACGGGCGGTGTAAATATGCTATTATACTTCTGCGCAAACGTTTAAGTTAAAGTCTTGAACAATTCGCAATTATGTATCGTTTATAAGGCGGCATTACTATGGACATAATAAAAAGTAAACTTTTTTCTCTCGGTGACACCGAATATAAAGCTTTTTCTTCAAAACTTATGCCGACGGTTGACTCCGACACGGTTATAGGTGTGCAAGTTCCGAAAATCCGCAAGCTTGCGAAAGAAATAAAAGCCGAACCTTTTTGCGACGCTTTTTTAAACGCTTTGCCGCACAAATATTACGAAGAAAACAATTTGCACGCATTTTTGATTTGTGAAATAAAAGATTTTGACGACTGTATCAATCAATTAAATAATTTTCTCCCGTTTGTCGATAATTGGGCAACGTGCGACAGTATGCGTCCGAAAATCTTCAAGAAAAATAAGGATAAGCTCATTTTCGAAATTGACAAGTGGTTAAATTCTTCTCACACCTACACCGTGCGTTTCGGTATAGAAACACTTATGGCATATTATCTTGATGACGGCTTTTCCGTTGAATTTGCGGAAAAGGTTGCAAAGATAGATAGCGACGAATATTACATAAATATGATGATTGCGTGGTATTTTGCCACAGCACTCGCAAAGCAATGGGATGCCGTTTTTCCGTACATCAGTCAAAGAAGACTTTCCCCTTGGGTACATAGAAAAACAATTCAAAAAGCCGTTGAAAGCTATCAAATTACAGAGGAAAAGAAAGAAATTCTGCGGGCTTTACGGTAGAGCTGTCGAACAAATCAATTTTTCGCATAAAAAAAAGAAAAACCGACAAAGACACATCACACACGTGAGCCGCCTTTGTCGGTTTTTGTTGTTATTTATCAGTTTTCCTTTTGTTTAGGATTCATAAGCAAACGTCCTATAAGCATAAGTACACAGAATATAATCAAATAGAACAGTACGGGACACGAGAAGCCTTCGCCTGCTTCTTTTGCCGCCATATACGGTGCATAACCGTGTGAATAAATTGCGGCAAATACCATAAATGCAGAGCCGACAATTCCCAACGAAGGTAAAAGGAAGCGTTTTACAAACGGAAGATCCTTTTCTTTTTGCATAAACTTAATAAAAATAGGAATATAAAGTCCGTAAATCGTTATTATCGGAAGTTCGGAGGAATCGAAGCTGAATTTACCGAACCATGATTCAGGGGCAAGGTTTGCACCGTAGAAATAAACGAGCCAAGAAATTATGATTACAAGTCCGACGATGCAAGAGTTTGCCGGCATACACGATGCGGAGTCAACTTGTTTCATCAAGTTAACTTTAGGTCCCATATTACGAACGGAAAGTGAATACATTCCTCGAATACAACCTATGAGAAGTCCGTTAAGAGTGCCCAGACAAGAAACCGCAACAAAAAGATTGAGTATGTTACCGAGAACATTACCGAATACCGTTGTGAATGCGGAAGCCGTACCTTCATTGATAAGAGTTGAAACGTGAGCGCCGCCCGCGATACCGATATAATAGAAAAGATATACGGCAACGATAATAATTCCGCCTAAAACAAGAGCAATCGGAAGATTTTTCTTTGAGTCCTTGATTTCCGAATTGATTGATGTTGCAAGTATCCAGCCCTCATAAGCAAACGCAGTGGCAACAACGGCACCGAAAAGTGCGGAGTAATTGCCCGTTCCCGTTGAGAAATTTGCCGCCAAAATCGTTGTGTCGGGCGTGCCTGCGAAATTATGTGTAAGTCCGTAAATTGTTCCGAAAACAGCCATTAAAAGCAGTGGTGTAAGTTTAATGAACGTAGCACTGATTTGAACCTTTCCGGCAAGCTTCGGGGAAAGAGTGTTAATTGCAAAAACAACAATAAGAATGAAACCCGCAAGCAAAAACGTTTCCGAGCTGTTAACGGGATCACCGACAAGACTTAATTGCGGATTAACCGATGCCAGAAAAGTTAAAAAATATCTTGCCGTAAGCCAAGCAAGAACAGATGTCATTGCGGGAGCATAGATTACGGTTGCGAACCAACCCATCATATAAGCGTATTTACTGCCGAGTGTTGCTTCGGCATAGTCAACGAGTCCGTTAACTTTTTCATATCGCTGAGCCATAACGCAAAACGCGAGAACGCAGCAAATCATAATTACGCCGCCGATTATCCATGCGAGAATTCCCATCGGCATATCACCGTTGGTTTTTTGAAGAAGTGCCTGTGCTTTGAAAAAAACGCCCGAACCGATAACGGTACCTACAACCATACAGATAGCCATTAAAAGTCCGTATTGCTTTTTAAGACCTTTTTCCATCATCATTTCTCCCTTTTTAAAAAAAGTATATATAAATTATATTTTAATTTGTCGAAAAAGTAAAGAAAAAATTTTAAGCTTATAAAAAAGGTCTTGAGTTAATGAACTCAAGACCTTTAAAAATATTAAATTATTTTGCCACGGGAACATTGATCACGAGATCTGTAAGCGGGAACGAACAGCACGGATGAATGCAACCGAATTTATAGTCGGCAAGTCTGCGATATTCAAGGTGCTTCGGTACATACACTTCACCGGAAAGAAGATGTGAATGGCAGAATCCGCACTCACCGCTTCTGCAACGTGCGGGCACGGAAATTCCGTTCTTTTCAAGTGTTTGCATAACCGAATCGCCGGAATTACCCTCAACGGTCCATGTCTTATCTTGAATTGTAACGGTTATTTTAACCTTTTCCGGTACGCCTTGCGGATAATCGGACTGAGTCTGAGGATTGTGGAATTCACCGAACATTTCATGACGTACATACTTTTTCGGGAGGTTGAGCTTTTCAAGTTCTTTATCCACAAAAGCATACATTTGCTGAGGTCCGCAAAGGAATATCGAGTAATTCTTGTCGGTCGGTGCATACTTTTGAATAAGTTCTGCCGTAATGAAGCCCTTTTCGGTTCCGTCAATGTCTTTTTCTTCGTCGCTCAAAACATGAACAACCTTGATTTTATCACACTTCTTTTGAAGTTCGTCAAGTTCTTCACGGAAAAGAATATTGTCGTAATTTCTGCTGCCGTAAAGAAGAATCATATTAAAATCTTCGTCACCGTCTGCGATTGCATTTGCCATTGAAACGAACGGAGTAATACCGCTGCCGCCCGCAACACAGATAACTGTTTCGGCATCTCTTATCGGTTGATATTCGAAATTACCTGCCGGAGCCGAAACTTCGACTTTTGTGCCAACCTGCCAAGTATCGAAAATGTAACGTGACATAAGTCCGCCCTCAACCAATTTAATAGTCAAGGTGTACTTGCCTTCAAGAGAATCTTTGGGAGAAGAAGAAATCGAATAAGCTCTTGTTATGGGCATACCTTCGATTGTTTCGAAAACGGTAAGATATTTACCTGCACCGAAATATGCAAGAGCCGTTGTTCCTCTTTCCGCATCGGGAACAAGTGTAAAGGTTTTGCAATCCTCCGACATTTGCTTAACGTCGGCAACAGTTAAATATTGACGTTTCGGGTGCAACGCTCTTGCAAGGGCAGTTGCGTTATCACTTTCCTTAGGAAGAGTGGCAGGAGCATTTTTAATTCTTGTTTGTCTGTCCGGAATTGCCGAGATGAATTTTGTAGCTTTAAGAGGTTTTAAAATACCTGTTGTTTTATCGCTCATTTTATTTGCCCTCCTTCTTTAATGCCTTAATAGTAAGATTTGCGGCTTTTTCACCCGTATAATATGCCGAGTAATAACCGTCTCCGCGTTCTTGGTGTGCACCGCAGAAAATAAAGTTTTCAAAAGGTTTGTCAGCTTCAAACTGAATTGTACGCGGAAGCATACTGTCCCATTTTTCAAGCCAATATCCGTAAGGTGTACCTTGCGGCGTATTGAGATATCTTGCAAACGTCGGCGGCAAACCGATTTCGATTTCTTCGATATAAGGAGTGATTGAAATGTTAAGAGCTTTTTCACACGTTTCAATCATATCTTTTGCAACTTCTGTCTTGAATTTCTTATAATCCTTAGGTTCAACGCCCTTCATAACGTCGCCCATAGTCATTCCCGTAAGGAACAACTGACATGTGCCTTCCGGAGTACAGTCGGGTATAATTTCGTTAAGGCAGTTGATGATACAATAACCGCTGAAATATTTTGATACCAAAGCGAATTGTTCATCCGAATCGGACGTGGGAGCGATAAATGTAGAATAGTCCTTAATTCCGAGTTGCTCTTTTGTTACGTTCATACCGAGATAAACAGTGGTAAGAGCCGTTGAAACGGTTCTTGCGTTTGAAAGTTTGAGCTGTCTTTCCGGAATATCCTTAAGATCAAACAAATCTGTCCATACACGGTTCGGGAAAGAGTTACAAATAAATCTCTTACCGTAAACCTCTTTTTCACCGTTTATTACAACTCCGGCGGGCTTACCGTCCTTCATAATAACCTTTGTAACTTCGGAGTTATACCAAATATCTCCGCCGTTGTCACGGATAACCTTATCAAGAGCAAGGCTCATTTCGTGGCTGCGAAGATGAGGAATCGACGTTCCGTTTTTAACATAGCTGTAAAGCATTGCCATATAATAAAGGAAGTCGAGTTTCGAGCCGGGAACACCGAGATAGCACCAATATGTATTGAAAACATCCTGTGCTTTTTTAGGCATTCCGAGAGTATCGAGAACATCGTTCATTGTATAAGCGCCCATACGAAGAATATCGGGGAAATCCTTAAAGTGTGCGGGAAGCTTTGCGGGATCTTCAAGTGCGTTCAAAGTGTCAAACATACGAATTGACAAATCGAATGCCTTTCGGCTGCTTTCGTAAGAACCCGGTACAATTTCATCAAGCTTTCTTGAAAATGCTTCAAAGCCGATCGGCATACGTGCGTCCAGGCTTACCTTTACGCCGTCTTCATTGACAAACGCATCTTTTTCGCCTTCCTTTGCCGGAACGACAAGACGGAATGTGGATTCGTGTCTTAAAAAGTCACAGTCCGCATCAATACGTTGGAATAATCTTGCCGCCGTATCGTCATCCGGAGGATTACTTGTACCGGCAAGTTCGTGAAGTGACGGTTCAAACTCGAATCTTCCTCTTACGAAAGATGTTGCAGAACCGCCGGGGATGTTGTGTCTTTCAAGCAAAAGCGTTGAAAGACCTGCTCTGGCACAAGTAGCTGCTGCGGCAAGACCGCCGTTACCGGCACCTATTACGATAACATCATAATTTTTCATTTGGTTTCCGACCTTTCCTTATATAAATATAAAATATTATTAAACATTATTTATCCGTGCCGAATTTTTCAACAAGCTTTTCGGCTTGCTCGTCACTGATCTTAATGACTCCGCCGTGACGCTTTTTCCTTTTTCCCATAGAAAAGCCATCGGGCGATATTTGAGTAAAAACGCCGCTTGCAAGGTCATCGCACAAGAACGGTGTGTAGCCGTTGTTCGTTCTGTACTGATCCGCAATCAAGCACCATTTCCGCAAGTCGTCAATATAATATGCTTCGGGGCCCTCAAGTCCTTCAAAGTCAGCGAGAGTTTTTGAGTGAATTTTTTCCCACTTATCGCTTATAAGCTTTTCGCTTCGTTCAATGGTAATAACCTTATTTGTTTCGTCCTTTGAAAAGCGGTAATAAAACCCTTTGTCCCAAACAATGTTTGTGTCAATAATGTCGGTTTCGGCATCAATAAACTTAAATGTCGGTGTAAATTTCGCAAAATCAGTCGTAAAAGCACCGTAGATACGTTGTTTGTGCTGCTGTTCGCCGTTCTCTTTCGTGCAAGACGCCCAAAAGACAAACCACATTTCTTTTTCCTTGCAGTATATCGCTTCGGGGGCCCAAACGCAACCCGCGTTTTCAACACCGACTTCACACATACGTTCCTCGGACCAGTTTATTAAATCAGCCGACTCCCAAACAAGAAGCGAGCGACTGCCTTTATGAGAAAAATCGTACCAATTTCCGCTTAACGCAAGCAAATCCGTTGCGATTATAAAATACTTTTTAAGGTTTTCGTCATAGACGATAAACGGATCGCGAATCCCCGTTGTTCCGCTTTTTGACGTGAGAATCGGTTTTTCTCCGCCCAAATCGGTCCAATTTAACCCGTCGCGACTGACAGAGAACCAAACATTCTCTTTATCGCCCGTTTTATCACTTGTAAAATGAACAAACAAATATGACGGCATAAATATTACCTCACAACGAATAATCTCATTAGATTATATCACAGTTAGGTAAAATAATCTATAGCAAATGTGTTTTTATTTGAGAATTTTTTAACAAAACTTAAACAATTTTTAATCATTTCATAAACAAGTTTACTCTAAACTTAAGCCACAACGAAAAAGGCACATCAACGGTGTGCCGAAAAATCAAATAAACGGAGGCAAAAAAATGAAAAAACAAACTTTTATCTCGATTCTTGTAGGAACGGTAGGCGGAATTCTGTTTTCGCTCGGTATGTGTATGTGCTTGATTTCGGAATGGAATTCATTTAAATACGGTGTTGTTTGCGGAGTTGTCGGCGGAATATTGCTTTTGGCTCTCGGTTTGACACTATTTATTAAAAGCGGCAAAAAAATTCACGTCAATCTCAAGACGGTCGGAAAGGTATTATTCGGAATTACGGCAGCACTTGTTTTCGGTACGGGTATGGCAATGATTACCGTGTGGCATAAAACGGTTTTCGGTATTGTTGTCGGCATTGCGGGTATTGTACTTCTTCTGTGTCTTATTCCCATGTGCGTCGGATTTAAAAAATAATTTACGAGTTAATATTTTAAGTGACTTTTTAACACAACTTTAACAATTATATGATATAATCCGTATAGACAATAAAGGGGTGTTTGTTTTGTTTAAAATATTAGTTCTTGAGGATGACCGTGATTTAAACCGTACCGTATGTGCTTTTCTGAACGAAAACGGATACGATGCCGTCGGTTGCTTGCACGCAAATTCCGCATACGACAAGCTGTGTGACAATGTTTTCGACATTATTATTTCAGACATTATGATGCCGGAAATCGACGGCTTTGAGTTTGCGAAAAGCGTAAGAAATCTTGACAAGGAAATACCCATTCTTTTTATGACGGCACGTGACGATATCACTTCAAAGCAACGCGGCTTCAAAGTCGGCATTGACGATTATATGGTTAAGCCCATTGACCTTGACGAGCTTTTGCTTCGTATAGGCGCACTTCTTCGCCGAGCAAAAATAGCAAGCAGCAAAAAGCTTACCGTCGGCAGTTTCACGATGGATACGGAACAACGTGTCGCGGAACTTAACGGTGAAGAAATTTCTTTGACCAAGCGTGAATTTGACCTGCTTTACAAACTGCTTTCTTATCCCAAAAAAACATTTACACGTTTTCAGCTTATGGATGAGTTTTGGGACAGCGAAACAACTTCGGGTCCGAGAACGGTTGACGTCTATATGACAAAACTTCGTGACAAGCTGTCGGAATGTGAAGATTTTGAAATTGTTACCGTTCACGGTTTGGGATATAAGGCGGTGTTGAAATGAAAAGCACAAAAAAGATTAAGCACAGTATATTTTCGATAAAGAATTATATTCTTTTCTTCTTTCCGGTTGCGTTTGTTGTCACGTGTTCAATGATGCTTTTTTTGAAAACCGCGCAAATTGATATACAGAACATTCGAAACGGTGCAATATTCACCTTCGGCAACGTACTGTTTTTAAGTCTTGTGTTTTGTATTTTCGACACTGTCAGAAGAAAAATTTCGGTTGAACGTCCCGTAAAAAAAATACTGAACGCAACTCAGAAAATTACCGAAGGCGATTTTTCGGTAAGAATAAAAGATTATTCTCATTTTTATACGCAAAACGAGTTTGACGTAATCATTCAAAATCTTAACAAAATGGTAGGGGAACTTTCGGGAATCGAAACTTTAAGAACCGACTTCATTTCAAATGTTTCCCACGAAATCAAAACGCCTCTCGCGGCAATACAAAATTACGCAACGCTCTTAAAATCACCGGATTTAGCGGAGGAAAAGCAAACGGAATACGCCGATGCGATTATTACATCGACGAAAAACCTCTCCGATTTGATTTCGAATATTTTAAGACTGAACAAGCTTGAAAATCAGCAAATTTTCCCGAATTTCAAAGAATATAATCTCAGCGAACAGCTTTGCGAATGTCTTTTGGCTTTTGAAAATGTTTGGGAAGAAAAAAATATAGAAATAGAAGCGGATATTCCCGACGGTGTCACCGTAACCTCCGATTACGAACTTTTGGCATTTGTTTGGAACAACCTTCTCTCCAATGCCTTCAAATTCACCGAAAGCGGCGGAACCGTTTCCGTAATGCTCACGGCTGACGGCGACAGTGTTTCGGTTGCCTTTAAAGATACCGGTTGCGGAATGACGCAAGAAACGGGCAAGCACATATTCGATAAATTTTACCAAGGAGAAACTTCACACTCAACACAGGGTAACGGTTTGGGACTTTCTCTTGTAAAGCGTGTTATTGATATTGTCAAAGCGGAAATTTCCGTTCAAAGCGAATTAAATGTCGGCAGTGTTTTCACGGTTACAATACGGAGGAAATAATTTGAAAAACGTTCTTTTGACTGTCAAAAAACTTTTCTCACCGCATTTTTTGATATTACTCTTTTTAAATATCGTTTCAGTCATTCTTCTTTGCTTTGTTTTTACAAGCGAATATGCAAATGCGATAACATCATATATTTCTTACGTTGTTTCCGCATACACGCTCACGGCGGATATAATAAATCTCGTTCCCGTAATTAACAAAGTTAAGCAATTCAAAGAACGCAACAAATATTTAAATAAATATTTTTCCGACAAAAATTTACGCGCCGCCGTATCGCTTTACGTTTCGCTGATTATCAACATTGCCTATGCAAGTTTTAACATTTTCGTCGGTTTAGTGAACAAGTCCTACTGGTTCGGTGCAATCGGCGGTTATTATTTAATTCTCGGCCTTATAAAATTTATGCTTGTCGGAAATTCGAAAAAAGCAAGTCGAAAATCGGAGGTTGAGCGAAAAACGTATGAGCTTCGTGTTTACCGACTTATCGGAATTCTTATGTTCTCGGTAAACATTGCAATGTCGGTCATTGCGGCTCAAATGATATTGCAAAACAAAAGCATTGAACATTCGCAAACAATGACTATCGCCACAGCGACATTCACGTTCTTTACGATGACGACGGCAATTATAAATTTACAAAAAAACAGAAAGCTTGAAAATCCCATTACGGCGGCAACAAAAATGCTGAATTTTGCCTACGCACTTATGTCGATGTTCACGCTTCAAGCTACAATGATAACAAGTTTTGACAACGGCGACGACCGTTTTCGGAAAATTATGAATACCGCAACCGGAACAACGGTACTCATACTCGTTTTCGGAATGGCTGTTTATATGATTCGCCGTGGCAATAAATTACTGAAAACTGTAAAGGAAGATAATGATGGATAACAATAAATTTTCATACACTTATTCGGCGGAAACTCAGGAAGAAATCGCAAAAATCCGCGAGAAATACTGTCCGCGTGAGGAAACAACACTTGAAAAGGTACGACGTCTTGACAAAAGCGTTAACGACAAAGCAACCGCCGTATCAATAGCAATGGGCATATTAAGTTCTCTCGTTCTCGGCATCGGAATGTGTTGCTGTATGGTTTGGACACGGTTCTTTGTTCTCGGAATTATTATAGGTACCGTCGGAATCGCAGGCGTTTGTATCACATACCCGATTTACAAAAAAATTCTTGCGAAAGAACGTGCGAAAATCGCGCCGCAGATTCTCGCTCTTACGAGTGAGATAACCGAACAAGAACATCTTTCACATTAAATTCGGCACTATATAAAGCCTTGAAAGTACATACTTTCGAGGCTTTTTTATATCAAAAAGGAGATGTAAATATTTACATCTCCTTTTAAAGTATATTCGATTATTTCTTTAAGCCCAATCTTTCAGATGCTTCTTCACGCATTTTATACTTCAAAATCTTTCCCGCCGCATTCATCGGGAAGCTCTTAACGAAGTCAACGTAACGCGGCACCTTATGTCTTGCCATATTCGCATTTATGTATGCTTTCATTTCGTCTGCGGTCATAGTTTCGCCGTCTTTCAAAATGATGCAAGCCATTATTTCTTCGCCGTACTGTTCGTCGGGTACACCGATAACCTGAACGTCGCTGACTTTCGGATGAGTATAAATAAATTCTTCGATTTCCTTCGGATAAATGTTTTCACCGCCGCGGATAATCATATCCTTAAGGCGTCCCGTAATAAGATAATTTCCTTCCGGTGTTCGACAAGCCAAATCGCCCGTGTGAAGCCATCCGTCTTTGTCAATGGCGTCTGCGGTGGCTTTCGGCATTTTGTAGTAGCCCTTCATAATGTTATAGCCTCTTGCTACAAACTCGCCGTTTACACCGTCGGGACAATCCTCACCCGTTTCGGGATCAATGATCTTACACTCGACATTCGCAAAAGCACTGCCGACTGTTTCCGTTCTTACCTGTAACGAGTCATAATAACTGCTCATTGTACAGCCCGGTGCCGCTTCCGTTTGTCCGTAAACAGATACGATTTCCTTCATATTCATAACTTCCGTTGCACGCTTCATAAGGTCGGCAGGACAGTTTGCACCCGCCATAATACCCGTTCTGATATAAGAAAAGTCCGTTTTCGCAAAGTCCTCATGCTGCATCATTGCTATAAACATTGTCGGAACTCCGTTAAATGTTGTAATGTGTTCGTTATGAACACATGCAAGTGCCGGTTTCGGAGAGAAATACGGCAACGGATACATTGTCGTACCGTGTGTCATTGCCGCCGTCATGGAAAGCACCATACCGAAGCAATGGAACATCGGCACTTGAATCATCATTCTGTCCGCCGTTGACAAGTCCATGTGGTCGCCGATATACTTACCGTTATTTACGACGTTATAATGCGTGAGCATAACGCCCTTCGGGAAGCCGGTTGTACCCGATGTATACTGCATATTGCAGACATCGTCCTTATCAACCGCAGCCGCCATTCTGTACACCGTTTCAACGGGAACTTGCGATGCGCGTGATAATGCATCGTCCCACGTCATACAGCCCTTTTGTTTAAATCCGACGGTTATGACGTTGCGAAGGAACGGTAAGCGACGTGAATGTAAAGGCTCTCCGTTTTGTAACGTTTCCAATTCGGGACAAAGTTTTGCGATTATTTCGCCGTAATGTGTGTCCTTTGCGCCTTCGGTTAAAACCAACGTATGTGTGTCGGACTGACGAAGCAGATACTCAACCTCGGCAATTTTATAAGCGGTATTTACCGTAACCAAAACAGCACCGATTTTTACCGTTGCCCAGAACGCTATATACCATTGAGGAACATTTGATGCCCAAACGGCAACGTGATGTCCCGCACGCACACCCATTGCGACTAATGAACGTGCAAAGGTATCAACGTCGTCCCTAAACTCGCTGTATGTACGCGTATAATCGAGTGTTGTATATTTAAAAGCGTATTGGTCGGGGAATTCCTCAACCATTCTGTCAAGAACGTCCGAGAACGTGCAGTCAATCAAGAGGTCCTTTTTCCATACAAACTTACCTGTATGGGCACGGTTGTGATAAAGTGTCTTTTCATTACGTGACGGATCATTGAACTGACGCATAAAGTTAACGTACTGTGAGAAAATGATTTCCATATCGTTAAGGTCTTCGCACCATACCGGATCCCAAACGAGCGAAATATATCCGTCGTAATTTACGGAACGTAACGCAAGCATCATATCGGCAATCGGCAATTCTCCCTCACCGGCAAGACAATATTCAATTTCGCCGTCGGTCTTTTTGGCATCGCAAAAATGCACGTGGCGAACGTAAGCACCGAGATTTTTGATTACATCTTCGGCGGATTCGCCGCATTCGAAATATGCTGCCGAAAGATTCCAAAGTGCGCCCAAACTGTCACAGGCAAAGCTGTCGAGCATATCGCGAAGTACCGATGAACTTGCGAAAAGTCCCGATGTTTCAAGCAAAAGAGTCACTCCGTGAGTTTCTGCTTCGGGAAGCATTTTGTTCAAAAACTCTTTAACCTGATTTAATGCGTTTTCGGTGTCGTCCGACGCTTTGGCACGCAAGCGAATGTACGGAATGTGTAAATTCTCCGCGATTTCCAAGCATCTTGACAGTTCTTCTTCGATATTACTGTCTTTGTCAGCCAATTCGCCGATTGTATCAAGACACGAAATTTTCAGCTTTTTGTTATATAAACGGCGTAATGTAGCTGCCGCCGCGTAGTCGTGAAATGCTCCGTCCTTTGCCGTAAAAAGACGGTTATATATGTTGTGAAGCTCGATACCTTCAAAATGAAGATATTCAGCCGCCTCGCAAAATTCCTCAAATGTATTGTCATGCCAACCTTTTGTTGAAAACGAGAGATTCATCTTTTACGCCTCCTCATAGACAATTTTGTTAACGGCATTAAGGTATGCGCGGATACTCGCACCCATAATGTCGGTCGAAATACCGTTACCCGAATAAAGTTTTCCGCCAGAACGAAGTTTAACAAGAGCCGAACCCATAGCTTCTTTGCCCTCTGTTACCGACTGAATTTGAAAATCGTCTAATTCATAATGATGTCCGACCATTTTGTCTATTGCCAAAAATGCCGCATCAATAGGTCCCGCACCGATACAAACCTCTTGAATTCTCTTATCTTCTTTTTCAAGCGTAATCTGTGCACTTGCCGAAATAATATTACCGTTATTGATAACATAGCTTATCAGTTTATATGTTGACGGTACTTGCAAAGCGGAACTTGCGATTATTGCTTCGAGTTCTTTTGAACCGACCTTTTTCTTGGCGGCAACACGTAAGAATTCTTCGTACACTTTTTCCTGGTCCTCATCAGACAAGTCATAGCCTAATTTCGATGATGCCGCAACAACGTCGGCACGACTGTCTTTTTCGTCAAGACAAACCGACTCGGTCGTTACTCCGCCGACAGAAACAGCCGCATGTTCGATATCGGCTGTATTGCTGATCCAACGAATTTGTTTTGCGATTCTGTGAAGTTCCGTATTTTTCAATGCAGTTGAAACGCCGTATTTTTCACCGCAGTTTTTAACCATTGTCGCAAACACGTCCAAAGACACATGATTTCCGTCAACCGACGTTTTTACAAAAGACGCGCCCTTGCGAACAGAAAGAATTGCCTGTGCCGTTGCCAAGCCGTTTTTATTGTCACAGCCGACGCCTACGGGTACATTTACCCAACTTGACACCTCTGCGATAAAGTCCGCAAATTCATCGGGCATTGTTTCGGCGGCGTTGTCACAAACCGAAACGGATGTTGCACCGTTAGCCACTGCGATTTCAACGAGTTTTTTAAGAAATTCGGGGTCTGTTCTTGTTGCGTCAAGGGCCGAAAATTCAACGTTTTCGCACTTTTCTTTTGCCATTGAAACAACCTTTTCCACCCATTCGCCCATTTTGTTCGGCTTTTTATGGCAAGTATATTCCATTCCGACGGGTGAAACGGGCAGTTCGATACGAATACACGGGTGAGCTGCGTTTGACAGTGCTGCCGCCGCTTGCTCAATGCTTTCTTCCGTCAGTCCGGCGGCAACCGATAAAACACCTTTTTTTACAAATGATGAAACTGTACGGACGAATAAAATATCTGTTCTCGCGTCACTGATTGCCGGTAATTCGATAACATCAACGCATAGCTTTTCTAACTGACGGGCAATTTCAAGCTTTTCCTTAAAGGAAAAAGCGTTCTGTTCACGACAAAGAGTAGCGTCGGCAATTCTAATAGTTTTCATAATAATTATTCATCCTTTCTTTATATAGGAAAAGTGACTTTGTCACTTGTGTTTACAAAAATAAAAATCCCCGAAACAGCTGACTGCTGTTTCAGGGACGAAATTCTTTTCGCGGTACCACCCTGTTTACCGATTACTTACATAAATCGGTCAACTCAATAAGCTCCAACAAGCTTTTTGCCATGGTAACGGGGCAAGCCGTAACCACCTACACAGGACAAAACCGTTCAGTGATTCTGCTACGGAATGAGACTTCTTTTTCTTTTCATACTGTCTTTCACCAAACGACAGCTCTCTGAAATGAAGGTCGGAAAAAGAATAGTTCCCTCAACGCATTTCAATATTTTTTGATAGTTTAACACAGCTTTTTCCGTTTGTCAAGAAAAAAACCGTTACTTTTTATTGGAAATTTGCGCCTAATTGTAATGCTTTAAGGTTTACGTCGAGCATTTCGGCACGTTTCGGCGGAATAACCTTTGCAAGAGAAGTTTTCATAACATCAATATCGAAATCACCCATAACTTGCAACAATTTACCGATTAAAATCATATTTGCGAGAGTCGGGAAATTATTTTCACTTGCAAGACGCGTAGCGGGAATATAATAAACCGTAACATCGTCACGCATTACTTTTCTTTCAATCAATGTTGAATCTGCCAAAATAATGCCGCCGGGTACTACTGAATTTTCAAACTTATCCAATGATGGAAGATTCATTGCGACTAAAATGTCGGGATTTGAAATAATCGGTGAACCGACTGCGTCGTCACTTATAATAACACTGCAGCTTGCCGTACCGCCGCGCATTTCCGGACCGTATGATGGCAACCAACTAACTTGCTTACCGTCTGTCAAGCCTTTATATGCAAGGAATTTACCGGCAAAGAGGATACCCTGTCCGCCAAAACCCGAAAGTAACATCTGTTTTGTACTCATTATTTATCCTCCTCTGCACTTCTGTCTTTATAAACGCCAAGCGGATAATACGGAATCATTTTTTCGTCAATCCATTTTAATGCCGCTTGAGGTGTCATGCCCCAGTTTGTCGGGCAAGAAGAAACAACTTCAACCAAAGAGAAGCCTTTTCCGTCCAACTGATTTTGGAAAGCCTTTTTTATTGCTTTCTTTGCATTACGAACAGCCTTAACGCTGTTTACCGTAACACGTTCAAGATATTCGGGACCGTCAAGTTGCGAAAGCATTTCGCAAACCTTAATGGGATAACCGCAATGATTTACGTCACGGCCGTAAGGTGAAGTTTGAGTAACCTGACCCGGCAACGAAGTAGGTGCCATTTGACCGCCCGTCATACCGTAAATTGCGTTATTAACGAAAATTACGGTAATGTTTTCGTTTCTTGCCGCTGCGTGAACGGTTTCCGCCATACCGATTGACGCCAAGTCACCGTCACCTTGATAAGTAAATACAATATGATTTTCGGGATCGGCACGCTTAACGCCCGTTGCAACTGCCGGTGCACGACCGTGAGCAGCTTCAATCATATCACAGTTAAAATAATTATATGCCATAACAGAGCATCCGACCGGTGCAACACCGATTGTTTTACCTTCAATGCCCAACTCGTCCATAACTTCAGCAACCAAACGGTGAATAATACCGTGAGTACAACCGGGACAATAGTGCATTGACATTTCGTTTAATGCATGAGGCTTATCAAATACTACCATTATTTTGCACCTCCGTTTTCAGCTACTGCTTTAATTGCTTCCAATACTTGTTCGGGTGAAGGTATCATACCGCCTACACGGTTGCAAAGAGTAACGGGAACTTTGCAAGCAGTTGCCAATCTAACATCTTCAATCATTTGACCCATAGAAAGCTCTACGGAAATAATTGCCTTAACCTTATCGGCAGCTTTTTCAAACGGTGCTGTCGGGAAAGGCCACAATGTAATAGGACGAATCATACCGACTTTGATGCCTTGCTTTCTTGCTTCGTTGATAGCGTTCTTTGCTACGCGAGATGCAATACCGAAAGCGGCGATTGCGTATTCGGCATCATCCATCATATATTCTTCATACATTGCTTCGTGTTCTTTAACATAATTATATCTTTCATAACGTTCGAAGTTGAGCTTTTCAAGTTCTTCGGGAACGAGTGAAAGCGAGTTAACGATATTATGTGTACGTTCAAGCTTTGTACCCGTTGTTGCCCACGGTTTTTCCGGAGCCGGTTTAACTTCAAGGTCAAGAGATACGGGTTCCATCATTTGTCCCATTGTACCGTCTGCGAGAATCATTGAAGTCATACGGTATGTATCTGCAAGTTCAAAGCCCTTAACCGTAAGCTCTGCCATTTCCTGAACCGATGCGGGAGCAAGAACTATCATATGATAGTCACCGTGACCGCTGCCGCGAGTTGCTTGGAAATAGTCAGCCTGGCTCGGCTGAATACCGCCAAGACCGGGACCGCCGCGTTGAACGTTAACAACGAGTGCGGGCAAATCGGAACCTGCCAAATATGAAAGACCTTCACTCTTGAGTGAAATTCCGGGGCTTGAAGACGATGTCATTACACGGCGACCTGCCGATGCAACACCGTAAACCATATTTATTGCCGCTATTTCACTTTCTGCTTGAAGAAATACGCCGTTGATTTTCGGCATTTTCTTTGCCATGTATGCGGCGATTTCTGTTTGTGGGGTAATCGGATAACCGAAGTAATGACGACAGCCGGCAAGAATAGCGGCTTCCGCAATAGCTTCGTTACCTTTCATCAATACCTTATCAGCCATTTTTTACTCACCTCTCTACCTTAATTACACAGTCCGGACACATAATCGCACAAGATGCGCAACCGATACAAGCACTTTCATCGGTAATTTCTGCCGGATGATGTCCTTTTTTGTTTATCTTGTCCGGTGACAACTGCAAAATCTTTTTCGGACAAGCATCTACACAAAGTCCGCAACCTTTACAATTATCTGTTTTAAAGGTTAATTTAGCCATATATATCGCTCCTTTTTTATCACAAGCCCATTTGGGTCAGAGTATTTTATTTTGTAATGTCAACGCCAACGGCATCGGCACTTTGTCGACTAATTCGTTATTCAAATCCGCCTTGAACGATGTCGCACGCAAAGGAAGTCCCGAAGCTTTTGATACTTCGTTTGCGTATTTAAGTGAATTTATAACGTCTTGTGCCGTTGTTTCTTCACCTAAATTCGAATTGTTAACAAGTCCCGTGAATTTAATTCCGCAGGCACTTTCGATTTCACGCATAACTTCGATTGTATCTTCGGCTGTTCTCGTAAGCGGTCGGCAACCGTTTATTACCATCAACATTTCATAATCGTTTTCTTCGAGTATTGCGGGAGCTAATCTGCCGAGTGCCAAAGCACCGCGGTCATCACCGCCTACGTCGATCAAAACTCTGTGTGAAGTATCATCGGTAATCGAATACATTTCTTGCGGCAACGCCGGAATATCGACATTACTGTTCGCAAATTCGGAACAGATAAGTTTTATTCCCGCTTTTGCCAAATCATCACTGCTGTCTTTTGTACGGAAATAGGGATTTACAATATCCAAATCGGCAACCGTCACTTTTTCGTATTGTTCTTTCAGCAACATTGCGAGATTAACGGCGACATTTGTTTTTCCGCTGCCGTAATGTCCGCACAAAAGAGTTATTCTTTTATTGAAATTCATTGTTAGCCTCACAGTTTATTACGCTGAATTTTACCGCTTGTTGTTTTCGGAAGCTCTGTTCTGAATTCGACGATTCTCGGATACTTATAAGGCGCCGTATGGTCTTTTACATACTTTTGAATTTCCTTTTTAAGTTCCTCCGTCGGTTCCGTTCCCTTTGTAAGCACGATTACGGCTTTAACCACTTGTCCGCGGACTTCGTCGGGTGCCGCACACACGCCGCACTCAAGAACGTACGGAAGTTCCATTATAACACTTTCTATTTCAAACGGTCCGATTCTGTAGCCCGACGACTTAATAACGTCGTCAACACGGCCGACATACCAATAAAATCCGTCCTCATCACGCCAAGCCGTATCACCGGTATGGTAATATCCGTCGTGAATTACTTCATCGGTCTTTTCTTTATCGTTGTAATAGCCCGTAAACAATCCGCAAGGCGAACCGTTTTGAAGATTAACGACGATTTCGCCCGGTTCACCGACGGGAACGGGATTGCCGTCCGGATCCATCAGCGAAACATCATAAATCGGTGCGGGCTTACCCATTGAACCGATTTTATGAGGTGCGCCTCTCAAGTTACCTATAATCATTGTGCTTTCGGATTGACCGAAGCCCTCAAGTATTTGCAAGCCCGTCGCTTTTTCAAATTGACGGTAAACTTCGGGGTTGAGTGCCTCGCCCGCCGTTGTCATATGCTGAACAGACGAAAAATCGTATTTCGATATGTCTTGCTTTATCATCATACGGAGCATTGTGGGCGGTGCGCAGAATGTCGTTATTTGATATTTCGCAAACATAGGCAAAATGTCGGCGGCATCAAAGCGGTCGAAATCGTAAACAAACGTTGCCGCTTCCGCAAACCATTGTCCGTAAAATTTACCCCACATTGACTTTGCCCAGCCCGTATCGGAAATTGTAAAGTGCAAGCCGTCGGGGTTAACGTTGTGCCAATACTTCGCCGTATGGAAATGTCCCAACGGATAAAGATGATTGTGTACCGCAATTTTCGGATATCCCGTTGTTCCCGATGTAAAGAACATAAGCAACGGATCTTTTCCGCACGGTGCATCCTCCGTACGAGCATAACGTGTGCTGTAAAGAGGGTATTCCTCGTCAAAACTGCGCCAGCCCTCACGCTTACCGTTTACGATAAGCTTGTTTTGAAGCGTAGGACAGCTTTCCGCCGCCAATTCAACCTGATGTGCCGTATCTCCGTCCGCCGTACAGATAATCGTATTAACTCCGGCAGATTTAAAACGGTATTCGAAATCATGCTCTTGCAGTTGGTTTGTCGCCGGAATCGCAACAGCACCCAATTTATTAAGTCCGAGCACGGCAAACCAGAACTGATAATGGCGTTTAAGCACAAGCATAACTCTGTCGCCTTTTTTAATACCCAATGCTTTAAAATAGTTTGCACATTGATTGGACGCACGTTTTAAATCCTTAAAAGTAAAGCGATTTTCAGTTTTATCCGCACTGATGTGCAACATTGCAAGTTTGTTCGGTTTCGTTTCGGCAAGTGTATCTATAACATCAAATGCAAAATTGAATTTTTCGATATTTTTAAATTCGATTTTAACCGGTGTACCGTTTTCATTCTTGGTAACATTTACATATTTACGGTAAACACGGTCTTTTGTATCGGGAGTTACCTTTTTAGCGGCAACGGCACGTGTCGGTGAAAGTTCCGGAATCGGTTCGCCCGTAGGATTAAGAACGATTGCATAAAATATACAATCCTTTCCGTTTACGGCAATCATTCCGTGCGGCGTATCACTGTCGTAATAAATGCTGTCACCGGGACCGAGAATTTCTTGGTGCTCACCGATTTGAACGAGCAAATTACCCTCGACAACTATGTCACATTCCTGGCCCTCGTGAGTAGTGAGTTCAATCTCACGTTGCTCCGCACCCTCCTGATATTTGCTTTTTACATAAAGCGGCTCGGCAATTCTGTTTTGAAAAGCATAAGCCAAATTGTAATATGTCATTCCGTGTGCTTCGGCAATTTCCTGACCAGCCTCTTTACGTGTAACGGTAAAAGATTTAAGGTTCGGGCTGTAACCTTCGATAATATCGGTAACGTTTACGCCGAAAACCATTGCACAACGGTAAATAAAAGCAAAGTTTAAATCGCCGTGACCGTCTTCGCATTTACGATATTCTTCCGCCGTAACGCCGACCTTCGCCGCCATTTCCTCAACGGTAAAATTTTCGATTTCACGCAACTCGCGAATACGACGAGCCATTTCTTGAATTTTGTAATCCAAACCGGTTATTCGTTCCATAAGCATCTCCATTCAGGGACAAAAAAACACTCGTCCCAAAGTTTATGACTTTGAGACGAGTGTCATCTTTTCATAACACCCGTGGTACCACTCAAATTGCAGTTTTCACTGCCACTCAAGGTCTAACAACCTTTGTGCCTTTACGCAGCCGTCACGGAGAGGTTCTACTAACCGCATAGGGCGTTCTTCCTCTCGGCTCGGAAGCTACAAACACAAAAACGAACTCGAATGAACTCGCACCAACCGTCATTTCTCTGAAACCGTCTTTTTTGTGCACTCTTCGTCAAAGCCTTTAAAATTCAATATACGGTATTTTATCACAAACTCGCTTCTTTTGTCAACACCTATTTAAAAATGTTATCGTTATACTTAATTATTATAATTTATTTCTCTGAATTTTACCGCTGATAGTTTTCGGAAGCTCTGTTCTGAATTCGACGATTCTCGGATACTTATAAGGTGCCGTATGGTCTTTTACATACTTTTGAATTTCTTTTTTAAGTTCCTCCGTCGGTTCCGTTCCCTTTGTAAGCACGATTACGGCTTTAACCACTTGTCCGCGGACTTCGTCGGGTGCCGCACACACGCCGCACTCAAGAACGTACGGAAGTTCCATTATAACACTTTCTATTTCAAACGGTCCGATTCTGTAGCCCGACGACTTAATAACGTCGTCAACACGGCCGACGTACCAATAAAATCCGTCCTCATCTCGCCAAGCCGTATCACCGGTATGATAATATCCGTCGTGCATTACTTCGTTGGTTTTGTTTTCATCACGATAGTAGCCCGCAAACAAACCGCAAGGTACTTTTTCCGAAATTTTTACAACGATTTCTCCGACTTCGCCGTCGGGAACGGGGTTGCCGTCCGAATCCATCAACGAAACATCGTAAAGCGGCACCGGTATTCCCATTGAACCGACCTTATTCTTTCCGCCGAGGAGATTGGCGATTGTAAGTGTAAGTTCCGTTTGACCGAAGCCCTCCATAATCTGTAATCCCGTTGCCTTTTCGAATTGGCGGTAAACTTCGGGGTTGAGTGCTTCGCCCGCCGTCGTCATATGCTTAACAGATGAAAAATCGTATTTCGATATATCTTGTTTTATCATCATACGGAGCATTGTGGGCGGTGCGCAGAATGTCGTTATTTGATATTTCGCAAACATAGGCAAAATATCAGCCGCATCAAAGCGGTCGAAATCGTATGTGAACACAGCGCCTTCACAAAGCCATTGACCGTAAAGTTTGCCCCACAGAGCCTTACCCCAGCCCGTATCGGAAATTGTAAAGTGCAAGCCGTCGTCACTTACGCCGTGCCAATATTTCGCGGTTATATAATGTCCTAACGGATATGTATATTTATGTGCGGCGATTTTCGGATAGCCCGTTGTTCCCGATGTAAAGAACATAAGCATTAAATCATTGCCGCAAGCCGTTTCTTTTGTACGGTAATAATGTGCACTGTAAAGAGGAAATTCTTCGTCGAAATCGTGCCAGCCTTCACGCTTTTCTCCTACAAGTATTTTCGTGGTAAGCGTCGGGCATGTCTTTTGCGCTTCGTCGACGTGAACGGCAACTCCGTCATCAGCCGTACAAACGATGGCACTTACGCCGGCGGCATTGAAACGGTATTCCAAATCGTGTACTTGCAACTGGTGTGTCGCCGGAATTACGATTGCACCGAGTTTGTGCAAGCCGAGTACGGCAAACCAGAACTGATAGTGACGTTTAAGCACAAGCATAACTCTGTCGCCTTTTTTAATTCCCAATGCTTTAAAATAGTTTGCACACTGATTGGACGCACGTTTCATATCTTTAAACGTAAATCGTCTTTCAACCTTATTTTTATCAATATGAAGCATTGCCAATTTATCGGGTGATTTTTTCGCAATAGCATCAACTACGTCAAATGCGAAATTAAATTTATCTTCGTTTTGGAAATCAATGCTTTTAACTCTGCCGTTGGCATCTTCCGTAGTAGTTATAAATTTTTCGCTTACTAAGTGGCGGTCGCCCGAATTAGCGGATACGATAGTATTACGGATTTCGGTTTCTTTTTCGTTTTCACCGGGCAAAACGACTGCGACAAACAAACACTCTTTACCGTCAACGGCAATCATACCGTGTGGTGTGGAGCTGTTATAATAAATGCTGTCACCCTCGCTTAAATATTCGATATTGTCACCGATTTGAATTTTAAGGCGTCCGCTCATAACAAGGTCAAATTCCTGTCCGGAATGTTTTGTCAAATGAATCGGCTGATTCTGAAGGTCCTCGTTATATTCGTATTTTACCCAATAAGGTTCCGCTATCTTTTTGCGGAACAAGGGTGCAAGATTTTGAATTTCAATACCGTTTTCCCGCGCGGTAGCCTGTCCCTTACCCTTACGTGTAATTGTATATGATGACAAGTGAGCACTGTGTCCCTCCAACAAAACCGTTATGTCGAACCCGAACACCTGCGAACATTTATGAAGAAATGAAAACGGAAAATCCGCCTCGCCGTTTTCATAACGGATATATTCTTCCTCGGTTACTTCTGTCTTTTGTGCCATTTCCGTCTGAGTATAGCCCGCAATTTCACGCATTTCGCGAATTCGACCGGCTACCTCCTGCAATTTTTTAGCTTGAACTGTCGACATAAGCATTGCCTCCTTATGTAAAAATAAATAAAAAATTCGTCTCAAAACAAAATGTTTTGAGACGAATGTAATTCATCCGCGGTACCACTCAAATTGCAGCTTTCACTGCCCCTCAAGGTCTAACAACCTTTATGCCTTTACGCAGCATTCACGAGAAACGCCTACTCCCATAAGTTTCGGATTTCCGGCTCGGAAGTGATGGGTTTTCGGATTTTTGTTGTTGACTCACACCAACCGTCAACTCTCTGAAAGCAATAGATCCAAACCGTCTTCGTCACAGCCTTTAGTATTAAATTACGGCTATTATATCACCGGTAAAACCCATTGTCAAGAAAAAAATTAAAAGCACCTGCGAAAAGCAAGTGCTCCGCTTGCCGCATACGTTGCGGAGGTTGTTAAAACTATGCCGTTTCATAATCGACAAAGTTTTTATACCTCGCTTTACAGCTATTGCACTCAAGTGTTATCCATATCCAAGTAAAAGCGTTATCTATTTCGCTTATTTCAAGTTCCGCAAGGTCTTGAACATTGGGATATTCATATTTGATAGTAACGGAAAATCCTTCATTTAGACATTTTGTGCACACGATAGGTTTGGTTTCTCTATATACATGTTGCTCTTTTCCACATTGGTCATACCCATCACAATCAGTGTCGAATAGCGAAATAACTTTACCGCATTTTCTACAGCGAACTTCTATTACAATTTTGTCATTTTCCGGAAACAAACACATCCTTGAAAACAAACAGTGTTTTATTTTTCCGACAACAAGCACTTCAAAGTCGTGAGCGTTACAGCACGTGAGTATTCCTTCGATTATTCTGTTATCACCGTTTTTTGTTTGACGTGTCGTTTTAAAATACGGCTGAACCTTTTTGGGAATCAATTTTAACCCACCTTTATTTAAACAATCTTCTAACCCACTCATTTGATTAAACATGTATTAATGATCGTCACTCAATTTTTCAATTGTAGATTCAATGTTCGCACGAATTTCGTCATCATAATTCCCAAATACAATAACACTCAAATTTTGTGGAATGAATACTTGTTTTGCGATTATTGATAATCGTTCAATAGAGGATGCATCATAATTTATAGTCATTTCGTTGCAATCATTTCCCAAAATGAAACTATTATAAGCAATTTCAAAGTTCATCTGTTCTGTATCGTCTTGTAAAAATACTTGATTATCCAAATAAAATGGAATAGAAACTGCTAAATCATCAAAGCATATGTTCGTTTTTAACGCTTCTAAAACACTAATAACATTCAACAAACATTCTATAAAATTCTCTTTATCAATAGAGTATTTTATATGTAAAAAAGCAAAATCTTCATATGCCTCTATTTCAGAAACGATGTTTGATGTCAACCTTAACTTTTCCCTTATTTGCATTTGAAGACGAGAACCTACTCCTTCTCCCAAAATACAATTAAGGATTTTAAGTTCATTTAACGAAACGATTTGATAATTAATATCAAAAGTTATATTTACATCTATATAATTCCAGTTATCATTATATAAAACGATATTAGGTTCTCTATGATACAACATTGGTAAATTATGATTCGGAGAATTTTTTTCTCCAAACTCAAGAGCAATTGTCTCAAACTCACGTTTTAGTAGGATAATATCTTCTTCAGATACACAACCGGTGATACACAAAAGAATATTATTACTGTTAAAATGTTTTCTTTTATAAGCAATAACATCTGATAAAGTAAGTTGTTTTATTGATTTTTTATTTCCGACAATATCATATGTTAAATTGCAATTTCCCAAAAGGCTTTTCTTTATATCGTTTTGAATTGAAAAATTGTAATAGTATTCATCGATTTGTTTTAAGACGATTTCTTTTTCTTGCTTAAAACTTTCTATAGACCAATCATATGTAGTTAAAATATCTTTAAAAATATCGATGCATTTTCCAAAATATTGAGGACAAGCCTTCATTGTAAACTTAATAAAATCTTGATATGTAGCACCTTTCAATGTACTACCTATACTTTCCATTTTATAATACAACTTGTCTTGTGGTAGTCCGGATAATTCTCTAAAATGAATATGTTCAAGCAAATGAGTTATTCCATTTTCTTTAAATCGCTCATATCTTGTGCCGGTCTTAATATACAACCCAATTGTAAAGGAATGCGTATTAGACATTTGGTTTACAACTACATTTAATCCATTTTTCAAATTAATTGTTTCCATATATTCTCCTATGTAAACACCGCGTTTGCGGCATCCCACCATATTGCAGCAGTTGTCCATTCGGTTTATGACGGTTATTGGAGTATTTCCTTTAATATGTGCATGTTAAATTCCGTGTTCATTTGCATTAGCATTCATTAAATTCGGCTGACAAAAGTTCCCATGTTTTACAACTTCATTTTAATAAACTTTTTCTTTTCTGTCAATATATTCTGCTTTTCTGCTTTTTTGACTGAAATCAGAATTCAGCATATATTTTTAAATTTTTTCTTTATTTTCCCGTAATTCCGAAAGAAAAAAGTTGACAAAGTGACACTGTTGTTATACAATATCCTTGACGGTGGGGATAATTGTGATTTACGACATTTTTAAACACATAATCGAAATTGAAGAAAAACAGATTGAAACCTACGGCATAGTTGTGCGAAACGGAGACAAAACGGAAAGAACCGTTTTTGACGTGTCCGAAAGCCACGATGCCGTGCTGTCCCTTGTCAATAGGTTAAATGCCGGCAAAGTCGAACTTGTTCATTTAGACTCTGTTTTAGAAGATTTTTTTGACACAAACGCGTAATTTGATACAACGCGTAACTTGAAACAAACGCGTAAAAAATAAACAACCAGCGAAACAACTCAGCGAAACTAAAGGCACAGCCGCGGACAAATTCCGTCGTCTGTGCCTTTGGTTTTGCGTTCCCGTATTTCTTTGCATTATCTTAGCGAACAGATTTTTTAAATTCTGCGGTTCCAAACGGTAATCGTTAGGAACGCCATAAAACATATCTACAATTTGCCGTGACAATTCCAATTAGTTGAAAAACTCACAAAACCATGTTAAAATTTACGAAAACATACTTTGTATTGGAGGTCATATATATGCTCATAGATTTTAACAAGATAGAGGAAATCACGATTCCCGGAATGAATAGCGGCACCGGAACTATGACTGCCAAAACGTCTATGGATAAGCAAGGGAAAATCATCCCGTGTTCCATTCATGTCGGTGGTTCTATAGGAATGCACAAACACGAAACCAGCGATGACATCAACTATGTGTTGTCCGGAAGCGGAAAAGCTATTTGTGACGGTCAAGAAGAGCTTCTATCTGTCGGAACTTGCCATATCTGTAAAAAGAGTTCTGAGCATAGTATTGTCAATATCGGTAATGTAGACTTGGTTCTGTTGACTGTTGTCGTAGAACGATAACATCGGCTGATGCCCTGTATGAGTTCACAACTGACTCTTCGGAGTAGGAGACATTGCTCCGCTATATCGAAGATATGTTAAAGTAAGACATTGGTGCGGGGCGGCACAAATAATGCCGCAATCAATCCGTGTAATCACAACGGTATTGAAGGCTTGATGGGAGCATTTCTCGGCACGGATATGTTACTGCCGTTTATCATCGGTACTGCCGTAATGATTGCAAGACTCGTGATTTGCTTCAAAGAAGTGTACGGCAAGAAATAAAAAATGTGCGAATAAGGAGTATCTGTTATGACCAAAAAATATGTGGCCATCTTGCTGGCAGTAGTTATGATATTCAGTTTTAGTTCCTGCGGGCAAAACGATAACCAGATTGATGCGTACACTTGGAATTTAGCGACAATTCAATCTACCGAAAATGGTGGAGTGATTATTGCTTATGATCCGAATGTTGCACTTGCGGGTGATAGTTATGCCAATGCAACCGCAATAGAAATATCTCTATCTGCCGAAAACGGCAAACTTGTTATGCAAGACAAAACAAATGCTAAGACCTATGAGGGTACATACAGCGTAACCGATAACAACGCTCAATCAACAATTTATAAAATAACGATTGACGGAAAAGAAGGAGCGGCAGTTTTGTCCGACACCAAATACGCAGACGGGACATCGGTTGCAACCTTGATTTTGTCCGTGGACGATTATGCGTTGAACTTCACGCCCAGCGATTAGCTAATGGCAGGGGGTGCACCTTTTAATTATTTTTCTGAGCCAATGCACACCATTTCAGACTTTTCGTTAAAAGGTATAATCGAAAAAATGCCAACAGGCTCTATGGAAGTCATTTCTGAACTGCCATAGAGCCTGTTATCGTTAAAAAGTATCGAAAAAGCCTTGTAAATCAAGGACTTTGCAAAAAGAAACCGGACACCCACTTCGATACCCATTGTATCAAAATTGGTGTCCAGTTATGGTGGGCGAGGCGGGACTTGA
>CAZTMZ010000003.1:0-108431 GCA_964615315.1 uncultured Eubacteriales bacterium | reverse complement strand
AAGAACAAAACATAGTCAATCTTCATGGAGGTGAGCCCAATGAATTGCATGCAAATCGATAAAGCATCAATTAGCGATGGTATTGGTTTTAGAGTAGTTCTCTGGTGCGCAGGATGTACTCAACAATGTCATGGTTGTTTTAATCCCGAAACATGGAGCTTTGCAGCAGGACAACCATTCGATGAAGATGCAAAGCAATATTTGTTTAATAAACTGAGCAAACAGTATATTCAAGGTGTTACTTTCAGCGGAGGACATCCATTAGAATATCAAAACCTTCCTGATGTGTATGATTTAATTAAAGAAATTAAAATAAAATTCCCCGAAAAAGATATTTGGCTATACACAGGCTACACTCTTACAATAAATGATTTTGACACAACGGCAGATATTGGTTGGGATAATGCATTGCTTCAAAATTATATACTTGCAATGTGTGATGTAGTGGTTGACGGTCCATATATTGAAGAGCAACGCGATATTACGCTCGCATTTCGAGGGAGTACAAACCAAAGAGTTATTGATGTAAAAAAAACAATAGAACAAAATCAAATTGTTCTATACGAACTATAACAATACAATATTAATGGAGGATGAAAATTATGAATAACGAAAACAAGATGTACGCCAAGCAGGCTTTTAAGTGTGGTATTTGTGGCAAAGAATATGAGTGCGCAATTGACAGGGCGCGATGTGAGCTGAACTGTTATCAGAAGCAGCAGGAAGAAATGAAGAAGGCTGCAGAAGCAAAAAAGAAGGCAGAACAGGCTGCACGCAAGAAGGAAGTTGACGATGCTATTAATAAGGCCACGCAGCTCAAGAATGCATACATGAAGGATTATGGTTGCTATAGTTATGAGAACAATGATGCTCATAATGATATTAATAACTGTCCGACTCTTAGAGATTTTCTTAACTTTTGGATGTAATTTAGGGAGGTAAGAATATGAATACTAATGTACAATTTGCAAAGATTTATACAGATGCAAGAATTCCAACTAAACGTAATGATGGTGTAAGCTTTGATGTTTATCTTCATTTTAATAATGATTATTTTGTACTTGAACCCCATGAGACCTTTCCGTTCGCAACCGGCATTATAAGCTCATGTGACCCCGCATTTTGTTTTGTCCTCAAAGAGAGCTTCTTTGTTGGGCAGCATGGTGTCTCTTTGAGCAGTTGTGCTATTGATTCTGGGAATCGAAATGATTGGCATCTTGTACTTACGAATACGTCTAATGATAGATTCGTTATTTCTAAACTTAGCGAGAAAGATACATATGAAGCTATATATCCGGGTAAAGTGACAGAGCATACACTCTCAGACGGCAGTGGGCTGTGTCGGGTTATCGAAGGAGCTCCTACAACGTTTGTTTATCCATACTCGAATGCTATCGCACAGGCTTTAGTAATTCCGGTTCAAAACGTTGAAAGCGAAGAATTATCTTGCGAAGATATTTTAGCAATTCCGGGATCGCATTTCTAATTTTAGTGTATAATTTGGAGGATTTAATATTGGAACAGATTAAGATTATTTACCACAACCAAAACATTGATAAGATTGTAAATGTCGAAAACAAATCTGATTGGTACGATCTTCGTGCAGCGGAAACTGTTGAAATGAAAATGGGAGATTATCGGTTAATCTCCCTTGGGGTATCAATGAAACTACCAGAAGGCTATGAAGCACATATCGTTCCCCGCAGTTCTACATTTAAGAACTTTGGTGTACTTCAGACAAATTCTTACGGTGTAATTGATAATTCATTTTCTGGAACCAATGATATTTGGAAATTCCCAGCATTGGCAATGCGCGATACCATAATTCATGAAGGTGATAGAATTTGTCAGTTTAGAATTGAAAAGAAGCAACCAGAAATTAAGTTCATTGAAGTTGCCAAACTTGACGACGTTAATCGTGGAGGATTTGGTTCTACGGGTAAAGCATAATAAGGAGGAAAACGCAATGAAAAGCACAGAATTGATTTTCGTAATTGACAAATCAGGCTCGATGAGCCGCCTTACAAATGACACCATCGAAGGCTTTAATGGTTTTGTCGAAAGCCAGAAAGACGACACCAAGACTACACTAACAACGGTTCTCTTTGACACCTCATGGAAGATTCTACACGACGGCATCGATGTATATGAAGTATCGCCAATGACCACCAAAGACTATATCGCTGGCGGTGGCACTGCGATGCTTGATGCAATTGGCGAAACTATTAATCGTGTCCAAGATAGACATGATGATATGGGCGAAAATAAACCAGACAATGTCCTATTTGTAATTACCACTGATGGCAAAGAAAACTCTAGCAAGAAATTCACCAAAGAACAAATCGAGAAGATGATTAAACATCAAACTAATGGTCACGGATGGGAGTTCATTTTCCTTGGCGCAAATATGGATGCTGTAACAGTAGCTAGCGACATTGGTATTTCATGTGACCGTGCAATCAATTATAGTTGGACATCACAAGGTACTGACGCATTGTATTCCACTATGGCTGCAACGGCATGTGCGGTTAAAAGCTGTACTTTGGACGATCTAAACTTGCAGGCTACATACGACAGTATTAATACCAACGTGAGTAATCAACTCGACCATTAATTAAAACAATTCAATAGCGACGATTTATATCGCCGCTATTTTTTTATATATGGGAGGTATAATGAATAAAAGTATTACTATTCGATATTTACCGAATAGCACAACCAAAGAAGATATTCAAGAAATTAGAGACACTTTTAAAAAAACACATTCTAAAGACTGCAAGCTTATTTTATTTGCATCGGGTAATACAGACATAAAAAATTCCCTTCAAAACTTTTTAGACGCTAGAAAATAGCGTTTTTCTTTTGCAATTTATTTTTTTATATGTTACAATGTTGTTAAAATAAAAGATAACATTGTAAGAAGGTGATATAAAGTGCAAACACCAGAAAATTCTTATCCTATGACGGTGGGATATGCAAGACTGTCAAAAGATGACGGAGATGATGAAAGTACATCAATAGCAAATCAAAAATTAATAATTGAAGAATTTGCTGCGCAACAAGGACTTAAGATAGATAAGTGGTATGTTGATGATGGATACACCGGACATATAATGAGCAGGCCAGACTTTGATAAACTTAAACGAGATTTAAACGAGGATAGAGTGGGTGTTATTATTGTTAAACACCTTTCTAGAATCGGAAGACGTAGTGCGCACGTACAATTATTTCTCGAAAATATCGAAGAAGCTGGCAAAAGAGTTATTTCAATTACCGACCGTTACGATACATATAATAAAGCGTCACACGACATGGTCGGAATTCAAACATGGATGGATGAAAAGTATATTAAAGACACAAGCGTAAGTGTGCGAGCAGCAATATCTAAGATGCAAAAAGATGGGCGTTTTATAAGCAAAGTTCCTTATGGTTATGTTATAGATCCGTTTAAAAAAGGTCATTATTATATAGATGAAACCTGCGCAATGTATGTTAGAGAAATCTTTGATATGTATATAAACGGGTATGGGGCTAAGACAATAGCAGCCGAATTTACGAGACGTAAAATACCAAATGGTAACATGATAATTAAACAGACATTGGAGCGCAGGGGGCAACAGTATAAAGGACCGGTAAGTACAAAATGGTATGCATCTGTTGTGTACAGAATATTACAAAACGATTTTTATATTGGCACATTAACTCAAGGAAGATGGAAGAGAAGAACCATTAACGGTAAACAAATAAAATTAAATAAGGAAGATTGCTATGTATTTGAAAATGCACATGAACCAATTATAGATAAACAGACCTTTCAATTAGCTCAAGAAATAATGTACGAAAGAGCAAGAAATAATTATCGTGGTTACAAGAATAAAACAAGAAATCATATCTTCTCAAGTAAATTATATTGCGCAGATTGTGGTGTAAAATTAACTCCAACGGGCAACGACCAAAATATTAGATATGTATGCAAGAACTACAATAATTATGGCACAGAAGTGTGTACAAGCCATGCTATACATGAAAGTGATCTAAAAGATGTAGTGTCCTATTTCTTAGAGCATTGCAGGGATAACTTATCTAATGTAATTGCCAATTTAAATAAAAATTCTATCAATAATAAAAAGAATAATGATAGTGTGTCAATGTTACAAAGAGATTTAGATAGAATACAAAAAGAAGTTAAAGTGTTATTAGAGCAGAAAATGAGAGAAGTAATGAAAAATCCAGAAATGCAAGAAATCATTGAAGGAACATATTCGGAAATGATTAATGAAAAATACGAGCATATTAGGGTTTTGAATACTCAGATTGCGGATTTAAAAGAAAGTGTATTTAATCAAAACGACATCAAAAAATCATTAAATACTGCATTAGAAATTATGAACAACATTATATACACTAAAGACATGACTGTGAAACAAATAGAAAGTATCATTGATAAAATACTTGTATATGAGGACGGAGCGGTTGATGTATTTTTAAAAGGAAATCTGCACGAGCTATGTACGAACCATGTTCAATATAAAGACACAAAAAGGGATCAAGTGCTAAAAGAAATTATTGAACACATTAAGCGCAATCCAACTAGGGCGCTGCCATCAATGGCATGGAAAGAAACAAGAGAGAATGGCATAAAAATAAGTAAAAATAAATTCGATCCTATATTTTTTATATTAGTAGACGAGGGTTATTTAGTATCAAACGGTTATAAAAAAGGTTATACTGCGGTTAGTTTACAAAAATTAGTCGATGATTTCGAAAACAACAATATCGGGAACAGTACCGCACGATGCAGTTACAACTATGTTACAATACTACTTATCAACAAAATATGTTCTTGGATTAAGTCAATTACTAATAAGAAAAAGTCTTTATTTTAATAATATCAATAATATCAACAAAAAGAAAGAGGAAGTGTTGTCAAATGTCAGAAAAATCAAGAAGAAGGAGTAAAACTACATACGAAAGGATATGTGATACTAAGAGTAAAATTGCTAATACAGAAGAAAAGCTTGCGCAATTAAAACAGGAACTAGACGGTCTGTACACAGCATTATTTACAGAACGAGCAGAACAAAATGAAGTAGAGATGAAAAAGTTATTCGACATAATAGAAATGAGGCATATTCCATTAATGGAAGTTATAAATTTGTTAGAAGAACAACAGTAAAAAAATAGGACTGCGATTTGCAGTCCTTAAATTATGGATGTAGAATATGATGTTGAAATGGTTACAATTATATTATTACCATTGTCTTTTGTTTTATACTCTCCCCTACCGACTAATTAAAAATAAGTGGTTGCATTTGTGTTCAAAATTTATTATACTACAATAAAAAACGAGGTGTTTTATGAAGCGTGAACCGACCAGCACACTAACTCTTAGGCTTCCGATTTCAAAGAAATTACGGTTAGAAATTATTGCAAATAAAGAGAATAGGACACTAAATTCTTTATGCAATAAAATAATCACAGACTACATAGGGGAGTACGAACAAAAAAAATAAGGGCTACACAATTACGTGTAACCCTTATTTTAATTTCGTTTTAATTCAGCAATCTCTGCTTCTAGTTCGGTAATTTTATTTTGTAATTTTTGAATCATGTATGTGTTAAGTGCAATAAATTCAGAGTATCTTAATGCATAATCATATTTTTTATTACCATCTTCATCAAGTATCGCTTCTCCGTTTTCATTTACACACAAGTCTTTACAAAATCCCGCAAAATCTGTTCCTTTAAGTCCAAGCTCATTCAATGAATCTTCTACATCCTGAGAAATGAAACCATAATGTGTACGTCCACTTGATCCATTTATAAATTCAAATGTTACTGGGTGTAATTTATTAAATAGTTGTTCTTGTGTATTTGACATATCAGTAATATTCGTTTTTAAATTTCTATCCGATGTAGAAATGGTAGCGTTTGCCGCATAAAGCTGGTTCCACTTACGACCGGAACTCCCTAAGTTGACCAAGCCGCTATTCGCCGAGTTTTCTATATACACAGAAGGCGAAGATAACTCAGTGCTGCCGCTTTGCGCTCCAGCATGCAAGGCTAACCCCATTGTAGTTCCGCCACTAATACTTTGACCAGTTTGTATATATATAATATTTTTACCATCGGTATTATCACAATACAATCTACTTTGCGTCGCATTTAATCCAAACGTTATCTGATCATTAACTTTCAACGGCCATTTGATCTCAAAGAGATCGTCGTTTTCTGCCATTTTACCAAATGCAATTCCAGTGCCGTTTTTTCTTACATTTAATATTCGCGATGCACCAAATACATTAACGACCGCAGACTGAACACTTCCATTATAATTGTCTGTAAGAACCGCATAAACTAAATACGTCGAATCCGTATTGAAGTTACTAATAGCCGTGCCACTGCTATTTTTTATAATTGCTTCAGCGCTTTTTGTGGTACTACTAGTAAGCGCATCTGCTGCAGCGGTCCAACTGCTGTCTGTACTTTTTTTATAGTATATTTTAACGGTATTCCTATTCGTACTATTTACGGATGAATATTTAGTTTTAAGCTCATATTTTATATATGTACCACCATCGCTCGCCGTACCACTTGAGTTACATCTATATGCTGTAAATGAAGAGAACTCTGGGGCGTCATACTGTTTTATTACTTATTTAAGTCGTTAGTTTAAATAAGAATTACTCATTTTATGAGTTTACTGACTGCAACAAACAGCCATTGCAACTAGATTTCTAGCTGCGTTCATATCTCTATCCATAACGTTCCCGCATTCACAAACAAAAACTCTATCAGATAATTTAAGATCATCTTTTATAAAACCACAACAACTACATATGCGACTCGTATAAGCTGGATTTACTTGCTTGAACATTGTTCCAAACTTTTCAGTCTTCCATTGAAGCTTTTCAACAAACCTACTAAGTGGAGCAATTTGTAATAATCTACGGCGCTTCTTATTACTCATCTTAATAGATGCATTTGTCAAATCTTCAATAACAATATTGTTATTTTTACATAATTGAGTAGTTGTCTGTTCAACAAAATCTCTTTTAAGATTCTCTAATCGTTCATAAGCCTTAATAATTTTATTATTAACTCTATTCCAATTATTAGAACTTTTAATTTTTTTATCTCGATAATGCTTAAGTTTATTAATGCGTTGAAATTCTCTCAATACGGATTTTGGGTAATTAATAAAATCCCCATTCGAAGTTGTCATAAAATTTTTAATTCCCCAATCAAGCCCTATATATTCCAAATTATCACGCTTTTGAATATCATCAACTTTATAAGAACCGCTTAAATACCACTGTCCTTTATAACAAGTAAATCTTGGTTCTATAATGTTAGCAATATTGTTTTTCTTTATAATTTGCATGTCAATCGGAACATTCTTTGATTTACCATGGAAACTACTTCCTCTAATTGTTGGAATACTAATAGTTCCAGACTTAATTAAATAAGTTTGACTAGATAAATAGAATGATTGTTTGTTAGGATTATATTTATGAAACTTTGGTTTATTTCCAATCTTGCCCCAAAATCTTTTTACTGCTTGCGAATACGTTTTCAACACACCTAATACAATTCTCTGTGGAATATCAACGCCAAACTCCAACATTAAATCTTTAGGCGTATAATTTTTAACACCATAAGAATTAACATTTGGCAGTTGATTTTGATATTTAGCAACTAGAAAATTCCACATATTATGTGCTATTCTACAGTAATTAGAAAGAATTTCTTCTTGCTCCTTATTAGGATAGATTCGTGTTTTAAAACCCACTATCACACCAAGCACCTCCTTCCATTCATATTGTATTGCCATATTTAAGCATATGCATTATAACATACAATATATAGTTTGTCAAGAGGCGTATGAGTAATTTTTCTTATGTTTTCACATAAGCATAGACTATATCTTCACCATGGCGGTATAACCGCTTTAGGGTCTCCCATTTCAGAGCACTCGCTCCTAAAAGTATTTCAACCTATAGTCGTTGAAGCTTTCTCTATTCAAGACTTGCCTGCTGATTTTCCAATCTACGAACTTTTTATCCATAACGTATAAGCATATTTCATCCTTCCGCTTTGGCATCGTAGCTCTAAGGAGTTTCCAGCAATTAGGGAGATTTCACTGCGCTGTTTCCAAACGCAGAGGACTAAGTAATTGGTTAATAATATAACCACTTAATCATAACATGTAATAGTGGCAGATTTACTCGCCGTTCTGCCTCTTTTGTCTGTTATTTTAACAGTATATGTTAACGTACCAGACGTTGATATTGTACTACTGGTCACAGAAGCACTTGTCGAAGTGCTCGACTTGGTCGAGGATATGTTTGTTCCAGAGAAGGTGTATGAAACAATAGAGCTTCCAGTGCTTGCTGCGCACCCAGACACAGATACAGTAAGTTTATTTTTCCCTTTTACTAAAATATCTCTAGATGTTCCATCCGCAGTTGTAATGTTTACCGGGTCTAAAGTTATCGTGCCAATTGACGGTTTTATTGATTCTGGAATCTTAAGTTTAATTTCTTTATATGACGCAGATCCAACCTGTGCATCATAACCAGAGTCCGAATATGTTCTGAAAGTAAAACGCAACGTTCCACTTGTATCTGTTGGCAAATTTTTATATATTGTCGTAAGTTCAGCGTTCGATAAAGTTACAGTAGCTGTTTGCTGTGAAGCTGATTTTGTACCAATATTAATAGATTTTATTACTGTAAAGTCTTCATTAATATTTAGTGATATGTTGCACTTATTGTAATAACTTGCACTTTGCGGCGTATATTTATATGTAAAAGTTCCATCCAAATATGAGGTGTTACATGATAATGAATTTATTATAGATGCTCTTGGAATTGTATCTAACGTAATACTTTGACTAGCCGTCATGCTTTCTACCCAAGTTCCAGACAGTGTTGCCTGAATCATAAATACACCTTTAATTGTGAGAGTTTTTGTGCCATCAGAATCGTGCGCCACTGTATGTTTGGTTGTGCCTAATGTGATTGTGCTACCACCATTGGTGCTAATGGAACTTGACGAATATGTTATAGAAGCGCCATCAACTGTACACGTATTATTTTTTCGCGAACTAATACGTAACGAATAGGTTGCATCATTTTTAAGTTTGTGTACACAAGTAATTGTGCTTGTGTTGTTCTCTATTGATTGTGTAGCACTCCATTCAATTATATATTGTCTACCAGTGATAGATTTATAAAAGCTGCCACTTAACGCCATATGTTTCACTCCTTCTATATTGTTATATTTTTAAGTAGCAATGGCCAATGACAAACTTCCATTACTCTCAGTTTTCCAAATAAAATTTCCAAACCGTACTTCACAATCAAACGCTGCACCATCTTTAACTGTAAGATCTTTAATTGTGGCCGATTGATTACTAATGCTAACAACTTTCTGTGCAGTACCGCTTGAAGCATCGTAGAATCCCATTTCAGTAGAACTAATATTTACGTAAAATTTGTCATCAGATTGTCCAATTCTTAATCCCGTATCTGCATTAAATAAAAAGTATTGTTTAACATTATTCAATATCGCAGTGTTTTCTTCCATTGCGTCTTCCCAGTGAGATGTGCTAAAAGAATTAGACGTTGTATTGGCTCTTAACATACTTCCCGGTCCATAGTCGCCACAAGTCTCGCCATCCGCAAGGATCCATATATCACCCTTTGAGTATTTACTTGGTTGCGATGTATATATTGCATTGCCGTTTTGATACCCAGAGTTTACCCATGCGTTACCATTCCACATTTTTAACAAACTTGGAGATACAGATGTGTCCAACCATAATTGACCCTTTTGTGGATCGCTAGGGGCGGAATTACTAATAATAGGGTCATTCAAGTCCATTACAACAGCATTAGTTCTTGCAACAGTATTATCATCTTTAAGCACTTCGCATTTTATGCATAATGCCTTATTAATTTTTTCCTTTGGGACAAAAATAACAGGGGATGTTGTATAAAAGAACAAATCATTTTTATAAATATAATCACCTTGCACGACTCGCCATTGACTAGACGTATATTTTCCTAAAACGATATCATATTCTGTTATACCGTTATATATAACTTTACAAACAAAATACATTACATCTCCTTCTGAGTATCCACTGCTTATATCCGTGTTAATAATGTTATTATTTACGCTATTGTTATCAGATTTATATACGCTATTTGTATACAATAATTCTTCTGCTTCATTGTCTTTATATAATTCAATATACATAATTAAATAATCTTCCTCTGAGGCAATAACATTGCTCCCGTTTAGAAAATTAGCGACCGCCGTATATGACGCAGTTTTGTTTGTTAGTGACACATACTGTTCATATACTATACCGTCGTATGTCATCTCACATTTAATACTCGAAAAAGCATAATCGTCATTTTTACTAATTGTCAATGTTGACGACGTCGCACCTGTTATCGCTTCATATTGGCCGCTTGATGTAGATGCGTCGCCCCAGTATTTCCACTGATAGGACACGCTGTTTTCATCTATCCTTTTACCTGCTTGAAACGCAATTGTTTTTAACTCAATCGAGTCCAACATATCTGAAAACTCAAACCCCTGAACAGAATAAATTTGAAAGTCCACTGCATCTGTACCACTGTCTCCATACACACCAATAATCGCAGGATCTGTCTTTGTCGGGTCCCCGGTTGTGTAAATTATCTCTTCATAATTCCAGAGATATCTATTAGTGGGGTCTAGCATAGGAACTGTTGTCGTCCATGAGGTCGGGGTGGTTGTATCCGCAGTAATTTGATAATAATTAACAACATTCTTAATGCTTTTACCATCCGCACCCTTACCATAAAATCCAATAACAACTGGGTCTGAAATGTCAGAGGAGCCAATGCTATAGACTACTTCCTCATAATTCCAAAGGTATTTTTTGCTTTCATTTATAGTTTGTATGGTTGTGGTCCAACCGCTGGTGTCTCTGGTTACGCCCTCACCTGCGCTAGTTGCCAAATACCATTCTTTAATTTCTACGATCTTTTTTTGTTCAGTAAATGTAATTTGATTTGATGCTTTTATAGCCATAGAACTCCTCCTCTCATTCTGGTAAATCTACTTCGCAAGTAAAACTTGAATTATAATACACATCGTCGGCATCAATGGTTATTGATTTTGTACCTTGGTGCTCTGGCATAGCATTCCATATATTATCTAGATTCGCATCGCTAGAGCTGCGCTTCCAATTAAAAAAACTTGCGTCTAATGTATCCGTGATATCCGAATCCCATGAATACACTTTGCAAGTCAGTGTTGCAGTATCTTCTGCAGTTGATATTACTGTTGAATTGTTTGAGACAATTTCGACTTTGTACATTTTTGAAGAGTCAATGTCGTCAATTCGATCTTGTATTTCAATCATTTGATTATTAAAATTTTCTGATTGATTATTAAAGTCTTCTGATGTTACATAACCGTTAATAGAGCTGCCTCCACTCATAGTAACAGTGCCATCGGGCCAAACACGAAAAGCATAAGAGCCATCTTCTTGCTCCCCGATCATTATTTCGCCGCCTGAAAATATACTACTTTCGATATAACCCGATAAAACCGCTTCGGCAATGACCCCATAAAATGTCCCTAGTCCATCTACGGTAAACTCTCCCATTCCCATGCGAGAATGTTTCCAGTTGTCATCTGTCATCATTATGCTATTGTTTATAAGCCAAGTTTGTTTTGGATCAATTTCGCCTGTTTCTGAATCCTGCCTTTGCAGTTTAATTCCATATTTATCTATTACAATACTCTGAGTTCCATCCATAGAGCAAATTTTTGTATTCGCATCCAATAAACCTTGTTGTATCTTTAAATCAGTCGCAGTTGCCTTATCCGCCCCCGAATTCCAGAGTCCAGCGCTATTCGCTACAGTCTTAGCAGACTGTATAGCATTTTTCAACAAATCCGCGTGTATGTCTGATTGTGTTTTTAAATTAGTAAGTTCTCCAAAACTTGCGCTAAAATCGCTAAAATCATCGAAGTTAATATCTACTTGTAACAATCTTGATTGTTTTATGTAATCATTTCTCAGCCCAACTTTAATGACATTGCCAAGTTTGAATTGGTCTATAATTGGCTCGAATTCCGGTAGTGCATATATATTTGCCATAGACATTGAAAATTGTAGTTGTGGCTGACAAATCTTCTGAAGCTCAATTCTACCGGATTCCATAGCATCCTGCTTAAGCTGGTAAGATTCGCTAACGGTTGTATACTCTGTTTCAACAATGTCGTCTAATTTAAGTTCATCTTCCCGTATAAACGCACTCAAACGAATTAACTGATCTTTAGTGAAATTATTCTCCATAATAAGCTCATTGGAAATATTAGAATTGGCCTTTTGAAGCACATTATATTGTGATTCATAATTAGCAATTTTCGTTTCACGATTCGCAATAGCTTTTTCAATAGAATTTAAATATAATACAACAGGATAATAGTAGCCGTAATTATCATTTTCCGCTTGTGACCAACCGGCCTCAATGTTAGCAATCTGAACCTGTTTATACGATTCATAGTACAAAGACTTAAGTGGTGTTCGACCTACCTGTTCCCATGCTTCTGCAAGAAAATTATTGATTGCAGATTCAACTTTAGAATCGCTTGTTCGATTATCTGTGACTTTAGATAGTTCAGTTTTTAGATAGGAGAGAGTATAGATTTCCATGAATTTAAAGTCGGTAGATAGTTTATCTAATTCTTCGGACCATTTAGATTCGTTATTGAAATATTGTTTTAGCACAGTGTATAAATTAGCAACTTTTGTTTCGTCTAGATTGGCCGTATCCATGCTGTAATATGTAGTATTTACGTTATAGTCCGCAGGTAATGACACTTCCGTATAATAATAATTTGGTGCTGTGCCTCCACGAATATAATAAGTACCAACAGTGGTATCATTAACACTATTTGCAATCGAATACTCTAAAGAAAGTCTATTTTCTTCGAAGTCTATATAGCTTGCAATGTCTAGCATCTTTTGAGAATTGTTGGTATACTCTGATTGGTATTGATTACTCTTTTGTATGTATTTTGTATAAGCATTATACAAATCTTGTCCCATCCAATCTACAGTATAAAAATAAGACAGATCTGTTATATATGGTAATCCCATATTAGCTTCTCTTATGTCTAAGTCGTCACCGTATGTAACTGTTAGTTGCGTTTTTATATCATCCGCGTCGTAGCTGATATTTATTTCTTGGGATAGGTTATCGAACGTTACAAATACATCAGTTTCCCATTCAGTCAACGCTCCGTCTACGACTTCAATATGAGCACCAAACGCGGGGGTATCTTCCAGCATTAGTGTGCCAGTATTTAAGTTATATTCCCATCGAGTGGTTTTGTATCCATCTACTGAAACTGTACCGACTTGAGAAAATGGCGGAGAGATAGTGAACGTATTTGTCAAACCATCCCCTATAAATTTTGAGGTTAATGATTCTGCATAAACATTAATCGTATTCTCCATTGTGTCAAATACAATGTAACAATTAAATTTTTCGCAAACTTCATTTATTAGAAAATCGTAAATAGATTCTCTGTCTACTTCAAATTGACGACTAAGCGTTGCGAGGGAAGTATCTACATGGCCAATTGACCATCCATACGCTTCTTCTAAAACTAGGTGTAGCAAACTGAGTTTTGTGTTATTTGTATTATACAACGTAATTGGTACAATATTATTTTCGTCGTCTGCATTCAGCACTTCCATAGATTCAACAGTTCCTTGGTTGATATAGAAATCTTCTAAATATTTAGTAGACAAAATATATTCATAAGAATTTGCGCTTATCTCTTTGGATTCTTTGATTCCATCGCTTACAATTTCAACACTTTGAATTTCAAAATAACCAAAACCTTCAACAAAAATTAAACGAGGAGCTTCTATTTTTTCATAATAAGGATTTACACAAATATCGCCAGTAAGCATATCATTATATGTGCGCCCAACCTCAAAAGATAACTCAGACGTTGAATTAAATTTTAAAGATGCTTGAGTATTTGTAGTCTCCAATTGACCTATTTTTTCTTTATTTGTTTCACAAAGGAATATTCTTGGCTTTTCATACATGTCTGTTAACAAATTTTTTGGAAGCCTCATACGCATCCCCCCCTCTCATTTTTATTTGAGCACTTCTGCCAGCATTGCATTTAATTCACTTTCGTTGATAGTGATTTTAACCGACCCAATTAGCGCGTCTACCTCATCCTTAGTATAAACTTCATCGTCCAGCCCGAATCCAGCTAAATCTGTTGGCTTATGGGTGACCTTTGACCAAGAAATATCCTTTACTGTTACATTTTCAATTTTACTATCTACTTCCGATTTCGTATAAGCATTAGCTATGCCATATCCGCCCAAAGTAGTCGGTGTTCCTGTTACTCTGCTCCAGTCTAGACTGTCCAGAACAATCTCACCAGCCTCGTTACACACTGGATCTGATAAAACTGTGATGTCCATCGCACAATCTCCGGCTTTTAGCGGCATAATATATTCAATTCTAATATGTCCGTCGCCAACAATCTCCAGATTGTTCACACCTCCACGCAATCTCGGAAAATTAAAATTAAAGTCATTGCCGAAAATACGCTTGGGTTTATCAGAAGTAATTAGTTTACTGCCGTCGATTGTAACTATTTCATTGTAACCAAGGTTTTGTACAAGAGTCGTTTCTCCCGTCGTTGTGTTATCTATTTGTAAATACGCACCATCCTCATTTGTGAAAACTGTTTTCATATACAACCATGAATGTTGTTCATCAGATTCGTTATTGATTTGAATTTTTTCTGGATTTTGCGTTGTACCGTCTATATCTTGCTCAATAACATGTGTTCTAGAAAAAGCCCATGGCGAAGAACTAGTGAACTCTAAAACAATGCCTACAGTTCTTGCATCCATTTTTTGTTGCCACGCATTAGTAACACGTCCAATGAAAGAATATTTAATTCTGTTGTACGCTATTGTAATTTTTGCTCCAACCTCTGGAGCTTTATCAAAAACAAGAAAGCTGACATTACCATCTGTTTCAATTGCCCAACCAGATTCCAGTTGCTTGTCATCTATATTTACATAATATACACGGTCACATTGTTGAAAGAGTTTAAACTTGGTAGTTTCTCCATCGCACACCAAAGATGTGTCTACATCATTACTACTTTCTATGAAGTGCTCAGTTAAATCTAGCAGCGAATTTCTTCTTGCGCCAGTAAGCCACTTGAGACAATCTCTTACTTCTTCAACAGAAAAATCGTTACCCGCCTGTTTAATCATTGTAATTTTAAAGACTGCTACATTATTAAATTTTGCACCATAATCTAGTCTAAAAGAACCGTCTGCGCTTTCTGTATAGATTGGCTCCATACCAAGAAAAGTATCAACCTCGCCGGTGTCTGCTTCAAAATGTGCGACGACAAGCCCCTTGTCTCTAGAATTTATACCTTGATAATTAAAACTTGGATAATATGAAGACATGCATTCCACCTTCTTTCTCTTAATCAAAATAGGAGAGAGCCTTTCGACCCTCTCCTGTAAAATCACCTTGCAAACTTGCGGATTGCCGCATTAAGGTTTTTAGTATGTTGTTCAAGTGCTTTATTGACGATCTTAAGAACCTCATCGGGGTTGTCGCCATTCAAGTTGTCCACATGCATTAGCGTTCCAACACTTGCGTCGATATTGAATTCCATCGTACTGTTAACAATGCTTGGGTTTACTCCAGCTTGAGGTCTATTCATATCGAGAACGTACTGTGGATCCAGTTGGCCTAATTTCAGTAAATTTTCAGAAATGTCATTTGGCAACACCGCGCTGCCCTTACTTAAATAGGTTAACCTACCATTTTGAGCATGTAAAACAATTTCCTCAAGTCCCATTTCATCGATCCACGCCCATTGATCCTCACTAACTCCACTAGTGCCTACTGAATAGCCTTTTGCCTTGAACTTAGCACGAGTATTCTTTCCAACAATACCGTCCGCCGAAATACCCATAGCCTTCTGGAACTTTTTAACCGCCGAAGCAGTGCCAGAGCCAAATTTGCCGTCTACGTTTTTAGTGCCAGAATTACCATAACCAAGCTGGTTAAGAGCATACTGAATTGCTTTGACTTGCTTACCACTTGCGCCTTGTTTGATATTGCCAGTTGTAGCAGATGCTTTTCCATAAGGATAAGAATTGCCACTATCGCCACTACCATTGCCAGAACCAACATTACCATCGGAACTACCGCTAGATCCACCATTTTGAGGCTCTTTGTACTCTGCACCTTGATAATTGGTTACATTTCCTTTGACTGTATTAACTGAGCTAATACCAGCTTGTTCAATCTCAGCCATAGTTTTCATAAACTCTAGTTCAAGCCGCTTCAATTCTTCAACGGTGGCGCTCATAGAAACGCCAAATGTCTCAGCAAAAGATTGAATCGCATTTTCTCCTTCTTTCCAAGGAGAAGTTAGAGACTCGGTTATAGATAGACCGTATTCTTGACCTAGCGCCTGTAATTCTTGATATACAGTACTTGTATTGGCTTTGACTAGTTCAAGGCTGTCGGCAACAACCTTGTTGGTATCTTCGAGATAATCTTCCCAACCTTCCATTTCTGCGTCTTTTTCATCTTGGAAGGCTTCGAGCTCCTTGTCAAGAGCTTCTTGCTGATTTGAAATTGAGCGATCATAATATAAATCTGCAAGTTCTTGTTCGGCATCAAGAAGTTCTGCTTCAAGCTGTGCGCGTTTAGCTCTGGCACTTGCACTATCATCATTTGCTAGACTGGCGAGCTGCCTTTGAATTTTTGCTATATCTTTTTGTTTTTCGTTTGCAGACTTCTGGAAGTCATATAAATCTTTTTCTGAACTCAGAAGTTCTTTCTTAGCATTTATAAGCTCTTCGTATGCTTCTATTTCATCTTGTATAATTGTTTTTACTGCTTCTACACGAGCTTCATTTTCTTGAACAATGGCATCTTTGGCCTTATGATAAGACTCGATAGCATCATACTGGCCTTGTTTCAGCTCATCAAGTTTGTCAATATATTCTTCCTCAGTGTAGCCTAGTTTTTGCCAATTCTTATTAAGATACTTAATTTGCTCTTCGTACTTCTTTGCTTCGATCTCTGCAGCTTCCATCTGCTGTGCATATAAACCAAGAGAGGTAATACCAGCATCCGTCCACTCACCAGTATCTTTATCTACAAGATCTTTATTGCTAAGAACCTCAATAAGATTTTCTGCTTCGTCAGATACAGCACCAAGCTTGTCCATTAAAAGGTCAAACTGCTCCCAATGGAGTTCGTTTATTGTATCTTGATAGTCTTCTGTATCTGTTTTGAGTTCTATAATTTTAGTATCTACCGCAGCAATATCATTAACTGCGTCGTACCAGTCTTGAGAATATTTTTTAATTTCACCAGACTCAACGCGCTTATTAAGCTCTTTCAACATTGCATCACGTTGCTGCTGAAGTATCTTAATATTTGCATTTGTTTCGTCTATTATTGCTTGATAAATCTTTGCAGATTCAAAGCCAACATCTGTTTCGAGCAGTTTATTGTATGCTTCATATTGGTCTACCTTGCTGTCTCTAATAGATGTCTTATTCTCATAATCACTTGCAATATTCTCGATTGCCTGTTTTGCAAGAGTTGAAATCTCAGTTAGAGTCTCCTCAGCTTGTTGAGTTAGGTCGTCACCTTTGCTAACCCATTCACGATAATCCTCAATTGCTTCAAGTGCGCTCTCGCCCACTTTACCAGTAAAGGACTCAATGGCAATGCTGCCATTTTGCGCCGCTTCACGGTACTCTGCTGGAACTTTCTCAAGAAGTTTTTGAGCATATTCGTAATACTTAGAAGCACCTGCTACGAGATTTTCATATAAGGTCTTGTTAGAGCTTATAATGCTATCAAGAATTGCGTTTTGATTTTTAGAACCAATTGCGTTATCTAATTTAGCAGTTTTTACTTCGATTTCATTTTCGATTTCTTCAATACGAACCGAAATCCAGTCGAAGATTTCTTTAAAGTCATCGGAAAGCTTATCGAACGACTTGGAGATATCACTTGCTGCTTTTGACAATTTAGAGGAAGCATTTGATAATTCATTACCTGCGGTATTGCTTAATTTATTGTTTGTGCTGGTTGGTTTCCATAGAGCATAAGCCGTACCCCCAACAGTACCTTCTGCGAATGCTTTCCCTCGTCCAGTTACGTAACCGTTGGAGAGAAGATCTTCGGTTTGCTTATGATTAAAAATTCTTATATATTCACCTTGGCTCGCTACACCAAGGTGGTCATTATAACGACGCCCTATATTTTCATATAGGAATAGACTATATCTTTATGTGAATAATTTATTATTTAAGTAATCGTTAATATTATTAAATTCCCAATATGGTATTCTAAGTAATTTTATTTCATTTTTACGACAATAAACGGTTTTAATTTCATCACGATGCTTTACATCATTCAGTATTTCTTGGGCTTGTTCATCTGAAATATTACCGCGCTTTATTGGCTTATAATGCCCCTCTCCGTCATATTCAATACATACATTATAATCTGGTAAGTAAAAATCAAACGGGAGAGGAACGGTCGTTCTACAATTATGAAATCTAAATTGCATATAAAATTTAATATTATTATTTTCTAAATATTTTTTTATAGCATATTCTCCCCGGCTAATAGTTGACGCGCATTTTGGACAAAGTTGACCTCCATGCATCATGAAGGCACAATAAGACGTGATAAACACTTCTCCGCATTTTTCACAAACAACTCGTAAATTTTTGCAATTCCATTCCAAATATTCATCCTTATTTAGTAGAATTCCACCGTGTTGTTTAAAATCATTATACACATCATCTGCGCTTTTTCTTGACTTGTTGCTTCTACGCTCGTAAGAACAATCCCAACACTCATGTTCATCAATTAATGTATAAATTTTTGTTTCATGTATACCATGTTTTGGACATTCATATATAACTCTTGTTTCAGCAGTCAATATGTCCTCTTGTTTTGTAAGCAATTTATAACCCATTTTATTGCAGTAATTTAGCGCTCTAATATATAAACTTTCTTGTCGTTGTTTTAAATTGTACTCACTAGTCTTCTTTTGCCTACAACTTTTACATGAGTACTTGTCAAATTTATATGCGACATAATCTCTATATCTAACAGGAATAATTTCATTACAATAATCACATACGACATCTACTTTGATATTGCTCCCATTTGATAAATCTTCTATACCAATTGACAAAACATCTCCTACATTTAAATTATCGTATCCTAGTTTTTTATATATGTTAATATTGTGCCTCGTTAATATAATATCAATTTTTTGATTTTCAACAATCATAATACCACCACGTTTTTTTATATAAAAAATACACGGTTTTCGCCGCGTACAAAAATTATTCACATATTTACCTTTTCGAATCGCCAATCGCTTGCGACCCTACGTCTTTCGACTAGTCGTTGAACTTTTCCCTATTCGGAATTTAGCTGCTGATTGCCCATTTTAAACAAAATAAAAACACTTAATCATTGATTAAGCGCTTCAGTTTAAGGTACTTAGGATTTAACCATATATCCATACAATTATTTTTTTCTACTTTCGTCGCATTTCACATTTAGATATATTTCAATCTTGTGTTGTAGCATAATTGTCTTTAGGGTTTTCCAGCAATTAGATAAAATTTTTTCATATATATCACTATATATGGACACTATTTTATAATGTCTCCACGCCGAACATCGGTAAATTGGGCACCATTCTCTCCAATCAGAGACCACTTGTTTCCTCTCACGAGCATTTCAGGCCCGAGCTCTCCCATAAGAGCAGTCTCAGTCTTAGGTGCTCCCCAAGATCCGCCCTTGAAGGCCGAACCATTTACATTGGCAGTACCGTTTACACGTCCGCCGCCCGTAGAAGGTGTGCCAGTAGACGTATAGTTTGTCTTTACCGTAATGGTTTTATCTCGGAGCTGACCTAATGTAGTCTTTACTTGTTGTAACTTAATCATCGTCGCAGAAGTATCTCCAGTTACAGTAAATGTTTTATCATTTATTGTAAATTGCTCAATTGCTTTTAATTGCTCTTCTATACCGGCTTTTTCTTCATCAGAGAGCTCGATATCAAATTCGACCACGATAGCCGCTTTGTCCTCTTTTAGCGCTGTAAGTTTGGCCTCGACTTGTTCTTTTGTTGGAGCTTCACCGACCTCTAACCCAACAGAGACGGGGTCAACATTTTCCCAGTCCTCATTCTCTAACGCGGCTTCGAGTGTTGCAATTTGACTATCAATGTTTTCTATAGCTAATTGAGCAGTTACAACAGTAGGTTGTTCAAGTTCCAGTTGTTTTTGCAACAAACGATCATATACTTCCTGAACTGTTTCGTCGCCATTAAGCCCGAAAGAAGCGATAATGTCTTCGGAAAGCGCATCGGAGACTTTTTGAGTTTTATCGCTTACTTGATCTAAAGTATTCAATGCCGCATCCGTCTGAGTCCATTCTTGCCATGTATCGTAGGCCGTTGCACCTAAAGTTTGCAACTTCGTTGAGCATTCTTGTAACTCCGTATTGATTTCAGTAATACGTTGCTGTTCTTCCTCTGTAACGCCACCATCTAATAGAGCAAGTTTCTCTCTGTTCAGTTCTTCAATGCGTGACGTTGTTTCGGTAATATCGTTATCAAGACCGCCATCAACAAGTGGAGATAAAAAATCTCGACCATCGTATAACTTGAGCGCAGCCAACATTGCATAAAGCATAGTTTCTGTCATACCCATCGCTTCAGCGGCTGCTTCGAGATTTAATCCCTCCATTAAATCGAAATCTTTTATGTTCGTACCAGTGAAAATTTTTCCAATGCCCTTTTCTACAAAGTTTTCAACGGCGTCAAAATCAAGTTTGAAAACATCTTCGTCCAACGTCAACCACGGTGCAATATCTTTGTTAAATGCCTTATAAATTGCTTGGTGATATTCATCACTAGCATATTCCAACCCGGCATACACGCTTGGATCAATCAATCCTTCAACTGCTTCTCTTACAGCTTCAGAACCAACTTCTCCGGTTTTATAATACGCGTCGTATATGGTTTGAATCATTTCAAGCTGAGTATCACTAGACTCGCTTTGGACTGTATCTATTTCTTGCGCTTGCTTAAATCGCTCAAAGGCATCAGCAGCTCCAAGTAATTGTTGTTCCAATAGTTCATACCGATAAATTGCCTTTTGCACTGTATCTATTTGCGCTAGAGTTTCACTAACAAGATTAGCAGTAGAAGCGTCTAAATTTTGGGTTTCACTTAAAACACCATTGAGCTGCCTTACTAAATCGTAATATTCCAATTGTGCTTGAGACTTTGCCAACTTCACATTTTGCTTCGTGGTGTTTTTAGCTTGCTTTACAAGCTTCTTTAAGCCATCGGCATTTTTAACAACTAACTCATTGCTCTCTTCAAAATACTCTCCAAGATCACTAACTTTTACATCCAATAGCTCCGCCAAAGTCTCTTTGTACGATTGAGTTACTTCAGTGCCATTACCGATAATTTCTTCAGTCTGAGAAAGTACACTATTAAGAGACTCAAAATCACTCTCAAGTTGTGAATATGTTTTGACAGACTTGGGCTTCATACTGTCTGGATTGTTTAAAGAATTATCATTATTTGTGCCAGCATTCGCACCAACCGTTACGTTACTTGTTGCATCCTGCGCCGCATCTCCAATTTCTTGTCCTGCTTGTTCTGCAGATTCTGTATTTGCTTCGGCAGTTATAGTAATATTTTCGCCGCCTTCAAGCCTAGCTATCATTTCATCTATGGAAACTCCAGCTTCTTGTGCAGCATCCTCTATAATCTTGTAGCTTTGAGCAATAGAACCATCGGGGCCTGTATAATGCATGGCTTCGCTAGTTTGAATGGCTGTCTCTCCAACATCTGCGAGAAGACCCTTTATTATTTGCCCATAGAATTCCAAACCTTGCGCATCAAGACTGAGTAAATCTTCAGTTGTCCACCCTTCGCCAAACTGGGCGTTAGCCGTATCAATAAGTCCCCATATATACTCATCTACTGTATTACTGTCGAGTAACACCGGGCCGTTTTCGGTTTGCAGCATTGGAGAGAATGCAATCTCCACACCGTCGTATTCGGCGCTTGAACCCATAACCGTAGATAAAGTACCTGAAAAGTCGTTAACTATGTCGTCCCACGACATATCGTTATACCACGACATTAACGCCTCTTTGTATTTATTTAAATTATTTTCATTCCATTCCAGTACTTGTCTGTCATTAGTGTCTATATTACCAAAGGTTGTTTGAGACGGATTAAAACCTAGTTGGCTTAACTCTTCAAGATCTTTTTTGTAATTTTCATACGTTTCAGCCAAATCTATCGGAACATCGATCACAACTGGCATTTCTTCTGTTGAAACAAAAGTAACAGGTACTTTAACGCCATATTCTGCTGCTTCTGCTTGTAATTCTTGCAACTGCGCTTCTACATCCGCAGGATTAGATGTTTGAAGTTGATTTTCCAAGTCAAATGCTTGTGACATTAAACGCCGAATGGAGGCATCATCGCTTTGATTCTTGGGATCATCCAGATTCTCACCTAATTCTACAGCTCTGTCCCAAAGCGCATTCCTGAAATCGTAAATTTTTTCACCGACTGCATCTTCTATTGGAATGTCAACTACTATTGGCATTTCTGTAGACGAATCTGGAGCGGTAAGGGTAACAGGTATTTCGATACCATATTTCGCCGCTTCGGTTTGTAATTCACTTAGTTGTACCTGTAAATCTGCAGATGGAGTGCCATTTGGGTTATCAAAATCTTGCTTTAGGGCGAATGCTTGAAATATTAGGCGCTGGATTGCGTCAATATCATTTTGGGTTCCAAAATCCCTTGGTAGCATTTTTAACTCTGCGAGCTTTTTAGTAAGATTGTCTTGGAAGTCATAAATCGCCTTTTCAAGATTCATATTGTATTCTACTTCTTCGGGATTTATGTCTAATTTATTACTTTGCGAATTAGTGTCGTTTCTACCTGCACCGCTATTTTCACTTGCTTCTCCTCCACCACCACCGCCAGAAGATGTTGTAGCTTCGGATTCAGTATCCTTCCCAGCCATGATTGCAGTATTTTCCGCAATTTGACCCAAAAGCGTCTCTGTTGTGGTTAAACCATCAGCCATAGCGTCGTCAACAAATTGATCTGCGTTACTCAGAACGACATACCTTTCAACTACGTCTTTATCAAAAGTTAACCCGCTATCTTTAACCTCTTTTACGCCATTGTCATTCGTCGTAACGTTTAGCTCTAACTCGTTTTCGCCATATTCATCTATAAGGTCTTGTAGTTCGCTTTTAATATGTTCTTGTCCAAGATCTAAATCTACAACGGTTGGCTCTCCTATCAACAGCAAGTAATCATTTAACTGCTGTAAAACGTCGCTAACCTGCTCATCGCCAGTTAATCCAATTTTGGCTATTATTTCATCCGACAATACTTCATTGACTTTTTTACTTGTGTCTACAATAGCATTTTCAACCATCGCATAAGCCATAACCGTATCTGCCGCTTGCTCTTTTAGACTAGCCAACTGACTTTGCGCAGCATATATGCTTTCTGAATTTGCTTGTAAAGCATCTTCGCTAGCACCCTGTTTAAGCAGCGCCTGTCTTTCTGTATACAGCTTTTCAAGCTGGTTTGTAACCAGTGTGACCTGAGTAGTCGTGCTCTTATCCAATTGTAACAACATAGACAACCCTAGACCATTAGCATTAAATTGGTCCATCACAGTTAACATTGCATAAGCTTGGGTCTCAGTCATACCTATCTGTTCTGCAAACTTTTTAAGACCATTTTCGCCCTCTGCTATACTATTAACAAATTCAGAAGATAATCCAAACGCCGATGCATCTGTACCTGTGAACACTCCTGCTTTTTGTGCTTTTTCTACGAAGTTTTCGACATCACTGTAGTCAATAGAAAAAGATCCACTGTCAAGAGTCAATGTTGAAAACACATTTTCATTTAAGTAGTCTGCAATTGCAGTAAGTTGTTCTGTGCCGGGCGTTAGATTAATATAATATTCTTCTGGGACATTCGCTCTAACCGCAGCCCAAAATGCTTCAGAACCAACTTCTCCGGTTTTATAAATAGCATCATACATGGTTTGAGCCATTTCAACATAGCTATCTCCATATGTGTTTTGCTTATCTAGCTCCTGCGCTTCTGTGAATTTATCAAATGCATTTGAGGTTCCCAACAACGAATCTTCTAATAACTGATACTGATTGATGATATTTTTTATTGCACTAATTTGATCCAGTATCGACTCTGCTGCGGCATCACTTTCTTCAGAAAACACCATAGTTGTACTTATAACATCGCCAAGGTCGTGAACTAAATCATGATATTGAAGTTGCGCCTGTGCTTTTGCAAGTTTGGTTTCGGTTGCGAGCTCTTCTTTTTGTGCCTGAATCAGCTCTTTTAGTTTTGTAACATCTGTGACAATATACGTACTTGGATCAATTGCTTCGGATAGTTTATCTTTGTCGATACCAAGCGTAACGAGAGACTCAAAGTAGTCTTCTGTGGTTTTTGCGCCATCTGCGAATAGCTCATTGGAGGTTTCAAGAGCCTCGTTAAAAGAGTCGATTGATTTAGACAGCCCAGAATATGTTTTAAATTCAACAGGGAGAGACACGACAATTGGCGTAACCATGTTTTCGATATCGTCAAAAGTTATGCCTTCACTCTGTGCCGATATGTCGAGATTTACCATCGCTTCAATAGCGCTAACAGGTAAAGAGTTAAGCCATTCTTGAACTTCTTTTTCCGTTTTACCAGTAAGTTCAGTTACGCGCGTTTTGAACGTATTAATTTCAGAATCTTCGTCTTCGACTACGAATTTTATTCCAAGTTGAACAGCTAGCGCATTTTTGTCATCAAATCCGAGCACGTTACCGTCTCCGCCAATCGCATCCCAAAGCAAACCAAGTAGCTCTTGCATTTGTTCTGTATATTGCCCAAAATCAATTTTCTTAGTATCAATTGAAAATATTTGATCTAAAATATCTTGAGCAGAAACTTCGGTTCCGTCTGAGAGATTGGTGGTGTAATCATTATCTGCAATCGACCGTATAACCATTTTAATCTGATTTCTAAGCTTTAAGGCTTCTTCTTGCGTGAAATCGTTGTCCAGCTTGAATATATCGCTATTTTTGATCCATTTTGTAATAAATGATTTGCTACTTGTGCTTAAATCGTCATATTCGTCCATTGATAATGGGACTTGCAAAAATGTACTTACTAAACCATCTGTTGCAGTTTTAACTTCTTTTTCTGCGTTTATAAAATCAGACGCCCATGATAGAAATTCTTCAGATTTATCCTCCATACCTTTTCCCTGAGAAAATTGTTTGATTGCATCGGCGACTTTATTTTTATTCTTTGCAATGTCATCAGCATAATCTGCTATCCATTGAGAATATTGAAAATATCCATATTTATTGTAATATTTTGCAAGACTATCGGATATTTTACTATCGTTATACCCCATTGATTGTAGCACCATTTTTGCTAAATCATCTGAGTTGGCACTTTTATCACCATAGTCTGTTTCGCCAACATTATTCCAATCAAAAACATCATATAGTAAGCTAGAGATACCATTAATACCTCCTGCTCCATTAGAGGTTATATAATTTTTGACTTTTTCTATCGCTTTATCATAAGAATTTATCGCATCCTCTGCGATTTTCTCCATATTTTCATCGTTAGTATATTTTTGTGCGGAATACTTCGCTTCTTCTTTTTGCAATTCAATTAACTGAGAAAGAATTCCAGCATTGTTACCAATAGCCTCTGTTACGCTATCATAACCATCTGCAATAGATGGCTGAATACCAACGATTTTTTCGCAGATTTCTTTATATCTACCATATTGTTCAGATGTCAATGAAATATTTTCACCATACGCATTAACGCCCTTAGTAAGTTCTTCAAATTCATCTAACAATGTAGCATAAGATTCCGTATCGCTTGAAACCGTTAAAGTCTCCAAATTATCATCAAATGTAGATTTTGCGGATTTATAAGTATCGGTAAGTTCTTTAACTTCTTCTCTTAAATATTCTACATGATGAATTTGTTTGTCTACCCAATCAAAAGCTTTTTCAAGAACCCAAGACACCGCTTTTATGGCTATCATCGCAATAGCCGCTTTGCCTAGTCCAAGAGTAAAAGATTTGATGCTCGTGCCAATTTTGCCCAACACCGTTCCTGTGGCCGTACCAGCATTTGCTTGATCGCGATTGGCCTGAGCATTAGCTTCGCTGGTAGTTGTCTCATTGGCATCCGCTTTTGCCGCATTATCTACCGCTGCTGATTGTTGCTGTGCGGCTTTAGCGACTTGCTCATTAGACTGTGCTTGATCGCGATTGGCCTGAGCATTAGCTTCGCTGGTGGACGTCTCCGCAGCATCAGCTGTCATCTGCTCCTGAGACGCCATTGCCGCTTCACGTTTTTTGTTTACAAAATCAACTAATTCTTTTCCCAATTTATTGAGGACGCTCTGCTCTCCGTTAAGCGCACTGCTTACTTCGTTGGTTACTATTTTAAATGCGGAGAATCCACCTAATACAGTTGGCAGGAAACCAAGAGAGTCCGCCAGTTTAACTGCCGCAGTTCCAATGTCTACTATGCCTTTAACAACGTCATCGCTGATGAAATTCATCCACATCGTTTGAAGTGCGTTATTGAATTGAGAGATGTGGCCTTCTATAGAGTCGAGTTGATTTGCTAACTCTTTATCTGCCGAACCTTCGGAATTAAAAGCATCTGAGTATGCTTTCTTTAATATGTCGCCGTTGCTTAAAACGCTGGCAACAATACTAGAACGGTTCTTTCCGGCTATGAGCTCCAATAATGATGCCTGCGACATATCGTCCATTTTGTCCCATATGGCCGAAATTTGGCTTAATATCTCATACGTTGATTTATAGCTTCCGCTGTCGTCTATGATATTAATACCCTCGCCACCATTCGCTGCTTTGGTTAGGGCTTTAATTTTTTCTTGTAATTTTGATACATTTGTAATAGCAGAATCAGTGTCGTCGTCGCCATCTGCAGTTGTACCACGCAATCTCGCAGCTACAATTTTTAGACCTGCTGCAACAGAGCTTACGTCCTGTATAATTGCGTTACCTGCCGCCAACATTGCTACTTGTTCTTCAATGGAGTTGTTTGCAGCTACCAGCGCAGCACCAGAAGAAGCAAGTCCTTGTGCAAGTTCATTTGTCGTGACGGGGTATTTATTCATTCTATTACTTTCCCGAATTCTCGGTACTGACCATATTTTACATATGGCGGATAGTCATTTCTGGCTACCTCTCACGTTTCATTTTTAGATTATAGCGTGAGTTTAGACTGTATCTTTACCCTCCAATGAGGGCAGTGGCATACGAATTATAGTTGCCTACAATTCACAGTCGTTACAGGGACTTAATATTAAGTCTTACCCACGGGATTGTCTTTCTCAAGAGTTCCCCCGTTTTAAGCCACTACTCAACCATATATTACTATATGATTTAGGCAATACATTTACCTATATTGTTAAGTACGTCTACAATTTCTTCTGCTCTTTGTCCAACATCCTGTCCTTCAGTTGTAAACGCTTGCAACGAAGATACTAGCGCAGATGTCGCGTCTTCAACAGACGTAAATTCTGAAACATTCAGCAATTTAGCTGTTGTTGCGGCAAGTTCGCCAGATTCTTCAAGAGAGTATCCCAAACGGGCCCAATCTGACGCGGACGACGTTAAATCTTTTACGGTACTACCAGTCTGACTGGCAGTTTTAGACATAGTTTGTAAAAACTTATCATACGTTGCACTTGTCTCATCAGTAACCTTCTTTAGCTCCGTCAACGCACTATCGATTTCTCGGACGTATGCTACACCTTGTTTTACTTGACCAGCAAGCGCTCTCCAACTAAATACACTTGCAAGATACGAACCTAACTGTTGCCATTTACCCTTGAAACTCTCAACTACACTACCAATTACACCAACCGACTGTTGTGTTTTGCCAGCAGTTTCCGTAATAGCAGTACCTAAACTATTAACGCTAACCTTTGCATCAGTAAACGAACCATCGGCATTCTTAATGGTGTACGAGAGCTCCGTATATGCAGCATTGAAATTACCGATCTCTACGTCGTCCTTATACTTTCCTTTGACATAATCCAAAAGTTCGTTTTGTCTATTGCCGAAATTCTTCAACGGTTCATAGCCAATTACTTTCGAACCAGTCGTTGCAGTATTATAGGACTTGACAAGCTTCTCAACTTCTTGTCTTAAGTTACTACAGTTGGTTTTTGCTTCTATGAATCCTTCTTTTTGTTGTTCGGTTGGATCTTCTGAATTTTGCAAATCCGCATATTGTTTCTTCAGTTCCTCAAAAGCTTGAGTATATGCCCGTACTGCAGCATCGATTTTCCCAGATTGTAGTAATTTATCATTGCTATTAAGCGTTTTCCACAAAGCATTATTCTTTGCTTCAGCCGTAGTTATAGCGCCAGTACCATAAGTAGTCTTACTCGCGCTTCCTCTGGACGTGCCGCTACTGCCACTAGAACCACTTGCAATCCGATTTAAAATGCTGTTTGTTTGCTGCAGTGTTTTTTCAAGAGCATAACCGCCATCTGACGAAGAAGCTCCACCATTCGAATCGTCATTAGACGAGCCACCGCCAGAGCCACCGCTCACTGAATCCAAGTAGTTACTCGTGTTTTGTGCAGCAATTCCTAATTCTACAAGGCTATTTTGAGTTTGCTGTGCAGTATCAGCCAATTGCATTGCATCGTTGCTAGAATTTGCGGAATCACTTGCTGCACGCAATACACCATCTGGCCCTTGAATCATTTCAATAATATTGTTTGCTGCATTATTCAAAGTGTTTGCTGCATCATTTAAGCTTTGCACGCCTACTTGACGTTCTGAGGACGTACCTTTATATTGCACAGAGTTCTTATTCTCAGCCTGAATTCCGGTAAAGCCCTGCAGCACTCCATAAATTGAGCCCAAAGTCTTTTCAATTGTTGATAATGAAGTAGACATAGTATTTGTTCTGACAGAGCTACCTATTGTCTCTACATCACCAGTAATAGCAATATTCCCATTAAAAATGCTTTGTATTAGACTTTGAATGGTTATTAACGATTCTTTTAATCTATTCAGTGCATCTATTTCAAGCTGGACCGCCGCATCAACAGTTACATATTCTTCTTCAAATGCTTTAGTTTTTGAATCGACAGCGTTTTTTACTTGGTTAAGAATGTCAAGCAAATTTTGTAATTGCGCTGTTTCGGTTGTGATATCAGCGGAATCAATCGCATCTCCAATCGGTACGGTCTTAGTAGCGTTATCGGAATTAGCACTAGGTACAGTAACCTTCGTAGTAGAATTTCCCGTTTCTCCTGATACGATCACGCTATCAGTTCCATCCAATGTATTTCTAAGCGTTTGCGCATTATTCACCATTTCGGATAATTTATCCGCCATCGATTGCATAGATGAGGCCGATTCTTGAACCGATCCAGAGATAGAACTGAGAGTTTCTTTAATTGATGCTAAACCATTTTGCCACTGTTCAACAGAATTATTAATAATGCTTTGAATGCTATTGGTCTGAGTCAAATGTTGATTGTAAAATTCAATAGCTTCATCAATTGTGTCGAACGCTTTAATATACGCATTAGACTGATCTAAGTCATATGTTACAGAACCAACGGTTGTGTTATCATACTTAGTTCCTTTTACGCTAACACCTTGATATCCAAGCAATCTCATCCACTGAGTCGCAACGTTATCTCCAGCAAGTATAGAATTTAAATCGCCAAGCTTAATATTATCAAGCTTGTCTATGCCAACCATAGAAATGAGTTGTTTTGCGTCATCTATAAATTTTTGAAAACGCTCTAATGGCATCGCTGTATTTTTAAAAACATTTTGCATGTCCGCATACAACGAATTAATATCAACACCATTCAACTCATCATTAAATTCCTGATAACCAGATGATGCTAAAGTAAATTTTTCAAGCTTTGCCAAGAAATTATACAATTGCTCTGCTTGCTCACTTGTCTGAGCCACAAATCTATTGTATGCGGTCGTATCGATAGCATATATTTTACTTCCTGCCCCACTCCAATTATCTTTGTTTTTCAAATATGCATTTGGATTGCTGACAGTGTATATTCCAGTTCCATAAGCACCATATCCACTTGCTAAAGCTGCTCCAGACCCACCAAGTGCTTCACTTCTAACGCCAGTTTTAGTATAATAATCTAAGTCTCCTGCATGGAACTCAATTTCCTGTCTTTTCCCACTAAAAATACTTTGAGCCGTTTCCTTAAGCAGCTCCAAATATTCTTTAAGCCTTCCGAGAGATTCAATTTCTTTGTTTACAACTGAATCTACAGTATTTTGTTCTTCTACAAAGGCCCTAGTTTTGTCTTCGACTGCGGTCTTAACATTTCGAATAGTTTCCAATAATTGTTTATGTTCTTCGTTTTCTTGTGCCGTATCAGAGGAATCATCGGCGTGTTCTTCACCGTTAGAACCACTACTCTGTTCTCCTTCTTGCTTTTTCACGCCTATTCTTTTTTCAATAGCATCCGTTATTGCATTTTCTTCGGCAAGCTGCTCTGCAAGCAAAGTCTGATTTTGCTGTGCTACAGTTAGTATTTCACGTCTTTTTTGAACAATATCCTTTAACGATGTTTCGTCTTCGGTTTGAGATGCTTGCTTATTTAGATCGCTAAGTTCTTTTAATATGTTTGATTTTTGCGTAAAAGCGTCTACGTATCCTTTGACATCTGTATCAAATACCTCATTTATTCCATCGAATTCATCTTTTGAAATTCTTCCTTGTTCATAGAGACTCTGTAATTCATTTCGCAGAGATTCCATTTCAGATAAATATTGCCCTACAGAGAATTCATCTTTCAATTCGACATCTTTTTGATTGTTAATTTTCTGATAAAACACATCCACCTTATCCTCTGCGGTCTGAATAGATTCTGAAAATTCGATTTCAAAAAGAGTGGCTAACTGCCTAAAAGCATCTGGGAACGTAATATGACCAGCAAATATCCCTTGAAGGATGTTGTCTACCTGACCAAACTGTTCCGCTGTTGCATATAATTCTTTTAAATCTTTAATAAGAGACTGTATTTCATCAGACTCAAGGCCGAGTCCATCAAGACTATGTACATTTAACTTATCTACTATGCTTAACAGCTCTTCATATGTTTTTAGGAGCTGACGTTCGCCCCCATGTCCGCTGCCACTAGAAAGACTGGTCATGAAATCTTGAACTTTTTGTTGAGTAGTTTGAATTATTTGATCCAAATTAGCAAAAATCTCTTGAGACTTGCTTTTAAGCTCATCCTGCACTTTACTAAAAGCTTCCGAATCGACAATGGCACCAATATCAACATTCTTAAATTCAAGCCCTTGTTGTTGGACTGCATACAACTGCATACCAATATTCGCACGTTTCGTTAAATTACTATAATACTCATCGGTTCCATTGATTAGATTTTTACTCGCTTCTTCTAAATCATTATATTGTTTTATAAGACCCTTTACAAAATCTTCCGTTGGCTTGGTATCTAATGTAATCTTATTGTAATTTTCGAATTTATTTATTGCCGATAAAGTAGACTCTAATTCCTTCTTTAAAGACTTTGCTTCAGATAACTGATCCGATAGTCCTTTAAGCTCTTTTTGAACATCCTCACTAAAACTACCAATACCTATACCACCTAAATTAAGGTTGTTTTTAAGATTGGAGACCTTGTCCACAATTATTTTTTCAAAATCGCCAAACGCAACCGTTATCTCATCTACCATATTCTGAGTTATCTTTTTACTAAACTTAGATGAGTCCAGTTGTACGTCCGAACCGACAGCAGTGAATAAACCATTTAATCCTGTTACAAACTTACGAACTTCCTCTGGCTTTGCTCCAACCTTAATTGTCGCAAGTTTTTCACGCAACATATCAAGTTTCTGAAGAGTCTCGCCAGAAACTCCAAACATCTCTTCATATTGATTATGAAGACCCTTGTCCAGCCCGCTGACCATATCTTTGAATTCATCTTTATGATTAGCAATTAAAGCAGCTAAATTCTTGTCAGCTTGCGCAATATATCCAACTAAATCCTGAAATACCGTAAAATTATCGGCGGCGTTTTCTATGTTGCTTAGTTGTTGTCTAATACCATCCGCAAATTTTTTCGCATCTTTGCTAGCATTAGATGTTTTTAAAAATAACTCCGCCGTTGCTTCGAACCTTTTTTTATCTGCCATTATAAACCACCACCTTTAAAAATATTTTTCTAATGCACTCCATAGCGCTGTTTGCGCATATGAAGTAATTTTGTCTCCTAATTCACTCTCAAAAAACTTCTGCATTTTTTCATCTGGAGATGTGAATTTTTTACCGCCATCATCACCAATTAATCCACTTGGGTGAATGCCGGATAGGAAGTTTTCGGTTATCCATGATGCCTGCGGGATACCATTATTTTTGCTGTCAAAGTCAAAATCCCCTTCTAGCCTCGGTATCCAATGGGTCCCAGACTGATGGTACCATGAATTGCTCTTATGGACGCCTTCAATATTTGATGGATTATATCGAATACCAAATTCAAATAAGATACCATTCTTAGATTCTGTCTCTCTGTATATAGGCTCGACCAGATTATATAGTGCTTTCTTACGCTTATAACGCTTTGGGGAATATTCACTATAATATTCATTTATAAATGAATCAGCTTTTTCTTGAATATCTGCTTGCGCCTCATTTGCCGCTTCTTTGGCGGCGTTTTTAGCCAGTTGTATATAATCTTTTTTGATCTGGCGAAATATTTTATCCACATTTGTAGACGCCATAAAAACACACCTCTTTACTTTTGCAGATTTACAAATTGAATAATTTTATTTAGGTCGTCCTGCTTAATTGGCAGGTCGTTAAGATTGAACCCATCAACCTTTTCAGCAAGCGCATTAACCAGTACATCTAGCTTGTCGGAAACACCCTCAAGAAATCTGCCGAGCTGCGCCTCAATAGTATTTCCGCTCAAAATGTAATCGCACTGCATCTGGAACAGCACTTTGACATTTTCATATTCGCCATTGAACGCTTCGATAACAGCATTTAGCATTTTTGCTTCGCACAACATATCGTAATCGTTTTCAATGTCATCAGATAGTTCGAGATTTGTATAAGTTGCAATAGTTCTCATAGTGAAGCAAATGTATTTTTGGATGTCGTCGAACTTAAATACGCCATCTTCGTAAAACATACATTCATTTGCAACAGATTGAACAAGCTGCTTCTTACTCTTGATGCTTAGATACTCCTTGACTTCTAGTTCTTTCTTTACAAATGCTTGTACCTGTTCTGCCTTTAGAAACTTACTCTTATTCTGGTTTACCATTTCAATAAATTCATTAATTTTCATAATTTTATTCCTCCAATTTAATTAAAATACTTTATATAAAACCAACTGCGGTATATTATTCGAAATCATAAATTTTATACGCCGCAATACCTATGCAGCACGCTTCTGCTCGGTCTTCTGAAAACTCAAACCCAAGATGTTCTTTTACATAATCAATACTTTGTTGTTTGAGTTCTTGACGCTTAACTTTTGGTCCTTGGGCGTACATCAATGCTCCACGCCATTTCGATGGCTGTAATATATATGTCTCTACTCCATGCGCTTCAGCATAACCAATAAGCATACCCTGTAAACGCGAAAGGATTTGAACTGTTTTTATGTTATTTTGATTCTGAGTTTCTTCCATAACTAAATATTCTGGTTTATATCTTTTAATAATTTTCCATAATTCTTTCGCCATCTCAAAAGAACGTTTATCAGTTTCTAATTTACTCTTACTCATGTCAACAACTCCAGAATCAACGTATTGACCATTCTCCAGATAACAGTAACCACTTAAACGGGTAGATTGGTCCAAGCTCAACACTTTTGTCATCCACTTCATCTCCTTTTAATCATAAAAAAAATAAGGCCCTACGTCCTTAGACATAGAGCCTTATATAAACTAATTTAATTTAAAACTGCTCCATGTAATTATTTAGCATATTTTGCCGAAACCCAATAAATAATATCTCCAATAACAATCGGCACCCAGTCACTAGTACTAATCACCGTAAACTTATAGCCGCTCTTTACGACACCAACAGATGCATAACTTGTATTTGGGCCCTTGCGCACATTTAGAGAAGATGCTGTACAAACACTATTCTTAACGTACTTTTCAGAAACCCAACACACAGTATCGTTATATTGCACGCAGGTCCAACCAGATGCGTCAAGTCGTGTAAACTTATCACCCTTCTTGGCAGCTTTTAATACCCCATAAGATGTACCCGGTCCTTTGCGAATATTTACAGAGTTACCCGTAATCGTAATAGTATTTCCAGTAGATTCCGTGACAGAATTATCTAGCGCTGCAACCATAGCCTTGTGGCTCGCAGCACCATATATACCGTCTGCTGTAAGGCCATTTGCTTTTTGAAATACCTTGACCGCACCTTCAGTGCCAGATCCAAAGTCGCCATCTGCGCCAGACTTACCACAAGAATAACCAAGTTTAACGAGGTTTGCCTGAAGCTCTTTAACATCGTCGCCTTCTATACCTTTCTTGAGAATACGATCACCGAGTTTGTATTTCACAGAAGAAGCGTCCGTCTGCGCCCCTTCGTATTTAGGGCCATTATTGATTACAACCACTGTATGACCCTTCGTCTTTGTCACAAGAACGTCTCCCGCGCCAAGGTAATCGCTTTTAAGCGTATATTTAGTGTCTGTCAGCTCAATAAACTTACCAGAATTTAAAAGATAGGATACCATATTGCCCGTATAAAAATTCTCCGGCATATCAATACCGCAAAACGCCAAACACACTCGGACTAGCGCCGCGCAATCAGTTTCCACTGCCTTGGATAAATACATTTTTTGAAAGGCATATTTTGCAAGTTCATTATAAAGAGTATGCCGTTGATACTGGTCGTATCCAATTAAATCAGAGCCACACGCCCATTTCATCACTTCCGCAATTTTCTTTGCATGAGCAGGATCTTTTGCACGAAATACGCGCCAGCCTTTTGAATGGTTGTACCACGCTTGTGTACTAACTTCTTGCCCATTTTTTTGATCGCCAGCTTGTCCACCGTGCGCCTTGCCATTTTCATCACTGCGAGCAGAGCCAATATAAACCGTCATATTGTGTCACCCCCACTTTGTTCAATAACAAAAAATAGAGCAATTTTAATAAATTGCCCTATTTGAAAACTACATTATTCAGTAACTTCCTGCCATCCTTGTGGATAATCCGCAGGCGACCAAACATTATTATCAATCAGGCTTTCATAGACCTGACCTTCAAACTTTACTTTATCACCCTTCATATAAGGATTGGCACTATCTGGCCGAACCCATTCAGCAACTTCGTCAGTAGGATTGCCCTCTTCATCCGTTGCTACTTCAATACAACACGCGAACAGGGAAACCGCGACATCAGGGGCCCAATCGCTTTGAGAAGTGTGGGCTTGTAGAACCTTATAGAGCACGCTGTTATAGCGAACGCGAGCACCAACAGAATAGGCAACACCATCGCCACTCCATAGCGGGAACAGAAGTTTATTTGCGTCTGCGGTTTCATCGTCAAGAGATACAAGAATCTCATTTACTGCGGCACGGAATTCTTGTGCCTGAGAAGGTTCAATAGAAAGAACATCCATTGCTCTTTCGCTCTCGCTATCAACGCGTAGACGATTGTCGTCATCAAGATATAGACCGAAATGCTCCATTGCGGCCTCAACGCTGTCGCCAGAAAAGAAATTACTTGAAGTTTCGTTTTGTAAAAAACTAACAACTAAACCAGCATTACCATTAGAATATTTTTCCATAACAACCGTTGTGTTAATCTCATAAATGAGTTAACTTACTGCTTCATAAGATTCTCTTTCGCTAAAGCTACTCAAGTTTTTACAACCCTCCACAGCTTAAAGGTGCAACGACACCTCAAGGTTATTACCTCTCTTATTAGCTAATATACCTACTTAAATTAATAGCAGCATTATAATCACGGTCAATAATTAAACCACAACGCTCGCAAACATAAGTTCTGTCACTTAGTTTCAAATTCTTCTTGATGGTCCCACAACAAGAACAAGTCTTGCTACTAGGATAAAATCTATCAACTTGAACAAACTCAATACTATTCCATTCACATTTATATTTCATTTGACGAATAAATTCATAGAAACATTGTTCTTGAATTGCTTTGCTCAAATGTTTATTCTTCATCATACCAGATACATTTAAATTCTCCATAACTACTTTATATGGTAGTTTAGACACCAATTCATGTGTAGTTTGATGAATATAATTGTGACGAATATTTGTTATACGAGCATATAGTTTACGGAGTTTTTCTTCTTCTCTCATAATATTATTGGTCTTAATGTACTTCTTCCCAATACGATTAGCCTCGTATTTTCTGGAAATACTTCTTTGAAGATGGGTTAATTTCTTCTTCAACTCTTTCATCTTCTTAGACTTATTAATATTATGAAATATAATTTGTTCTCCATTAAACTCTGCTATTGCAAGGTCTTTTACTCCAAGGTCAATTCCCATAGAACCATCATTTAGTTTAGGTGTTTGGTTCTCACACTCAACACCAAATGATAGCATCCATTTTCCATTTACATAAGTAATTCTGGCATTGGAAAATTTATGTTCTCGACCAAGAGGTAAATTAAAATCAGTTTTATACTTAACTTTTCCTAGTTTTTCTATTTTTACATATTGATTATTAACAAAATATAAACGATCTTCACGAACAGGATAAGCAATTTTACTTCTCTTTTTACTTTTAAAATTAGGATAACCAGACTGTTTCTTAAAGAATCTTTGATAAGTATCATCAAGGTCTTTACAAACTTTCTGTAAAGACTTATTAGATACTTCATAAAGCCACTCATGTTCTCTATCATTCTTTAGAGGTTTCAGCAAATTTATCATACTAAAAGCAGAAAGATATTTCCCACCTTGTTCACAATTCTTTTGTTGATAAGCAAGCATATAATTCCAAATAAACCTACAGGAACCTATGTGTTTCCACATTAACTGTTCTTGTCCTTTATTTGGATAAATTCTGATTTTAAAACCTTTAATCATTATCGTTGCACCTCCTCTCATTTAAGATAAGAAGAAGTTCTTATCGGTTCGCTACACCGAGACGATCTTTCGATCTCTCCAACTTTCGTTAAAGCGCAGACCATATCTTCACCTCTTACGAGGGCCCACCACTTCGGGAACGCTTGTTCCCTACTCCCTTTCGGGATGGTCGTTGAACTTCTTTCGCAACTATTATACACCATTCATAACGTATTGTCAATAGTTGGAAATTTAGCTGCTGATTACCGATTTTTATACGGCGCTTAGGTTTTAACCATATGCCATCTATTCATTTTTTTCTACTTTCGTAACCTTCACGCTCGGATTTGCGTCCCACGTTGTGGTATGAATAGCTTTACGGGGTTCCAGCAATTCAATGGGTTATTTTTCGAACACCTTGCAGTGAACGGGAACTAGATCTGACTAATCCCATATTTTTCACCTCATTATTTAATAGACCAAAAATTTATCACATTTTACCAATATTTAAATTTTACCCATTGCTATAAAGGTAAGGTTCGGTGCGCGTCCACTTGTATCGCCGTTTGCGACACGAATAGTAAGTTCTGTCGTAGAGCCAGTGTATTTTAACGCGGCGTTAACGCGGCCAAAGCTGCCTGCGTCGCTGCTTGACTGTAAACCAACTACTACACACGGTCTTTCTGCAAAAGCGCTTGTATAAGATACTACCACATCTTTATAAGAAGAAGCGCTAACCGAAACGCCAGTGACGAATCCAATAACAATTTGGAAATCGCCGCATTTAAAGACTTGCTGTAGTGAGTCAGAACTTGTACTATGCGACATACCGAGATTTGTTCTCGCTCCCGCAGCAGTTGTACTACCAGTACCACCGTTGGAAACTGGAAGCGTTCCTGTAACACCGGGTCTTGGGCTTGCTTGCAGCACATCAGATGCTGAAGTTGAACCAAGATTTACCAACATTGAAGGGCTTGACGTCAAACCCGTACCGCCTTTACCAATAGCAAGTGTCCCATATAGATCTGCAGCAGCAGGCTGCTCCATACCGCTAACAACCCACTGAGTACCATCGTATGTAACTCTAAAAGGAATACCAGATGCGAGCCAACCTGCGGTATAACCAGCCTGTACTCCCGTACCAAGATTACTTAGTCTGCGTTTAATTGTCTTAGCACCCAAGCTGTTGACATTTAATGTTGGAGCTGTACTTGTACTTACCGTATGGGGAATCATAATGAAGCTCACGCCTGCGGTAAGAGCAGTAATACCAGAGACGGTTGCAGTATAAGCCGCACCGGTGCCTGCTGTAGTAATACCTTTATCGGCATAGGAAGAATAGTTCTCAGATGTCAATATCTTCTCCCAAGCACCCCAAGAACTTCCCAAACCAGAGCGAGTGTAAAGGCCAGAATTGTTATTCGTATCTGCATTTCCCGCTAGTTCCCACGCAGCATAAGTGCTATCGGTCCAACCTTTCATATGTAGAACGGATTTCCAACCACCTTTGTATATACAAAAATAAGGGGTCATTACCCGATTGAATGTAGAGGGAATAATCGTGCAATTGCGTAAGTCACGAATTTCTAAGCCCGCGTCAGTTACGGTAGTTGCGGAGCTACCTGAATTGCCAATTAGTAAACTTCCAGAAAGTGTTCCACCGCTTAAAGGTAAATAACTATGGGTGTGAGAACTAGCGGCGGCACCAATTGAGGAGGGAGTGATATTAATAGATTTAGCAGAGCTACCATCGTATGCTCCTTGGGAAGTGCCATTTAGAGAAATGGTTAGAGCGTTTGGATTAGCAAGAGCGGAGGGCCTTCCTGAAACATTCGTCCATGCTACAGAATTGGCACTTGCGGCAGTACCATGGAAAGTCATAACGTTTGATGGATTAATTGTAATGACGGCCGCCTCTGTTCCACTAGAGCTGTAAGTATAAATACCTCTATTACTACTGCTTGAGCCACCAGCATAAAGATAAATAGAGCCAGAAGCAGCTATAGCATGAACATCCATCTCTGATGTGGTAGAACTTGTACCCACCCTTAAAGAACCAGTCATCGTATCTCCACTTTTTGCCACTGCGCCCAAATTAGTCAATGCTTCACTTGCGGTTGTAGAACCAGTTCCGCCCTTTGCTACACTAAGAGTTCCAGTACAACTTGTTAAAGCAGGAAGTGCGTGAACGTGGTCGCTGCGAGAAACGGTAGAGGCCGAGCCAGCAGAAGACGTGCCAAGCGCAGCAGCAGAAGTACCATAAGATACGTGTGTTCCGTGAGAAGAAGCCGCAGCGCCAATAGCAGAAGGAGTAATATTTATAGTTTTTGCAGCAGAACCGTTGAATGTAAATAAGTTTGTTCCTTCCGTGGTGCCGCTGTTTAGTTTAATAGCAAGACTGTTATTTACCTTTGTAGCAGTGGCCGCATTACCACTCATCGAACCAGACGTTGCATTAGAGATCTGAGTGCTAACCGCAGTATCTCCAACTAAAGCACTCAGATTGCTTAAAGTCGTCTTATCAGACGCTGACATTAGACCTGCGGCGCTTGTAGTAGCAGCAGAATAAGTCGTGTTGTTAGAGCTAACAACAATATTGCCACTTGTGTCAGTAGTAACAGTAGTTGCACCTGAACCACTAATTTTATGCGCAGATGTTACAACGCCATTTTCAACACTATTTAAATAGACATTACCATTTGTCAAGGCAGAAGTTGTGTTGCTAGTTGCAGTAGAAGAGCCAACAACATTCTTACTTGTATAATGTGTATCAGTATTTGTTGGAGCATACAAATCAGTTCCAGTGCCATTAATAGTAATAGTGCCAACTTTTGTACCACTTGTTAATGAACGTGAGAAAGATACAGCATCTGCACTTGCTGTAATGCCATCAAGTTTAGATTTATCGGATGCCGACATTAGACCCGCCGCAGAAGTTGTTGCAGCGGAATATGTGGTATTTGTATCTTGTGTAGTAATAGTTCCTGTAGAGCCATCTCCTTTAGTATAAGTAACCACCTTACCAGAGACAGATAAACCAGTAATACAATCATCTACAGCGTCAGCTATCTGTTCAGACACCGCCGTATCGCCGACAAGAGTGTTTAAATTAGAGATTGCAGCATTTACTACCTTGTTTTGAACTGGATTTGTAGAAGTAGAACTTAACGAACTATCTACGGTTGTTTTATTTGCGCCAGTAGCGATACCATCTAGCTTGGATTTATCAGATGCACTCATAAGGCCAGCCGTGCTAGTTGTCGCAGCGCTATAAGTAGTATCCTGCGCAGGAATACCAAGTGCTGTAATATCAGATTTGGCAACCGCAGTTGCACCACTTACGTGTCCAGTGCCATCAACGGTTACTTTGTATAGCCCAGAGCTCTTAGAAGTATATGTTGGATGGGTATATACCGTATCCGTAGCCGCTATAGTAATCTTGTCATTGGTTGCGTCTGGTGTAATAGTTACATTGTTTCCAGCCGCGATTGTTAACGTATCTGTTTTTGTATCAGCCGCAATAGTCGTGGTTCCAACCGCAATATTTGAAAATGCATTCTGGTTCACTTCTGCACCAGATGCAATATTTGCAAGTTTATTTTTTTCAGTAGTGGTATAATCATTCGTAGACAACTGTTTACCACTCACCTTATCCACCTTATCTGCAATAGCTTCGGCAATCTGAGCGGATACGGAAGTATCACCCACCAAACCAGAAAGATTATCCAAAGTAGACTTGTCAGTAGCAGACATGAATCCTGCAGCAGATGTAGTTGCATTATTATGGCTATGTGACTTTGCAGCAGCATCTGTAATACCATAACCACTCAAAGTAGTTGGATTAGAACCTGCAGTCACATGTCCTTGTGCATTAACAGTTACACTCTTATATGTACCAGCAGTCACACCAGAAGATGGATGCGTATACACTGTGTCGGTCGCCGCAATAGTGATTTGATCGTTTGTAGCATCTGGAGTAAGCGTCACGTTATTCCCAGCTACCAAAGTTACTGTGTCCGTAGCCGTGTCGGCAGCTACAGTTGTATTCCCAACTTTAATATTTGAAAAAGCATTTTGATTGACATAAGAGCTATGAGTATGAGAAGTATCAGACTTACCACTCAACTTGCTATCGATCTCAGTTTCAGTATAATATCTATTATCGTGCATATGGGACGCATCCGCCTTGGTAGAGACTGCCGTTGTAATTTGTTCACTAACTGAAGTGTCCCCAACCAAGGTGTTTAAATTTGAAATAGCCGCACTAACAACTTTATTCTGTACTGGATTAGTGCTAGAAGAAGACAGGGCGCTATCAACAACAGTCTTATTTGCCCCTTCGGCAATTCCAGCAAGCTTGTTCTTTTCTGCCGTCGTATAGTCGTTAGTAGACAACTGCTTGCCACTTACTTTGTCTACTTTATCTGCACCAACAAATGGCAGATTATTAACAGATGTTATGCCATCGCCTATTTTGAATCGTTCATAACTATACGTATTATCTATGTCGAAAACCACAATCTCTCCCTTTAAAGGTACAAAACTGGATTTTGACCAATTCGCTTCAGTATCGTGTTTGTTAACAATTCGCCCATTAATAGTTCTGTTAGCCATTTAAAATTTCTCCTTTCAAATTAATCGTTTTCAAATTTGTAGAGAAAGGACGGCTCGTCATTTCAGAGCCGCCCTTTAAAAATTAAGTTAACCATTCAGGCATAGTAGGAATAATTTTAGTTTTAGTTACATCTAGCCATGCCAAATACCATGTATTTAATTCTGTTTTTTGCGCATTGGATAACGTGTTATACCAAAGTTCTCCGCGATTTATATAAGGAAAGCAGAGCTTCTCGCGTTTTTGACGAAGCTCATACAACACACATTCCTCTTCGATTTCTAATTGTTTGTCTTCGCTCTTGACGAGGGCACCACTCTCAGACAGATAATAGCTTCGATAGTGTTCTTCAAAATCAGCTATATTGTTTGGCTCATTCACCTCGACTGCATCTGCGGCAAATCTACCAACTAAAGCATAAGCTTTTACAAACCCCTGTTCATTCAAAACAACCTGAATCATATCATCTGCCTCCTTTAGCTCATTCGATAAACATATTTTAACGTAGTATAAATGCTATCAGTTTGATCTACAACCTTTAAATAAACGTCATTGTCACTCTTGTAATAGATATAAAAACTGATATAAGCCGTCTCATCAGCAATTTGGAATCTATACGTAGTTGTATCAGACACTAAGAAAGCACGAGGAATTACAACTGACGCCAAAGCACCAGTGTTCTGTAGACGAGCAACAACTACCCAAGAAGTGCAACCATATCTGCTACCAATATTGATTTCAGAATTTAACACTGTACCACCATTCCAAACCTTTTCATAGCCAGATAGTAGCCACCACTGGCTCCAGCCGTTACCATCAACACCCGCAGTGGTATCAGAACCAAGGCTACGAGAATACCATTGATAACTATTAGTGTCTACAGTGCCAACTCTAAAGAACAGTTGTCTCACACGGGCGCCATCAGACATAACTAGCAGATGTCCGTTGGTGCCAATCGGAAAATGATTGCTGGAAGATCCGCCAGAAGTAACATAATATAGTCCGGTTTCAGTGACAGTATTTAAATCTACGGATCCCTTTGTACTAATTTTATCAACCTTATCATTAAGTTGACTATTTAAACTATCCCAATTTACAACGTTTGAATCGTGGGCATAATTTCCATAATAAAATCCAGTAGTAGTTGATGCTGTTGTGCCATACAAAATCATCATAGTAATACGAGCAGTTGTAACACCCTTGATAATGATAGCAGTACCATTAATTGCACTTCCCCAATCAGAAATAGTCTCTGTGCCATAAGTTGTGCCAGCGCCATTAATCCTTCTTGTGTCCATAATAATCATACTATTTATAGGCATTGCTTCAGATACTGCCTGCATCGTAGTTGGAAATGTGGTAATACCAATTTCAGTCAGGCTACTAAATACATTGTGAGTATGTTCTGCTGCAGCCGCCCCAAGTATACTTAAAGATGGTAAATACTCGGAGTTGTAAGTATTCACCCAATCGCCAATCACACCATTATACATTCTGCGTTCAAAATGGCACCTAGACCCGTTAACATAAGCAATTTGCTTGCCATTAGTTGTTGAAGAAGCGCAGCTAATAATTAAACCACTAGATAACGTTGACGCTCCCTTTGCATATGGCGTACCAAGTGTAGTGTTATTAAAGCGATATGTATTATAGTGTACCCCACTAGTCAAAATTGTATCCATATTATAGTCCGCACTTCTTGCATCAATATAAGGTAACGCACCAACGGCTGAAGCCGTATGAGTATGATCCGCTGCTGCCTTGCCAGTCTGTAACGTGGTAATATTCGATTCAATATTATTTAAGTCATCAGATAAACACCGCTCCATATCTTGTTCTCTCCAAATATGGTCAGTTGAATATGTTGGGCTAAAATATTCATTAGGCATATCTTTTTTCAACCTCCATTACTAATCAAACATGTTTTACATTGTAGATTATTTATAAGTTATCCGCCGTAAAACCACATGCCTTTAGGCGTGTGGATACACGGCGTTCGTTATTTTTAACCTTGGTTTTGAATACACTTCTCAATAATTTCTTGAGAAACTTGCCCTATACTGCAAGCAAAATATCCGTCAAACCAAAGTATTTTGTGTTTCCAATACTGTTTGGATAGATATTCTTCATGATATTTCCACATCTGGTATGTACTATACTGCTTGAGTTGTTTTACAATGTCTGCAACAGACACCTTTGGACTATACTCAAGTAATATATGTACATGGTCTTTGTTAGTTTCCATTTGTATGATTTTGTAGCCATATTTCTTAACTGTGTCATACAAAGACTGTTTGACATCATCTGCTCGCTTATCTGATTTGAATATTTTCTTGCGATATTTGGTTACAAATATCAGATGCACTTTCATGCTGTATTTGGAGTGACCACCACGGTTGTAATCATCCATGTTGACCGAGCCTCCAATCTTTTTAGATTTACCATCTTTGGTGTTTTGTAACCTTTAGGCATTGCTGAAAAATCAATTTTGTTACCATCTATATCCATAAGAATTGCATATCCAATTGACATTCTTCCTTTAATAAAATAATCATTTCCAAAGTAGCGAACCTTATCAAACTTTCTGAATCCACAAATCTTTCCAGTTGTAATAGGTTGCTCGGAACGAATGCCTTTTGTTTTCTGAAAATCACCATCAGGAATAGACTTTTTCTTATAGAGATTGCTTTTCACAGTAAAGCTATTCCCTTGTGCCGCAATAGTACAAGCATCATAATAGTGTTCTTTATCTACACCTAACTGTAAACGATTTGTTTTTGTTACATATCCAAATGTTTCAATCGCATCAGGATATAATCTGAAAAGTTGTTTTCTAATAGAATTCATTTGTGTGGCATATTTAAGTGTGCCTTTCGTTTTGCCTTTAAGATTTAATTTAATTTTTCTGTCATGTAAATTCTTATGACAAGTATGACAAAGTGTGATTAAATTGCTTTCTTCATCTGAACCACCTTGACTACGAAATACGATATGATGAACTTCTAATTTACTGTCTTTGTGTTTGCCTTTGCAATGTTGACAAGTATAATTGTCTCGATTAAGAACCATCGTTTTTGTGTTTTCAAATCCATAATTTGTACCTTTTTGATATCCCCAATGTCTTACATTAGGATTTGCAAGACATGGATTCTTCATAAGGTGAGTGTCAAACTGACCAGTTTCAAATACCATTTTTGTAATCGGAAGAATGGATTTAATATACTCTATTTCCTTTACATGACTATGAAGTTTACTTTGCATTGTAGGACTGAATCTGTCATTTTTAATAGAATTGGCACGATTTAACCATCTTGCCTTTCTATATCGAGTTTTACGATTTCGTCTGTTTCTACGATACTTTGCTCTTTGTGTCATCTTATCAGTAATATCATTTCTGACAATAACCTCCGACATGTAAACAATGTCTCCATTATCTTTACTAACGGCAGTGCCAATTGTTCCACTTCCAGTATCAACACCTAAAGTTAGTTCTTGTGTATAATTTGTTGTTTCATAAGTCAATTTAATTGTAAATGGCTTGCGTTTCTTAACTTTTGCCTTATCTTGTTTTAATAACAATCTTGCTATCGCATTACTACAAGGCATTAGTGGTTTGTTATCTTGTGAAATTACATAAACCATAAGCCTCTCCTTATAAATACTCTGCCTAATGGCAGGTAATGCGTACTACATTGTACTGTTACCATACAATTGTTCCGTCCTCAACTCGACAATGATGAATACACTTACATGTATATCTCACAGGGCTTTGCTTATTCCAACCCAACTTAAAGATATACGACAGAGCAGTGGTCTGTTGCGTCAACCAAGGGTGTCATAATGTAATCATCGTAGTATTCGTTTCTGAATACTTAGTCTGGTGAACTATTTAATGGAAGCCACAGGCCGTTACGGTCTGTGGTAGTTCACCTACGTTCACAACTAGTAAACGTTCCATTTCTGGCTGAACCGTAGTGTGCATGTAACCATCTCCACCTGCATCCTCATAATCGCTAAATAACGCCCAGAATGTCTCCGCTTCCATGCTCGTCCATGATTGTGACGGATTTAGTTCTTTGTTTGTATAATGACGATAATGATTCAGCAGCAGATCTCTGAGACGATTACGCTCACGGCGTTTCGTGTCTTCCTCCATCTTTTCAAGACGTAAAGACAGTTTCTTTAATTCTTCTGTTACCGTCTCTTCTGTGTTTTTTACTTCTTGGATTTCGCCCTCAAGAAGTTCCTGTATTTCTAAACTTTTTTTACGATACTCTGGATACTTTTGTGTTGCGACCCACGCTTCTTCAAGTTTCTTTTTGTTATTCTTTTCTTCATCTGCTTTTGTTTGCTGTTCTTTAATTTTTACGTTGACGTACTTTTTAATCTCTTTATAGACAGAGAATAAAAAGATAACCGCAAACACAAAAACGACAATTTGAGAAACCGTAATGCCTCCAAATAGAGTTAAAAATTCTTCAAAACCAGTCATATAGATTCACCTCCCTTAGATTTCAATATAATAAAGTAGAGCCGGTTGCCCAGCTCTACTTAATACCTCTTATTTTTTAGGTAGAGATAAACCCATATTAGATACAAAAACCAAATGCAACATAAAATTGATTCGTCTGAATATCCGTATATGCCGCACCCGACTTCTGAACTCTGTAAAACATAGTGCTGCTTAAATTTGTAGAACGAACTGACGTGCGCAGCCACCATCCACCAGTATCGGTGCTATCAGTTATATACTTTTTACGACTGTTATTGTTAGAAAATATTTCATCATACAACTCTCCCTGCCCAGAAATATTTGAGCCACCAGAAGTAAAACCAACTTCATCATATGACGCAATCCAACAATAATCCGTCGTAGTTACTAGTGTCTGATTTTGCGCACCACCATCAGAAATTTTCTTTACGGGTTTGATTACCAACGTTAGTTCATTGGGAAGAACGCCAAACAATTCTTCATTGACAAAAGTACGCATTATACTATCTTTATAACCAGTAAGTACAGTAGACTCATTCATAGCACGCTGAACCTGCGGAAGATCTTTACAGAAGAATGTTAAAGCCGCCTTACCAGAGCCGTCCGCTAGATTATCATGGTTGTGTGCAATAATTTCAACATCTGCCATAGTAGATGTACCATCCGAAAGGTTAATTGGAACAATCATTCGGCCACCAATTTGATATTTTGCAGTAAAATCATCTTCTGCCAAAATACCATTTTGGTAGGATGAGACATCAGCAGCAATAGTTGTCCAATAGGCATTGATCGCATCCCAGTTTGGACTATCAACTGTTCCATAGCCTTGATCGTCATCATCAGTCTTGCCTAACTTACCAAATAGGTAACCAGTAAATTTATACAGCGCATAACATTTAGTTTCGCCAGTGATATTTTCAGGCGCAGGCAGCCAGCCCTTAAATACGTATTCGTCTGGATCTTCAACGCCGAGTTTTGTTGGTGTGCTACCACTATAAGACGCACTGCTACCATATTGGACATTTTCTACGGTGTATAGCAGTTCGTTATCATTGTAGAAGTAGACATTATATCTACGAATTGTACTGGAATATACGGCGTAGAATTCTCTTGTTGATGTTACTTCGGTATCAAAGTCACCATCCCAACTAGAGAAGTGATAGTCATATTGCGCCGTACTTGTACGAGTTGGATTGGTATAATCCTCGGAATAAGTGCTAGGATTAACGGGTTTGCCACCTTCGATGATCCACTCTGTTAAATACAATACACTGTCGTTCCAGAATCTTACAGCCCAATAGGTATCGTATTGAGCATATACGTTAACTGTGGATTGAACGTTCGTTGGCAGGTTGTCCCAACCAGAGAACTTATAGCTTATATCGGACGTGCCAGACTTGGTTGGAGCTGTGATTGCGCCGGATACAACAGGGTCGATAGCTGGGTCGCCTTGTACGGACCACTGAGTATAATATAATGTTTCTTCATTATAAAATTTAATAGCAAACTTAGTGTGGTATTGCGCAATAATTACATAATGCCTCTGAATGTTGGTTGGCAATGTACTCCAAGCGACGAATTCATATCTATATGTGTCTGTTATAATTGGGTCTGGGGTCTCAATATAACCCTGTGCAATCGGATCTATCGCATTCGCCCCTTCTGCGACTCTAGTAGAATATAATATTTTACCATCACGGTCTTTGTAGTTAAGAATATAGATTTCTTCACTGCCGTCATCTATAACAAGATCTGGGAAACTATTATAAACATCACCGAAAACTTCATTGGAGACTTTCTCTGCGACATGCACTTTACCGGTAACAATGGCGTTCTCAGTATTATTGCCGTTAGCATCCAAACCCAAACAAGACTTAAATTTTTCAATTGTTTGAACAAGCGCTGCCTCAGACTCTGCTTCCCATTGAACGTCAATAAGACGAATACGATTCAAATTCGGCGCATTAAGCATTATGTCTTCGACAGGAATATTAACAGTATCTTCAATACGAAGAGTAGTCAAATTGTCATAACCTTCGAGAACGAATTCTTCAATATATTGTTGGTTGGTTACTGTTAGGTTGGTTAAAGTATTTGGCAAATACACCTTCTTTAGATAACCAGAGGTTGGCAACTCAAGACCAGTAATACCAGAACCTATTGCATAAATTTCTTGAATATTTGGACAGTTAGAAAGCGCTAATGGTTTAACTAGATTAGGACAGTTACAAATATCTACTTTTTGTAATAGGTTATTGGCACCAACTGCCAATTCAGTTAGATTGTTATTGGAATAACCTTTTGTTTGATTGCCAACAATTAATTCAGTTAACTTCTCTGCTTTGCTAACATTAATCGTGCCGCAATACAAAGGAGACAAATCACCCAAAGAACTAATCTGAGAAGCCGGGAATACCGAAGTCTCAAGGTCATTAGGAGAACCATTCATTGTCCACTTAAGCGTAATTGGAACATTTTGATACGCCTTATATTGATTAATGTTACTACCTGCGCCAAATTGAACGCCTGCATAGGTGTTTTCATAAGGTGTTATCGTAATATCTGGATTGGCAGCTACTGGCAAATTAGTTAGTGGATTATTATTTTCATCCATTGGAGTATAAATACGCAACGAAACGTAATCACTTGGATAATCACCGCAGCACCACTTAGAGTCTAAGTAATTAAGTCTAGCTTTAGTAAAGTATCTTAAATGTTCTTCACCAGTACCTCTTACTTGATATAAGTAAGTACCATCATCATCATCTCTCAGCAAAGAGACATACTTAAAATCTATATCTTCACTGTAAACTGAAATAGACCATTTGTCAGTTTGGCGAGTTATAAAATATTCAATTATCTGATCATAACTTAACAATCCTTCGCTACGCCAAGAAGCATACAAAGCCTGAATCTCATTAGGGAAAGATTCTCTAAAATTCACCCAAAGGGCACTTGTGGCTCCATTAAAAACATTTGCTCCATCAAGCTGATCGTCATCCTCCAAAAAAGGACTGAAGACCAATCTACCTTCGTTATTAATGCCTAAAATTGTATCATTATCATAAAACCACGGCTCCCAATGAACCTTGTCCCAAGTTGTTAAAAACATATTCTTCGCACGTTGGTCTACGCACATTAGCACAAACGTCAACACATAATAAACTAAACAAAAATCCAAATTATAATAATCTGTAAATTCTTTCTTGAATTTTGCTAATCTATATGCCGCAGTATCATTAGTATAAACAGTACCATCAATGCCTGTATACGATCCATTCAATGCAGTTCCAGTTGCCCCATCTTGCCATGTGCTAACTGTCCAATCGTGTACAATTTTGAAGTCAGAGATATCCGTGTATCCATCGGGCTGACGAAATTCAAAGTCATCAGACCAATCATCTGATATCTCTTTGTGGAATAAACATGCCTCTGAAACGTTATTGCAAAATTCTACACACTGGGCATCTGAATAATCTTCAGTAAAACCAAAGCATTCAAGTGCTCCTTTATCTATATTTGCATTTGCCTTTCCGTAAAATACGGGGTCCGAACTACTATCTGCTTTATGAAAAATTACACTTGGTCTTCCATAAACAGTAGTTCTTACACGAGAATCGGCTTCCTGCGGCGGAGTTTTAGCATCTCCATATAATATATGAGCATAATTAGCCGTACTCGTGTTGTGGCTACCAGTCGCCTCAGCATAGTCAGCCTTCCAGCAAAATATTTTTGTAGGAACTTGATCTAAATCTAATGTATGATATTCTGAAGTTTTAATTTTCCAGTTTTTACGAACATCTATTGTATTAAACATAGGACGCTACTCCTGTGCTAAGGATTTCTCCTTCTCAATGTTTCCATTGAGTATAGACTATATCTTAACCATTTCTGGTCCTCGCCATTTCGACTGTCAATCGCTTACAGCCTACTTCCTTTCAGAATAGTCGTTGAACGTTCCGTTATTCACGGCTTCGCTGCTGATTGCCCATTAAAAAAGAGCAGGGGATTTAACCTCGCTCTCATACAAATATTTTTTTCTATTTTCATAACATTCACGCTTAAGCATATTTCATCTTTACGTTGTAGTTTATTTGTCTTTAGGGTGTTCCAGCAATTAAACGAGTATTTTTTCATACTGATTTCTCAATACGGTATCCAAATTTCGAATACTGACTTGATGTGCCTTGTACATCAATTGTTGCGCTATCCTCAAAATCCAGACTGGGATTTAGTGGATCTGTATACGCAATAGTTACTTTTCTCTTATCTCCCTTATATGTTGGCAAAGTGCCCGTAATAACCAACACAGGTATTTTATCCTTCAGTGCAGAAAAGCTTAAATTACCAAACGCATCATAGATATCATTGTCCGAATATAACGCTGCTTTCTCACTAATGTCAGTAATATCGGCAATATAATTGTCTTTAATTTCATCTGCGGTTAATGCTACATCATAAGAACGGATGGTATATAAGTCAACAGAACAATATTCAGAACCAATAACGATATTCGTAGGAGACGTTTGTTGAAAGTTATCTGTTTCGGGGTACTGTTCAACACCAGATAAAACACCATTCAAATAAACGCTCATCATACGGTATTCACTACGTGGCTCAATTACAACAGCAATTCTTATCTTTTCTTCATCAGTATAATTGCAACTAATTTTCGTCTGTTCGCTTGTCATTACAAACGTATCTGCAGTAACAGTAAAACCAATACCGCCATTCAAGCAAGAAATCGCAACGGCATCGCGATTATTAACATCACGAATGGCAAATTCCATTTCAATTGTTTTACCTGTCTGACGAGCATCTGATTTAAACGGCATAAAATTAATTGTTGCCTTTGCATCACCAGACAACCTTAAAGCAACATCACCGTCATCGTCCGCAACCCAACCAGTAGATTCCCAGTTTAAGTATTCGAACATAGTAGTTACGTCGCCGCTAGTCCAAGTGTCGCGATCCGTATCTTCGTTGGATTTACCTGCCGCCCTAAGTTGGAATTCTAAATCCGTTGTTTTTACAGAAACATCAATATTATTCTCTGCAACAGTTATCATATGACTTTTACTAATAGCACCATATGTAATAGTAAAAGTTACTTCGCCAACAGGATAATTTCTTATACTCCAAGTTTGTTTTGTACGATCTACGGTTCTCATAGAAGTGAAGTATATTTCGTTATTCTGCGATATAGTAAGAGTAATTTCAGTTTCCATATTAGAAGGATCATAAACCACAAATGGAATATTAATCAATTCTCCTTGGGTTACAGATATAACGTTACAGGCAGAAGAAATCATCGGAGTAGTCGCACCTTCCACGGCACACAATATATCAAACAATAATTCGTTGCTTTTAACTTCAACACCATTAATTGTAGCCGTTGCATAAATTTTTAATAAATGTGTTCCATGCGACATTGCTGGTAAAACCTGTGTTCGTTGTTTTCCAGTTTCACTTACTGTTACAGTGGTATCTGTGTCATCGACCACAAAATGCATAGTTTTTTCTACTGCACCATAAACAATATAACGAACACTAATATCGCCCGAATAAACTTGAGAATCATCAAAAGTAGATGTCACTCTCAACGAAACCATGTTGACAGTATACGCCAAGCTTTTACTATTGCTATACACGTCCATACATGTTAATTTAACTTCATTGGAACCTTCTCCAACATATTCTGAAATATCCAACGTATTGCTTCCGGCAATTATAGCTGCCGTACCCTTCAGAACACCGCCGACATAAATATAAGCCATACCACTATCTGCCTCAGACGATGCAAAACTGAATTTTAAAACTACTGAATTTCCAACGGCAGATGTTATGATGGACGAATCTAGCAAATTCTTTAATGTAATCGTAGCACTCGAACCACCGCCTCCGCCACCACCTTCAGGAAGCTGTACCGCAGAACTGTCAATTGGGGTTCCATCCTGTGCAAGATATAATTTTCCATTAAGAATCATTAAGTCATTTGGCATTTCTTCTACTTTTTGGCGATCTATATTGGTATAATCATTTGTAGAAAGTCCTTTCCCGCTTACTTTTTGCACTTTATTCTCGTCAACCCAAGATTTAATTTGTTCAGTTACAGTTTTAAAAGCGTTTATAATTTCCATCGGTTACACCTCCTTACATTCATTTTGTATTGCTAATTCAATAATCTTTGATTTATCTGGTTGATATAGATCTGTAGCATAAAACCATAAAAATCCACCTGCGGTTTTATGCCCAGAATAATGTTTACAACATCCATAAATCGAAGAATCATCAACTCCAGTAATTTCACTGGCTTCAGCTACACATTTATATGTTCTCACAAATTCTCCATTTGTAGAATATTGATTAATATAACGGTATATAGAATCAGTTGTTCTTCTTTTAGACTCTTTTCTATTATAATTACATAAATTATATTTAGATGCCGTAGTTAACCATTTACGGATAGTATTAATATAATAACCTACAATCTTTTGTATTTCTGATACGCTTAAACCTTGATTGTATAAATCCGCAACTTGTTTTATCAATGTTTTTTGCGCATTACAATCACAATATTCCCAATCAACACAAGACAAATCAAAAATGCTACACAATTCACTTTGTAAAATATTATTTTTTATATACATAAAACGATCATTACATTTTCCAGTGTAATCGCAATCGACTCTTATAACTTTTATATTATGATCTGCTGCCAAACGATCTTTATAAATATCTCTTTCTTTGCCAATAACATCGCGCTCATTTGATTTATATTTCTTTTTACCATGCCCAAGTCCACCGTCAAACTCTAAAATATATGCTTTTCCACAATATTCAAAATAATTATCGTAAGAATAAGATTGGATCCAATCCGGGCTCCACTCATATCTTATATTCTCTACATTGAGCTGTGTTAATAACAACCTGCCAAGCTTATTTGGATATGAAATACCATCAGAGCAAAGTTGACAAACTAATCCATTTTGACAGACTTCTTTTGCGGACTTTATTATTATAGACCCACAAATTGGACAAATAAATTCTAATTTTTTATTAGAACCGTATGTATATTTATAGCCATCGTTAGAATTCAATAACAACTTCGCAACATCAGGACGTGTTGTCCATAAATCATTAAATCCAACCCAAACACGATGTCCGCTACAATATGGGCATCCTACGCCGTTCAAAATATCAATAGGTCGATCTCTCCATGTATGATTCAAACTACATTGAAACTCAGTTTCCGCTCTAACGCCGAAGCATTTACCAATCATTTTAACGCCATTATTTATTTGTTCTAATCGTCTATTAATTGTGTCCGCATCTACACGCCTTTTGTCCGCTGTTTTTACACTCCCACATTGTCTACACCCAATTCCTTTCCACAAATCGTCCGGTCTAGGGTTCCATAAAACATGGTGGATTGTACAAAAACATTCTATTGGTTCCTTTGTCCCAACGAACTCTCCACGAATCTCAAGTTCTCCATTTCTTACATGCTCATTTTTTTCATAAACCCTTTTAATAAATTCTTCTTTAGTTAACTTCTTACCCATAAATCATTCCTCCAAAACATCATTTCTAAAATATAAAAATGGCATTCATTTGTTTGAACGCCATTTTTGAAGTAACATATTTAATTCTTCATTCCCTTCAAATAACCAATACGTCTTATTGGTCGAGTGATTTGTAGCTGCGGTAATATACTCCAAACCATTCTTCTTTAAAAATTCTTTTAACGGATAACTATAACAATAGAAATATTGATTCACAGCACGTCACTCCATTCTTATTCTTATATTAGATTAAAACATTATATTAATGTAATTTTTCGTAGTAGTAATAACAACGGAAAGAATTAACCCTCTGCCTTCGCTTCTTCAACTTCTTTTGGAGCATTCACAATCTTGCTCATAGCGCACAAATCATCAATCATATTACTAACAATATCCATATCAATATCATAATCAATTGTGTCTGCACTGGCCTTAATGGCAATCATGACATAATTTTTTCGTTCCTCACCGGACGAAAAAAGAGACTCAGCCTCGTTCATAAATTGAATGATGAGACTTACTAATTCATTCCAATTCTTTTCGCGAACACACTGTTCAACTACTGAAACTAATTTTACAACTAAAGGAACACACACGCATAACCCAGAAAGAATAGATACTACAATATTGACCCAATTTTCCATACATTTCACTCCTTTTATCCAACAACTTCGTCATCATTATCAATTTTATTTTCTTCACAAAAACTGTCGTCCTTACTCTTAATAACCTTGCTGCACTTTATACTTGCAAGGGCAATTAATTCACTTGACATAAACGCATAAAAACACGTAGTAAGCGTGGAATCTATAGACATCCCTGTCGCATATGTCAACCAAAAACTTGCAACGGTATAAATCGTAATCGCGCTCACCACTACAACAAGCATAACATTTGAGACCTTACGTCGTTTGCTCGGATAATATTCAGCATACTTGTCAATCATCTCTTGTTTCGCCTTTTGCCTTTCTCCGCGCCTTTCAATCCTTTTTAGCCTTCTTTGGAATATTTTATCCCACATAAAGCATCACCACTTACTTTAATAGCTTCTCCCATGTTTGTGCTCCAACAATTCCATCTGCGCCAATCTTTTTTGCTTTTTGAAATTTTACAACCGCATTATACGTTCCCGTACCGAAATCTCCGTCTGCGCCATAAGAGCCACAAGAATAGCCATTTCCAATTAACAATATTTGCAATGCTTTTACGGAACTATTTTTCTGTTGTGTTTAGCAAACTAAACTTACTGCTTCATCAAGCCCTCTTTCGTCGTAACTACTCAAGTTTGTATGGCTCTCCACAGCTTAAAGGTGCAACAACACCTCAAGACCATAGTCTCTTCAATTAGACTACGTATCTGCTAAGGTTAATGGCAGCGTTGTAATCTCGGTCAATTACTGCTCCGCACGAATCACAATGATACGTTCTGTCCGACAGCTTCAGGTTCCGCTTGACGTTGCCGCATTTGGAACATGTCTTGCTGCTCGGATAAAACCTGTAAACCTGAACGAACTCGATACCGTTCCACTCGCACTTGTACTGCATTTGGCGGATGAATTCATAGAACCCCTGCTCCTGAATTGCCTTGCTCAGATGTCGGTTCTTCATCATGCTTTGTACGTTTAAGTCTTCCATGACGACTCGACAAGGCAGGAGAGAAACCAAAACGTGTGTGGTTTGGTGGATGTAGTTTGTTCGGATGTTCGTGATTCGAGAATAGAGCTTGCGGAGTTGTTCCTCCTGCCTTTCAATGTTTTTCGTCTTCACATACTGGTTGCCCTTGCGATTCGCTTCGTACTTGCGGGAGATACTTCTCTGCAAGTGCTTCTGCCTCTGCTTGAGCTGCCGCATACGCTTCGACTTGTTGATGTTATGAAAGACAATGGGCCTTCCGTCAAATTCTGCCACTGCTAAATCCTTAATACCTAAATCTATACCCATGGGCTTGTCTGTCAATACAGGCGCTTGGTTCTCGCACTCCATGCTAAAAGACAGTAGCCATTTCCCATTAACGTAGGAAATTCTGGGGTTCAGGAACTTATGCTCGCGTCCAATCGGAAGCTCAAAGTCCGTTTTGAAACGAACCTTGCCGAGCTTCTGTATCTGTACGAAGTTCTCGTCTGCAAAGTAGAATCTATTGCAGCATACAGGAAAATTCGATTTACTCTTCTTACGCGACTTGAACTTCGGAAAACCGGCAGCCTTCTTAAAGAAACACTGATAGGCTCCGTCCAAATCGCGGCAGATTGTTTGCAAGGAAGAGTTCGATACGTCGTACAGCCAGCCATGCTCTCCGTCATTCTTCAACGGAGTTAGAAGTTTTATCATACTAAAGGCAGGTAGATGCTTCTTTTCTGATTCGTATAACCTCTGCTGGTAGTCAAGCATATAATTCCAAATGAACCTGCAAGCGCCAACGTGCTTCCACGCCAGCTCCTCTTGTATTCTCGTTAGGTATAACCTTACTATAAAAGATTTAATCATCGTTGCACCTCCTCTCATTCATGATAAGAAAAGGTTGTTTTCCTATCGGCTCGCTACGCCTCGCTGCGCTTTCGCGCCTCTACCTTTCAGTAGAGCACAGACTATATCTTCGCCATATCTCATAAGAGACTTAGGTGCTCACCACTTCGGACACCAATCGCTTGTGTCCTACTCCCTTGCGGGATAGTCGTTGAACCTTTTCCACAACTATTATAGCACATTCATATTGTGTTGTCAATAATTGGGAGCTTGGCTGCTGATTGCCCATTGTTACGATACTTAGGATTTAACCATATATCATCCTATGTCTTTTTTCTGTTTTCACTGCATTCACGTTCGGTCTTACGACTCGCGTTGTAGCGTCATAGGCTTTAGGGGATTCCAGCAATTCAGTGAGTAATTTTTCATACACATTTCTGTATACGGAAACTATACTAATGCAATCGCCCGGTTACACCTAGGCTTAGAAATTGCATTAGTTAATTTCCTTTTTTCAACACATTAAGATTCACAGTACAAGTCCCTCCATTTGCCACATGGGCGGCTGTATTATTTTTATTTTCAACCGTGTCATAAGCTGGCCTACCATAACACGCGATACGTTCATATGTTAATTTATATTTTTTAGCAAATACACCGCCACCGTTAGCGACTACGCCACTGGCAGAAGACGTATTGCCCTCGATTGTATATACATATGTTTTATCCACATCGTACACAAACCCCGTGTGAACAATCTCATCAGAATTATTTTTAAAAAATATTTGGTCTCCAATTTTAGGAGTAGTATAGAGCTGTCCTTTTGATTTATAGTAATTCATAGAGTACTGACAACCAGCACCTAGCGACTTGTTAGGCTGACAAAGTAATCTTTTTGCACTTTCAACGCCGTATGCTTGAACAAACAGCCAGTCAAACCACACATCACACCAAGGATACCCTTGTTTCTTTCCGTTGTAGAAACCAGAAATGCTGTCCAAATCCCTAGCGTACTTAGTGTAATTTTTATCTCCTGCATTTGCAGTCTTATTATCAAGATTACTATTGCTTGCCTTTTCTAAATAGCCGATTTCGGCCTTTGCAATTTTTATTACTTTTTCTACATAACAGCTCATATTATCACCCCAGAAGTAGTAGTAGAACCGCCCTATTGAGATAACAGAGCGGTCCTAAATTATTAATTTATATCATATTAGGCATTAGTACTATCGCCGCAATCAAACACAAAAGTGACACTATCATCAAAGTCAACGGTAACACCAGTGCCAGACTTAGCTGCCTTCAAGCCAGTGCCGCCAGTAACGGTCTGTACAGATGCATCCCAAGTATTTACCTTATCAGATGTAATGCCATCAAGTACGGTCTTGTTGCTGTGAGTATGAGAATCGCCTTCAAGAGTAGCAATACGTGCAATAGCAGCAGTAAGATCTGCGGCCTTCGCATAATCTCCGATCTTCAGCGCGTCGATAGCCGCAGTAATCTGAGCAGACACAGAAGTATCGCCAACCTTAGTCTGCAGAGCTTCGATAGCAGAATTCATAGCAGCCGCGTCGTCGGGGTGATCCTGAATCCACTGTGCAATTTCCTGCAGGGTATCTAGAGATTCCTTAGCACCATCAGGAATTAGCTGCGCGGCAAGTTCCTCGTTTGCAATAGTACGAGCAGACTTACCAGCGTCACTACCAATTAGGGTAGAAACCTTGTCAAGCTCAGTCTGCAGGCCAGTTACGTCAGCAACGGCATGAGTATGCTTCTTGGCAGCATAGGTCTCAGTGTAATCTGGCAGAGCTGCACGAGTGACGGTGATCTTACCATCAGTCTCAGAAACAGCAGATACATACTGACCAGCAACAGCAGTGTCCGCTACGTCTAGAGCCGCGATCTTTTCGTCAATCTGAGCACCAACAGAGCCACCCTCACCAACAGCCGCTTCAATAGCATCTATACGAGCATCCATAGCAGTATTTAGACTGTCAGCGTACTTCTTTGCGCCAGCAATAGTAGCAGAAGAGGCAGTATCAGAAGAACCGCCCTTGAGCTCAGTCTTGGCGGCATTTACAGAAGTACTAATCTGAGTCGCAACCGCAGTATCACCAACAAGAGCCTCTAGGGTATCAATATCAGAAGCATTCTGAGCGATGTCGGCCTTAACTTTGGTATCATCATAAGTAGCGGCAGTCTGAGCCTCGGAAATCATCTGAACGACGGTTTTACCAGTAGGAACAGTACCAACAGCAGCCTCTAGAGCGTCAACATCGGCCTGAGCGTCGTCGCCAGCCTTCTTAGCAGCGGCAATAGCAGCATCCTTACCGTCAGCATATTCCTTAGCATCGGCTAGAGCCTGAGCTGCAGCACCACTGGCTTCCTTAGTAGCAAGCTGATCTTCAACGTCCTTAAAGCTGTCGAGAACAGCGCCGTCCTTGATGGCCGCAATAACAGCATTGTTAGAAGCCTTATAAGAGTCTAGAGAAGACTGAACAGCGGCAGCGGAACCCTTGGCGTCATAGGTATTGGCAAGATCTAGCTTGGCAATAGCGTCAGAAATCTGAGTAGCTACAGCGGTATCGCCAACTAGACCTTCTAGCGTATCGATGTCGCCCTCGGCAGCGGCGACACGAGTCTTGAGTGCATTCAGAGCCTCATCGGTAGCAATACCGGCATTGTTAATGACGTTGTTGACAAAAGCAGTTAGACCAGATTCAGACTTACAAGCCTCTAAAACATCAGCAGCCTTCGCAAAAATATAATCCAACTCGGAATACTTACTAGTACCATTACCGGCCTTAACAAGAACAGAGGGCACAAAGTTTACTACGTCATTCTGCTTAACAGAAACAGCAGCTAGTGCCAACTCACCCGCCATAAGTACGGGGTCATTTGCAATCCAATTTTCATAAGAATCATAACGTAGAGCAATTTTGGTATTTAAAGTTTTAGTAGTAGCCATAATTACATTTCTCCTTTAAAAAATATATTTTTCCATTCATATTGTATTATCTATATTAGGCAGAAGCTCCGCCGTCAAGAACTAAGAAATCGCCCTCGTTCTGCGTTAGCTTATTGATGTTAACACTATTAACTTCCATAGTGCCATCTTCTGCAACTGCAACTTTATTTTCCGCAGCAGAACTCATAACAACACCAAGTAGAGTGCCCGTAGCCACAGGAATATTAACACTCTTTTCAGTAATGTCAAGCAGTGTGCCGCCGACCTTTACAGACTCAATCTTGTTAACTTGAGCACCAGCTTCGACGCCATCTAGTTTGGTTTCGTTCTCAGCACTCAACAGACCAAGAACAGTGCCTCTATTAGTGGTAATCCAAGAACCAAGCTCCTTAACGTTAGAAGCATTAACTTCACCACTGATTTCAACGCTACCGTCTTCGGACAGGACTAGGCTTTCAAGTTTGGAAGCTTCATCAGAAGTAATTAGGCGAGAACCTTCAACCTTGTCTACTTTAGTAGCAAGAGCTTCAGATAGACCAGTAACCTTGCCCATTGCAACGTCAAGCAGTGTTAGTTTCTTATCTTCGTCAATCGCAAACTGTGCAGTGTCAACGCTATTAATAACATTGACCTGAGCGCCAGTAGCAATGCCTTCTAGTTTTTCAATTAAGGTATCCTGAATCAGAGACTTACCTTCTTCAGTAGCAACTTTGCCAGCTAGCGCATCAGACAGGCCAGTAACCTTACCCATAGCAATATCTAGCAGAGTTAGATTTCTGGAGTCATCAATAGCAAATTGACCTTCGTCTACAGTTGCAATAACGTTCTTTTCTGCACCAACATTTTCGAGCGCAGTAACACGATTGGCAAGAGCAGTCAAATCAGAAGCCTTGGCATAATCACCAATCTGTAGAGCGCCTACAACTTCCTTGATATAGCCAACTACAGTTTCAGACACCGCATCTTCGGGTAGTTCGCCAATAAACGCCTCAAGAGCGTCAATCTCGCCCTGTAGTGCAGTTTTGTCCGCACCCTTTAGATAGTCGTTTTCAATATTAGAAACACGAATAACTAGTTCCGCGCTTGCAGTTGTATCAGATTCGATCCACTCTGCAACTTCCTTTAGGGTATCAAAATCGGTATTGATCTCGTCTTCCGCAAGATAACCTAGTACACGATCAACAGCATTCTGCTCCGCCTTATCCCATGCAGAAACTTTATCAGAAGTAATACCATCCAAAACATCTTTGTTACTATGTTCATGAGCCTTTCCTTCAAGAGTATCTACACGACCAACTAGGGTAGTATCATCATAAGTTGCCTCAGCCTTGGCGTCAGCGATCATTTCAACAACAGTCTTATCTTCAGCAACTTCACCAATCTTGTTATTGATTGCAGTAACAGACGTTTCTACCGCGCCAACTCTACTCTTTAGGCCTTCGATTTCGGTAGCTAGACCTTCAACGGTAGTTGCACTAGGTTCAACCCAAGTAAGAATACCATTCACCAGTAAAGGTTGATAAGTCTTGCTTTCAACTTCAATGCCATCAATACCATAAAGGCTTACAGTGCCATTTTCAGCCACGGTAATAGTAGACTCGTCGCCAACAGGAGAGGTTCCAACCTTCTCAAGAGTGCCAGCTTCGTCCGCGATAACATAAACAGTTGCAGTACCACTTTCTTCATCTACAAAAGAAAGAACTTGGCCCACATACGCAGTCGCTCCGCTTTCTGCATACGTTTTTAGTTCTTCAAAAGAATACCAAACCAGACTTTTGTCAATCGGGATTGGTTCACCTCTGCTAAACGCAACAGGCAAAGAAGAAGGAGTATAATTTTTCTTAATAGTAGCCATAATTCTTTACCTCCTTACGCTAAAGTAATTTTATGAACTTCGTCGGCACCAATTTCAGCGGGAGAATAAACGAATACTTTATATGGAATTGCGTTATATCCATTTAGACCCTCTACTTCAACATTGGTTTGTTGGACGTAGTTTGCCGTGATGTCGAGATTCATTGTGCTCGTCAAAAGAACTTCTTTCACGCCGCCACGAGAACTATTTGCAGGATAAGCAACAATGAAACGCTTTACGCCTTCCTTATCTGCGGCTTTAAGGGTGAAGGTCTTGGATGCATTATAATTGCCGCCATTGGTTAGGGCACGAATTAGCTTACTATCAATTTCACCAGTAGTGTCGTCCATGCCATAGAAGAAAGAACGATAGCCAGTAAATGTCGCGGTCGCAGACTTGGTTAGCGTAGCTGACTTAATCTGACCAGCAGCATACTTATTGCCAATATTAGTTACAGGAATAGCACCATCAGTATGAACAGCAGAAGCACTGAATGTATAAGACTTAGCTGTATCAGAATAAACAGAGTTATCGTCTACGGCTTTTAGTGTCAGAGTGCTATTTAATACCATAGCGCCACTATTGGTGGCAGACTCATCGCCGCAAGTAATAGTAGCATTGCCGCCCTCAACAGTAACACCAGTATCAGGGCCATAAGTGTAACTACCAACACTGGTAAGCTTTAGAGTAGCAGTAGGCAGAGTATAAGAACTACCAACCTCACCAGAACCACCGCTAACAGATAGAGTAATAGCAGGCGGAGTAGTGGTCGGATTCTTTTCTTGCGCAAGAATGGCAGAAAGAACCTGCTTCAAACTCTTACCCGCCGCTTCAATAGTCGCAGAACCGGAAGACGGAATCGTAACCGTACCGATTGCGCTCGTAGCAATTAGATCACTATCAAAATAAACATTAGAAGCATCATAATTACCGTCCATAGCAACCCACGCAGAACCATTGTAAACATAAGCAGTATGAGAATACTTGCCTTCTGCAATTAGAGTTTTAACAATAAAAACATCATCCGAACGAGTTTCGCCAACTTCATCATCTGCTAGAACTCTAGCGATGACGTCCATATCGGATTCGCCTTCTGCTTTAACGCCCTCATAATGAGAGGCCGCAGAAGAAATTTCACCCGCATGAATAGCAGGTAAGTTTTCATATGTTGTTGTACCATCGCCAATCTTTAGTGTGCCAGCCTGAACCTCCCACGACTAAAGTCGCGGGGTTCCTAGTCAAGTATTCCAACGAATACAGTATCACTAGGCTATCCCCGTAGTTCCTACGGTTCTTATATATATTACTAAATTATTTTTAATCCCTCGTTCAGAATATTTTTAGCAGCATTTACATCTCTATCTAATTTACTTTTACAATTAGGACAAATCCAGCTTCTAATATCCTCAGACTTCTTGCCATCTCTATATCCACACACATGACATGCCTGCGATGACGGGAAATATCTATCCACAATAGATAATTGTTTCCCATACCATTGAGATTTATAGGTTAACATCCTACGAAATTCAGACCAAGAAACATCACCAACTCTTTTATTACGAGTTGAATTATTGGTCTCTTTCATGGCTTTAACATCTAAATCTTCAATACAAATTACATCATATTGTTTAATAATATCTGTAGTTAGTTTCTGCAAGAAATCATTACGTTGGTTAGAAATATGTTTTTGTAGATTTGCTACTTTAATTCTTGATTTGTTCCAATTCGAACCACCAATTGTTTTTCTCGATAGTTCTCTTTGTAATTTAGCAAGTTTACTTTCTGATTTTTCATAGAACTTTGGATTTTCTATTTTAATACCATCAGAAAATATAGCAAAATCAACAATTCCTAAATCTATACCGACATTTTGATTGGTTTTCTGAAATTGAGGTGGTTGTACATCTGTACAACACAATGAACAATAATAATGTCCATTTGGTTCTTGTGAAATAGTTGCATTAAGAATTCGTCCTTTAGGAATACGTTTATCTCGAACTTTAACCCAGCCAAGCTTTGGCAATTTGATGTGTTTATTTGCAAACACAATATTGCCACCAGCACTTGTTTTTACGTAACTTGTTCGATAGGATTTATATCTATTTTTCTTAGACTTAAACTTGGGGAATCCCGCATGTTCCTTAAAGAACTTCTGATATGCCATATCTAAATTCTTTAAAGATTTTTGGAGAGCGTCTTTATCTGGTTCTTTTAACCATTCGTTCTCCTGTTTTAATTGAGTTAAGAGTTTGCTTGTATCGTAATAACTCAACGATTTCCCATTCATTTTGTATTGTTGAATTCGTAAATCTAAGAAATAATTATATACAAATCTCACACACCCAAACGTTTTACCTATAAGTTCTTTTTGACTTTTATTGGGATAAATTCTATATTTATATGCAATTTCCATTTTATATCACCTCTTTTCAGCACAAATATTATATCGTATTCATATTGTATTGTCAAGAGGTTAGTAATATATATAAGAATCGTAGGTTTAGTCGTATTAGAGGCGTCGTTCGTATAGAGTCGTTAGTTCTATACATCCTTACCTGCCTTATTGTTTAGCAGTAGGTATCTCATACTTTCATATGAGCACAGACCATATCTTATCCCTCGGCATTATCCGTTAGGGCCTACCCACTTCGGCACACTTGCGCCTACTTCCCTCAAGAGGAATGGTCGTTGAACTTTACCTTTCGGTCTTAGCTGCTGATTGTCCATTTTTTAGTGTTTAGGATTTAACCATGCACCATCTATGTGATTTTTTCTACTTTCGTCACCATCACACTTATTCCATTTGAGAAATTATGTTGTGGTTCACATAGCTTTAGGAGTTTCCAGCAATTCGAGTAGTATTGGGTGTTGTAAACACCACTATGTACAGATTTCTCTATACACTGACTATATCCAACCACTTACTCATGACTAAAGTCACAAGTATGTGTGGTCGTTTTTAATCAATATCGTAGCAAGGCTCACCCGCAGCAGGAACAACATCTTTATTTGTAAGCCAGTTCTCAGAATTATCTCTCTTAAACTGGATTACAGTACGCAACGTCTGATTTGCCATTACAGCATTCCTCCCTTATAAAAATTAAATAGACCTAACAACGTAATACTCGTCCTCTAATACAGACTGATAACCTTCTGCAACAAAACTAGTTTCATCATCGTTTCTAGCACTCATATCTGCAGGATTAAAGTTCTTGAAAGAACCGCCCTTAACAACAATGCTTGCAGTACCAGCGGCATAATCGGAGTTCTTAACATTCAAAGTCCATTCGGGTTTAGCGGCTTCAAAGATACCGCCATTAATTTCAATATGACCATTACCAGACGCGTAAATCAAATCAGTACCGCGCTCGCTGCCATCGGTCATATTAGTGTATGTACCGCCATTAATCACAACAGTGCCATTTGTCGCCCAAATTGCCATAGAATAGTTATCAGAGCCAAGTGTACTGTTTACAATTCCTTCACCATCAAGTGTAGTCGTACCGCCCTCAACCTTAATAGCGCCATCAGAACCATTTGCAGTAAATGTCTTTCCACCAAGGTCAATGGTTACATTTTCAGCATTGATAACCAAATGGTCATTGTCTTCTGCACCCATGTTCACATCTTCTTGCAGAGTAATAATATCTCCATTATCGGCATCATTTACCGCATCAACGATGCTATCATATCCAACATTTCCGATTCTAGTAGAGTACACAGGTGCATCATCGGAGGCTTCACCGCCATCAAGAACCAGAGTATCACCAATTGGAACAAAGATACTGCCAGCACTAATCTTATTTACGCTCATCACACCGCTATTAGAAACATTAACCTTATTTGCACCAGTAGCTGACTTAATAACACCAGCGCTGTCTAAGCTCGCAACAGGAATATTAACAACCTTATCAATGATTTCAACATCAGAACCGCCAGCACTAATCTTTTCAATCTTGTTTGCTTGCGCTTTAGACTCAATATTGTCTAGTTTCTCAAGTAGACCATCCGTGAAGTCATTTGTAGACAGTCCCTTATCTGGTACTTTGTCCACTTTTCCAGAAACTGCGTTTGCGATCTGAGTGGAAACACTATCATCACCAACAAGACCCTGCAGCTCCGCAATATCTGCCGCCATATTAGCAGCTTCTTCTCCGTGTGATGCAACGTAATCCACTAACTCTTTAAACGTATCAACCGTACCATTATCGGAAATCTTATCCGCAAATTCATTGATCTTTGCGTCGATTTTCTCATTAATAGAATCTTCATTGATTACGCCATCAATCTTCTCTTCTAGAACAGTTACTCTGTCAGCTAGATCGGCTACATCGACTGGAATCACCCATTCTAATTTACCGTCTGCGGCTTTACGAGGTTGTGCGCCAGTTTCAGCTGCATCAAAACCAGCTAGTTTAAAAACATTGTTTTCAAGAACAATTGAGTCGCCATCCGCATACACGGCAACGCCACCAGATGTACCACCACCGCCAATAGCATTTAGCCGCTCATATGGTGTATTGCCATCACCAATTTTGAGTGTACCTAAGTTAATGTCAAAACAAGGCTCGCCAGCAGCAGGAACTACGCCTTTATTGGCTTCCCATTCAGCAGTTGTAGCTCTACGCAATTGAATTCTCATCTTAAGAATTTGCTCTTTTGCCATTACACATCATCCTTTCTAAAGAATTATTTAATATATGGTAAAATGACTGAACTAATATCCAGCCACGCCACCGCCATCCCACACGTAAATCTCTTCTTCGTCATCATATCCGTCACCATCGCCACCATCTGCAATGTTAACAATAATTTGTTCACCATTGCAATCACAGATTGGAGTGAGACTTTTATCGTCTTCGACTACATGAGGGACCCAGCCCTCGTCAAGCTTAATGACAATAATATCTCCAGCAACGCCGTTTTCAACAGCCCACTTGGCCGCATCCACCATATTAGTAAACTTAATAAGCTCTTTAGATCCAGACTCAACATCCTTAAGCAAGGTTTCAAGTAACTCAAGCCTTGTTAAAATATTTTCAACTACAGCATCTTGTTCGCATATATAATCTGTAGGAATGGGTTGCTGGTGAACTGCAAACTTAACCGCTTTAATAGTACTACAAGTACCATCTTCACCTTTTACACACGCATAAGCAATTAAATTTTTCGGAAGCTGCAGTAAAATATCTGGTACATTACAAATTCGCACACCATCTTTATCCGTATAAACAGGACGCCTCTTAGAGTGCTCCATATTACGATTAGAAAAACGGACTTCGGTTACACGATCATCTAGGACGATTAACTTTTGTTTAGTATCCCATTGCCAAAAACTTGTTCGACCGTCATAAATTTTGAATACGTTTTGCAATATTCTCACCTCCAAACTGTTTATATTATCTATTTATAGCATCGTAAATTTGCTGCGATACAGGTCTATCTCCAACTAAGTCAACAAGACGTTCAATTTCTTCACGCAACGCAGCCATTTCTGACTTTAAGGTGTCTACTTCTTCCTTATTTACAACCATACCGAGAATAGCATTAAGTTGAACTGATACTGGGGTATCACCAATGAGTTCGCTAACCATTTCGTTTATTGATCTATTTTCCATACGCGACACCTCAGTTTAATTCATGTGCATCCCATAATTCCTTTGCTTTACGTGTCGCTGGGCACTTTTCAAAAACAAAAACTAGGGAATCTTTTCTATATGTACCTGTATAGAGAATATCCAAAAGGTACTCTGGGCCAAGATGTGCTAAATAACGCTGACATTGCAGCATATTAGTTACATATACACAATTAGCTTCGTTGTATTCTCGGCCTGTAATCTTAGATGTAACCAATTCCTTTTCCTCCTTTTTTGTTGCATAAAAAAATAAGGTACTAAAACCTCGTATTGAACATGAAGTTATAGTACCTTATTTATTTTCTTCTTTAACTACTACATGTTCTTTAGCCGCAACTGGTTTTGCGACAGGCTTGGGATCTTCTGCAAAAATATTTTCGAGATCGCGCTGAACGAAATCTGCAAAATTTTCCTTATTAGATAGATCGCAAGATTTTAAAGCCTTTTGTGCTTCGGCTTTGGTAAGCATCTGCATATTGTAACGAGTACAGATGTTAAAAATGTCCTTACAACTCTCGCTGTGGAATTCTGCCATCCAAGCAGGATCTTTGCGATTACAATTAGGACAATATATATACTTTTCTTTGCACGTTAGACATACTCTATTTTTCTTCGCCATATATATTCCGCTCCTTTCAATGAAAAACACAATATAAGGGGCAGGAGAGAGACCCACCCCTTGTATTATTAAATATTGGCAATTACAAAATATAATTATTCATCGCCGGGGATGATTAGCTGGAAGAGCTGCTTATCCTTAGAGCAATATTCCTGCTGCGCCTTACCAGAGAAGCTATGAGTGGAGTCTGTAGCCATCGTCCAGTCAAAGTCCGGGCTCAGTTTAAAGTTGGGGAAGATGACATAAGCATAGATAAGCTTGGTGCTATCGCATACGTCAGTACCAAGAACCTCCATAACGAACTTACCGCCAGCAGGGAAATTCTGCGCGGAGTTAACAACAGACACGGCCTCAGAAGCCTCGTATTCATAGATCACGAAAAGCTGATCGCCAGCAGCGAGGCCAGTAGGAGGAGTTAGAATGTTGTCAGTAATTGCAAAAGCATCAGCCGCCGCAGAGGTTTTCTTAGTATAGACCGTACCAAGTGTAGAGTCACCATTAAGTAGATAAACTCTGTCAGGAGCTGTAATAGGAGTATGCTTTAGGGTGTAAGTTGCACTCGTACCATCAATATCGATAGTTTCGAATGCGGGAGTTACAACCTTCTTTTCTGCGCTAGCAACGGTCTTAGTAGAACCACTCTGAACTGCCATCAAATTAATATCAAAGAGAGCATTCTCACAAGACAGTTCAGCATTCTTCGCTCTATAGAAAGTCTGAATCGGAACACCAAGCGCGTCAACAGCATCAGTGGACTCAGAACTTACAATTAGCCGAGGATTAGTAATTTGGTTAATAGAGAACATTACAGAGCCATCAGTGTGAGAAAGCATTACGCCACGAATAACTCTCAGTTTTGTTACAATAAACAGTCGTTAATTATTTATTGACTTGTTGTGTTTAAATATTTATTAGTCGATATATTTCCAGCTAAGTTTTTCTCCGGTAACGGGATGCATGCCTGCGTGTTTGCTTAATCCGCGACAAGCATTGCTAATACTTGTATGAGCTTTTAATCCACACCATCTTGCCGCATCTTTTAAGGTTTTAAAACAATCACCAGTTTCAATACATATACAACTTCTAGAGGCAGGATTCAAGTCGCCAGTACGTCCACTCATGGGATTATTTTTACCAGAAATGCGCTTTCCTTGAATAAACCTACGACTTTCTGTCCAAGAATCTTTTATTTTTTGTATTGTTTCATCAGACTTATTTTTGCCATATACCGGATTAAATTCTCCTCTTCGACCATACATTGGATTGTTTTCTCCGCTTAATTTTAAACTTTGTTTTGCCTTACTTTCCGGAGTCCCCATAATGCCAATATGCGCCAAAGACATTTTTAATCTCGTTTCATCCGTAGGAACACCGCCATCCCCACCATATGTTTTATTATATCCACGCTCTGGTAAATAACTTTTATATACGGCAATATAATAAATTTCATATTTATCAAGTTCATCTTCTGGACATTCAAATATAATTGAGAAATCAAAATTTTCCGAACCATATTTATTCCACGCATTTTGCAAATGTACATTAGTATGCGTACCATTATTTAATGAATTCTTGTGAAACGGCCATCGTTTATTAAGTATATCAACACTTTTCCCAATATAAACTTTATTATTAACGCTATTGGTTATTTTATAAATTCCACTAATTATACGTTCCATACAAAATTCCTCTTTTAATAAACAACTATAAACACAACACGTTTTCTCATATTTTCATATGAGCTCAGACTATATCATTCACCATATTTGCTCGCACAAATTTAGGCGGCTCCTACTTTGGGCACTTGCCCTCAAGGTATTTCAACCATTAGTCGTTGAACCTTTTCCGCAGATATTATACCACATTCATATTGTATTGTCAATATCTGGGAACTTGGCTGCTGATTGTCCAATCTATTTACTTTTCAAACCGTCACACCCGACCTTACGGTCCACGTTGTGGTGCAAATAGCTCTAAGGAGTTTCCAGCAATTCAGGAGCATACACTGTAAAGTTTCCTACTACAGCGGACTATGTAGATTCGTGGGCTACATTAATCGATAATGAAATTGTTAATATCAAAAATAGCCATAATATTACCTCCATAAAATAAAATATTTTTTTAATATAATAAAAGAGCCACATGTCGCAGCTCTTCCATCCAAATTAGTTATTTAAATCACGAAGCCAGTTAAGTTCGGATTTATTTATCTTCTTTGTATCAATCATGCCTGAGTACATACCCTTTAAAAGTGCATCAGAATTAACAATAATCTGTAGGCGATTTAAATCGTCCATTAGTTCATAGAACCCCATATTGCGCACATAATCTTTTGTATACCCTTGCCTCACCTTAATAGCAGAGATTATTGGTAACAAATAAGATTTAAAAGGCTTGTCTTTAGCATGTAAAATTCTTTGTCTATCTTCTTCAATTAACACTTGCCTAGTCCTTTTATTGGCTGGCTTTTCAATCTTTGGTTTAATGTTATGTAATTTACGAAGATAGGTTACAATTCTTAGGTATATCATTTCGTCGATAATAACTCCAGTCTCTTTATCGGCTAAAACAATATTACCGTTTTGGTTATTCCTAAAAGGCTTCATTTTAGATAGATCAATATCACCCAACAAAATACTAGTTCTCTCTTGGGGTAGGGTCTGACTTAGCATTAGAAATAAATCCCAGTCCGAAATTTCGCACCAATCGAGTCCCATGTCATTTAATTGAGACTTCATATCGCTAGGAATAGCCGTGAGAGTATATATTGTCGAAAAGTACTGTTGTTCTCCGTAATCAATAAGGTCTCCTATCGTTGGCTGCTTGACCCTAATTTTGTCGTTGATAACATAATCGTCACCCATATATAGCTGGAGCTCATCAACGTCCATACTTATCATATAGATTATCCATCCTTGCTTTATTCAACGAATTTGGTTTTTCAGCCTTAAATTGTAGTGTTCTACAATAATAATCAGAGTCAACAGTACTTTCTTTGTTAGTGATTAATTTAAACTGAAGACCGAAAAGATTAGTCCAGTTAAACAGATCTCTCACAATAAACGAAATGAGATCATGTCGGCTGATTCCATACTCTGTCTTCATGTCGTCAAGGTGACAAATGCAATGAAATTGAATATACTGAACCTTTAAAATTTCATTATAACGATGCTCTTCGATGTCATCGACTGTAAAACATATAAAATTTCGAACCGTATCTTGAGTCTGCGGTACTCTGACAAAATCAAATATATTCGTGTCCAGAAATTCATCTGGAGACTCTATATCTATATCTGGATTATGCAGCGCTTCAAGTATATCAGAGTCGGCTATTAACGTTTGTTTTATCAGTCTTTTCATTTCAATAATATCATCAGAGACTTTAGCTATATCTCGCTTCATTATAAACTTGCCACCTCCGCTACCAGAGTTTTTGAACTATATTTTGTTGTTGCGGTAATAGTAAATGTTTTTCCAATTAAATAATAATCATTTTTACATTTAATACGAATCACATTTCCTGCAATAGAAGTTTCTAACTTTTCAGAGTCACCGTCTGGAAAATCGATGCTCCACTCAACTTCGTCTGCGCAGTCAACGAGCTTACCGTCAATACGAGATTTTAGAGTAAATTTCTTAAAACCACCGCCTGCTTTAACGGCAGGACTGCCAGAGTAGGTGATTTCAAGATCGGAAACGGTTGGAATTTCTTCGAGTTCTGGGGTTTCTGATTGAACAGCAGAATCAAAATAATTGGCAATAAGAAGTTCCGCAGAATCTCTTACGGGATCGAACATTTCTTGAGCTAATGTAAAACGAGTAATATCTCCATTAAACGATGGTTGTACCTTAGTTACTTTCCATGCTAAAGGTGGATATCTGCCTGATTCTGAAATAAGGAATTTATCATCGTAATTCAAACATTTTGAATCTTCATTTGTTGGCATAAATACGATCTGTTGATTCTCCGTGGTTTGAAACGTATAATCTAACCATACCCCGGAATTATAACTCGATTGTGACCTTGGCACCCCAAGGCATTGATGTATTACACGTTTGCCGTCTCTACGGCTTATCCATTTATACACATGCAAACATTTCAAAATAGAAAATTGATGAAATTGTGTTCTGTCATCTTCATGGACAATTAACCACCACTCAAATTCATCCATCTCATTTCTAATCTGCACATAAGACCCAACCTTAATATCAGGTCGATTCTTCAAATCTTCCAACCTAAACTGAAGCAAATAATTTACCTCGTCCCCTGTGATGTTATGGTATGATTTGACATTATATTTCGCATATAACACTTCGTCGTCATCGTCAACCACAGGAGTTCCTGCGTCGCACCACTTCACGTAAACAGGTTTAGTAGCTGGATCACGCATCCAACTCGCATCCATAATATTTTGAGCATTCCTACGTCTTGCCTCACCCTCATAGCCACCCATAGCAGCCATGCGGTTTCTATAAGATTCAAGCATCGGAATCACTCTCCTTGATACGTTCTACCATACTACAGGCGTCAAGTATCGCCTTACGATATTTCTTAAAATTACTTTCCTGCCGTGCATATTCAAGAAGACTCATAATAGTAATTACTTCTGGCTGAAAACCAGACAATTTATTAAATCCAATTAGCCGTTGTAGCACCGACTCGAAGTAATTATCAAGATAATCATAAGAATTTTCCTTATATGGTAGAAGTTTATATATTGCGGCAACAAAATATTGTTTTTCTGCCGCTATTTGATTAGGCGGTGCCTCTAAATATATGTTCATCGGAAGCACCACCTATTCGTCAAAGTAAGAGTTATTGGTATACGTGTTGTAACAGTGAAGCTGCTGCATTTCTCGTAACGTATCTGCGCGAAGAGCACGAAGTTCAGAAAGCTGCGAAGAGGGCGAATAAAATTTTTCTTCTTTCCCACCGATAAATAAATTTGTATATTCAGTGGAATTAATACGCTGGTCAAGCCAAGCGATTACCATTCCCATAGCAAGTAGTTCCATGTCTAACTCGTCCAAATCATTATTAAAAATTTCAGCTTCATCATCGCAAGATAAATTACTAGATGTGCGCGTCTTCACAATTGCACTATGTAACCAACTTTTTAACATTTCATTTAGTGTATAATCGTCTAACTCTGCAAGATTAAAATCTGTCGTGCGAGCTAAAAAGCGATCATACACTTTTTCATAGGAAGTAGCCATCTAAGGTCACCTCCAAATTACTTCATATAAAGCTTTAAATCTGTGTTAAGAATTTCATCAATTGCCTTAATCTTAGCCAGACTATCCAAAGATCCATTTAGAATCTTTTCACCAGCGATATTCTTTACCGCCTGTTGAACACCCTTCGGAGCCTTCTTTAGTCTAGACTTAAACTGATTTAGTGGAAGCTTGAACATATCTTCAACGTCAACATCTACGATGCCCTTGTACATTTCACCAAAATCCTTATCCCACTGCTCAACCAGTTCTTCGTCTTCGATAATAATTCTGGGCTTGAAAAGATAACTTGATCTAGTAGACTTTAAAGCCTGCAGATCTTGATATTCAACTTCAGTTGTGTCGCCATAATTTGCCCAAGAATATAGCAATTTAGATTTCTTACCTGCAAGCAAAAGTTCTCCATAAGTGATACTACGGCAGGTGATCATGTCATCTGGTGCATACTTACGAGAACTTTTTACAGGTGCTTTCTTCACAGCTTCGACAGGTTCTGCTTCAACCGTGCTTCCAATCTCTTCTGAAATAATTTCTTTCTTAGTTGCCATGTTAATGTTCTCCTTTTATTCCATTTATTTTATATTGTTACAATTAAGCAGCAATATTCCAAACACCAAAGAGTAGACCAATTTGAACGCCAACGCCCATCTTGAACATATAGCGATAATCATAGGTCATGTCCTGATTGGCAGTATTGTCATTTACCTGTCTCATTTCAGGATTGCCCTCATTGATAACCTTAATAAACTTATTGTCGCCAACAGGCATAATTAGAAGCTGCTTATCGTCAACTAGTCTATTAGTGGTATCGTTTAGACGGAATCCTTGCTTTATTTCCACAAGTCTGGTGCCTTCGTAATAACCAACGCGTCCAGTGGTATTTCTCTGAACCTTCATGTTCTCAGAGACCCAATCGATATCCTGCATACCTTCTAGCTTGCTCAGAGCAGTCTTAGTGCCCATAATAACAACATCCATACCAGTCGCCATTTCGATGTCTTCAATTAGCTGCATGAAAGCTCCCTTAGTGGAATCATTTAGATCACCAGTCTTGACCCACTGGCCAGAACCAGTAGCGCCACCGGGTAGCTGTTCAGCGGCAGAAACCATAGCCTGATAAATAGATTCGTTAACAAATCTATCAATAGCCTCATATAGCTTGGTTACGAATGTAGCAAAATCTTCAGCGCCAGTCAGTAGACGCTCGTACTCACTATAAACGCCGATGCCATACCAAGAAGTCTCAACAGTGAAGCTAGAACCCTTGCCGAGTCTCTGGCGGTCGATATCCCAATGGTTACCGGAAACCTTGGAAACAGTTAGCAGAGTTTCGTCCTCAGTATAGAACATAGCCTTATCACCAATATCTAGATTTCTAGTCTCAACATACTCGTTGAAGAAAGGATTATCCTGCCAACCAGTACGTAGCAGATTAGGTACAACTTCCTCAATTAGATCAAACAGAACCTGCTGATTTCTACGGATAGCCTTGCGAATATCTGCCTTGCTAGTATGCTCGTCAACGCCAAGAATCTTATTAAACATAGAAACAATCTTATCATTGGCTTCCTTAGCAGTCAGACCGCCCTCTAGTTCATTGCCATTGGCAAGATCAGTCATTAGCTTATTAAAAGCAATTAGCTTCGCATCTTCATTTTCAAAAACCTCACGCACATTTGCGTCAAATCTCATTAATTTATTCATAGTCGTCATCCTCCTTTCTGAATTTATAGTCCTACGACCTGAATCTTATACATCGTCATGTTGGTGCGGGGAATTACAGTGAGCACCTGCGCACAGAATTCGCCATCAGTCTTGGAGTCACCAACAACATACTGCTTGGCGCTAGCATCAAAAGTCACATACTGCTTGGCTTTAGGAGCCTTATCAAAAGCGACTTCGGACAAAGTGATGCGATCACCGACGCGAAGGGTGTACGCACGAACAATATCGCCAGCGGCGTTATAAAATCTATCCTCAGTAGAATAACCCTTTAGTTCGGTCATAGGTAGAAGGGGAGGATTGAGTAGTAGCAGAGGCTCGTCTCCAGCCGCATACTCCTTCATGTTCCAAACCTCATCTTCGTATTCGTCGTTTGCATAGTCAGCTCTGGAAACGAGCAGGCCGTTGTCCATATCTTCGGAAACGGCGATAGAGTAGATGTGACCGCCACCAAAGTTAGTAGACAAAATATTAGTAGATTCACATACAATGTGATTAGCATTAATAATATCCTGTGCCATAATTTTTCATCCTTTCATTAATTTAAATTTTTATATAACAAAAACACCCTTGCGGATGTTTAAGTAGTAAAATATTAGTTTTATATTATTTTTTATTCTTGAACCTCTCATGGCTAAAGCCACGAGATTCTTGGGAACTCTCTTCCAACGAAAAGATATTTACCAAGCTATCCCGACAGTCCCTGCCGTTCTTTTTTTATAGAGAAGGCGATTCATCTCACCACTAAAGTGGCGAGTGTTCTCGCCTCATTCATCAAAAAGTCCTGCATACGCCTGCTTCTTCTTATCTGGCATTGCACTAAAATTAACACCAACAGAACTCTTCTTTTCAGGTTTAGCTTCGAAACTAAACTTTTTCTTCATAGACGCAGCAAACAGCAGGTCCGCCTTGATCTTAAGTTCATCAACAGAATATTTATCCATCTCAGAAACCAGCGTCTTAAATTCGTCAGACTCAGCAATCTCAGCATATTCTACGCTACTCAAAATAACCTCTTTGTCTGCTTTGAGTACAGATGCATCATAATTATCCTTAAACGCCTTAAGTTCATTATATTTAATCTCCAAAGCAGAATAATCTTCGCGCATCTTTTCAATGGCCATCTTCTCAGACTCAGAAACAATTAGTTCAAACATTTCCTGCCTATCACCTTCGAGTGCAACATTTTCACCATCGACGGTATAGCTCATCTTATAGAGTTTATTGTGACACCAGCCCTGCATAATAAAGTAGTTGTCATATACATCTCGAATATAGAAATATTCATTATCCTCTTCGTCAAACTGAGCAATCAGATTATATAAAGCATACTGAATATCACCATGAGATAACTCAACAGCAAAATTCTTAGTAAATTTCTCTTCAGCAGGGACTTCCTCGAACTCTTCCTGATTTTCATCACCATCTTCAGAAGTAGAAGTTTCTTCAACAATGGTTTCTTCTTCAGAATGAGTTTCTTCTGTAGATTCGACTTCTTCAGCAACAACTTCCTCAGTTGAGGTTTCAAGCTCTTCCTCTACAACAATATTTTCAACGTCGCCCATTTCTGTATTTCCTCCTTCCTCTGAATTATTTAATTTATTATTAAAACCCTCTAAAACCACATTGAGTTTTTCAAGAGTATTAATCAATTTTTCTTGATAGTTCACGCCAAACATACTATTATCCGCACTAAAACTATCAATAGTAATCTTGCTACCTTTCATTCCTTCCTGAATTTCTGTAACACCATCTTGTTCATATCCCAAAATGGTAACACCCATAAACGTAAAAGAATCAATAGATAAATAATTTTCTTCTCCGTTCCACGACATATCATTAACAGCAATTTCAATAGAACACTTACAAGTTCTACGTCTCTCTAGAATTTCTGCCGCCCTAGAATACTCCGTAAAAATATGACCATTAACATGCAAATATGTTTTATCTTCTTCTTTGTCATATTCCAAATAAGGATCATCGAGCTGACTGATAACACCAACGGGGCACTCTAAGTATTTCATCTCGCCATCATCACTGAATTCAACGTCATGGCTATGAAACTCGTATTCCCCAGTGTCAGTCTTGATAATATTAGCAAGAATAGGTCTCCCTTTAAAGGAAGACATATTTTCTTTCATAACTTCTTCGGAAATGCAAGATTGGTTTCTATTGACTCCGATATGGCAAGACTTAAGTTTAACTGGCATTAGACCGTCTTGACTATTATTAGCCACTTCAAATGTTTCTACGGATTGTATAATCAACGGTTTGTCGCCATGTTCTTTAGAGCTAAAACGTGTATAGTTATTCTGTCTGCAAAAAGTTACAAGATCATCAATTGTATAAAAAGTTCTTGGCATATCTTTCTCCTCCTTTCTATAAAAAATCTTATATAATACTCCAAGAAAGAGAAATTATATGTAAAGTTTATCTGTAAAATGAATCTTTGTAGTATCGATATCAGAAAAATTAAAACTTTCCTTTGTTTTGTTAATAAGTGTATACATGCCACAATTCTCAGACAATAAATAAAAACCGCTTGCAACCAATTTATCGCAAACAGACTTGTCTTGTGTCATTATAAATTTTTTAGATTGAGACATTTAGGTTGCCCCCTTATTTGTCATTTTTGCCAAGATCTCTGGTTTCCTCGCCTTCGTCACTAAGATCTCCTTCATCTTTTTCAGGAGCTCCTTCACTTCCGTCTCCATTTTCTGTTACGCTAGATTGAACATTGCTCGATACCAATGGCTTGTTCCACTGGCTACTAGCCAACCCCAACATATCTTCAAGATAGCTCATTCCGCGTTCTTTAATGGGATTTGCGTTCGCCAAAGCACTTAGCTCAAGCTTTACTGGCAATCCATATTGCGATAGCTTTAATAGCTTATCAATCTTATCATCAACAAAATATGGACTTGTATTGTCAAATTCTATAACAATCCCTGTTTCGCCAATATTATTTAATATATATAAGTTAATCCACGCATTAATTTGGTCTACAACAGCCATCGTGTCTTGACAATCGGCCATCAAAGCTAACTTAAATGATGTAGAATTAGTAATCTTATTTTGATTAAGTACAATTCCGCCACCGCTATTAATGATATTTTCATACGCCTGTTCAATAATATTGACATCATTCGCATTATTAGTAGAAAAATCAACACTCTCAATGTCCATTGGAGAAAGCGCAAACGACACCTGATCCGGTAGGGCATTTTTTATTTTTTGATAAAAAGCATTTGCCAAATCAAGATCAATTTCAAAATCATCAACTTGATTTGTACCACTAAGCACGCCAATCTTAGCATACAACAATTTGGTGGCTTCTAATTCGTCTTTTACATTTTGAATTGATTGCAAGTCGCATAACGAAATAATAGATTCCATCAAAGGAGCCAAAGGCGGAATAGGATAATCTATATTATCTGGATCTAATTTTAAACAAAATGTACGTTCAATAGGTAACTCCTGCCATCTTAGGCTACTGTCGTTGCTATATTTATTATACATTTGCTTAAAAACTGGATCATACGTCTCTAAATAATACGAATTCGTACTGGAGTCAAAAAATGAAAAATCAAAAGCGTAACCCAACACTCCTCTGTAGTATTGCTGACTGGAGATTTTACAATAATCAGGGTCTAACAGATGAATAAAAAACGTACCATTTTCTGGATCTCCATATGTAAAACCATATATAACTCCATTAGTCCACAACTGCAGCATACATTTTAATATTTGGCTTTTCATATCCATATTATTAACATATTTTATAACATGCTCATAATTTTGAAGAATTGAATTCTGGTCTGGACTTTCCACCAATGTAATATCTGGATAAGCCGTCCAAGATTTCAACTGCACTTGATGCGCTTTAAAATTAATAATACGCTTATAAACATGACTAACATTTTTTAAATAATTACTTAACTTTCTTAAATTCTTCTGGTTTGTTTCTGACGCAGGGTTTTTTAGATAAGTACGTAAACTTTCCCTAGAATAAGTAGTGTACGAAACACTCTTGCTTTGAGTTAAGTCAATCAAAGAAAGAACATCTTTTACGGCGGCGAATGCGGCCCTATTTCGCTCTTCGCGACTTAATTTTTCTATTCTTTCTTTGTCTGCTAATTGTTTTTCTGCCACAAAATTCACCGCCTTTCTTATCCAAATAATTTATTTATTTGCTTGCCACGATTAACCTGTAGTTTCGATAATATATCTGTTGCATTCGGTTTTTGACGAGTTATTAAATGCTCTCGACGAAGTTGCTGTAATAAATACGCTGCCATTGCACAAACATCAATCTGTTACTTTATTGACTTATTAAATTATTATACGACCAAATACTATTATGGGATTTTTCATTTTTACCATATAAACACCTTTGAATGGATGAGCGAGAAAATCCAGTTTTACGAACAGCATCCTGTAAAGACTCATATACTTCAATAAGATTCAAATCCAAATCATATCTATATAATGTTTTTGCACCAACGGCTGGTCTTTTAGTAAAATCAGTTGCACAGTCTCTCTGATAATCCTCATCAGAATATTCATCTGTAAATCTCCACACATATTTTTCATATGTTTTTCTTTTATAATTACATACCATAGAAACTGTAGAATCTGAATAACCACCAATGGCTTTTGTCTGATGTACGCTATCCCATATTTTAATTAAATTCATGTTTAAATCATATTGGCTAACGCGTTTTGGTTTTGCTTCATTGATATTGAGATAATATTCCCAATCAACCAAGCCATTTTTATATTCCTCTTTGTAAACCCAATAAAATCCGCCAATTGTTTTTTGCCTATTTTCTCGATTACAACAAGCCTTTATTCCACGAACAGAAAATCCAAGAGTCTTTCCTGCGTGTGAACAACTCATCCATTCGCCAACAATATTTAAGTTCATGTCTAGTTGTAGAACTGCCTTTGGATTTTGAATCATCCGCATTTTTAAAATCTCATCTTCTGTGTGCTTATAACCCAAACAACCAGAACCACCTTTGTCTTGATTGTATCCATTATAATAAGAGTTGTATTTCTCAATCCAATAAACTTCCTTATCATTAAGTTCTTCAAGGTTGCATTCTTCTACTACAAGAAAATCAAAATTTTGTTTTTGATATTTATCATATGCGGCTTGTAAATGAGAGTTTTCATGAGTTCCACATTTTAATCTAGAACGATGTTGAATCCATCTTTCATTTATATCTTTTGCCTGCCCAATATAATATTTATCATTAACAATATTATGAATAGCATAAATACCAGTCATTATATACACCTCCTTACTTCATTCATATTGTATTGTCTATAATTTAATAAGCGAAAGCGGTGCTTCAATAAGCGTCTTTACGCTTGACCGCTTCTCTCTAGCTTTATTATTTTCGATTATTCCTAGAGTCCAGACTATCGCTTTGCCATTTTTTAATCCTATGGCATTTTCTCATTTAGTCGTTCACGCTGCAATTATACTTGCGCCCTGTCGTCCATCTCTGGAGTTCCAAGTCAATTAGAGAAAATTTTCCTGTGTGGTTTATGGATTATACCACACGTGCCCATCTATTTAGGCACGGTCATCATTAAGTTTTTTAGCTTTATCTGGAGCAAGATCAAATCTATCATTACCAGATGATTGCTTAAACCTATAAATATTACAAAGTTCTGTCTTCATAGCGTCAATCTGTTTTAAAGCAACTTCTTCGTCAGAATCTAGATTATATTGTTCTCTAATAACTTCAATTCCTTTTTTACTAAACTCCTTTACTTCTTTTTCTGTGGGCTCAGTATATCTTGGAATCTTTTCACCTGTTTTTGTGTTCAAATCATACATAATCATGATATACCCACGATTATCATATTCATTTGGCCACTCAATTAAATTCATATCCATCATTTCAATTAAAGCACGAAACATTTCAACTTTATATTTCGCAGGTTGTAGTAATCGCATCTTGCCTGTAATTGCATTTGGATATAGCTTAATTTCTTCAGGACTGTAGTCTTTGTCGATTAATCCTCTATGGGTATTTCCATTTCCATCTTCCCAATCTTCCCATAAGAAATCTGAAATGTTTACACCCGCACCGCCGCTTCCTGCGTCTATCCACAATCCAAGAATATTCTCGTAATCCGCTGCGCCCTCTCCGTTATATGCGAGGAGCAACCTTTTGAGCTCTTTAATTTGGTTAGGCGTTGTCATAGGAGATTTTTTATTTTTCATTACATTAAGAAGATTAACTACATTTTGTATTCTCATTTTCCACCCAATAGCTGGATCTTCATAATATTCCGCACATAAAATAACTGCATTGTCGGCATTTCTCGCCGGATCGTAAAGAAGGGCCCACTTACTTTTCCCGTCTTCATTTCTTAACTTCGGAGGACGAGATACTGAGTTTCTAATAATAGTCGCTCTTTTAATAATTTGACCATCTCCACCTTCGGATGTAAAAATATTTTTATATTCTCTTAGTGCGGCCTCTTTATCTTCACGCATAGCTTGGTCTACCTTCTCTTGAGTTAGAAGAGGCACTGGCCACAATTTACCATGCATTGTTGCTCCAATAACTACGTCACTAGAAATATCTGCGCAAAAATATCTTTTGTCGCCTGAAAACATTTTAATAGAAAATTCTCTATATTTTTTAAAGAAATACTGGTCTGTACGTCCAGCAGAAGAACAATATAATAATTGGTTTGGGAAAGGCTTTGGTTCTGCTAATAAATCCTCAGCGCTAAAATCCTTACCGGCTTTAAATTCAGAATTCTGAGTGGTAAATGGTTCTGACGTATGAAATAATTCGTCTGGAGCATTCATTGCTTCATCATATACATTAAGATTAGAACGTTTAGATCTATTATTATCGAATGCACCATTAAGTGTAAAACACTGCGAGCCACCATAAGTCCTTACAGTGTATGACGCGGGATTGTGCACCCAACCATTAGAATTCGCCTGAGACTTTACAACATTGCTCTGAAAAATGTCATTTAAATTTGTAAATGAAGATATATTTTTTAAAGCAAAAGCTTCCATTTTTAAAAACATCTCAATCGACTGTGAACCGACGCCAGCAAGTATGTATGCCTTAAAATTTGGAATAAGCATCATTTTATCCATTACAAACAAAGACGCCCCAATACTCTTGCCGCCATTACGGCTCATAGCCCATACTGCAAATGGAACATTCCAACTAGCATCAAACAGATATCTTTGATAGTCAAGAAGCTGAACATTAAAAATTTCTTCGCAAAAACGTGTAGGGTTTCTTCTTCCCCATTGTAAAAATTCAGACAATTCTAGTTTTTCATTATACTTTTTTGTAGTCATATTATATAAATTAGGACGTACAAATGGATGGTCGTATCCATAATCCTCTATAATATCATCTATTGTTTTATAATCTTTAATTAAATTTTCATCATACGGCATAGTAATATCAACCATTGTCAATCACCTGCCCATATGCATCAATAAGGTTGTTATCTTTTAAGAAATCTTTCAAATCCTTATTTTCTACAAGTAACACTCTTGCTCTTTCAACAGCTTTATCTCGCTCTTTGGTTAAACTCTCAACAAGTTCTCGTCTAATGCCTTGGATTTCATCCATGACATTTTCATCAAACCCAATTTGATCGATTTGTGCTTTTGCACTTATCTCTGCAACTTGTTGCATACCCCTACAATAATCAACATCATACATATTAATTTTTGCATCTCTGAATCCAATCTGATCTAGCTCTTTCATCTTTCCAGTAAGAGTATTTTGGCCTTTACTTTTGCTATTATTGAAGTTTACACTACCTATTTTATTTAATTTAATTATTTTTCAAATATTGCCACGTTAATTTTTCACCAGTGACAGGGTGCCTTCCGCTATGTTTTCTAATTCCCTTTAAACATTTGCTAATATTAGGCTTTGTAAAGCCATATTTATCACACGCCTCCTGTAATCCCCAAAATGACTCATCGAGTTCTGGACAATAAATAGGAACGCAACAAACACTTTTACCGTTTGCATACATCCCATCTTGTCTCTTATGTCTCTCTTCTGACCACTTAGTCGGCCTAATGCTATTAAGACGTGCTTTTTCTTCTTCGCATACGGAAATTCCTTTTTTAGGACTCGGTTTGCCTTTTTTAGCCTTACTTTGCTTTTGGCGAGTTTCTAGCGACATTTGTTTTCCATATATAGGATGGTTTTGAGGATTTTTAAACAGCTCTTTCTTTGTTTTACTTTGCGCTATGCTTAAAGCAATTTTCGCTTCCTCATATTCTTCCGATGTCAATTCGTATCTACCACCAGTATTACTACTCTTAGTAGACATGCTCCAAAAAGCAAATTGTAATTTTTCATTATCAGGATTTTCTTCTGCCAATAATTTATGTGCAATAAAATGTTCATGAGCATAAAGATCTATAAGATTATCTTCATCATCTGTTCCATTCATACATCTCGGTGCGATATGATGTCTTTCATGATATTCATTGTCATTCACAAATCTTCCGCGAGTATTTATAATACCAATTATAAAGTCATTGTATGTCATATCGACACCTCCTTATTTTTTTTGTTTATATACTTGAAAAATAATTTAACGGACGCTACTCCGCATTGAGCTTATGCTCCTCGGCCTTTCGGTACGAGAGTAGACTATATCTTCATCCATAATCATTTTGTATTGTAATTATGGAGCCCGCCTTTTCGAACAACCAATCGCTTGTTGTTCTACTCCTATTGGATAGTCGTTGAACCTTTTTCTTATTACTTAATGTAACTTAGAAACTTGGCTGCTGATTGCCTAATCTTTTAAATTTTTAACCGTCAAGCACATATTTTCATATCACTTTGTGGTTTTAAAAGCTCTAAAGGGTTCCCAGCAATTAAACGGGTTTTTATATGTAAATTACTTCACATAGGAACTATCGTGTTAATCCCATTATCTTTCGCCAGTGCATTAGCGCCGCTCAATAATTTAGAAACAGTGTCTGCAAGCTGTTTAATGGTTCCATTATTGTTATTCAATTTCATTGTATCGGAAGAAAGTTCATCAATAGCATCATTGATTTTACTAATCTGATTAAACGACTTAACAATTTGAATAACAGCATTCATTTTCATACCATCATTCTTTGTTTCTTCGTCAATGAAACTAACAACTTGCGCATAAAGCAACGGTTTATCTTCTTCAATTGGATAATTAGCAAAAGGATCATAGCCAGTCATTCGAATTACATCTTTTTTATTGGTTTTATATGCTTCGCTAATATCTTCTGTATTAATATCCGACTGTCTAACTTCTTTTCCTACTTCAATTTTCGCAGCCTTCTTCGCTTTTTCAACATAAATATCATACATATCGCTATCTTGCCAACGCATTCCACGATATTGAATCATACCAATATTTTTTATATAACAATCCCAAATAGTTGTTCTAGAATACTTTTTTTTATCTTGATTCGCCCACTCCAAATAGCTTGAATCCCATATTTTATTTAAAAATGGTTTATCGAGCCGAATCAGTGCCTCTTGAATAGACGCTTTAGTACACGCTCCGTATTCTTGTATACGCTCGTCCCAATTCATAGCAATCTTTCTAGCGCATTCTTTACACATAACCGTCTTTTTTGTCATCATCAAAGGATCCGAGCTAGTATAAAAGTCAGATTCCTTCTTTTCCTTCAAACAATATGGACACAAATACTTTTTATCATCAGCGGCAGTTTTTTTAGTAGCCGCCGCTTTCCTACCTGCATTCCTCGCCGCCATCTGTAACCGCCGCCTTTCTTGTCATTCTTATGTGAAAAGGAAGCCCAATCACTGAACTTCCTTTTCCTTAGCAGCCTTAGATTCTGCAATTTCCTTGTTAATGCGAGCCAGCTCTCTCTGAAATACCTCATCATTCTTAAAAACCAGAACTGTCTTGTCAGGGTTTGAACGATCTGGTTTACAGTCGATTACCTGAGCACCAGCTTTCAAAAGTGCTCGTCCGACGCCTAAATTGAAAATTAATTTAGCTTCCTTCTTCATTGCATTTTCCATAATTCATTATTCTCCTTTATTGTTCATTATAAAAAAAACGACGAGGAACCTCCCCATCTTGTGGTGGGACCCGGATGTACAATACATCAGCCCCGAATATTAGTTTTTATATTGTCATAATTTGATATTATAACTGCATAATTTCCCATCCTCTGGAGTAAAAATACACAATGTCTGCATTGGATTAGAATACAATCTTTTATTATTTGCATATTCATCCGTACCGCACAATGAACCTACTAATGTAGACTCAATGCCAAATTGTTCAAATGACTCTAGATGGTGTTTATCTCCGCTAAATGTATAATTAATCGTCTTTCCGTATTTTTTAGAAAATAAACTATTAATAGTCACGCCAATATCCTTAAATTTATCTACATCTCCATGAGTGCAGGCTACGTTATATCCACAAATATCAAAACATATGAATTCATAATACTCGCTATCGATAATACGAACCCTATTGTTATTCTGCAGCCTTTGACTAAGCCACCAAGGAATTATTCTTTCAAAGTTATCTGAGTGAATACTATCTTCTTTATTCTGAATAACTCTTGCGTGGTTTCCATATGTAGAATACACATTTATATTTTCAACATGAGCGGATAACTCATTAATAAAATTTGCAATAATTTCAGACACATGCATCAACTGCTCACAAACATTTTCCTCAGACGCCACCCTCACGCTCGTATGTATGGCACCGCTGACGAGGTCCCCAAGAAGAGCAACATGAAGAGTTTTTACATTATGCCTATGTAATGCATCCACTACTTTGTTGAATAACTTAGAAATACGTTGTTTGCAAATATCTACGTTGTATACATTCCAAATATTATTAGAGACGGAACCATAATGCCAATCACTACAACACAGAAGTGCTTCTTGATTAGAATTCTGTTCATCGAATGTAAAAATATTAGAATAATTATTTAACGGTGCAAGATTCGCCGCCTCAATTAACTTTTCTGCCAAATGATCAGCTCTTGCATCATTCATAAGCGCTTTATTATATTCACGTCTCTGGTCATAGAACTGTCTCTTAGCCTTATACAATTCATCAATCTGCGCTCTAATATCAGACGGATACTTATCCTCACCAGCACCCCTATCTACAACCACGCTCACATCTTTAGATGCGTTCCACCGCTTGCGGTACGCAGACTCGGTTTTACACAACCCAAATTCTTCATTAAAAATCTGCGCCATCTGCGTCCAAGTAAAACCAAGCGCGTCTTTGAGACTACAAATTCGCATGAAGTACTCATTATCGCTCTCGTTTTCCATACGCTTTAAGTTTTCATCCATAGTCATCACTTCCGTTTCTTGCTCTTCTTTGTGTTTTTATTAATCTTCTTCCTAAATGCCGGACTGAACTTGGCGTATGGGATATATTTGGCTGCACTCGCAACCATCTCTCCATTACGTGGATCTTTAACAAGTTGCTCTGGTCTATATCTACCGCCAAACACAAAACCTAAAGAAAGACGAATCTCACTAGGTTCGTCCTCCGTAGCCATGCTCATGTTTTCTACAATTACATCGTCGAGCGCGTCCAGCATCGTTTTAATGTTATGTTTGAAGAATTTTGTTCTAGAGGCAAGCTCATCAATAAGCTGCTCTTTTTGCATTATTCTCTCCATCTTTTTGTCCCCTTCTTAACTGTCATTACTCATAATCCTCGTTATAATTAACGCTCAGACTTACAGTCTTATCCGCAAAATCAGCGAACAGTTCACTCAAGTTAATGAGCTCACCCGTGTCAACATTCTCAATACTCACAATGCCGTCATTAATATCCAAAATGCCATTAGCACTCAATGAAAATTTCTTTGTAATTGCAGCTTTTGCCATATCTTGCACCTTCCATTCATATTGTATTGTCGGGCGATACGTAATATATTCTACGTACCGCCCTGCGATTCCTGCTTAATTTATGTTAAGTTTATATTATTAAAGCTCGTCCGCATGCGTAGACACTAAACCTCTATAATTCTTAGTCAACGCACAGATCTGCGCATATGGCTCATTTCTAAAATGTTCAATATACGGAGCAAATCCACTTCTCTCTGGATAATGATATAAATCAATTTGCCCAGTGTGGCCGATCACAATCGTCTTGCAATTATCATGGATTCTCGTTAAAACCTTTTTAAGTTCATCTCCGTACATGTTTTGCGACTCCTCACAAATTACGATCTTATTTTCAAAATTTTGTCCTCTTAGAAATACATGAGTAATCGTATCAATATATCCAGTACCATTTTTTTGATTATCAATACTGAGCTGATTAATTGCAGTGTTTGGGTTGATATTAAGCTTGATCAGTGCTTGATACAATGAATCAAAATATAGACCAACCTTACTCTGTAAATCACCGGGCATGTAGCCAAGTTTTTCTTCTTGAACCGGAGCAGCAATATAAATAATTCCATCATAAAACCCATACTGAACAAGAAGATTAGCAACACCAACAGCAATTGTAGTTTTACCTGTTCCTGCTTTGCTATCACAGAACACAATCAGATTTTCTGGATTCCAAATTGCATTCGCAAAAGCCAACTGATCTGAATCTAATTTCATCCCATAAAAATTAGTATTATCTATAACTCTTGGAGCTTCGCCGTAATATTCCTGTTGAACTTTCTTTTTAGCTGCCATACGCTACCTCCGTATTAAAATAAAATATCCAAATCTTCTACAATCTCATCAACAATGCCCAAACTTAGCATTTCATCAGTATAAATATACCAATCTTTTGAATTATTCTTCTTAAATAACTTCGAATCTATCTTAGTCTTGTCTAAAACAAAATCTCTCATCTTATCAACAAGATACTTATAGTTCTTCATCTGCTCAGTAGTTTGCTCATACGTGCCACCAACCTGTCCAGACCCAGAATGAATTAAGCATGTCGTATTAGGCAAAGCAAATCGTCTATGACCAGCCATAAGAATTAATCCTGCGGCTGATGCCCCCCAACATGCATTAATAGTCCAAATAGGTGTTTTACTAATATTCATTAAACCAACAAAAGCCAATGTAGGTTCTAGCTCTCCACCGGGAGAATTAATAAAAATCTTAATAGGTTTGCGTTGTTCTACCGGAATATCTTTGTCTTCCTTGTTGTAATTAAGAATCAACTTGGATAGTTCAAACAAACTAAACGCATCTTCTGAAACTTCCCCTTCAATCCAAAGAATTCTGTCTTTCTCATCTCGATAATATCCGAGCAGTTCGGGGCTAGGTAGTTGCATGTTCCCAAGTGATTCTGGGATTGCTATTAGCATATTTTCCATATTTGCTATCCTCGCTTTCGCTAGTTTTTAATAAAAAGGGCGGAATGAGTCCGCCCAAATATTTTTTAAGTTATTATTTCATTTTACTAATGAATTTTTATACTTTTCTTCCTCACTAGTACCACGCATATACAAACTATAAAAACACTAATGATTTATTATTTATTTTGTATTGTCTGCTCAAAAATTGATTTAAAATTGCGACCTACTGAATTTGTTTTTTAGACTGATAATATCTGCGATTCTGTTCGCTTTTTAATCTTTTAAGATGTATTTCTCTACACTCATCACATCTACAAGTTTCCGATGCCATCGAACCAACCACAACTTCTTTACCACAATCAACACATATTATGGTTTTATACTCCATGGGGATATATGTCGCAGCCTTTTGTTGACATTTTTTGCACCTATAAGTTCTTGCCGCCATATAACTATCTGGATAAAATTCTTCCCCGCAATCCTTACAAGTTATCTTCTTCGCCTCATAATCAAGAGCCGTTTCATCCTTGCCCTTATATAATGTCTCATAAGTCGGCTTGCATTTTCTACAATATACAGACTCTGGATACTGTTCATTATTTTTCGGCTTATCATCTTTACCCATTGCTTGTTTTTGCACTCTAAATAATCTACCGCAACACTTACATTTCTTATAGCCGCCACCATTTTTCCAATTCAAATACGTAAACGCCAATTCATAATAATTAGACTCATCCAGCTCAAGTACGACAGGATCATTTTCATCGTCAGAAACATAATCAATGCGCTTACTGGTTTCATCATTTTTATATCCATGCGTAATTTTTGCATACGGCTCGTTTTCAATAAGCTCATTAATAAAATAATCTCGCTCTTTTGCTGGAATAGGAACCTTTGCCATCTTAAACACCGTCACATCATCTTCATCTTCCCAATGAGTAGGATGCTCTCTAGACATATCTTTAAACTTAGCAATTGCCAAATAACAAAACAAGATTTTCTCCTTCTTAATATCATCAAAAGACAAGATATAATCTAGCTCACTTTTCCGAACCTTAATCGTATCTGTTATATTTCGCCATGGCATCTTCTTCATCTTTTTAATATAACTTCGAATAGTTTTGGCATATGCAGACAAATGAAAAATGTTAGTTCTTTCCTTCATCCAATCAGTAATATAACTTACAATAACCGCTTCGTCTGTAGATAAATTGTAATACGCATCCCACACTAAATTAAACAGAATAGAATTCATATTTACTTTAGTTATTGGTTCGCTCAAAGCTGCATTAATTCGACTTTTAGTATTAAAATAATAATTAAACTTCTCCATCGCTTTCACCTCCAACATAAAGAGTCTTCATCCTAAATTTCTTTCTGCAACAAGAAAACTCCTCGTCATTTTCAACAACCTCTGGATATGTAATCATATAATTTGATTTTTGTAATAAATTATCAATAACAGTATCACCGCAAATATCCCAAATAACACCTTTAGAATTAGGCTTGTCATATAAAAGATCTATCAAAATATCACATAACACTTTTTCATTAGAGCAAACTTCATAGAATTTCCCTTTAAAAACAAAATCAACTGCCGCCTTATTTATGATTCCATCTTCCTCGTCATCAATTTCATCACTTTCGGTCTTCTTTGCAATATTTTTTACAGCATCTCTGTATTCTTTATAAACATCACGAACCTTATAAAAATCATTTTTACTATATTCGGCACCAGATTTTAAAATTTCTTTATCAAATTCAGCGCTTGGCAAAGAATTAAATTGTTCAAATTTTTTATTAACTGCCCACGCAATGCGATTCACAGTTCCGGGCGACATATCAACAGGACATCTGTAATAAAAAACATCTCTTGCTTTTTTCAATTCATCTGACAAATCGGTGCGCTCTAATAATTCACTCAAAGAAATGTGATACTGTTGTTTTAATTTAGAATCTACTTTTTTTACATATCTGTCATATTCCATTTTTGTTGCATGATAGCGATAGATAAAGAAAAACGGCTTTCTATATGCACAAACCTTCTTGTTGAAGAGCTTTAATTGCGCCAGTTCTTCCGTGTCTTTCGGCGACGGCAAACACGCTTGAAGAGTATTCCACATTGCATTCATCGGCTTCATTTTGAATCCATTTTTAACAGAATCAATAACTAGCTGCTGAAAATGTTGAATGCAAATTGTTCTATACTCAAGTTCTTTGTATTCTGGATCATCCTTTATAAAATTAGCCTGTAGATTCAACATGCTAGTTCCTATGTTTGTGATTGCTCCGACATTAGATTTAAAACTTCTAGCATTAGTTTTTGCAACCATATCATCTGTAATTTCAGCGCTCTTTACCTTCACAGCTCCACGTTGCGCACATTCAAGAGCTGGCAACTGCACATGTTTTTCTACAAGAACTTTATTATTTGTTGTAAATAAAATATCTCCCATTTCTACCCTTGATTTCTCAATATTTATTAGGGATTAGACCATACCTTCAACGTCGATATTATCTCGGTTGCTCATTGGTGGTCGTTGCAAGCTTACCATATCTTTCGACTTAGGTCTGTCTCTCAGGATTGTCCAATCTTTAATCTTATTACTATACCATTGTAGTTAGCAATGCCATATTTTGCTTTCGCTAATACTTAGTAATTAAAGCTCTAAGGAGGTTCCCTGATATTCTGAGTTTTACATATATATCACTATATAAGGTGACCGAATTTAATCACAATCCGCCCCAGATTCTGCGATTCGAAGCGTATCCCAAGAATTTAAAATGATGCAATCTTTGATATATCTAAACCAGTAATCTGCTTTTTCTGAATACTTAATTTTTTGCTTTACTGTATTAAAAGCCACACACATTGGCGCTCTCATACAAACTACTTCTTGTACACCCTTATCTTCCCAAAATTTATGAAAAATTTCTCCTTTTTCAAGCAAGCCACAAACTTGTTTGTCGCCAAATTCATCTCGTATATCAAAAATGTCTTCACACATTGCGTATGGATCTCCAGAAATTAAAGCGAAATTCCCATCAACATCAATTGTCGATATCTTTGCAAGCCTGATTTTCTTCGCAATCATCTTTTCGATCCTAGAACGAACATAAGGATCGTTAATCAGTTCATTATTAATCATCAACGCCTTAGCAACAACATCAGACTTCATCACATTTTTATCATCAAGTCCAGATCCAGCTAAGTATACAATTGATTTTCTTGGATCCAACGAAATAATATCTTGAATTTCATCAACAGTAGGCGAAATAAGATTGTCGATGTCTTCGTCTGTTAAAGAATACGCCTGACTAAACTGATAATTAAGATTTCTACTCTCATCCAACGCTTCTGATACTTTTGTAATTCGAAAATCATATCCGTTTGCAATACAGTTCTCGTAATAATCTTCATAGCTGCTATATGAATCCCATAATTTTAACTGACTAGTCGTTGCAATTATATCTGCATCCATAACATTTCTTTCATGGCCCCACGCATCAACAACCGTATATTTACCAGCAATATCTTGTGCAAACTCCTTAAATGGAAAAGTGAAAAACATCCCCTTCAGGAATGCAGCTCTTGCACATACGCCAGACACAACCTCATCACATTGCGTAAGTTCGTTATTGATTTTTTGACTGTATTCTGGAGACATAATCCCACAACCATCATTAATCTCAATTGTTACGTTCTTTTTCTTTGGGGAACTAACTACAGGATCTGGCTTACCATCTTCATCACCAACTTCGATTATATCGGCGTCAAAGCTAGTTTCCGTTCCTTTGACAACAATCATCTTCGGCCATGATACTGGACTAGAAGTAGAGGATGTGAGAGCATAATATGCCTCCAATTTTGCGACTGAGTGCATAATGTCCACTTCTTCGCCATTTTTTATCTTTGTGTCGCGCCTGCTATTGTTAAGTTTCTTAAAAATACTTTCATAAATTTCTGCATTTATAAATAATACAGTACTCATCTTCAAACCACCGGGCGTACCGTACAATCTATGAAACGGCTTACCGTTAATAATTAAACTCTCGCAACATTTATTGAAATGCGACTTTTTATCAAACTGAATTGATACTAAGTTTTCCTCAAACTGCAGTTTATATAATTCAGCATATAAACCTTTAATGTTCTTTTGATTTTCTGCAGTGCTATCAAGCTTTTTTAAATCCTTAATTCGCTTGCGTATATCTTGTACCTTTAAATAATCATCACTTGTCCCCATTTCTTCTTCTATCCATTTGATTAACTGACTATGACCTACGCTGATCACTATCTCAGAATTATAAGCTACGTCACTTAAACTAAGATTGACATTATAACCATTCATATCCAGATAAGAACTGTTCAGCTTATAAATATATTTTTGTGGTCTTAATGGTTTCAATCGTATCACCGCCATCCCTATTCATATTGTATTGTCAAAACACAAATCCACTAGACGCAAAATAGTACTCTAATCCCTCAGACAAATACACTTTTACAGGCACATCACGATAATTATATTCCAGTAGCCCCCTCGCTACCTGCTCATCTCCGCCATCTCTAAGCACCATCCACAGCGGATACGACATGAAGATCTTTTCTGGAAGCCTATGATGTATGTATTTGAAATAAGTTAAATCCGAATCAATCTGCGACAAATATTTTTCATAATCCATATTTACTCACCACCACATTGCCCAATATACTTTGCTTAAAACCTTAAAAAGATCATCCTTGGCTGCATCCATCTTTTCAATTTCCTTGAATTCATCACTCTTTATAATAACCGCGCAATCATCAACCATCCTATGAATGCATTGCATATGAGTGAGCTCTTCACCGTCAATGTCAAACTTGTGATAATTCAAATCTATAAATTTTGACACTTCTTCTTCAAAATATCTCAGACATTGATATAGCCACATAACGAACGTCTGATCCATACCAAATGTGTTTCGTCTGTCAAAGTCCGGATAGTCTTCTTCGCTATACGGAAAAGGAAGTTTGCCATCTGGAAAAAGTTCATGTAGATATTCATGTTTCATGCGCCAATCAACCCCTTATAATGCGCAATGCACTTATCAAATTCTGCATTAAATTCCTCTTGCGAGATTTCCTTACAGCCACTTGTGCCAAATGGTTTAGCTTCTGGAATCCCAGCTTCAATATCCAAATAAACAGTGTCACAATAACACGGAACAAATTCGTCTACATCAGCGTGTCCATAACTACATTCTTCTAGATCGTTTGGATATTGCAAAAACAAGGCAGGAAATTGATATTCGTTGTAAATAGTCCCATGCATACTCCACTCTTCGATTGGTATACTGACGATCTTAAAAACCGCGCCGTTATCTTTTCGATAACATCTGCCAACGAATTTACGCGCAGCCTCTTTATGAACATCTCGCTGTTCCTTTTCAAGGTTATGCTTAATAGCATTAAGCCGATCAAGCTCCTTGTAGACCTCTTTAAGTGTCATTTAAATACCCCCTATACCTTAGATTTTTGGATAAGCCCACATTTTTTACAACGCCACCGAGTAACAATACGAATACGATCAACAAAGGTACTAGCCACATGTATTTCATCAAGATATTCCCATTCATGCTTACAAAAACAAGAACGAATGTAATTAATGATTGTTCTCATGCTCTTCACCTCATCCAAGCGCAAAATTACACAGATACTTTACACACTCTGGCTCATCAATCTCAAAATAACCCTTACGCTCATCATCCCACTTGAACCACTGACGATAGGTTTCAAGCGGATGAACGCCCTCTTCGATGTTTTCAATAACCGCGTAATCATACGTATTGTCATATATGTCCGACCAATTTTCATGCAGCGCCGCTATAGCATCCACTCGCTCAAAATAATACCCAAACGTTCGCTGAGCGCCAAATTCAGGCCAGCTATTCTCCTTTGATTCAATCTTATAAAACCCTGTAATAAAATACACATTGATCATCCTCCAATCTATTGTTATTATATAGATTTTCAACCCAAAAACGATTTTTAAATGCCACCCTTCCAACTTATCGACTCGGCTTAATAAACGCGAAATTGGTGCGATTTTCTATTGTACAACTATGAGTTTTTTACATCCCTGCTTGACCTTAGCCTTGTAGCAATCTGTTGGCGCTGTTCGTCTGTATAATTTACCTGACGTGGAGGCGAAAGTTTAAACCAGTTCTTTGGAACGTGCGCCACAATATAACCGTTGTTATCTTCTGGGTACGTCGTAATAACTACGTTGTCTGGATTGGACTCTTTTAACTTTAAAATTTTATTTACCCATTTGCGTTCGGATGTAGTAAAAACCGCATGGTCGTCAACATCCAAATAGTCAAAACAAGTCTCTTTAAAATCTGCCATATGCCACTCCTCCATTCATATTGTATTATCTATATTTTAGCACAAAATCTCCATTATCAATATACCTACCTCGAATTGAACCTCTATTTTCCATTTAGTTGAAAGTACCCCCTCATGAGAACTTGTGATTATTGTTGTTAACGTCCCAGATTGCCATGAGACATAGGATACAAATCAACATACAAAAAGCTAAAGTCATTGCGATCACCTCCATTATTTTTGCGTTATCATTTGCTTTACTTTAGCATTACAGCATGGGCACTCCACTGTTAGTGTTAGATAAATCAGATCATAGTCGTAACTCTTTATCTGATAACATTCGCATTCATTAAATCCAGCGATGAACTCACAGCCGCACATACGACATGTAAAATTATATTCTGGAATATTACCTTGCTTTATAATCTTCATGATATCCACTCCATTCATAACGTATTGTCTATGTCTAGTATAGCACCAAATGCTGGAAAAGTCAAGGATTTACTTATTGTTTTGCTTGCTCCTTCTAGAATATAATCTACGTTAATTTGAATATTGTTTTAATTCCAATCCAATTTCACATTGATATGATTTATTTTTTATTTTTTCGTCATAATATGGATTAAAAACATAATAATATTCACTTCTTAAATCTACATCAAGGAATTCTCTATGTTCATTAAAATTTGGTGTAAAAAATAAATCAATATTTTGTTCATCGACATAAAGGACTTGCATATTTTCCATATTTCCATTTGCATCTGGAATAATTTTATTTGCTATTGGTAACTTAGAATGTATAATTTCAGATTCCAACATATTAAGCATTGTTGTCTTAGCCTGAGACTTCATTTGATGGTCTATCAAAACAAAAAACACAAATGAAACCTTTATTTTTCTTTTTAACGCTTCATGCATTAATTTATATAAAGCATAGTTTGGAGAATTATTTGGCTCGTATACAGCCCAATATTGATGGTCTGCCATTCTATGAAGTAGATTTATACTTTGTCCAACATATACACAAATACCGTCAATACAAATTCCATAAATTCCAGCTTCTTTGTCAAGCGCCTTTAAATGGCTTTCTTTTAGCATTGACTTATAAAATTCTTCTCCACCTTTAGGTCGTTCACGAATACTAATCTTTTGCTTATTTTGTCTTTTTTGAAGTAAGCTATTTTTTTCTTCTCGTATATTTGCAATTGTATATGTCCTACCAACAATATTATTATAGACGTCACAACCTGCTAATTTTATACATCTAAGTATTTGATTGGCTCCTATTCCTTTTATCCCACGTGATTTTAGTTCTGTAAGTAAATGAGTGATTTGATAGGTTGCATTGTCTATAATTATATTCTTGATCTCATCTGCTATTAATTGATCCCTTGAAGATTTTGCCATTTGGATTCCTCCATTCATTTTGTATTGAATTTAATATATTACATTTCAGAAAAACAAAATAATTTATATATTATATATAATTACGAGTTAAATACGGAGTATTTAACGAGTCAGCGGAAAAATACGTAAGTATTTTGACGCTGTATTTTTTACTATGAGATTGGGTGACAAATTTGTTGCACTTTATATATATATAAAGGGTGCAACAGTTTTGTCACCTATATCCTACCCGATAAGTGTAAAACGTTCTTTTTTCGTCCGCTTCTCAATTACCTCATAACCATTATTAATTAAAATTTGTTTCACAGAAGTCCATTTTAATAATCTTCTGTTCTCTTTTAATCCTATCTCTTCACAAAGAGCATCTTTATCAGTCTTATAAAGAGGCTTGCCAAGCCACTTCTCATCTAAAACAATTTCATCTTTGCTGTCTTTATCATAAAGATAAAGCTGTTCCAAATCATTTCTATATCTGCCCCTAGTTTGTATTTGCGTATCTTCATCTGAATCATGCACAATCATAAAATCAATATGGCCATATATATTGATGCTTGTTTCGCTTGCCTTATTAATCAACAAAACATCAACATAACTAGGAATTTTCTGATATTTAATAATATAATCTCTTATCTGCTTTTGTTCGTCGCTCATAGGACGATCCTTGTTATTAATACTCCATATGCCAGCCGCTTTAATTCCTCTATCTTCTAATTGCGCTTGATATTTAATAATATCTCTAACCTGAGAAGTATAAATAATACCTTTTTGATTCGGCTTAATCCTATTTAGTACAGTTTGTAAATGACGATAATGATCTATATTGTCATTTACATAATGCAGCGGTTCCCCATGTAGAGGCACTTCATGCAAACAATATCCAAACTCTTCTTTAATCTTGTTTGGTGTTGCGCTAATAGCAATTACAATATTATTACCCATGTTAATTCTATTCTCTATTAAACCTAAAGCGTATTCATTGTTTTCGCCCTTGTCCCATGCACACCATTTAATGGGATTCTGTAATTCATCGCAAACAATAATTGCATCCTTTTCCCATGCGTCATGATCTGGCGCAAGCTTGCAAAGCGTTACGTAGCCTGCATATGTATAAACAGTAATTCCATCAAGCTCCCAATATAATTCACCTGTCCACATGTTTTTCTTTGGTTCTGAGCTATGTAGAAGTTGCTCTTTGCCAATAGCAGTATCAATTAGATAAAGCATAGGATATAAGCTTGTTTCTCTTGTTAACTCTTTTAGCTTTGTCTTTGCAAATGTAGTTTTGCCCGAACCACATGGGGTGTAAATTAAATTTAATTTTCCTTGTCGTAGATCATTAATATCTATGATTTTTGATAAATATTGTCCTTTCATAGATTAGGTTCTCCTTTAGTTTTTAAATTAGTTTTTTAAATTATCTATTGTTCATATAGTCAGTCATAGCTGCTTGTAAATCAGGCGTATCTTTAAAGATATAAACATCAAACTGGGGCTTGTATATATTTGGCTCAGTCTTAATGATCTTACATCCATGCTGTCTTAGATAAAGCGCCATACGCTTACTAAAAATCTTTTTTTCATTCATAGTCATTGTCTCCATTCATATTGTACTGAGTGTATTATAATACGTTGGATTTAATTTGTCAATATATGGATATAGAGCTCTCTTTATTGTTTGTTTAACCCCTTAGCGCAATTTTTAATCTCGCTTTCGCGAGCTTAAAAACCGTCCCCATTTCATTGGGGACTTTGCTTTTTCATTGGATATTGTACATTGATATTCGTCTAATTAATTAGGAGATTAGAAAAGTAATAAGAATTTGTTGGTGATTTGAAGGATGATTTTAAAATTATAAGGACAAACTTTACGGTTAGAGAAGTCTAATTTTTAGGCTGGAATTTTGACGTTTGTGAAATTGGCAATGATTTGTTGGCGTTTTAGGGTTTATGCAGTTTTGTGCAATTTTTATGAAGTTTTGTGCAGTTAGTTTATTTTTGGGATGGAAAATTGGGGAAAATAATAGCGATTTGTTGATGGTTTGTCGTTAAACGGGGATTTTGGAGATTTTGTGGGGGAAAATGATAGGGGTTTGTTGGTGTTTTGGGTGGGCCGGAATTTTAGGGTAAATGAGATGGGTTGGATGAACAGTAATTAGGGTGGTTTATGGGTTGAGAAAACTGATGTATAAGGGCGCATTTTTGAGTCAGTGTGTGTGAAAACCACCTATACCTTTTATGCAAAAATGTGCATAAAAATACGGTTTTTAGTACCCCCTAGGGCGTTTTTCTGCATAAAATGTATAAAAAATGCTGTTTCTGACAAACTTGCATTTTACGGCTATCCGAGTATAATAATAACTGTCAGCAGGACAACGACGGGAACGCCGAAAGCCTAGTTGATAACCTTGAAAACTGGATAGTAGCAAGGATTGATTTTAAGTCGGTTTTGTAACTTGCAAAAGTTTTGAACCTAACACAAATAACATAAAACAATCCTATAACCTGCGTAAGGTTGCTATACGCTATCCGTCTATAGGTTCGTCCTTTGAAAACTATATATCTATCACGGTAAAGTGCACAAATTGAAAATGAGTAATTTATGCAAGTCTGTAAAAGCGTGACGGCACATAAAGTATAAAAATATGAGGCTCATTCGCCATGGTTAATATCGTGTCTCATTTGCACGCCTAACCACATATGAGTAAGAAATACCCTAAATGCCTATGTATCATAGCATAGACCAACCAAATTTACAGATACTACATGAACGAAAAGAAGTATTCCCGGTAGGATAATATCTGGGCTTGAGTGTGAATAATCCGGCGATAGAGTTTGCGGACATAAAGCGTTATCCGTATATGTCTCGGCAGACAAGTAATACCCATAGGAATATACCATAACAGTATATTCATTTGGCACTATGGGTTACTTTTAGGATATAGTCTAGTATTGTATCTTAAAAGTAGTCCATAGACTACACTATAATAATTTGCGATAAAACCGCATAGGAGGAATAACCATGAATAAAACTACCTTCAACGCTTTTGGTATTGAGATGATTGAGAACCGTCTGACTAAATCTACCCTTGACCTTGACCTGCTCACTAGCTATGAACGCAAGAACTATATCTCTATCTGCGACGAAATCGCCGACACTGCATACACCCTCATGTCTAGCAATAATCAAGACAGCTTCCCAGCCTTCCGTTCTGCCTTGCACAAACTGTTTACTTTTGTTGAGACCGAAACTCGTATTCTATCCCTTGACGCTTATTCCCTGCGTTTCATTCCTGCGGTTGTACCTTACAAGACTGTAAAGTCTAAAGCCTACAAAGACGCTGAAAAGACTATTCGTGTCTTCAAAAATGCTATTGCATGGGCTTGCGATGTATCCAGTGTAGACGTAGAGGACAAGTCCGCCCAACTGTTCACAAAGGCGAAGGATGCTGCTCAATTCCAGACTGAGTATTATTCTGCCGATGTGCAGGATAGTTATAACGCTATTATTGGACTGTTTGCGGCAAATAATACCCTTACCGTAGGTGACTTGTCCGCCCACCTCCAGACCCTTGAAGACGCAAGAGATGACCTTGCGGCAATTCCCGGAAACTTCTATAACGACTTCAAAGACCCCATGAAGTCTAGCACTGGCAAGCGTCTTGCTCATGCACCGGAATCTATTCGTAAAGGCATTGAAGACGCTATGGCAGACTTGCTTTCTCAACGCGAACTTATGACTTCCGCCCAACTCGAAAAAGAAGAAGCGCAGATTGTCGGCGGCAAGAAGCAGGCAAGAAAGAATAACAAGTAAATAGTCGAAGTGTAACGAAAACAAATGGTCTGAACGCAGTAAAGACAATACAATATGAATGGGGCGGCGTAGTCCGCCCTTCCTTAAGGAGTGTGATTTTCTATGAAAGTATACGTTATAATCAGCAATTCTATTATCAATGGATACCAAAGCAATGCTCTGCACGGTGTTTATGCTACAAAATCCAGCGCTAAAAATACGGCTATCTCTGCAATTAAGAGCATAGCACATCGTTATTATCATGATATCAATACAGCCGACATTTACGAAGATGGGCTTGAATTCAGTTATCAAGAAGGTACCACAGATATATGTGTGTCATGTTTAGAAGAGGAAGTTAGATAACAGTAAACCTATATAGAGCACCTCGGAATATCTGAGATGCTCCATTATGGGCTTACAACAATACTGCGCCCTAATAGGAGGTATAACCATGACCAAATTCGAACAAGTTGGCATCAACTACCAATACAGCGCCGACAACAAAGAAGATGCTTTGCGCAAATTCCAGTACAGTTGCAATTGTTGCTGCACTCGTGGTATGCACATCAACTGCGACCATTGCGCTATTGCAGTTGCACACAATCTCGTCATTGCGGCGTTTGATTCTAAGAAGGGGGTGAAAGCATGAAAGAATTTATCAAGGTCACAGTAACCATTGTAGTTTTCCTTGCAATTTCACTAATTTCTTTCTACGCAGGAACTAAGCATGTCATTGACGATTGCCACATCAATCTGTATGAAGCCGATGACGGTCTGCTGGTTGCTATTGAACTCGATGGGATTGAATACTTGCACTTTGAGGAAGAATAATCATATTACATCAAGCCTACTGGCAGAATAGGAGAATGACACTATGACTATCAATGTGAATAACGGCGTAACCATCAATGAGGTACTCGGACAGCATACGCACCCCAACTGCAAGCCCGTTATCAACAAGACGACTGGCGAAATCTATGCAAGTGTATTGGATGTAGCAAACGCACTGGGATGCAATCCTGCTACGGTATCTTTGGCGTGTTGCGGAAGAACCAGAACCTGCAAAGGCTACCGACTCGAATATGTTGACAAGACAAGCGGTAACATTGGCTCTTTGACATCTGAAATTCGCAAGCTTCGCGCCGAGAATGAGCGCCTTAGAGCTGACGCGAAAATTGGGCGTGCAATTCGTGAAGCGCAAGAAGCCCAGCGTAAAGAAATGGACAATGCTCAGTTGTTGTTAGAGAAAGCAAAGGTGAAATTTGAGCGTTGCAAAGCCACAGTAGAACGCAAAGAAACCGAATATCAAAACGCAATCAGTTGTTATTCAACGGCAGAAAAGGAAGTGCACGAAGCCGAACTCAACCTGCTTAAAGCGAAAGGAGAAATTAAATAATGAGCATCCTAATGATTATGGTTCCTGCAACTGCTTTGCTTGCAATAGAAGACATGGTGCGCACAAGTTACAATAAGATAAGCGAAATCGCCAACAACATCCATTACAAGATTAAAATTCGTGAGCGTCGTAGCCGCTCCCAGCACAGATGGGCATAAACGGAAAGGAGAATAGTAATGCAACGCATAGCAACTTGCACAAAAATTCATGGTAACGGAAACGAATTTATTATCAATGGGATTGTTAATGCGGAACTCCAACGTCAACGTGACATGGAGCGCAAAGCATATGAAGACGAAATGGAGTGGATGAACATGATTAAGAAGCAGCGCGACAAGATGCGCAAAGAAAAGCTGAAATTGCTTGACGCAAAACCTTGCATGGGTTGGAAAGAAAAGGCAAAAGAAAAGGCTATATTTATCTTAGCCTGCTTGTTTTGTTGGAGTGAAGCACTTGGCCTTATCAAGTATGAAAAGGAGTGAAAGGAAAATGAAGGAAATTAAAATCACTAATTTCTGGGGTTCTGGTCAAGCGGTCGTAAGCGAAACAGAAAATGTTTCTTTCGTTGTTGACAAAATGATTCGACTGGCCGCAAAGCTAACTGAACACTATGCAAGCGATATTTTCTATGACATTTCCGATTTGAATAATGCAGTAAAGGAAAAGAAACCGCTTGACAACTTGCTCTTCTTCCGCGAGAACGGAGTTACAACAAGAGAAATAAAAGACTTCGATGCAGACACTTTTGAATCTTTGCTGACTTGCTTCACACCCAATCAAACATGGAGACTAACCCATGACCCTGCAACAACGGAAACAAAACTTATTCGTGTTGATGTAAGAAAGGTGGGTTTATTCTAATGAACGAAATTATTGAATTACTCATGCGCCGTGACGGAATTAGCCAGCAGGAAGCAAAGGAAATGTATGAAGAATGCAAGGCAGAAATGTATGATGCGTTCAACGGAACTAGCGTCCTTGAACCTGATGAAATCCTTGCAAGCGAACTTGGATTGGAACCCGACTATTTCATTTACTTCATGTAACGGAATGCACTGGATTGAAATATATAACGGAAAGGAAAATTGGTTATGCATTTGACTAACGTAGTAGGCAGAAATGGAAAACATTATTATGTATCTTCATGTTATACATTTGATAACGGATATGAAACTATGATTTTTTACTGCGACAAGAACGGAAATGTAACTGACTGGAATGACCTTTATTGCGAACATTACTCCGACGAACTTGCAATGACGCAAAGGCACATGGAAATTATAACAACTATGAAAGAAGGGAAATGAATATGACACTTAACTACAATGTTATTGCAAAAGAATTTATGCGAAAGTGTAATGCAACTATGGAGATAACACTTATAGGAAAGGAAAGGAATCCAGATTGGGGAGACGACTATTACAGAAATAAATACCATTTTGTTCTCACGACTCCATACGGAACACTAACTGACGACTTCTGGGATAATGTATACAATACAAATAAGGGAACTTTTCCAACTACATACGACATTCTTGCCTGTCTTGAAAAATATGATGTTGGAACAATCGACGACTTTGTAACAGAGTTTGGATATGAGGTAAAGAAATGGGACGATGTTAAGCGAATTGAAAATACTTATACTGCGGTTGTTCTACAATATAATAAACTTTGCGAAATTTTTACACCAGAACAAATGGAAATGCTAAGGAAAATCGACTGAAATGGAGGTGTAAGGCAAATGAATAAGCTGCAAGCGAAACGCATATTCATTGAAGAATACTACGGAACTACAGGAAATCTATATGACGCACTCAAGGATGACCGAATTGCGGTAAGCGAAGAGTGGAGTATTTTTACCGACACACTCTGTCGCGACGGTGAGATTACCATGAAACAATATGAGTCATGGACTTTCCCATGGCCTAAGCGCCTCTAGGAGAAAGGAGAAAATCATATGAAGTCAACGGAAATGGAAATCTATGTACAGCGTAGACCTGATGGAACTCCAGAATTTTCATTCCCTGCGGATTGGGACTTTCAACGTATCATTGACGAAATTAGTGAACTGTGTTGCACTCTTGCCGAAGAACTTGAGGAAGAGAAAATTAAAAATTATATGTATAAATGTCTACTTGATTATGATAAAAATGTGAGGCATTTGTATGAATCGTGATTTCAATATCATCCACGTAAACGACCACTATGAAGTTTACATTAACGGAAAATTTTATTGCAGCACAGACACCATAACGGAAGCAGTAAAAGAAATTGAAAAGGAGACGAACTATGAATATTAACGGATATGAAACAATGACAACTTTCTGGCTAGACTTCACAATTGCCGAAAGATTTGGAGTAGCGGCAATTAAAGACACTTACAAACGCGCCTTTAAAGAATGGAAGGGCAACTACAAATACCTAACGGAACTCGTCATGGTTCTTAACTGGAAAATCTGTCAGCATTACGAAGACAATGAACCTATTGCAAGAGTATATAACGAACTCTGGGAAGAAGCTGATTTGTATGCGCAGGAGAATTTGCATGGCGAAGAAGCGAAGTATTTCTTCAGAACGACTGATTAAGGGAGGAAGAGATATGGCAATTGATAAACATAATCTGCCAATGCACGGGCTACGCAAGGCAAGCGGAGAAACTAAAGACTTGAATGGATACTATAGCGGACATTATGTTCAAATTTCATACGACACGAAGTCTGGGGATGTGATTACGGATTATCATTATTCACTTGGTCAAAATAGCTGGACTGAATATCATGATGCAAATATCATCACTGTTTGTAACGTAAGTGGCCCTATGACAATGCAGGAGATTGCAGATATGATTGCGAACGAAATAAAAAGAATTAAGGGAGGTATAGAATGATTAACAGAAACGAAGCGCTCGCTTTGGAAATATACGACTGGTGCAAGAAGCATAATCTCTGGGGTGACAACATAATCTACTTTAACGGAAAGGCACTTTCATTTAGTAAAGAATGGGGAGGTGAAATTGGAAAGCAAATCGATGAAGATCTTTATGAGTATGAAGGAAGAAATCCTCTTGATTACATAAAATTTGCTAATCCAGATACTATTACAATGTCATTTGAAGGATCATTAAACCACGTGCTAAATGGATATATGTCGGGATGGAACAAACTAGAAAGAGAATTCGCAAAATTGTTTGAAAAGCATGGTTTGTATTACGAAATGGGTTATGCGTGGTCGCTATCAGCCTACGAACTGTAAAGGAGAATTGTAATGTATAAAGTTCCGAAGTATAAGAGAATCATAACGCTTGGTCGTCAAGAAGCTGTAGATGCTATTGCAAATACAAAACATGTTATGTACAAACATGGTGTATGGAACGGATATGAACTCGTTGCAACACCAAATGTCATCAAAAGCATCATGAATAGTGGATATGGCGCAGATGTTTATCTTGACGAAGATGAAATGTTTTATATCAGCATCCCATGTGACAGCGACATGTGGTAACAGAAAGGAGTGGTAATTTGGACACATTCATAAACACGGCAACGCTAGGAGTTTTCATTTATGCATGCGCTGGTGATTATGAACCAATGAAAAAAATAGGATTTGCGTTAGTCATTATAGGTATGGTCGGCACAACCATAGCCTATCAAAGATTAAAGGAAAGGATTGAAAAACTAGAAAGACAAATAAGTAACAAGTATGATACAATAAGACAATACAATATGAATGGCAAGAAGGAGGTTTAAGTATGAAAAAGCGAATTATTTGGAGTAATATAAACATTAATCCCGAAGATTGGAAAGAAGATTACAAGAATATAGCAGAAATAAACGGATGGAATGAAGATACGGAAGATGAAAATAATCTGTGGAAGTATATTAACGAGACTCTTGACTCCTATATTGACGACGAAAAAGTAAACCTAAATATTCCACTTGACGGACGTATTATCGCTATTGCAGACCTTGGTTCGTGGAATGGAAGACGACAAGGATATAGAATTCTTAACGGCAACGGAAATGTAAATAAAATCTTTGATGTTGGCGAAGATTACAACGAGTATTACGACGATGGCTATAACATCAAAGCAACTTGCGTGCATCATGACGGAACTAATTTCATAGAGTTTAGAGAAGTTCGTGAAGACCGCGACATCTACAATCTGCTTAATGATATTTGCAACGGAAAAGAAATTAGCCGTAAGAAACTGAATTACTATACAAAATCTTTGCATAAGTATGTTGCTGACATTTATGGGTGGTAATAGAAAGGAGAATAGAAATGAAAATTGTAATGAGAATAACAGAAACTCTTGAGCGAACAGTTGTTGTTGACGCAAACAGTTATGAAGAAGCTAGAGACAAGGTAGAAAGAGCATACGATAATGAAATGATTGTACTTGACTACAGAGATTATAACGGATATGAAATCAGCGGCATTCGTGTTGCATGTCCCGGAGATTTGGAAAAATATGCAGAAATAGAGGTGTAATTATGAAAATTTATACAGTTGAGAGACTTGATAAATTTGACTACGACTTTTCGGTAGGACTGGAAAAGTGCGGTTGCTTCTACGATAAAGACAAAGCACTTCAGAAAGCAAGGCAAGTGTATGAAACTATGTGCGGCGAGTATGAAGATGAAATGAAGAGATACGCAAACGAAGAAGACGAAGCAAGCGGCGAAACTCTAACCGAAGAAGATGCGGAAAATGGATATTATCTAATCGCGTTTGGATACGGTGAAGATTATGAATGTCATAGTGTAGCCGTTGAAGAATATGAAATTAAAGACGAGCTTTCACATTGGGAAAAGAGAAAAGTATTTGACGAACTTCATGAGTACTATCTAATCGAAGATATTAAAAGTAAACTTGAAGACATGGAAAATTACACTGCAACAGACGAAGACATACGGAGCATAGCATATAAAGCGCAGAAATCATTGGACAATAATGATAATTACTGGGAAAGTTATTGGCTCACGATAGAATACGCAATTGAAAATCACTTTGAGGAGGTATAAAGCAATGAGCATGAGAGATTACGCGGTTGACGATTATGGTTTGTTGATGACAAGAGAAACAATACAAATTATTGCATCTCAATTCTGTAATGACTATACAGAGCAGAAATACAATAATGACGAACATGGATATGCTAATGATCTATATGAAGCAAATATTATAGATTACATTAGCGAATTTACTGGAGAAACATTCGAGATAGATAATTTTGGAAGAACTATTTTTAACCATGGTGAAACGTATTATGTTGATCATCTCTATTATATTCCGGTATGCAAAGAAAGTACGCTTTTCAAACCAGCATATAACAACATGGACGAACTTATAAGTGAATTTAGATGGAAACTCTGCGATTATTTGCCTGATGATTTTGACTACAGAAAGTATATTCGCCACATTGTAGGTACATATTACGGTTAAAGGAGGTATGGTATGGCAAGGAGATATAGAACAACCTTTCAATTCTTTGACACAGAAGAAGAAGCAAAAGCATTTTGTGATAAAGAAAACTTGAACAGATATATCAGGAAGAAACACCCAGCACATTACACACCATGGGTTAGTCAAGATGAAAGCGAACACAAATTTGTGGTGTGGTTTATGGTTTAATTGGTATAACAATACAATATGAATGAAGAAAAGGAGATAAAATTATGAGTACTCGTGGATGTTATGGATTTAGAAAGAACGGAATGGACAAGCTGACTTACAATCACTATGATAGTTATCCCGATGGCCTTGGACGCACTATAGTAGACTTTTGCAAAAACACTTCAATCGATGAATTGAATGAAATCTTTGACAAAATCATTCTTGTGGATGAAGACAAAAAGCCTACGGCAAAGCAAATCAAGGAATGTGAGAAGTTTTACAACGGAGATGTAAGTACACAGAGCGTAGATGATTGGTATTGTTTGCTGCATGAAGCACAGGGAGATCTTAACGCATATAAGAACGGTCTTACATATATGATTGACAATCACGATTTTATCAAAGATAGTTTGTGGTGCGAATATGCATATATTGTTAATCTTGACACAATGGAGCTTGAATTCTGGAAGGGATTTCAAAAGAAGCCTAATATTTTCAACAGATACGGTGTTGAAAAAGACAGAGGGTATTACCCGTGTAAATTGGTAGGAAGCTATCCACTTCAATCTTTGTCTCTTGAAGAAGATTTTGACGAATGGTGCATTGTGGATATGAACGCAAAAGATAGAGCTGAGTAAATGAACAAGAGCTGCGCTATCGGCTTGACGGGCAAATAAAAGGAGTTGATTAAATGATTGATTTTTTACTGCAAGAATTCTTTAAAAAAGAGAGATGGGAATCTGCAATTGAAATCGGTGTGGGTAAATACATAGATAAAGGAGAACTTAGAGCACTTACGTCTCCTGAAATAAGATTACGGCTCTATAACGCAATTAAGAACGATAACTACGCAATTTCACCGCCGAGAATCGCCCTTATCCCTAAAGATGAACCGGGGAAATTTAGAGAAGTGATGATTTGTGAGAATGTAGATCGAATCGTTCTGAGTATTATCAATAATATGTTTTTTGAACTGTTTCCGGAATATGTTCATGATTCTTGCTATTCGTATAAAAGTGGCATTGGTTGCGGAAAGGTGGTTAAAAAGGTATCAAGCGAATGCGTGAAGATTAAAAGAGATGTTATTGGTAAGAAGTATGACCTGCAAAAATATTTCGATAGTGTTGCAATTCAGTATATAGACGAACTGTTTGATAAGATGGAGATCAAATACGGTAAATCGAAAATCATCGATATTGTACGAGCATTTTATCATTCAGACATTTTGTTTGATGAGAATGGAGAATTAATCGAAATCTATAAATCAATTAAGCAAGGCACGGCGACATCTTCATTTTTAGCAGATGCATTATTGTATCATGTTGATGATGCGCTTAGTAACTTTGATGGAATCAAATACTGGAGGTATTCAGATGATGTTTTAATTCTTGGTGGAAATTACGTAGAAGCCGATAAATTGCTGAAAAATATGTTGATGAATATGGGGCTGAACATTAACGCAAAGAAAGAGCAAGTACTTGACGACAAACACTGGTTTAAATTTCTTGGCTTTAACATTAAAAAAGATATGATTACTCTTTCTAAGTCTAGGGTTAAGAGTTTTCAGAAAGAAATCGAATCTCGCACAATCAAACAGCGCAACATCACTCCAAAGAAAGCAGTTAATCAAGTAAACTCTTATCTTTACAGAGGTGACGGAACCTATTCTTGGGCAACTTCCGTACTCCCCATTATCAACGTTCAAAAGGATATTGATACTTTGAACGAGTTTGTTCTTGACGCAATTAGGGCTTGCGCCACAGGAAAGAAAAAGATTGGAGGTCTTGGTAGTGTAAATGATAAAGAAGATTATACGATTTTAAGAGGTACTGGTAAAAATGTAGCGGCAAATCGTAAGAAAACTGATAAGGAAATTGAAGGTTTCTTGTCATTGCGATGCATGCAGAACGCCCTACTGACAAGAAGGGAAGTGTATAACACATTAGTTAGAAGTATGTGATTACATTTGCAGCACAGCAATAAATTACAAGA
>CAZTMZ010000002.1:0-119234 GCA_964615315.1 uncultured Eubacteriales bacterium | reverse complement strand
TTTGCTACATCAAGTAGGCTTTTTTATACTGTCTGCACAATTTGGGGCAGTTCAGTTGTTCTCAAGTGCTTTTTTGTTGCCGTTTATTACTGCTGGTCGCCCCAGTTGTAATTTCTGAGTTCGCCGCTTTCGAGTAATTGCGGATAATCCCATTGACGCAGCGTTTCGTATACGCCGATAGCGACTGCGTTTGAAAGGTTTAAACTTCGTGCTTCGTCAATCATCGGAATGCGTACACATCTGTCGGCGTTTTCGTAAAGAAGTTTTTCGGGAAGCCCCGCTGTTTCTTTGCCGAACACAAGATATGTGTTATCGGGATATTTAACGTCGCTGTGTCTGTGCTGTGCTTTCGTCGAAAAATAGAAGAAATTGCCGCCTTTGTTCTTTTCGAAAAATTCCTCTAACGAGTCGTAGTATGTAATGTCAAGCAAGTACCAATAGTCAAGACCGGCTCTTTTAAGCTTTTTGTCATCGGGAGTAAATCCCATTTTACCTACCAAATGAAGTCTTGCACCCGTAGCGGCACAAGTTCTTGCGACGTTGCCTGTGTTCTGGGGAATTTCAGGCTCGACCATAACGATATTGAGTGTCATAAAACCACCTGTTTTTTTACAAATTTTTACTTTTTAAAGTATAACATTTTTAGAAATATTTTAAAATACATTTTTATAAATTTCTTTCAAAAAATAATAATGCTCTTGAAATTGAGAGCGATTTTTTTAAGAAAGGGGAATTTTAATGACAAAAAACAATATGTATAAGGCGGTCGGTGCGGGTGTTCTTGCGGGTACAGCGGCGCTTGCCATGACAACGGCGATTTCGAAAAATTCAACAAAGAAAAAAATGAAAAAAGCCACAAAAAAAGCGGTAAATACGTTCAGTAATGTCGTGGACAATATGAACAGTATGTTGAAATAGGGCAGATTAAATGAAAAAAGCGTTTAAAATCATAAGCATTTTAACGGCTCTGTCGTTGCTCTGTTCCTGTAATACAAAAAAAGATTATGTCAAAAGTGCCGAACCGGAGGAAAATGAAACCGTAAGTGTCGAACCCGAACCGATATCGGACGGTGCGAATAATTTAATACTGAATTATTCGACCGAAAAAATTTCACACAGTTACGGCGTAGCGAAAAACGGTGTCGCACACGAAATCTCGCAAAATGCACAAAAGTTTTTCGAAGAAAACGGATTTAAAGCATTTTGCCTTGATACCAAATCAAAGCAAAAGGTATTGTATTTGACGTTCGACTGCGGTTATGAGAACGGATACACCTCAAAAATACTCGATGTTTTGAAAGAAAAAAATGTCAATGCGGCGTTCTTTTGCACATTGCCGCAAGTTAAGGAAAATCCCGACTTGATAAAAAGAATGATTGACGAAGGGCATATTGTCGGAAATCATTCCGTAACGCATCCGTCTTTTGCGGAAATTTCGGTAGAAGAAATGAAAGCGGAAATTACCGGAATGGATAGCTATTTGCGTGAAAATTTCAATTACAGTGAGCCGTATTTCCGATTTCCAATGGGCGAATACAGTGAAACCGCACTTGATGTTGTCGGGTCGTTGGGATACACAAGCGTTTTTTGGTCATTGGCTTATGCGGATTGGGATTTAGACAGTCAAAAGGGTAAGCAGTTCGCTTACGAAACGGTTATTTCGAGGTTGCATCCCGGTGCCGTAATATTACTTCATTCCGTGTCACCCGATAATGCCGCCGCATTGACGGATATTATCGACAAAGCAAGAGAAGACGGATACGAATTTAAGTCGTTGAGAGAATATGAAAATTAGCAAATTTTTTCAATAATAAAAACTTGACTCTTGCTAAAACTATTATTGCAAACGCAAAATAGAAATTTAAAAATAAGGGGTGTAAACGAAATGGCCAAGAATTCAAAGAGCGTAGTACCTGAGGCTCGCGAAGCTCTTAACAAGTTTAAGATGGAAGCCGCTTCCGAAGTGGGCGTAAATCTTAAGCAAGGCTACAACGGCGACCTTACTTCAAAGCAAGCAGGTTCAGTCGGCGGTCAAATGGTTAAGAAAATGATTAAATCATACGAAGAAAATATGAAATAACTTTTTTCTTGAAAAGAACCCGACGGAAAAATTTCGTCGGGTTCGGTTTTTTGAAAAAACATTAAAAAAAGTATTGGAAAAATCAAAAGTATGTTATATAATAATAGTTAACTATATATCTATAAAGGGGAGATATGTGAAATGGCATCTAAATACTCCGTTTCTTTGGAAAAAATAATAACGGAATACAGCTTCGAAACACTGTATTTGCCATGTAATGCCTCCGAACTTTCCGTTACATCTCAGGAAGTTAACCGTCCGGGACTTTTACTTGCCGGTTCCGATGAGTTTTTTGATCCGGCACGTGTTCAGTTTTTAGGACTTTCGGAGCTTGAATTTGTAAAATCTTTTCCGAAAGAAAAACAGCTTGAAAGAATGGAGTGTCTTTTCAGTAAGCAGCCTCCCGTGGTTATTATTACAAGAAGCCTTGAGCCGCTTGACGGTATGCTTGAAATTGCCGAAAAGTATAAGGTGCCGTTAATAAGGTCGTCTGATTCCACGTCGGCTTGTATGGCGTCGATAATATATTTTCTCGGAACAGCACTCGCACCTCGAATTACACGTCACGGTGTGCTTGTCGAAGTATACGGTGAGGGCGTTCTTATCGTCGGCGACAGCGGTGTAGGTAAGAGCGAAACCGCAATAGAGCTTATTAAACGCGGACACCGTCTTATAGCTGACGACGCCGTCGAAATCAGAAAAGCATCGGCAAAAACGCTTGTGGGATCTGCTCCCGACAACATTCGTCATTTTATCGAGCTTCGAGGCATAGGCATAATAAACGCAAGAAGAATATTCGGTATGGGTGCCGTTAAGCTGACCGAAAAAATAAATATGGTTGTTCAGCTTGAACCGTGGGACAGTTCCAAGGTCTACGACAGAATGGGACTTGACAACGAATACATAACAATAATGGACGTTAAAATTCCTTTAACCGTTGTTCCGGTTAAGCCGGGCAGAAACCTTGCCGTTATTATCGAATGTGCGGCAATGAATAACAGACAGAAAAAAATGGGGTATAATGCGGCAAGAGAACTTTTACATCATCTCGGAATGGATGACGGATATGAGCCGAAAGATCATGAAATTGATATTTGGCAAAATTATTAAGGAGGAATATATATGTACAAAATCGGTGTTGACCTCGGCGGAACAAACATTGTAGCCGGAGTTGTTGACGAAAACAACAGAATTGTCGCAAAAGGCAATGTCAGAACCATGAGCAATCGTGATGCAGAAAAAATCGTCGAAGACATTAAACTTGCGATTAAAACGGCAATAAAATACGCAAACACAACACTTGATGACGTTTCGGTTATCGGTATAGGAACTCCCGGCAGTGTTGACCGAAAAGCAGGCATAATCGAATATGCCAATAACTTGAACTTTGACCATGTTCCGATAAGAGAAATGCTCGAATCGGAATTTCATAAACCGATATATCTTGAAAATGACGCTAACTGTGCCGCATTGGGCGAAGCAATCGCGGGTGCCGGAAACGGTGTTGACGAGTTTGTTTTTATCACAATCGGAACGGGTATCGGTGCCGGCGTTGTCGTTAACGGAAAACTTGTTCACGGCTGTAATGACGCGGCGGGTGAAATAGGCCATACCGTAATAAACTTCGGCGGTGAAAGATGTACATGCGGAAGACGCGGATGTTGGGAAGCTTACGCTTCTGCATCTGCTTTGATACGCCAAACTCGTGAGGCAATGTGTAAAAACTATGATTCTGTTATGTGGGATATGGTTGAATACGATTTAAGACGTGTTGACGGAACAGTTCCTTTTGAAGCCATGCGTGACAATGATCCGACGGCAAAAGCCGTTGTTAACAATTACATTTATTATCTTTCGGTCGGCATTGTAAACCTTATCAATACTTTCCAACCGAAAATTCTCTGTATCGGCGGCGGTATGTGTGCCGAAGGCGAAACATTGCTTTATCCCGTAAGAAACTTTGTGAAAAACGAGCGTTACAGCGTTTATGCGAAAAATCAAACTCAAATTTGTGCCGCCGTGCTCGGCAACGATGCCGGCATAATCGGTGCGGCGTTACTTACCGAATAATTTTTGAAAGAAGGTTTATCAGTGTATAACAAATTAGCATTATCGGCGGAAAAACTCGGTGCCGTCGCGGAAAAAGATGAGCCTATGAGCAAATATACAAGCTTCAGAGCCGGCGGTAATGCAAAGTTGTTGATAAAGCCCGATTCTTTAAAAACGCTTGTATCCGTCGTAAAGATGTGTGCCGAAAACAACGTTGAACCTTTTGTAATCGGAAACGGTTCGAATCTTTTGGTTTCCGACAAAGGTTTTGACGGCGTAATTATAAAAATCGGGGCGGAAAATTCCGAGATAAAGCTTCTCGACGACACCACTGTTTTTTGCGGCGCTGGTGCTACAATGAAATCTCTTTGTAATTTTGCCTGTGAAAATTCTTTGTCCGGTCTTGAATTCGCTTACGGAATTCCGGGAACTTTGGGCGGAGCCGTATATATGAATGCGGGTGCTTACGGCGGAGAGATGAAAGACGTACTTTTCAGTTGTGAGCATATTGATAAAAACGGAAATATCGGCGTTCTTTCCGAGAACGAGTTGAACCTCGGATATCGCAGAAGCGCTTATACCGATAACGGCTTTACGGTTGTTTCCGCAATATTGAAACTTAAAAAAGCCGACAAAAGCGAAATTAAAGCCTCAATGAACGACAAACTTTCACGTCGACGTGAAAAGCAGCCTCTTGAATATGCAAGTGCCGGCAGTACATTTAAACGTCCGGAGGGGTATTTTGCCGGTGCTCTCATTGAGCAGTGCGGTTTAAAGGGCTATACGGTCGGCGGCGCTCAAGTGAGCGAAAAACATGCCGGATTTGTTATAAATAAAGGGAGTGCCACAGCTACCGACATAATAACCTTGATAAAAGACGTACAAAATAAGGTCTATGAAAAATTCGGGGTAACTCTCGAAACTGAAGTTAAAATAATCGGGGAGTAAGATAAATGCAACTTGTAATCGTTACCGGAATGTCCGGAGCAGGAAAATCGCGTGCCATTGATTCGCTTGAGGATTTAGGATTTTTCTGCGTTGATAATATGACACCGCAATTAATACCTACATTTGTTAAAATACTTAACGATTCGACCGAAAAACGTGAAAAAGTTGCGATTGTCGTCGATGTTCGTCTCGGATATTCCTTCTCGTATCTTTTCAATGCACTCGAAGAGCTTCGTATGATGGAATGTGATTATAAAATTCTGTTTATTGATGCCGACAACGAAGTAATTATGCGTAGGTATCAAGAAACAAGAAGAAAGCATCCTCTTTCAAATTCGGATTCTGTCGTCGAACTTCAAGATATAATTGCAAAAGAACGTGAAATTCTGAAAAAATCGAGAAATATTGCCGATTATATAATTGATACGTCTCTTATAACTACTTCTCAGTTAAAAGAGCGTATTGCCAAACTGTTTTTGGACGATATTTCAAATTCTTTGAAAATAAACGTCGTGTCTTTCGGCTTTAAATACGGAATTCCCAAAGATTCCGACCTTGTTTTCGATGTAAGATGTTTGCCGAATCCGTTTTATGTTCCGGAGTTGAAAGAACATACGGGACTTGAAGAACCCGTTAGGGAATACGTGATGAAGTTTGAACAGTCACGCGGTCTCGTCCCGAAACTTTTGGATCTTATAAATTATCTTGTTCCGCTGTACAGAAGCGAGGGCAAAAGCCAGTTGACGATTTCCGTAGGATGTACGGGAGGTAAGCACCGTTCCGTTGTTTTTGCGGAACTTGTAAAGGACAACGTTAAAGAAAAAGGCTTTAATGTGTCGTCATACCACAGAGATATACATAGATAAGGAATTATAAAAATGTCTTTTTCTTCCGACGTAAAAAACGAAATACTTTCAGTACAGATAGACAGCGATTGCTGTATGCACGCTTTTGCATACGGTATGCTTTTGTTTTCACGCGGCTTTTCCTTTTTCGACATTTCGCTTTTAACCGAGCATGAGGGCGTTGCGGACAAATACAGTAAGGTTTTAAAAGAAGTTTGCGGTGTAAATCCGTCTTTGGTAAAGTCCGAAGCCGGCAAATATAAGGTTGAGGTCGAAAACGAGGATGAACGTCTGCGAGTGCTTGCGAAATTCGGCTACGATAAAAAGGCAAGTACCTCAAGAATAAATTGGGCAAATTTTACCGATGACTGTTGCAGACTCGCTTTTCTCCGCGGTGCTTTTTTAACTTGCGGAACAATAAACGATCCCAATAAATGCTATCATCTTGAATTCGTCGTGCCGTACCTCAATTTGAGTAAAGATTTGAAATTTTTTATAGACGAATGTGATGAGTTGAATGTTATACCGAAAAGTATAAAACGCAACTCGAACTATGTGGTTTACTTTAAAGACAGCGAATATATCGAAGATTTGCTTACGGCAATGAACGCTGTTAACTCGTCTTTGGAACTTATGGGCGTTAAAATGTATAAAGACGTCAGAAACAACGTAAACAGAAAGCTTAATTTCGAAAGTGCGAATCTTGACAAAACCATTGATGCGGCGGCAAAGCAAATCGATGCGATTTTGCACATAAAAAATACGGTCGGACTTTCTTATCTTTCCGACGATTTAAAAGAATTGGCTGAAATAAGACTTGAAAATCCCGATATGACACTGCGTGAAATAAGTGATTGCGTGTCCGTTTCGCGTTCGGGTGTCAATCACAGATTACAAAAAATCTGTGCAATTTCTAAAGAAATCAAATAACTGAAAACAGGTGATATATATGAGAAAAAAGGAAGAAATTTCAATCTCGTTTGATAACGGTGAGTCTGCCGAAAAAACAAAAAAAACACCGTGGGCTTTTGTTTACGAATGGCTTGATTCTTTAATTTACGCAATGATATTTATTCTTATCGTATTTACGTTCTTGTTCAGAGTCGTAAGTGTAAGCGGTATGTCTATGGTACCGACGTTGAGCAACGGCGATTGGCTTACCGTGAGTGCGGTTACCCCCGAAATCGACTACGGCGACATTGTCGTCATAACTCAACCCAATACTCTCGGAGAACCGATTGTAAAGCGTGTTATTGCCAAGGGCGGCGATACAATCGAAATTGATTTGGATCATAATGTTAAGGTTAACGGTGTAGTGCTTGTCGAGGATTACATTGCAACGCCGACAAGTCCCGTGGGTGATTATTCGTACTCATCTTTGACGGTGCCCGAAGGCTGCCTTTTTGTAATGGGCGATAACCGTGATTATTCACTTGACAGCCGTTACAGAGAAATCGGTTTTATTGACGAACGATACGTTTTGGGCGTTGCACAGGTACGTATATATCCTTACGGTGAATGGAAGATAGGCAATGACAAATAAATCAAAACTCGTAAAAGGAATTTATGAATTCGCATCTATATTACTGACCGCTGTTATTGCGGTCGGTATTATGTTTACTTTCGTGTTCAAACTGTCCGCCGTGGACGGACAGTCAATGGAAAACACACTGCATCACGGCGACAGTCTGATTATTACCTCGGCGGTAAAACACTTTGAAGTCGGCGATGTCATAGTTACGTCGCAGCCCAACGCCTATAATAAGGTCTTAATAAAACGTGTTGTGGCAACAGAAGGACAAACGGTGTCTTTTAACCGTTATTCCGGCAAACTGATTGTCGACGGTGTTCCGGTTGATGAACCGTACATAAAAGAGCCCATGCTTTTTACTGCCTCAATGCGAAATGAATTCGTCGTGCCAGAAGGCTGTGTCTTTGTAATGGGCGATAACCGTAATAATTCATCTGACAGCCGTGACTCCAATATCGGATTTATAGATGAAAGATATATTATGGGTAAAGTGATATATAAACTCGGTGATACAGAGATGTTTAATAATTAAGGTGATATAATGGCTGATAGTCAAAAACAGATTGTTCAGTGGTTTCCGGGACACATGGCGAAAACACGCCGACTTATAAAAGAAAGTCTTTCGCTTGTCGACGGTGTCGCGGAAATTATCGATGCGCGAATACCGTACAGCAGCTCGAATCCGGAACTTGAAGATTTAATAAACAACAAGCCCCGTATAGTTTTACTTAACAAATGCGATTTGGCAGATAAAAACGCAACTGACGAGTGGATTGAATACTATAAGAAAAAAGGCGTCGCCGCGATTGCCGTAGATTGCAGAAGCGGTAAAGGTTTGAATAGTTTTTACACAACGGTTCGTGAAATATTAAAAGAAAAAATTAAACAAAACGAAGCTAAGGGAATGTCGGGCAAAGCCTTGAGAATTATGGTGATCGGTATTCCCAACACGGGAAAATCGTCGTTTATAAACCGTATGGCAGGTTCCGTTAAGGCTAAAGTTGCCGACAAGGCGGGTGTCACAAGAAGCAATCAATGGTTTGCAATAGGAAACGGAATCGAACTTCTCGATACGCCCGGAGTTTTGTGGCCTAAATTCGATGATTCGAAGGTGGGTGACAGACTTGCGTTTATCGGTTCCGTAAAGGATGAAATTCTCGACATCGAAACTCTTGCCGTAAGACTTCTTGAAGTAATGCAGGCGGATTATCCCGAACGGCTTTCCGAAAGATATAAAATAACCGATTTCAGCGACAAACAACCTTGGGAACTGCTTGAAATCATCGGTAAAAAACGCGGTATGATGATAAAGGGCGGCGAAATAGATACGGAACGTGTATCCGTAATGCTTTTGGATGAATATCGCGGCGGAAAATTGGGACGAATTACACTCGAAAGGCCGGAAAAATGATATGGATTATTCTTATGAACAGAGTGCCTTGGAAAAAGGGTACAAAGTAATTTGCGGTATTGACGAAGCAGGCCGCGGACCGCTTGCGGGCCCAGTTTATGCCGCTGCCGTTATTTTACCGTTCGGACTTGAAATAAAAGGACTCAACGATTCAAAAAAACTTTCCGAGAAGAAAAGGGAAGAACTTTTCGACGTTATTTGCGAAAAGGCGTTTTCTTTTTCGATAGGCATCGCAACTGAATGTGAAATCGATGAGCTGAATATTCTTCAGGCAACATTTCTTGCTATGCGTCGTGCTGTTGACGGACTTGATGTTAAACCCGACTACGCTCTTGTTGACGGTAACCGACACCCTATGCTTTCAATACCGGATGAAACGGTCGTAAAGGGCGACGGCAAAAGTATGTCGATAGCCGCAGCATCAATTCTCGCAAAAGTCAGCCGTGACAGATTTATGCTTGAAAAGGCAAAAGAGTATCCCGAATACTGCTTTGAAAAGCACAAAGGATACGGTACGAAACTTCACTATGAAATGATTGAAAAATACGGCGTTTCCGATATCCACAGAAAATCGTTTTTGAAAAAGATAATCGGCGGTTAAAGTGGACGTAAGACTGTTAGGCGCTTACGGTGAAGTTTTGGCGGCAAGATACTTAAGAAAGCACAGCTATATTATAATTGATGCCAATTACAGCTCACGGTTCGGTGAAATAGATTTAATCGCACAAGACAAAAGTAACATTGTCTTTGTCGAGGTCAAAACAAGAAGCGAGGGAATGAAATACGCTCCCGCCGATGCGGTCGATATGTCTAAGCGTATCAAAATCATCGCAACGGCTAAAATGTATCTTCAAAAATACAACGTAAGATATCAGCCGAGATTCGATATAATCGAGGTGTATTTCGGCGATGACGTTCCGAAAAGAATCAATCACTTGCCGAATGCGTTTGATGCCGACGGAAAATAACGACATTTAAAAATATAATTGAAATACATATAATTCTATGATAGAATACCACACGAAAAGGATGTGTTTTTATGTTTTATACAAGTACAAGAGATAAGTCGGTAAAGGTGACTGCCGCCGAAGCGATTGCAAAGGGTATTTCGGCAGACGGCGGTCTGTTTGTGCCTACGGAAATTCCCGCAATTTCTCTTGAATTTATAGAAAAACTTGTTCCGATGAGCTATATCGAACGTGCAAAAGAAATTCTTCGTCTTTATCTTACCGATTTTACCGAGGACGAGCTTTCCATGTGCGTCGAGGGTGCGTATAAAGCCGGTAAATTCAGCTCCGAAAAAATAGCACCGCTTTATAAACTCAACGATACAGCCAACGTTCTCGAACTTTGGAGAGGTCCCACGTGTGCATTTAAAGATATGGCACTTCAACTGCTCCCGTATCTTCTCACGGTGTCCGCAAGCAAAACGGTAAAGGATACCGAAATCGTAATTCTCGTTGCAACTTCCGGCGATACGGGTAAAGCCGCACTTGAGGGATTTAAGGATGTACCGAATACAAAAATTCTTGTATTTTATCCCGTTGACGGCGTAAGCCCCATGCAAAAACTTCAAATGACGACTCAGGAAGGCTCAAATGTAAGCGTTTGTGCTATCGAAGGTAATTTCGACGATGCTCAAAGCGGCGTAAAGAAAATTTTCACCGATAAAGAAATCGAAAAGAAATTCAAAGAAAACGGTTTGGCATTTTCTTCCGCAAACTCTATTAACTGGGGACGTCTTGTACCGCAAATCGTTTATTATGTATCCGCATATTGCGATATGCTCGAATCGGGTTCGCTGAAAAACGGCGAAGAAATGAATGTCGTTGTTCCGACAGGTAACTTCGGTAATATTCTTGCGGCTTATTACGCAAAGAGAATGGGCGTGCCGATAAAAACACTTGTTTGTGCGTCGAACGCCAATAATGTCCTCACGGATTTTCTTACAACGGGTACGTACGACAAAAACAGAGACTTTTACTGCACAACGTCACCGTCAATGGATATTCTTATTTCGAGCAATCTCGAAAGACTTCTTTTCCATCTCTGCGGTGAAAACGATGCTGTCGTTTCCGAATGGATGAATCAGCTTTCGGCAAAGGGCAAGTATACCGTAACTTGCGACGTTGCCGAAGCCGTAAAATCACTCTTTGCGGCAGGATGCTGTAATGATAAAGAAACAAAGGAAACAATCGGTAAGGTCTTTGCGGAAAACGGTTATCTTTGTGATACTCATACCGCCGTTGCCCTCAAAGTTTACGATGATTATAAGTCGAAAACGGGGGACAATACACCGACGGTTATCGCCTCGACCGCCAATCCGTATAAATTCTCGGCAAGTGTTCTTTCGGCGATTACCGATAAAGTCAATGCCGACAACGAGTTTGATATGGTCGACGAGCTTTTTGCGAAGTCAAAAGAACCCGTACCTTCACAGCTTGCAACACTTAAGGGAAAAACACCTCGCTTTACCGGTGTAAGCAAAAAGGAAAATATGAAGCAAGTCGTATTTGATATGTTAGGACTTTAAGAACCGAAAAAATCGAGTGGAAATCGGAATGTCCTGATTTCCACTCTTTTCGTTATTTACAAGTTTTGCAATCGCTCTTCATCTTAAAAGTGGCACATCTTGTATCGTCGCAAGTACATGCGCTTTCCGTTCCTACCTTTACTGTCGAAGCAGTACAGTTCATGTGACCGTCATTGTACGTGCAGTGACATGCGTCACAAGTAATTTTGTTATTCATTGTTATAACCTCCTTTCAGCATTATTGTTTGAAATGAGTTTAAAGATATTCATAGGAGATTTTACTTTATGTCAATTTTTGTTATCGGAGACACTCATTTATCTTTTTCGACCGATAAACCGATGGACGTGTTTAAGGGTTGGCAAGATTATGAAAGAAAAATTGAAAAAAATTGGCAAAATTTAGTCGATGTGAATGACACCGTTATAATCAACGGTGATTTTTCTTGGGGAATGAGTCTTGAGGAAACGGAAAAGGATTTTGAATTTTTAAACAAATTAAACGGCAAAAAAATTATATCAAAGGGTAATCACGACTATTGGTGGAATACCGTTTCGAAAATGAATAACTTCGTGCGTGAAAAAGGTTTTGAAACAATTAGCTTTTTGCACAACAACGCTTTCCGTGTCGGAAATATTTCCGTAGCGGGAACTCGCGGCTGGTTTTTCGATGCCGAAAAAGAAAATATCGACAAGGTTTTGTCGCGTGAATGTTCAAGACTTCAGCGTTCGATAGATGCGGCAAAAAGTTTGGGCGGCGAAACGGTAGTGTTTCTTCATTATCCGCCCGTTGCGGTTTTAAAGGACTGCGAGCCGATATTAAACGTCTTGCTTCAAAACGATATAAAACGCTGTTATTACGGCCATTTACACGGAGGTGCCGTTAAAAGTGCCGTCAACGGAGAAAAGCACGGCATTAAATTTAAACTTGTATCAGCCGACTATTTAAACTTCTGTCCGTATAATGTTGATACGGATTGAGATTTTATTTTGATTATTTCCATTTTTTTTGAAGAAAAACTGCGGAAAATATTGATATTAAGTTTTTTCTGTGATATAATGTATTGAATTTTGTAGAAAATTAAAAACAAATGATATTCAGGAGGAATATTGAATGTTAAAATCATCAAACAAAGTAGAAACAAATGTCTACGAGCTTGAAATTGCCGTAAGCGGAGAGGATTTTGAAGCGGCAATTCAAAAGGCTTACCTTAAGCAAAGAAAAAATATTACCGTTAAGGGCTTCAGAAAAGGTAAAGCACCGAGAACCTTCATCGAAAAGATGTACGGCGAAGGCGTGTTCTATGAAGACGCACTTGAAATCGTTTATCCCGATGCTGTTAGTGCCGCAGTCGAAGAAGCAGGCCTTGAAATAGTTGACGCTCCCTTTGATCTCGATGTTTCCGAAATCGGCAAAAACGGTGTATCACTTAAACTCAAAGTAACCGTTAAGCCCGAAGTAAAACTCGGCAAATATAAGGGCGTTAAGGCAACAAAACCCGCAGTAAAGGTTTCTGCCGATGAAGTTAAAGCCGAACTTGCAAAGATGCAAGAGCAAAACTCAAGAATGGTTAGCGTTGATGACAGAGCCGTTAAGAAAGACGACACTGTTGTTATAGATTTCGAAGGCTTCGTTGACGGCGTTGCTTTTGAAGGCGGTAAAGCCGAAAATTACAGCCTCTTAATCGGAAGCGGTTCGTTTATTCCCGGCTTTGAAGACCAAATCATCGGTCACAAGGTAGGCGACGAATTCGACATTAACGTTACTTTCCCGGCTGAATATCAAGAAAACCTCGCATCAAAGGATGCCGTTTTCAAGATTAAACTTCATGAAATTACAATGAAAGAACTTCCGGCTCTTGATGATGAATTTGTTAAGGATGTCAGCGAATTCGACACACTTGACGAACTTAAAAAGAGCGTTAAAAAGCAACTTGAAGAAGCAAAGAAGGCAGATGCCGACAACAAAGTAACGGGCGATCTTCTTGAAACTGTTGCAAACGGAATTAAAGCGGAAATTCCCGCTTGTATGATTGAAAAAGCTATTGACGACATCGTTAACGATTTCGGCTACAGACTTCAAATGCAAGGCTTAAACCTCGATACATACCTTATGTACACCGGTATGGAAATGGATAAGTTCAGAGAAGGCTATAAAGAAAATGCCGAAGCACAAGTTAAGCTTCAACTTGCTCTCGAAGAAATCATCAAGGCTGAAAACATTGAAGCAACCGAAGACGATATCAATGCGGAATACGAAAAGCTTGCACAAACATATAATATGGATGTTGATGCGGTTAAGAAGGCTCTTCCGTCTTCAAATCTCGAAGGTGACATTAAGTCAAGAAAAGCTATTGACTTAATCAAGGAAAACGCTGTAATCACAGAAGAAAAAGCAGCTGCAAAGAAGACTGCCGAAAAGAAAGACACAGCCGAGAAGAAAGAACCCGCAAAGAAAACAACAAAGAAAAAAGCCGATGCAGATGAAGGTGCCGAAAAAGCACCCGCAAAGAAGCCGGCAGCTAAAAAAACAACAAAGAAAAAGGCTGACGAAGAATAATCAGTCGTAAAATTTTATATGTATAAGTATTGAAGAATTGTCCAATAATCTTAGGGCGATTCTTTAATGCTATTCACGGCAATAGGAGGTTATTATATTATGGCACTTGTACCATACGTCGTTGAACAGACAAACAGAGGGGAAAGACAGTACGATATTTTTTCAAGACTTTTAAATGACAGAATTATCGTTTTGTCGGATGAGGTAAATGACACAACAGCTTCGCTTGTTGTCGCACAGTTACTCTTTCTTGAGGGACAGGACAGCGAAAAAGATATAAGCCTTTATATTAACAGTCCGGGCGGTTCTGTGTCTGCCGGTCTTGCGATTTACGATACTATGCAGTACATTAAATGCGACGTTTCGACAATCTGTATGGGTATGGCGGCAAGTATGGGCGCATTCTTGCTTTCTTCGGGTGCTAAGGGCAAAAGATTTGCTCTCCCCAACAGCGAGATTATGATTCACCAGCCATCCGGCGGTGCTCAAGGACAGGCAAGCGACATTAAAATAACTGCCGAGCATATTCTCAGAACACGTGACAGATTGAACAGAATCCTTGCCGAAAACACCGGAAAACCCATTGAAACTATTGCGATTGATACCGAACGTGATAATTGGTTAACAGCACAAGAAGCTGCCGATTACGGTATTGTTGATAAAATTCTCGATAAGAGATAAGTCTTTTTTAAGGAGCTTTTTATGGCGAGAGAAAACGACAAAGAAAGAAGCATCAGATGTTCTTTTTGCGGCAGAACGGAAGATCAGGTTAATAAGCTTATTGCTGGTCCGGGTGTGTATATCTGTGACGAGTGTATAGAACTTTGTATGGGCATTATCGACGAGAATGCCGACAGAACCGCAAAGCGAAGCAATAAACGTGTTAAGCTTGAGGAAAAAGTTTTGCCGAAGCCTCATGAAATAAAAGCAGCACTCGACGAATATGTTGTCGGTCAAGATGAGGCTAAAAAGGCTTTAAGTGTTTCTGTTTACAATCACTATAAAAGAATATATCACGGCGGCGAGACAGATGTTGAAATTCAAAAGAGCAATGTTGTTCTTTTGGGACCGACCGGTGTCGGCAAAACAGCTCTCGCACAAACACTTGCGAAAATAATCGACGTTCCGTTCGCTATTGCGGATGCAACAACTCTTACCGAGGCGGGTTATGTAGGCGAAGATGTTGAAAATATTCTTTTAAGGCTCATTCAAGCCGCCGATTTTGATGTCGAAAAGGCAGAATACGGTATAATTTATGTTGACGAAATCGACAAAATCGCACGAAAGAGCGAAAACCCGTCGATTACACGTGACGTAAGCGGTGAGGGTGTTCAGCAAGCACTTCTTAAAATTCTTGAAGGAACTGTTTCCAACGTACCTCCGCAAGGCGGCAGAAAGCATCCGCAACAAGAGTTTATACAGATTGATACTTCGAACATTCTCTTTATTTGCGGCGGTGCTTTTGACGGAATCGAAAAAATTGTCGAAAAGCGAACGGTTAACTCCGGATTGGGCTTCGGTGCCGAAATTAAGAATAAAGCTGAACTTCAAGCAGAGGATATTTATTCGAAAGTCATCGCACAAGACCTTGTTAAATACGGTCTTATTCCCGAACTTGTCGGACGTGTTCCGGTAATCACGGCATTAAAGCAACTTTCCAAGGAAGACCTTATCAGTATTCTTTCCGAACCGAAAAACGCATTGCTCAAGCAGTTTAGGGAATTATTTAAAATGGATGATGTCGAGCTTGAATTTACAGACGACGCGCTTATGGCTATTGCCGAAAAAACTCTTGAGAAAAAAACGGGTGCACGTGGTCTTCGCGGCATAATGGAAAGCGTTCTTATGCCGATTATGTATGATGTGCCGTCCGAATATACAATAGCGAAAGTTGTAATAACACGTGACTGCGTTGAAAACGGTGCCAAACCGGAAATCATTCGTGACGAAAACAGAAAACCGACCGTTTTAACTTCAAAACCGTCTGAAAAAGGCAAGGCAAAAAAAGCAATTTAACTTAAATTTACAGCCACGGAAAACCGTGGCTGTTTTTGTTTTGAAAAGAATGAATTGAAAAAACTATAATTTAAATTTTCGGAAAACATAAAAGTGACACAATTATTACAGTTTTGAGTAAAATGTTGACAAACGCTGTCTGTTAAAGTAAAATTATCACGACAATTTAATCATCTTGGAGGCCTTTATGGGTGTTTTAAATAAGTTAAAAAACACGGTTGTTTTTTTATTAAAAGCAACGTTATATTTTCTTTTGACGGCAACGTTTTTCCTTGTGTTCAGCACGGAATTCGAATGGATTCTTCGTCCTTCGAGAACGGCTGCGGTTTTGCTTGTAACTTTCTGTGTAATGGAAACATTGCTTATATCTGTTTACGGCGGATATTTAATCGGCCGTTTAAAGAGCAAGCCGATTGTTATGTCAATGTCTTTGGCAACCATCATCACCGACATTGTTACACACTTTATGCTTTGCATAATGAATGTCAACGATAAGTTCAATGACCGTTTTGTCTATGAAAAACCGCATTTGCTTATTTTAGTTATCCTCATTCACGTCGCTTTGATTGTATTGTTCACTTACTTCGGAAATCACATTTACTTTACAATTAAGCGTCCGGAAAATTGCTGTATTATAATTTCATCGAAATACGATTTAAATGAAATTGTTCCTAAAATCAGAAAGTATAAAAAGCAATACAAAATTAACGACGTCGTTTACAGTCATTCAAAGAAAGTGTTCGATGTAATTTCACGTAACGATACCGTTTTCTTTGCGGGTGTACCTACAAATGAACGTACGTATTTGTTGGAATTTTGTTACGCTAACAATAAAAATATAAATTATAACTACGAAATGAGCGACCTCGTTGCCATGGGCGGCAGAAATATGATGCTCGACGACAAGCCGATGATGTCTGCCGACGTCAGAGAAATAACGCTTGAACAAAGGTTTTTAAAGCGTGCTATGGATATTGTCGTTTCGGCTGTTGCACTCGTTGTTGCAAGTCCGATTATGCTCGCTTGTGCCATTGCTATCAAGCTTGACGACGGCGGTCCCGTTTTCTATAAGCAAAAAAGATTGACTTTCCACAGAAAAGTATTTGAAGTTTATAAGTTCAGAAGTATGCGTACCGATGCCGAAAAGAACGGCGCACAGTGGGCTACGGCTGACGACGACCGTGTAACGAGAGTCGGCAGAATTATCCGTAAATTCAGACTTGACGAGCTTCCTCAGTTTATCAATATTTTTAAAGGTGAAATGAGTCTTGTCGGACCGCGTCCGGAAAGACCCGAACTTGCAAGTGAATTCGAAAAGGACCTTCCTCAATTCTCATACCGTTTGAATGTTAAGGCGGGACTTACGGGTCTGGCACAGGTAATGGGCAAATACAACACAACTCCGGCTGATAAATTAGCTATGGATTTAATTTACGTTGAAAAATTCAGTATTTGGTATGACATAAAATTGCTTATGCAAACTCTTACCGTTTTCCTTAAAGCTTCCGACAGTACGGAGGGAACAAAAGAGGTTGACGTGAGCGAAGAATTTGAAATTATTGAATAAATACGGTGCGGCAATTCGGGAATATATCCTTGATTGCCGCATTTTTTTGCTATTGTAATAATCGACAGTTGTGGTATAATAATATTGTATGCTGTCTTTGGCTTTTGCCTTTGCGAAAAACAGCTTTTTTATTATGTGATTTTTATTCGTTATTTGGTGTTTATATGAAAAACAATAATTCTTTTAATAAAAACGACAACAGCAAATCGTTCAAATATTTTATATTGGCTTTTTCGCTTTTTGTTGTTATTTTGGGTGTTTGTTCCGTCTTTCTGTTTTTGAATTCAATTGATTTTAATTTTGAAAATATCATCAAGACAACTTCTCCCGAAACGACCGCCTTCGAAATCGAAAACGAACAGACCGAGTATTCCGTTAAAGGCTTAAAGGGTAAATCTTGCTTGCTTTTTGTTTGTTTAAACGAAGATTCTTCATATTCTTTTTCTTGTACGGTTGAAACCGATTACGAAAAGAGAGAAATGCTTATTTCTTCGTATGATTTGAAAAATGTTTATGATGACGGCGGCGTTGACGGTGCCAAAGAAAAACTGTTTTCGCAAAGTGTTTCCGTCGATAAATACGTTATTTTCGATTACGGTGAGTTAAATGATTTCTTGTCGGAATTCGATGCGTTTGAAGTCAACGTAAAAAACAATATAGATTACAAATCAAGTGATTTTAACCTCAACTTAAAAGCGGGAACGCAAAGCATTTCAGCCGATTATCTTGTAAAATATTTGCAAATTGCCGATGCCGATGAGAAAAACAACCTTGTCTGCAGTGTGATAAACACGGTGCTGAAACCGAAAAATACCGAAAAAAGCGACAAGCTGTTTAAAATATTTGTCAATCTTTTTGAAACCGACATTTCTATTATCGATTATTCAAACGGAATAGATAATATTAAAATTTATTCCAATTCCGACGATAAATTTCTGCCGGCTGTGAAGTAGGTGCTTTTGTGCGAAAAATATTAAAAACCGTTCTTTCCGTTATAATTGTTATAGCACTGTCCTTTGTCTGCCTTTTTTTCTTTTCCGACTCTGAATTTCCCGAAGTGTCGGATATAATCGAAAAGATTATCTTGCTTAACGATGACGTTGACATTGATTTTGAAGAAGAATTCGGCACGAAAACGATGTATTATTATAATCGGCTCACCGAAAGCGAAAAGAAAGAGTATTTAAAATTATACGTTGCTGTAAGAGATTTTCAAGAAAAGTGTGAATTAAATCTTAATGCAAACCGACTTTCAACGGTATACACGTCGGTAAATTATGACAATCCCGAACTCTTTTGGATGGGAAACAAGCATTCTTGTTCAAGTTTCGGTGACGGTACAGTTGTTTACTTTAAATATGATGTTGACGAAACCGAGGCGCGTGAAACGAAAGCCGCTTTGGATCAAAAGGTCGACGAAATCGTTGCCGAGGCATCGAAATACAGCACGGATTATCAAAAAGAAAAATTTCTTCACGACTATATATGCCGAAATGTTGTCTATGACGAATCAACATTCGGAACAACCGGCGGCTTGGTAAGTCAAACACTTCTAAACGGTTCTGCAATTTGCGAGGGCTATGCCAAAGCAATGCAGCTTTTACTGAATGAAGTCGGAATCGAAAACTATCTCGTTTTAGGTGAGGATGCTTCAAAAAATACGCAGACGGAATGTCATATGTGGAATGTCGTTAAAATCGACGGCAAAAATTATCATTTGGACGTAACGTGGGATGACTTTGAAGACGGTGATTCATTCTGCTATATGTATTTTAACGTTACGGACGCCGATATTTCCGGTGACCATAAAAATATCGAGCCGTCCGATAATAACTGTATCTCTTACGACGCGAATTATTTTTATATGAACGGTACGTTTTTACAGTCGTTTGACGGTTTTGACAGTTTGATTCATCCTACCGTGAATATGTTAAAAAGCGGAAGTGTGAACGTCGAATTCAGATTTGCCGACAAAGACGATTATAATAAAGCCGTCGCAACGATAAAAAACGACAATAACGGCTTTTTTACTTATGTCGGTAATTGTGTTACCGAAAGCGGCCGAAATCTCTCGAAATCGAGTATAAACTATTTTACTATTGACAGCTTGAACTATTTGTGCATAATTTTTGTGGACGGGTGATAACTTTGGATAAAGAAAGAATCGAAAAGGCATTTAGGGAAATTTTGATAGCGATAGGCGAAGATCCCGACAGAGAAGGACTTGTCGAAACTCCGAAAAGGGTAGCCAATATGTATGAGGAAATCTTTTCCGGACTTGACGAAGATCCGACAAAACATTTAAAAATGTTCCATGAAGGTCAAAGCGACGAAATCGTAATTGTAAGGGACATACCTATGTACTCAATGTGTGAGCATCATTTTTTACCCTTTGTAGGTAAGGCGCACATAGCGTATATTCCGAATGACAGCGGTTTGGTAATCGGTCTGTCAAAATTGGCAAGAATAGTGAATTCTTTTGCACGGCGTCCTCAACTTCAAGAACGTTTAACTTCACAAATTGCCGATTTTATAGATAAAGAAATGCAACCGAAAGGCGTTGCCGTTGTCGTTGAGGCGGAACATCTTTGTATGACGATGCGCGGCATTAGGGCGGCGGGTTCGAAAACTCAAACTTCCGCTTTGCGCGGTACAATGAAAAAAGACGCAAGGACAAGAGCCGAAGTTATGACTCTTTTGGGAATAAAATGAAATTTGCGGGTAAAAACTTTAACTTCGATTTAGGAAAAAAGACTTACATAGTCGGTATTTTGAACGTAACTCCCGACTCTTTTTTTGACGGCGGAAAATACAATTCGCCCGTTAACGCCGTTAATCACGCAAAGCAAATGCTTAAAGACGGTGCCGACATAATTGATATCGGCGCTCAGTCAACTAAGCCCGGTCATATAAATCTTTCACCGGAAGATGAACTTGAAATCGTCAAAAAATATCTTCCTCTTATTTACAACGAAACGAAGGCTGTCATTTCCGTTGACACTTTTTATCCCGTTGTTGCCGAATATGCGCTCAATAACGGTGCCGTTATCGTTAACGACGTCAGCGGAGTTTTTAATCCGAAAATGGCTGAGGTTGTTAAAAAGCATAACGCAGGCTGGATTTTAATGCATACCGGCGGCGGAGATGCCGACAGTGTGCCGGAATACAAAAACGGCGTTTTGACCGATATAAATCATTTCTTCGAACACATTGTATCAGAATGTGAAAACTTCGGAATATCAAGAGAACACCTTTTGCTTGATTGCGGAATAGGATTCGGAAAAACACACGCTCAAAACTTAGAAATAATCAAAAATTTAAATATGCTTAATAAAAACGGCGTCGGGCTGTTTGTAGGATTGTCCTCAAAACGCGTAATTGCGCTTTCGACCGGTGCCGAAGGTGACGACAGACTTTTCGGAACTATTTCGGCAAATACGGTTTCGATATGCGGCGGTGCCGATTTTATAAGAGTTCATAATGTTAAGGAAAACGTTTTGGCGGCTAAAATGACCGATGCGTTGATTAGGTGATTAAATGGATAAAATTATTATTAAAAATCTTGAGTTGTATTGCTTCCACGGTGTAAATCCGGAAGAAAAGACAGACGGACAGATTTTCGCTTTCGACATTGAGGCGGAAGTTGATTTAAGTGTGCCCTGTAAAACCGATTTTGTCGACGATACAGTCAGTTACGCTAAAATGATAAAAACCGTTCGCAGAGTCGCTCAAAGTGAAAAAAACGACCTTATCGAGCGTGTTGCACAGCGTGTTGCCGACGCCTTGCTTGACGAATACGAAAAACTTTCCGCAGTCGTTGTTACCGTAAAAAAACCTCAAGCACCCATAAAAGCGGATTTTGATTATGTAGCGGTTAAAATCGAAAGGAAAAGATAATGGAAAAAGCTTATCTCGGCATCGGCACTAATTTAGGCGACAGAACCGAAAATTTAAGAAGAACGGTTGAAGCTGTAAATCTTTTACCGTTGACAAAAATACTGTCAACATCTAAAATATATGAAACAACACCTGTCGGATATATGAATCAAGGCGACTTTTTGAATATGGCGGTCGAGGTTGAAACCGAACTGACCGCGGAAAATTTGCTCGGTGCTTGCCTTGGCATTGAAGCCGGACTCGGCAGAGTACGAAACATAAAAAACGGGCCGAGAATTGTCGACGTTGATTTACTTCTGTACGGCGAGGAAGTCTATAACACAAAAACGCTTGTCCTTCCGCATCCGCGAATGTTTGAGCGTGAATTTGTTTTAAGACCTTTGCTTGATATCGAATTTTCAAATAAATTCGTTGACAGAGAAAAAATTTTATCGAAACTTACCGGTGAAGGCGTAAGAGCTTACAGCGAAAAATTGTAGTATAGAAATACGGTGCTTTATGTATTATGTTATTATGGACCTTGAGTGGAACAACTCTTATATGAAATCCGCTCAAAAATATGTTAATGAAATTATCGAAATCGGAGCTGTTAAGCTTGACGGCGATTTAAATGTTGTTGATACATACTCTGAAATTGTCAAACCGGTTATATCAAGAAAAATCCGTTCTAAAATCTCGGATTTAACTCATATAACCAACGAAGAAATCGTTACTGGTAAACCTTTTGCCGAAGTGGTCGAAAGATTTTCTCGGTGGGTGGGGGAAGAATGTGTTGTTATGACTTGGGGCGATACCGACATAAGAACCTTGCTTTCTAATTATCGCAGCATTTTAAATATAAACGATATCCCTTTTATAAAAAAATATGTTGATTTGCAAAAGTACTGTCAAGGCTTTATCAATATGGAAAACATTCAGCAAGCGGGTCTTGCTTATGCGGCGGAATGTTTGGAAATAGATACCGAAAAATTTTCACATCACCGTGCGCTTGACGACAGCCTTTTGAGTGCCGAATGTTTTAAAAAGATTTTTAATGAGGACGAATTGAAAAAACAAACACTTAACTGTAACGCCGACTTTTACGGTCGTCTTTCATTTCATCCCTATATAATAAAGAATAAAAACGATCCTTTAATCGACAAAAATCTTTTTAACTGTTACTGTGATATTTGCGGCGGCAAGGTGAATGTGGTTAAAAAGTGGAAATTTGTTTATCAGTCATTTAGGGGAGTGTTCTTCTGCGAGCATTGTAACCGCGAATTTAAGGCGACTTTGCGTATCAAGAAATTTTACGATAAGCTTGATATTAAGCGAAATTATTCGGAAATTATCCGAACCGAAACCGAAAACGAAAAAATCAAAAACGCTCTGTGAGGCTATCTTTACAGAGCGTTTGCTTTTTATTTGATTCTTCTTACACGTATTATGTTTTTTAATTCGTTTACAGATTTAATAACGGCGCTTGAAACGGGCGTGTCGGTGTCAATCACCGTATAAGCATAACAGTCCTTCGACTTGTTAACCATATTTCCGATGTTTATGTTTTCTTTTGCAAGTGTTGATGTGATTTGACTCACTGTGCCGGAAATGTTTTTGTGTATTACCGTTATTCTGTGACTGTCGTTTTCTTCAAGCTCAACAGACGGAAAATTTACGGAATTCATTATGCTGCCGCTTTCGAGAAAGTTTTTAAGTTGCTTAACCGCCATGGTCGCACAGTTTTCTTCCGCTTCCGGTGTCGATGCCGCAAGATGCGGAATCGCAACAACACCGTCTGTACATATTAAATTACAGTCGGGAAAATCGGTGATATATTGAGCGACTTTCTCCGATTTTATCGCTTCTTTTATGTCGTTGCTGTTAACTAATTCACCGCGTGCGAAATTTAAAATTCTTACGTTTTTCTTCATAAGATTTATGCTGTCTTTATTGATTGAATTTTTAGTGTCGTTGTTCAACGGTACGTGAAGTGATATGTAATCGGAAAGTTTAAAAATTTCACTTATTTTTTCGGCGAATTTTACGCCGGAATGAATTTGAGCCTTGTCGGATTCGGTGAGAAAAGGGTCATATCCTATCACATTCATTCCGAGTGACAGCGTCGAGTCAGCCACAAGCTTACCTATGGCTCCAAGACCTATAATGCCGAGCGTTTTACCGTATATTTCCGGACCCGCAAAAGCACTTTTGCCGCTCTCGATAAGTTTAACGGCGTCACTGCTTTCTTTTAGCGTTTTTACCCATTCAACCGCCGGTATGATTTTTCTCGATGAAAGCAAAAGACCGGCAATCACAAGTTCTTTAACCGCATTTGAATTTGCCCCCGGTGTGTTAAAAACCACAATTCCGTTTTCGCTGCATTTTTCAATCGGAATGTTGTTGACACCCGCACCGGCTCTTGCAACCGCGACCGTGTTTGAAGAAAAACTTGTTTCGTGCATCGAAGCCGAACGCACAAGAATTGCGTCAGGTGTTTTCTCGTCTGCCGAACAGTTGTAATTATCACCGAAATTCAAAAGACCTTTGTTTGAGATTTTATTCAGTGTAAGAATATTAAACATTATCTTTCTCCTTATAGTTGTTCTTCTCGAATTCTGACATAAATTCAACAAGCTTTGACACGCCTTCATAAGACATGGCGTTATAAAGTGAGGCTCTCATTCCGCCGACGGAACGGTGACCTTTAAGGTTAATTAACCCGTTTACCGATGCCTCTTTAATGAATTTTTCGTTTAATTTTTCGTTTCCCGTGCTGAAAGTTATATTCATTACAGAACGGTCTTCGGGGACAACATTCCCTTTAAACATTTCACTTCCGTCAAGAAAATCATAAAGCAATTTGGCTTTCTTTTCGTTATGTACACGTATTTTTTCAAGACCGCCGAAATCCTTTATCCACTCAAGAACAAGTTTGCACATATAAATATTGTAGCAAGGCGGAGTGTTATAAAGTGAACAGCTGTCAGCCATAATTTGATAGTTAAGCATTGTCGGTGTGTCACGTCGTGCATTGCCCAACATATCTTTGCGAATAATACAAACAGTAAGACCTGCGGGGGCAATATTTTTCTGTGCACCGCCGTAAACCATAGCGAATTTTGAAATGTCAAGTGCTTCGGAAAGGAAGCAAGATGAAATATCGGCAATAAGAGGAATTCCCTTTGTGTCGGGCAATGTGTGGAAAAACGTGCCGTAAATCGTGTTGTTCATACATATATAAAAATAATCCGCATCCTTTGAAAAATTTGTGCTGTCAAGTTTCGGAATGTATGAGAACAACTTATCCTCCGACGAGGCGATAATGTTACATTCACCGTATTTTTGCGCCTCTTTATACGCTTTTTTCGCCCATTGACCCGTTATGACAAAATCTGCTTTTAAGTTTTTGTTCATAAAATTTAGAGGAATTGCCGAAAATTGCGTCGATGCACCGCCTTGTAAGAAAAGAACAACATAGTTGTTCGGTATATCGTAAAGTTCACGCATAAGACGTTCGGCTTCTTTAATTATTTCATCAAATTCTTGTGAACGGTGGCTCATTTCCGTTACCGATTGACCGCAGCCCTTGTAATCGAGCATTTCAGCCGCCGCTTTTCTTAAAACTTCTTCGGGGAGAATTGACGGTCCTGCGGAAAAATTGTAAACTCTTGGCATTCTGTGACCTCCTAAGTAAGTTCTCGCAACATCATATTATATGTCGGTTTAAACGGTATATATTATTCGAAAATTTTAATTTAACGTAAAAACCGACTCCGATTTTGAAATGCTTCTTCAGAATATGATGTTTTTTGACAAAAAAGCAAAAAAAACATCGCAAATTCTTGAAGTAATTCCGATTTTATTATATAATATTATTTCATAATAGGAGTGATATGTACAAAAATGGAAAATACTCAAAATATATTTAATGAATTCAGTGAAAAATCCTTTTCGCTTCCGATGGTCGCTTTAAGAGGACTTGTCGTTTTCCCCGAAATGACTCTTCATTTTGACGTCGGAAGGAAAAAGTCGATTCGTGCCATTCGCACGGCGATGGAAAATAAAACAAATATTTTTCTTTCCGCGCAAATTGATATGGAATGTGACGATCCGAGAATTGACGACATTTATCCTTTGGGTGTTGTTTGCGAAATCAAGCAGGTTATGAAACTTCCGGGGACAGACACACTGCGCGTAGTTGTTTACGGCCTTTACCGTGCCGAACTTTTACAGCTTGCGTCTGCAAATCCGCATCTTTCCGCCGTTGTTCATAAAATCGATACGATAAAAGTATCTGCCGACGATAAAAAGTATGAAGAAGCCGTTGTCAGAAAACTTGATAAAATTTTCGAAGATTATGCTTACTATATACCGAAACTTCCTCCCGATGTAATTATCGGTGTGAATATAAGAAAAGAAGCGGCTGAAATAACCGACTATATTCTTTCGAACATTCCGCTTGAATATGCGGTTAAACAAACGTTACTTGAAGAATTGGACCCGTTAAAAAGAGCCGAAAGGCTTTGCGTTATTCTCTCCAAAGAAATCGAACTGTTGACGATTGAGGAGGAAATAAACGAAAAGGTTCAAGAGCAAATGGAGGATAATCAGCGCGATTATTATCTTCGTGAGCAATTAAAGGCTATTTCCGAAGAACTTAACGACACTGACAGCGCCATTTCGGAAGCCGAGTCTTTTAAAGAGAAAATACTTGCAATCGGTTTTGACGAAGATATTGAGAAAAAACTTCTCAAAGAATGTGACAGACTGATGAAAATGCAGTCTTCGAGTCCCGAATCGGCTGTAATAAGAAATTATCTCGATAAAATCATCGGCTTACCGTGGAATGTCTATACCGACGATAATCTTGACATTGAAAATGCCGCCGCCGTGCTTGATGCGGAGCATTACGGACTCAATGACGTCAAAGAAAGAATCATCGAATTCATCGCCGTAAGGAAAATAAATCCCGACGTAAAAGGTCAGATTATATGCCTTGCGGGACCTCCCGGAGTCGGTAAAACTTCAATAGCACGCTCTTTGGCACGTGCCATGAATAAAAATTATGCCCGCATTTCTCTCGGCGGCGTTAAGGACGAAGCCGATATTCGCGGACACAGAAAGACATACATAGGCTCAATGCCGGGACGTATTATCGAAGCGTTGGAAAGTGCCAAAAGTTCAAATCCTCTTATTCTTTTAGATGAGGTTGACAAAATGGGCAGTGACCATAAAGGCGATCCTTCTTCGGCACTTTTGGAAGTTCTCGACGGCGAGCAGAATAACGCCTTTTCGGACCATTATCTCGAAATACCTTATGACTTGAGTAAGGTTCTCTTTATTACAACCGCCAACGACAAAAGTCAAATTCCTCCGGCACTTCTTGACAGAATGGAAATAATAGATTTGTCGGGATATACCTATGAAGAAAAGTTTAACATAGCCAAAAAGCATTTGGTACCGAAACAGTTAGCGGAAAACGGACTGAAAAAGTCTTATGTCAAATTTACCGATAAAGCATTAAAACTTATTATCAGCGGATACACTAAAGAAGCGGGCGTTCGTATTCTCGAACGAACAATAGCTGCGGTACTTCGTAAAATTGCGGTTGAATACGCAAAAGGTTTTGACGGAAAAATCACCGTTAAGGATACCGACCTTCAAAAATATCTCGGTGCCGTTAAGTATAAGCCCGATGATATTACAAAAATCGACAGAGTCGGTGTGGTAAACGGACTTGCTTATACTTCCGTCGGCGGTTCAATGCTTGCCGTTGAAGTTGCCGTTATGGATGGTACGGGCAAGCTTGAACTCACAGGTTCGCTCGGAGATGTAATCAAAGAATCGGCTAAGGCAGCCGTAAGTTTTATTCGTGCAAATGTCGAAAAATACAGAGTGGATAAAGACTTTTACAAAACAAAGGATATACATATACATTTTCCGGAGGGTGCCGTTCCGAAAGACGGACCTTCGGCAGGTGTTACAATCTTTACCGCACTCGTTTCGGCATTGTCGGGCTGTAAGGTGAAATCTTCGGTGGCTATGACGGGCGAGATTACGATTACGGGCAGAGTTTTGGCAATAGGCGGCCTTAAAGAAAAGACAATGGCTGCGTATATCGAAGGAATTAAAACGGTAATCGTACCCGAAGCCAATAAGAGCGATTTGGAAAAAATCGACGAAAAGGTTAAAGAAAAAATCAACTTCGTTTTTGCATCAACAGCTGACGATGTATTAAAAACCGCGTTGGTTTAGTGAGGTTTTATATGAGATACGATAAAGCGGAATTTAAAGCGGCATACGGTACGTTTGCACAACTTCCGGAAAGCGATTTACCCGAAATCGCCTTTGCGGGACGTTCGAATGTAGGTAAAAGTTCGCTTTTAAACAAGCTTTTTATGAGAAAACAGTTGGCACGTGTCAGTTCTGTACCGGGAAAAACAATAACGATAAATTTTTACGGTGTCGAAAACGTAAATTTTGTCGATTTGCCCGGATATGGCTATGCAAAGGTTGCCAAAACGGAAAAAGACAGATGGGCTGAAATGATGGAGGGATATTTCAACTCCGACCGTGACATTCGTCTTGTAATTCAACTTGTCGATATGCGTCATCCACCCACGAAAGACGATATTATGATGATGGAATTTCTGCAAGCGGCAGGCTATGAGTTCATAGTTGTTATGACAAAATCGGACAAGCTTAAAAAGAAAAAAGATTACAACGAACGGCTTGAAAATTCCAAAAAGGAAATGTCGTTTGTTCCCACCGACAGAATTATTCCGTTTTCTTCCGAAACGGGCGAAGGCCTTGAAACAGTGAAAAAATTTATTGAACAATATATAGGAGAATGAAAAATGAGCAAAATACCTTTTACCACAAAAGAAAAAATTGAAGAAATTGCGGCAAAATATCCGACACCGTTTCATCTTTATGATGAAGCCGGTATCCGTAAAAATGCGGAAAACTTGAAAAAAGCGTTTTCTTGGAACAAAGGCTTTAAAGAGTATTTTGCGGTTAAAGCGACTCCGAATCCGTTCCTTATCAACATTTTACGTGAATACGGATGCGGTTGTGACTGCTCGTCTGTAACCGAACTTATGCTTTCAAAGGCAATAGGTGCAGTGGGGGATGACGTAATGTTTTCGTCAAACGATACACCGCCCGCCGAATTTAAATATGCTAACGATATGGGTGCGATTATAAACCTTGACGATATAACGCATATCGAAATTCTTGAAAAAACTTTGGGCAAACTTCCGAAAAAACTTTCTTGCCGTTATAATCCGGGCGGATATTTTTCAATCGCAAATAACATTATGGATAACCCCGGTGACGCAAAATACGGTATGACAACGGAACAGCTCTTTGAAGCATTCAAAATTATGAAGTCAAAGGGCGTTGAGGAATTCGGTATTCACGCTTTCCTTGCAAGTAATACGGTTACAAACGAATATTACCCGACACTTGCGAAAACTCTTTTTGAAGTGGCTGTTAAGCTTAAAGAGGAAACGGGTGCCGACATTAAATTCATAAACCTTTCCGGCGGTATAGGAATTCCTTATAAGCCCGACCAAGAGGGTAATGATATTTTCGAAATCGGCAAGGGTGTTGAAAAGGTTTATAATGAGGTTCTTGTTCCCGCGGGAATGGGCGATGTTGCAATTTTCACGGAACTCGGCAGATTTATGCTTGCTCCTTACGGTGCACTTATAACACGTGCGATAAATCAAAAGCATACGCATAAAGAGTATATCGGCGTTGATGCTTGCGCGGTAAATCTTATGAGACCTGCCATGTACGGTGCATATCATCACATTACTGTTTTGGGTAAGGAAAACGAACCTTGCGACTGTAAGTATGATGTTACGGGTTCTCTTTGCGAAAACAACGATAAATTTGCGATTGACAGAATGTTACCTAAAATTGATATGGGCGACATAATTTATATACACGATACGGGTGCTCACGGCTTTGCTATGGGATATAACTATAACGGAAAGCTTAAATCAGCTGAAATTCTTCTTAAAGAAGACGGCAGCTTCGAACTTATCCGCAGAGCTGAAACGCCCGCAGACTATTTCGCAACTTTCGATTGTTTTGATTTTTATAAAAAGGTTACCGAATAAAAAAGGAGTAAACTTATGTCCTTTGTTCATTTACATGTGCATACGGAATACAGCTTATTAGACGGCGTCTGCCGTCTTGATAGGCTTTGCCGTGCTGTCAAAGAACGTGGACAAAATGCCGTTGCCATTACCGACCACGGCAATCTTTTCGGTGCTGTCGATTTTTACAAATCGGCGAAAAAATACGGAATAAAAGCGATAATCGGTTGCGAAGTATATGTTGCAACACGTTCAAGACTTGATAAAACTCACGGCGTCGATTCCGAAAGACACCACCTTGTGTTGCTGTGTAAAAACGAAGTCGGTTATCATAATTTAATCAAACTTGTTTCTTCGGCGTGGGTTGACGGATTTTACGGTAAACCGCGTATTGACCGTGAATTGCTCGAAAAACATCACGAAGGCTTAATTGCACTTTCGGCCTGCCTTGCGGGTGAGGTTCCGAAACTTATCGAACACAGCGACTTCATTCGTGCAAAAGAGGTTGCCTTGTGGTATAACAACGTTTTCGGTGAAGGTAATTATTACCTTGAATTGCAAAATCACGGTATCGCGGAGCAAATTAAGGTGAATGACGGACTTGTCAGAATTTCAAAAGAAACGGGAATACCTCTCGTTGCAACAAATGACGTTCACTATATTGACCGTGAAGATGCGAAAACGCAAAAAGTTTTGATTTGCATTGCAACCAATCGCACCGTAAACGATGAAAGCACTCTTGAATTCGAAACGGATAATTTTTATTTAAAAACTGAGGACGAGATGAGGGAAAATTTCGATTATGTTCCCGAAGCTCTTGAAAATACACAAAAAATTGCCGATATGTGCAACTTCGAATTTGAATTCGGAAAAACAAAGCTCCCGAATTTCGATGTTCCCGACGGAATTCGCCATTATGATTTTTTAAGAAATAAGTGCTATGAAGGACTTTATAAAAAATACGGCGAAAATCCCGATAAGCTTTATACGGACCGCCTTGAATATGAATTGTCCGTAATAAACAGTATGGGATATGTCGACTATTTTCTTATTGTTGCCGACTTTATACAATATGCACGTGAGCACGGCATCCCCGTCGGTCCCGGACGTGGTTCGGGCGCCGGCAGTATTTGTGCTTATTGTATGGGTATTACAGATATTGATCCTATTAAATACAATCTTCTTTTCGAACGCTTTCTCAATCCCGAACGTGTCAGTATGCCCGATATTGATGTCGACTTCTGTTATGAACGCAGAGGCGAAGTCATTGATTATGTTATAAATAAATACGGTGCCGATCGCGTCGCTCAAATTGTAACGTTCGGAACGATGGCGGCACGTGCCGCTGTTCGCGATGTCGGACGTGCGCTGGGACTTTCATATTCGCTTGTTGACACCGTTGCGAAAAAAATTCCGAGAAGTCTCGGTATGACTATTGAAAAAGCACTCTCCGAAAGTGAAGAGTTTAAAGAACTTTATGACAGCGACGAGCGTGTCAAAGAGCTTATCGACACGGCAAAAGACGTTGAGGGTATGCCGCGTCATGCGTCTACTCACGCTGCCGGTATTGTAATTACCGACCGCCCCGTAAGCGATTATGTACCTCTTGCACGTAACGATGAGTCCGTTGTAACGCAGTTTACAATGACGACAATTGAAGAATTAGGTCTGCTTAAAATGGATTTTTTAGGGCTGCGTACACTGACGGTGATAAACGATTCGGTGAAGATGATAAGAAAAAGGAAGCCCGATTTTGAAATAGAAAAAATTCCTTTTGACGATAAAAACGTTTTTGCGTTGTTTACAAACGGGCAAACCGACGGTGTGTTTCAATGTGAATCTTCGGGTATGAGAAACGTTTACGCCCGTTTAAAGCCTAAAAACTTTGAAGATATTATTGCCGTTATCTCTCTTTACCGTCCGGGACCTATGGACTCTATTGACACATATATTGCAAACAGTCACAATCCGAACGGCATACGTTATAAAACACCGATGCTTAAAAGTATTCTCGATGTTACGTACGGCTGTATGGTGTATCAAGAACAGGTTATGCAAGTGTTTCGTACACTTGCGGGGTATTCGCTCGGCAGAGCCGATATTGTACGTCGTGCAATGTCAAAGAAAAAACACAGTGTTCTTGAAAACGAACGTACTTTCTTTTGTGACGGTTGTGCCGCAAACGGAATAGATGTTCGTGTTGCAAATGAGATTTTTGACGATATGACCTCATTTGCATCGTATGCCTTTAATAAGTCACACGCCGCGGCGTATGCCGTTGTCGCTTACCGTACGGCATATCTTAAATGCTATTATCCGTGTGAGTTTATGGCATCGCTTCTTACGAGCGTTTTGGATAATGCCGAAAAGGTTTCCGCATATATTGAGAATTGTAAGAAAATGGGAATAAAAATTTTTGCACCCAATGTCAATTACAGCGGTAAAAACTTTACAGCCGATAGCGACAAAGGAAAATCCATTGTATTCGGACTTCTTGCCATAAAAAATCTCGGTCACGACTTCATTGATACTATCATTCGCGAGCGAGAAATGAACGGTCCTTATAATTCTTTTTATTCTTTTTGCAAGCGTTCCTACGGAAAAGGATTCAACAAGCGAGCAGTTGAAAGCTTGATTAAAAGCGGAGCTCTCGACAATCTCGGCAGTAACCGACGTGAAATGCTTACGAATCTTCCGTTTATTGTCGATGAACTCGATGATTCACGACGCCGAAATTTAGAAGGACAGATCGGTTTGTTTGACATTGTCGGCAATAACGATGAAGGCTCCGCATATAAAATGAAAAATTGTTCCGAATTCGATATGCAAGACCTTCTTGCAATGGAAAAAGAAACAACGGGACTTTATATTTCTTCTCACCCGATGAACGAATATTCCGAATTGGCGAAAAAACTGAAATGCGACAAAATAATAGATTTGTTAAACGGTGACAGCGAATTTGATTCCGAATTCGGTGACGGTTCTTCCGTTAAAGTTATGGGCATAATAACTAATATGACGAAAAAGCAAACAAAAAGCGGTGAGTATATGGCGTTTTTCACCGTCGAAGATGTCTTGGGAACCGTTGAGGTTATCGTGTTCCCGAAAACTTACGCAAAACTTGTTTCGAAACTTGCCGTCGGCACCGTTGCCGTAATAGGAGGCAGACTTTCGGTGCGTGAGGAGGAAAGTCCGAAGATAATTCTCGATTTCTTTGAAACTGCCGAAAATGTCAAGATAAATACGGCAAAACGCACGGGACTTTTCTTGAGACTTTCCGACAATAAATCCGAAACTTATAATAAGTGCGTGACTTATTTGAAGGAAAACACGGTCGAAGGGGATACACCGCTGTATTACTATTTCTGTGACAGCAAAAAGTATTTTCCGTCTAAAAAAATTTCCGTCAATGAAAAAGTAATATCGGACTTAAAAGAAATAATCGGCGAAAAAAATGTAATACTGCAAAAATAGCTTTGCCACTTGCTTTTTCTTGTCGACTATGGTATCATTTAATTTCAATGTGGTAATAAATGTAAATTGAAGGGTGATATAATGAAAACAATAGGTGTTCTTACAAGCGGCGGCGACGCACCGGGTATGAATGCTGCTGTTCGTGCAGTTGTACGTTCCGGTTGTGAAAGCGGCTTCAGAGTTATGGGTATAAGACGCGGATATAACGGACTTATGCAAGGCGATATGTATGAAATGAATCTTCGCAGCGTTTCCAACATCATTAACCGCGGCGGTACAGTTCTTTATTCCGCAAGAAGTCCCGAATTCAAAACAGAAGAAGGACTTCAAAAGGCATTAAAGGTTGCTAAAGACGTAAATATGGAGGGTATTGTTGTAATCGGCGGTGACGGTTCGTTCAGAGGTGCCCGTGATTTATCTCTTCGCGGAATCAACTGCGTCGGTATACCGGGTACAATAGACAACGATATCGCTTGCAGTGACTATACAATCGGTTATGATACCGCTATGAATACGGTTCTCGAAATGGTTGACAGACTTCGTGATACTTCCGAATCACATGACCGTTGCTCCGTTGTCGAGGTAATGGGCAGACGTGCGGGATATATCGCACTCAATGCCGGTATTGCTTGCGGTGCCACAACTATTCTTATTCCCGAAGTTCCCTATGATTTCCAACGTGACGTTATCGAGCGTATGAAGAGAACTCAAAAGACGGGTAAAAAGCACTTTATCATTTTAGTTGCCGAAGGTATCGGTGGCGTTGAAGAAATGGCAAAACGTATTCAAGAAGAAACGGGAGTAGAGTCGCGTGCGACAATACTCGGTCACGTTCAACGCGGCGGCCATCCGACTGTTCGCGACAGAGTGACGGCAAGCCTTATGGGACACCGTGCCGTTGAACTTCTTAAAGCCGGTATCGGCAACAGAGTCCTTGCTATTAAGAATGATTCTATTGTTGATTACGATATTTTCGAAGCACTCAATATGAAGAAAACTCTTAATATCGACGAATACAACATTGCACACGAAATTTCAATCTGATTATGAATATTGTACTTATAGGTATGCCCGGTTGCGGTAAAAGTACGGTTGGCGTTATTCTTGCGAAAACACTCGGCGTCGGCTTTACCGATACTGATTTAATTATTCAACAGCGTGAAAAACGTCTGTTGCAAGATATTATCGACACTGACGGAATTGAAAAATTTCTCGATATCGAAGCCGAGGCTGTGAAATCTCTTGACTGTGAAAATTGTGTCATTGCGACGGGCGGAAGTGTTGTTTTCCGTGAGGAAGCGGTTAATCATTTGAAAAAAAACGGAAAAATCGTTTATTTGAATGTTTCCGTTGATGAAATTAAACGACGTTTGAGCAACATAAGTACACGCGGCATTGCGGCACAAAAAGGAAAAACGGTTGACGAAATTTTTAACGAGCGTGCGGCACTTTATGAAAAATATGCCGACTGTGTGATTGATTCAACAGACTCAACCGTTGAAAAAACAGTAGAAAAAATTTGCAAAATTTTTCGTTGAATTTTTATTAAAACGACTTACAAAGTAACGGATTTACTTTCCTTTACCGTGTAAGTCGTCTTTTTCTTTTTTTGTGAAAAATCACCGATTGACGTTTATTTTTCCGTAAATAAATAAGTTTCACCGTGGCAAATTATTATTGTAAATTGCGGAGGTGAAATATGAAAACTTTTTTAAAAATTTTAAGCTTGGTAATGACGTTCATTACGGCTCTCGCTTTTTCATTGGTATATATCGGTGAAAAAATCGTTCCCGATAAAATAACGGTTATAGAGGGCTGTGAATATAAAGCACCTCAAATATGCGGCTTCGATTTTTATTCTGCAAAAAGCAAAACCGAAGCATCGACAACTAACGGAAAAATGAGTGGCTATTCAAGTAACGCACAAATAACACTTTTAAATATTATACCGATTAAATCAGCGGAAATCACAAGCACAAAAAGACAGTACGTAACTTTGGGCGGGCAGATTTTCGGAATCAAACTTTATACCGACGGCGTGATAGTTGTATCTACCGATTCGGTTGAAACGGAAAACGGTGCGGTAAATCCCGCTGCGAAAGCCGGTATAAAGGTCGGTGATATAATAACAAAGGTCGACAGCGAAACCGTAAATTCGGTAAATCATTTGGCTCAAATATTTCAGCAGAGCAACGGAAAAGAATTGTCTGTTCGCATCTTGAGAAACGGCACGGAGAAAACGGTTAAATTTAAGACATATTCCGATACAATAAGCGGTAAGTATAAGGCGGGTATATGGGTGAGAGACAGCACTGCGGGTATCGGAACCGTCACTTTTTACAATGATAACTGTTCTTTTGCCGGTTTAGGCCACGGAGTTTATGACGTTGACACAGAAGATATTATGCCCATAAAAAGCGGAGAAATGGCGGAAGCGTATATCAGCGGTTTTTATAAAAGCTCCGTCGGTAATGTGGGAGAGTTGTGCGGTGTGTTTACAGGCAACAAAAACGGAATACTTTGTTTAAACAACGAATACGGAATTTACGGATACACGAATAACTGTATGACGGGTAAAAAAATACCCGTTGCCGTTAAACAAGAGGTTAAAGAGGGCTACGCGCAAATTTACTGCACCGTCGACAAGGGCGAACCCCAATATTATGATATTAAAATAACAAAGGTCAACACAAACTCTCCGTCGGTTAATAAAGATATGGTAATCGAAATAACAGATGAAAAACTGTTGGAAAAAACAGGCGGAATTTTGCAGGGAATGAGTGGCAGTCCCATTATTCAAAACGGTATGCTTATCGGTGCCGTTACGCACGTTTTCGTTAACAATCCAAAGCAAGGCTATGCGATTTTTGCCGAAAGAATGGTTGAAATCTGTCAGTCGAGTGAAATGAAAAAATATGAGTCGTCTGTTCAAAAGGCATCATAAAAGGGTAGAGATTTCTCTACCCTCGTTTGATTTGCTTTAATTTTTAAGGCTTTGCAAAGGTGCCGGAATTCGACCGCCGCGGTTTATAAATGCGGCGGGGGAGGCTGTGTTTAATTTCATAACGGGCCCGTGTCCCAAAAGTCCGCCGAAATTAAGCGTGTCACCGATGTTTTTGTTTACGGCGGGGATAAGTCTTACCGCAGTCGTCTTTGAGTTAACCATACCGATAGCGGCTTCGTCGGCAATAATGCCGGAAAGAACTTCTGCCGTTGTGTCACCCGGCACAATAATCATATCGAGTCCGACCGAACATACACACGTCATAGCTTCAAGCTTTTCAATAGTAAGTGTGCCGCTTGTTGCCGCGGCAATCATACCGGCGTCTTCCGAAACGGGAATAAATGCACCCGAAAGTCCTCCGACGTGTGACGATGCCATTACGCCGCCTTTTTTGACGGCGTCGTTGAGAAGTGCAAGGCAAGCCGTAGTTCCGTGAGCACCGCATTGTTCAAGTCCCATTTCTTCAAGTATATATGCAACGGAGTCACCGATAGCCGGTGTCGGTGCAAGCGACAAATCGACAATTCCGAAAGGAACGCCGAGCCGTTTAGATGCTTCCTTTGCGACTAACTGTCCCATTCTTGTAATTTTAAATGCTGTCCGTTTTACCGTATCGGCAACCTCTGTAATGTTTGCGTTCGGAATTTTCGAAATTGCCGAACGGACAACTCCGGGACCCGAAACACCTACGTTTATGACACAGTCGGGTTCGCCGACACCGTGAAACGCACCCGCCATAAATGGATTGTCTTCCGGTGCATTGCAAAATACCACAAGTTTTGCGGGGCCTATGCACCCTTTGTCAGCCGTAATTTCCGCCGACTCTTTGATTATCTGTCCCATTATTTTAACGGCATCCATATTTATGCCGGCTTTTGTCGAACCTATGTTTACAGATGAGCAAATATGTTCCGTTATGCTCAAGGCTTCCGGAATACTGCGAATAAGTTCCTCATCACCGGCGGAAAAGCCCTTTTGTACCAATGCGGAATAACCGCCGATAAAATTAACTCCGACGGTTTGCGCGGCTCTTTCGAGAGTCTTTGCGAAAAGAAGGGGATTGCCCTTGCTTGATGCACAAAGCATTGAAACGGGTGTAACGGAAATACGTTTGTTTATAATCGGAATACCGTATTCTTTTTCAATGTTTTCACCGGTTTTTACAAGCTTCTCGGCTTTTTTTGTTATCTTTTCATATATCTTGTCACATGTGGAATTTATATCACCCGTACAGCAGTCAAGCAGAGAAATTCCCATGGTTACGGTTCGTATGTCAAGATTTTCGTCTTGAATCATATTTATTGTTTCAAGTATGTCGTGTGTGTTAATCATATTTGCACCTACTTATATTCTGTGCATGGAATTAAAAATATCTTCATGCATAACGTGAACGGAAAGTGACATTTCTTTGCCCATATCCGTAAGCCTATCCGAAAAATCGGCAAAAGGAACGGTTAACTTTTCAAAATCCACAAGCATAATCATACAAAACATATCTTGCAGAATAGATTGAGAAACTTCAATAACATTTACACCGCTTTCGGAACACATTCCCGAAATTTTGGCAAGAATACCGATCATATCTTTGCCGACAACAGTAATAATACCTCTCATTTGTTATACCTCCGAAACAATTATTTTTAATATTCTAACACAATTTTTTCGGATTGTGAATAGCGGGAATTTTTATTATATTTTTTCGTAAATACTGTTGAAAAAACACGGAATTTGTAGTACCATTATTTACAGAAATACGGAGGTGTTTTTATGTATAAAAACATTGTCGATTTACACGTTCATACCGATAATTCTTTCGACGGAAATCATTCGGCTACATTCTTCTGCGAAAAAGCCGAAATGCTTGAAATGCGTGCCGTTGCCTTTACGGATCACTGCGAGGTTGACCGATACAGAGGCGATGCGCAATACGAAAAAAGAGTTTTTCAGGCGTTTTTTGAAATTTCAAAGGTCGTTTCCGCCTTCAGAGGAAAACTTCTCGTTTTAAACGGCATCGAACTCGGACAGCCGGCCTATGACATTGAAGTCGCCGACAAAATCATAAACAGATATAATTACGACCAAGTTATCGCTTCCGTTCACAATCTTCGCGGCGGCGAGGATTTCTATTTTATGGAAAACTTGACAATGGATCAAGCACGACGCCTTTTAAAAGAATATTTCAAAGAAATAATCGAAATGCTTAATTGGGGTAACTTCGATGTTTTGGCTCATCTTACTTATCCATTACGTTATTTTTATTCAAAATCCAATCTTGAAATAGACTTGAGCGAATTTAAAGAGCAAATCGACGAAATTCTCTCGTTGACTGCCGAAAAAAACATTGCTCTCGAAATTAACACCGCCGGATTAAGACAGCCTCTTAATAAGCTTTCGCCGGAGGTTGATGTTATAAAACGTTTTAAGGAATTAGGCGGAAAATACGTAACCGTCGGTTCCGATGCGCATTTTGCCGAAGACCTTGCCGCAGATATTGATATGGGCTACAACGCAGCTCTTGAAGCGGGTTTTGACAGTATAACGTTTTTTGAAAAAAGAACACCGATGCAAATTAAAATTCAGTTTGAGGAGTAGTTATGAAAGTTAAGGTTGCCGCAAAAATCAATTTAATGCTTGACATTTTGAAAAAATTAGACAGTGGTTATCACAGTCTTTTTATGGTTATGCAGTCGATTGATTTATATGACATTATTTCCGTTGAAAAGAACGGCGATTCAAAAATTATAATAACGTGTGACAATCCTAAAGTTCCGTGTAACGAAAAAAATATAGTTTATAAATGTGCCGCTGAATTTTTCGAATACTGTAACATTTCCGATTGCGGTATAACGGTTAACATTCAAAAAAATATTCCTATGGCTGCCGGTGTTGCGGGCGGAAGTGCCGACGGTGCCGGAGTTTTATATTGCCTTAATAAGATTTACGCAACGAATCTTTCACAAAAAGAACTGTGTGAAATCGGTGCTGCGGTCGGTGCGGACATTCCGTTTAGTTTAACCGGCGGAACGGCGATTGCACTCGGTATAGGCGACGTTGTTGCCCCCGTTAAAAATCTTACCGACTGTTCGATAGTAATCGCTAAGCCCGATCAGGATATTTCTACTCCGCAAGCTTACGCTCAATTTGATGAGCTGACAAGGGTTAGACACCTTGACAGAGTTTCGATGACACAAGCTGTTTCCGAAGGCGATTATTTAAAAATCTGTTCGCTTTGCGGAAATGTTTTCGAACAAGCCGTCGAAGTGCCGAAACGACCGCACATAAAAGGCATTATGCGAAAATTCGGTGCCGATGCTTGCTGTATGAGCGGAAGCGGTCCTACCGTGTTCGGATTGTTCGGTGATGATGCGAAGGCTGTCGAATGTTGTAATAAACTTAAAGAAAAATATTCCGAGGTCTATTTGTGCAGACCTTCGAAGTTCGGTGTGGAAGAGATTTAAGGAGTTTATAAAATGGTTTTTGTCAGTTTACCCTTTTTGTTGGTTCTTTTTCCGCTGTGTATGATTTTGTACATTTTGGCGGAAAATATAAAAATTAAAAATATCGTATTGCTCGTTTTTTCCTTGCTTTTTTATGCGTGGGGTGAGCCTAAATATATAATACTTCTCCTTTTGATGACTTTTGTCGATTGGATTTGTGCGCTTTATATCGAGAAAAACGAAAAAACAAAGAAGTTTTTTCTCGCTTTGGCGTGTGTAATCAACTTGGGACTTATAGGCGTTTTTAAATACGGCACATTTGTACTTACAAATACGCAAAATTTGTTCGGTTTCCCGTCAAATATTCCCAATATCGCTTTACCGATAGGCATTTCTTTTTACACTTTTCAGCTCTTGTCATACGTCGTTGACGTTTACCGCGGTGACGTTGCCGCACAGAAAAAGTTTTACATTGTTCTTCTTTACGCAAGCCTTTTTCATCAGTGTATTGCGGGCCCGATTGTCAGATATAAGGACGTTGAGGCTCAGTTGCTTTCAAGAAGCACCGATATGCAGAGTATTAGTGCCGGCATCAATCGATTTTGTGTAGGTCTTGCGAAAAAAGCTGTTTTCGCAAATATGTGCGGACAACTTTTCGGCAACTTTATTATTAGCGACGACCTTATTAACAGCGCTCAAGCCGTTTCGATAATCGAAACAAAATCCGTAGCTTCTTTGTGGCTCGGTATGCTTATGTTTTCTTTGCAAATATATCTTGACTTTTCGGCATATTCCGATATGGCAATCGGTATGGGTAAGATGATAGGCATTGATTATAAAGAAAACTTTAATTACCCTTATGTTTCGTCGTCTGTTACGGAATTTTGGAGAAGGTGGCATATTTCACTCGGTACTTTCTTCAGAGACTATGTCTACATTCCGCTCGGAGGTAACAGAAAAGGAAATGCACGAACATATTTGAACTTGTTCGTCGTTTGGGCATTAACGGGGCTTTGGCACGGTGCAAGCTGGAACTACGTTTTGTGGGGACTGTATTTCTTCGTGTTCCTCGTTATCGAAAAAGCTTTCTTGGGTAAGTGGCTCGATAAAATCAAGCCCGTTTCCAATATTTATTTGCTGATCGTTGTCTATTTCGGTTGGGTGTTATTTAAATTTGAAAACACGGGTACAATGTTTGCCGTGTTAAAGGGTATGTTCGGAATGAATTCGAACAGCTTGACCGACATTGAAACAGTCGCAATTCTCAAAAGCAATTTTGTATTTATAATTTTCGCCGTACTTGCCGTGTTCCCGATTGTTAAAATCATAAGCGGCTTATTGAAAAAGGCGGCTTTAAAAAACAAATTGGCAAAGTCGGTGTGGGCGGTATGCACCGTTTTATCACCGGTGGCTTTAATTTTAATTTCGTTAATAAACATTGTCGGTAACAGTTATAACCCGTTTTTGTATTTCCAATTTTAAGGATGTAGGATAGAATGAGTAAGGATAAAACAAAACCGCGTTTCAGCGGTGTATATAAGCTTCAGTCGGTTGCATTTGCGTTAACGCTGGCTGCTCTTTGCATACTCGGACTTATATTGCCGTTAAGACCGGAAGAATCTGAAATCGAAAAAAGAAAATTAGCCGAATTTCCCGAATTTTCTGTCGAAAGTTTGTTTAGCGGTGCTTATTTCAGCGGAGTGGGTGAATGGTATTCCGACACTTTTCCGGGCAGAGAACTTATGATAAGCTTAAACAGTAAAATAAAATCTTATTACGGAAAATCCGATATGATAATTCACGGCGATGTCGAAAAATCGGATGAAATACCGGATGAGTATATTCCGCCCGATGAGGACATATTGAAAGAGTTCGAACAAGAAACGACGCAACCCGAAAATACAACCGCAGCCGAAAATGAGCAACCGAGCGAACAAACTACGGATAATAATCAAAAGCCCTCCGAACAGACACCTTCTCAGCCGTCAACGAATGTTAAACCTCAAAGCTTCGGCGGTGTGCTTGTATACGGTAACAAAGCGTATGAATATTATAATTTCAATAAGAATACGGCAGACAAGTATATTGCGGTAATCAATAAACAGGCTGACAGCCTTGCGGGTAAAGCAAATGTATATGATATAATCGTTCCGACAAGCATCGGAATTACTTTGCCAGATCAAATCAAGTCGCAGATTAACTCGTCAGATCAAAAAAAGGCGATTGATTATTTTTACAGCGGTTTGAACGGCAATGTCAAAAAGGTAAACATATACAATACGCTGATGAGCCATAAAAACGAGTATATTTATTTTAATACCGACCATCACTGGACGGCTTTGGGTGCGTATTATGCATACGAACAGTATGCTTCGGCAAGCGGTAAGTCTGCGGTACCGTTGAACTTCTATTCCGAAGTTAAATATGAAAATTTCTTGGGAACATTTTACAGCGATACCGGAAAACTTCCGGAACTCGAAAATAATCCCGATACTGTTTATGCGTATAAGCCTAATTCAAAAGCTTCTATGTACTTTGTCGACAAATCCGGCAATAAATGTAACTGGCCGATTATTATGGATGTTTCGAAATACGGCAAATCAATGAAGTACAACGCGTTTATCGGCGGTGACAATCCTTTTACCGAAATCACAAATCCCGATATAACCGACGGTTCGTCCGTTGTTGTTGTAAAAGAGTCGTTCGGTAATGCTTTTGTTCCGTTCCTCGTTGAAAATTATAATAAAGTTTATGTCATTGATTACCGTTATTACGGTAAGAGCGTAAGCCAATTTGTTATCGCAAACAACGTCAAGGACGTTATTTATATTAACAACATCTCCGCTACGAGAAACGCTTCGCTTGTAGAATCGCTTTACAAGACATTATAAAAGAAAACCGAGAGAATTTATCTCTCGGTTTTAATTTTATCGTACAATGCTTTACAGCCGAGGAGAATGTCCTTGTACGTCGCTTCAAAATTCCTTGTGTACCACGGATCAGCCACATCTCTGTTTGAACCTGTAAACCGTAAAAGTTTATATACCTTGTCGCTGTAATCGTCACCGATAATTTTGTGTATGTTTTTGATGTTTGCACTGTCCATTCCGATTATGAAATCGTATTTTTCACCGTCGGATTTTTTCAGTTGAACCGCTTGCCGCTCGGTGTAGGGGATGCCCTCTTTATCAAGTATCTTTTTTGTGCCGTAATGAGTGTCGTTGCCTATTTCTTCGGTGCTTGTCGCACTCGAACAAATCAAGAAATTATCGGCACAATTATTTTTTCTGACAATATCCTTCATAACAAATTCCGCCATGGTCGAACGGCATATATTACCGTGGCAGACGAACATAATTTTTATCATACAATCACCGAAAAAATTATATCATAAACTTAAAACCTTTTCAACGGCAGTCCGCCGTCAAAAATCATAATTTTATTTTAAAAGAATATTAAGCCTTCTTTCTTCATATTTATTGATGAATAAAGGAGGGCTTTTCTTGAAAGATTTAGTTGAAGAAAGAGCATCGATGCTCGGTGAATACATAGTTGAGAATAAAGCGACTGTAAGGGCGGCTGCGAAAATGTTCGGAATAAGTAAAAGTACGGTTCATATGGATGTCGCACAGCGGCTTGAAAAGTATAATCCCGCACTCTATACGCAAGTGAGAAAAGTGCTTGAAGTCAATAAAGCACAAAGACATATTCGCGGCGGAATGGCAACAAAAGAAAAATACTTGAATCAAAAGTAATTAAATATTGAGATTTTTCTATAAATCACTTGAATTTTAGCGGTATTCGTGTATAATATTATCTGTTAAATTATGTACATATATCACTTGAAAGGTGGATAATATAGTGGCAGACGAGAAAAATCTCTTCGTTGACCTTGAGCATCAGGTTATGGAGCTCTGGGAAAAAGAAAAGTATTATGAAAAACTTGTTGAGAAAAATAAGGGCAAAAAAATGTTCCGTTTTCTTGACGGTCCTATTACCGCAAATAACCCAATGGGTATACATCACGCTTGGGGCAGAAGTACAAAGGATATTTTTATCCGTTATAAATCAATGCAAGGTTATGATTGCCGTCGTCAAAACGGCTTTGACTCGCAAGGACTTTGGGTTGAGGTTGAGGTTGAAAAACAACTCGGCTTCAAAACAAAGAAAGACATTGAAGAATACGGTATGGACAAGTTTACACGTCAGTGTGTTGAGCGTGTAAAACATTTTTCCGGAATCATTACAGAGCAATCGAAAAGACTCGGTCAATGGATGGATTGGGATAATTCATACTATACGAATACAGACCTCAACATTCAAGGAATTTGGCATTTCTTAAAAGAATGTGATAATCACGGCTGGATTCAACGTGAATATAAGCCGATGCCTTGGTGTCCGCGTTGCGGAACATCACTTTCCGAACACGAAATGACGGGTTCGTATAAGTTGATGACACACAATTCCGTCTTCTTTAAGCTTCCCGTTAAAGAGCTTAATTCAAAAATTCTTGTATGGACAACTACTCCTTGGACTCTTTCTTCAAACGTCGCTTTGGCGGTTAATCCCGAAATCGACTATGTTGAAGTTAAGGTTGCAAGTGACGATCAAACTTTAATTCTCGCAAAAAATGCCATTAAGTACCTCGGTGACGATAAGCTTGAAGTTGTTCGCGCATTAAAGGGTGAAGAACTTGTAGGTCTTCATTACGAAACTTGCTTTGCTGATTTGGAAGCACAAGCGGGAATCGAACACAAAATCGTTCCTTGGGAAGACGTTGCCGCCGACGAAGGTACGGGTGTCGTTCACATTGCTCCCGGCTGCGGTATCGAGGACTTTGAACTCGGTGAAAGACTCGGTCTTCCGAAAGTAATGCCTATTGACGATATGGGCATTTATCTTGACGGCTTCGGATTTATGACGGGTAAAGACAGTCATACAATTGCCGACGAAGTTTTTGAAAATCTTAAAGCTCAGAATAAGCTTTATAAGGTTGAACCTCATGAACACAGCTATCCTGTTTGCTGGAGATGTAAGAGCGAGGTCGTTTTCCGTCTTGTTCCGGCTTGGTATATCAGAACTTCCGAAATTAAGCCGAAACTTATTGAATGTGCTAATTCTGTTAAGTGGGAACCGGCTTCAAACGGTAAACGTATGAATGACTGGCTCAACAATATGGGTGACTGGAACATTTCACGTAAGCGTTATTACGGTATGCCGCTTCCGTTCTATCCTTGTGATTGCGGACACGTAACCGTTATCGGTTCAAAAGCCGAACTTCGTGAAAAGGCAGTTGATCCGGCACAAGTTGACGCACTTCCCGAACTTCACAGACCGTGGGTTGACGAAATTAAGATTAAGTGTGATCACTGCGGCAAAGAGGTTTCACGTGTTCCCGAAATCGGTGACGTTTGGCTTGATGCCGGTATCGTACCGTTCTCGACGCTCGGTTACTTTACCGACCGTGAAGCTTGGAAAAAGAATTTCCCTGCCGAGTGGGTTACCGAAATGCACGAACAAGTACGTCTTTGGTTCTATTCGATGCTCTTTATGAGCACGGTACTCGTCGGAAAAGCACCGTACGAAAGAGTTGTTACAAACGGAATGGTCGTTTCCGAAGACGGCTCTAAGTTCTCGAAGACCGGATTTATGATTAAATTCGATGAAGCCGCCGAAAAAATCGGTGCCGATACAGTTCGTTATCTTTATGCAAGTGCACCGAACACCAACGATGTCCGTTTCGGTTATAATCTCGGTGACGAGGCAAGAAGAAAGATGCTCGGTTTCTGGAATATTTATACATTCTTCGATACCTATGCACAACTTGATAAGCCTAACTTTACCGATTATAAAATTGACTTTTCAAAGCTGACTCCGATTGATAAGTGGCTCCTTGTAAGAACTAACGAATTCATCAAGAAAGCAACAGCTTCGATGGATGATTATAAAACATCGGCACTCATTAAAGATTTTGAAGTTTTTGTAGATGAAATTTCAAACTGGTATATCAGAGCAAATCGCCGCCGTTTCTGGAAAACGGGTGACGAGCAAGATAAGATGGTTGCATATTGGACACTCTTTAACGCCATCAAGGTTTGCGTTCAGGTAATGGCTCCCATTATGCCGTTTATGACAGAGTACATTTGGCAAAACCTTGTTAAGACTTGTGAATCCGACTGTGCGGAATCCGTACATTTGAGTGATTGGCCGACCGTTCTTGAAGGCGTTGAAGACGACGGAATTATCGAACAAACAAATCTTGTACGTGAAATTATTGCCGTTGCTTTAAGACTTCGTAACGAACATCAAATAAAGGTTCGTCAACCGCTTTCAAAACTTTTCATTTGCTGTGATGCGGATAAGGCTGATAAAATCAAAACTTTTGAGAAGAATATTCTTGATGAACTTAATATCAAGTCGGTTGAATACGTTGACGATATCAATACTCTCGAAGATCATTATATTACCGTCAACTTTAAGGTTGCCGGTGCGGTTTTAAAGAGCGACGTAAATAAGATGAAGCAAACACTTGAAGGACTTTCAAAAGAGGATATGGCTGATCTTACGGCAAAAGTTATTGCCGGTGAAGACGTTGAAGTAGCCGGTTGGGACGAAAAGTTTGCTCCTTCTATCTTTGCGGTTCAGTCAAAGACAAAAGACGGTATTGTTTCCGCCGAATTTTCACAAGATTCCGTTGTTGCTCTTGACGTTATCCTTACTGATGAGCTTCTTAAAGAAGGCGTTGTACGTGACATTGTCCGTCAGTGTCAAGTTGCACGTAAGGATGCCGGTTATCAAGTTGAACAACGCATTAACGTTTCAATCAGCGTTGACGACGAGTTCATCTTAAGTGCACTCAACGAAAAATTGTCATACATTGCAGATGAGCTTCTTGCCGATTCTCTCGTACTTAACGAAGAAATCAATGCCGATTATACAAGTGAATTTGCAATTAACGATAAGAAAATTGTTGTTGCGGTTGTAAAAGGAGAATAAGAAATGTTTCAAATTACAAAAGATATGAATATCGGCGAAATTCTTGATAATGCAAGAGAAACAGTTCCGTTTTTCTTAAATCTCGGTATGCATTGTCTCGGCTGTCCTTCGGCACGCGGCGAAACCGTTGAACAAGCTTGTATGGTTCACGGTGTTGACCCCGACGAATTTGTTGAAGGCATCAATGCTTTTCTTCAAGAAAACGCCAATAAATAATTCAACAAAAATCCTCCTATAAAAATAGGGGGATTTTGTTCAAAGAGGTATAAGTTTATGCAACTTGACAGCCGACTTTCCGCTGTGGCGGGCTTGGTCAGAAAAAGAAGAAAATTTGCCGACATCGGCACAGACCACGCTTATCTTCCCGTGTGGCTGATTGAAAACGGAATAATCGAAAATGCCGTTGCCGCCGACTTGCGTAAAGGCCCCCTTGAAAATGCAAGGGAAACTGTCGTTGCACATAATTTGTCGGATAAAATTACACTTCGGCTTTCCGACGGTTTGAACAACTTCGGCGAAAACGAGGTTGATGAAATTGCCGTCGCCGGTATGGGCGGATTACTGATTTCCGAATTCATCGAACGTACACCGTGGTTAAAAAACAAAGATATTCATTTGATTCTTCAACCGATGACACATGCCGAGGAATTGCGAAAAACATTGTACGACAACGGCTTCGTCATTGATTGCGAAAAAGTTGCCGTTGACGGTGATAAACTTTACATAATAATGAGTGCGTATTTTGACGGTAAAAAGCGTGAATACGGTGAGCTTGACTTGATTTTAGGTACATTGCCGGAAAATTCGGACACGAATTCTTTAAAATACTTAAATCATATTTTTAATAAATACAATAAAAAGCTGACTGCATTAAAAAAAGCCGAAATCACTTGCACCGAGCTTGAAAAGACAGTTGAGGAGTTGAAAAAATGGCAACGGTAAAGGATATTTATAATTTCATTGACTCTTTTGCCCCTTTTGACACACAAGAGGAGTGGGACAATTCGGGACTGCTTGTCGGTGACGAAAATGCGAATGTCAATAAGATTATTTTCGCTCTTGACGCAACTGAGGATGTTCTCAATCAAGCTGTTAAAATCGGTGCCGATTTAATAATTACGCATCACCCCGTTATTTTTCATCCGCTTTCGTCTGTTACGCAAAACACGTTGGCTTATAAGCTTGTACAAAACAATATCTCCGTTATTTCGGCTCACACAAATTACGATAAAGCGGTTGACGGAGTAAACGATATTTTATGCGAAACAGTCGGATTTGACTCATTTGAAAAACGTGAAGGCGAATGCTTTAATATCGGCGTCTTTAACAGTGAAACGGCGTTAGGGGATTTTATATTGAAAATCAAAAACTCCTTGTGCTGCGAAATAAGATATAATAAATCGGACAAGCCTATAAAAAGAGTTCTTGTTTGCGGCGGTGCCGGAAGTGATTTTTTAAAGCAGGCGTGCGAGCTTAACTGCGACGCGGTTCTTACGGGTGACGGTTCACATCATAACTTCCTCGACGCAAATGAAATGGGCGTTTCTTTAATATGTGCAGGTCATTTCGAAACCGAAACGATTGCCGTTGAACCGCTGAAAAATAAGATTGAAAACAAATTTAACATTGAGTGTGTCTTAGCTGCACAACATTCGCCGATATTTAGGGCATAAGAGGTTTTATGGCACTTGACGGAATTACATTAGGACTGATTAAAAACGAATTACAGAGCTGCTTATTCGGAGCAAAGGTTGAAAAAATACACCAACCCTCAAAAAACGAGTTGGTGTTTACTTTTCGTACCCGTGACGGTTCTTACCGTATGTACACTTCGTGCGACGGCCAAAGTCCGAGGGTTCATTTGACAAGGTATTTGCCGGAGAATCCGAAATCACCGCCGATGCTTTGTATGCTTTTCAGAAAAAGACTTGTCGGTGCAAATTTAAAGTCTGTTCGCCAAATTGATAACGACAGAATTCTTATTTTCGACTTTTCGGGTACTACCGATATCGGCGACAAAACCGATTATCATCTCGTTTGCGAAATAATGGGGCAACGCAGTAACATTGTTTTGTGTAACAGTGACTATACAATAATCGACGCTGTTAAAAGGGTAGACGAATCAAAATCATCTGTCAGAGAAATTTTACCTAATTTAAAATACGAATTGCCGCCGAAACAAGACAAATGTAATATTTTTTCCGATGATACAGACACCTTGGTAAACAAAATTTTCTCAAGGTCGGAAAAACTACTTTCAAAAGCTATATTGGATGTCGTTGAAGGTCTTTCGCCTATCGTTTGCCGTGAGCTTGCTTACAGAACCGTATTCGGTGACAAGCAGACGGGACTTTTAAGTGAAATCGAAAAAGAACGTTTGTCAAGCGAGTTGAATATTCTTAAAACCGAAATTCTTGAAAACAGCTCGGCAAATATGCTTGTTTCAAGCGAAAACTTGCCTTATGACTTTTCGTTTACGAAAATTCGACAGTACGGTAACCTTTTTGAACAAAAGGAATATGAAAGTTTTTCCGAACTTCTTGACGATTTCTATTTTGAAAAAGATAAAATCTTGCGTGTAAAGAGAAGGGCGGCGGATTTGTTTAAACTTTTAAACAATGCCATTGAACGAACCGCACGCAAAATCAATAATCGCAGAGCTGAACTTGAAAAAAGCGAAAATAGAGAAGAATTGAGAATTTTCGCCGAACTGATAACAGCTAACCAATATAAGCTTACCGAAAAATCATCACTTTACCGTGTTGAAAATTATTATGATGAAAACAAGCTTTTAGAGATACCGGTTAATCCGGCGTTGTCGGCTCAGCAAAACGCACAAAGGTATTTTAAAGAATATAAGAAGGCCGCCAATGCCGAGAAAATGCTTTATTCACTCATTGACGAGGGCGAACAAGAACTTGTATATCTCGATACCGTTCTTGACAATCTTTCGAGAGCGTCTTCCGACAGAGAAATTTCCGAAATACGTGATGAACTTGAAGCAGGCGGATATTTAAAAGCCAAAAGAGGAAATAAGCCGAAAAAGGAAAAGCCCTTGCAACCGCTTGAATTTCAGTCGAGCGACGGCTTTACGATTTTGGTCGGAAGAAATAACACTCAAAACGATATGCTTACTTTAAAACTTGCAAAAAACTACGATATGTGGCTTCACGTTCAAAAGCAAGCCGGTTCGCATACGGTGATAATATCCGACAATAAGGAAATTTCCGAAACGGCGTTGTTTGAAGCGGCTTGTCTTGCGGCGTATCACAGCAAGTCAAAGGATTCTTCTTCCGTTGCGGTCGATTATACGATTATAAAAAATGTTAAAAAGCCTGTCGGCGCAAAACCCGGAAAGGTTATTTATAACACATATAATACTTTATACGTTACGCCTACGAAAGAATTGGCGGAAAAGTTAAAAAAATAACCGAGAAGTTGAACTTCTCGGTTATTTTTATTCATCATTTGACGATGCCAAAACTTCGTTGTCGCGGAATAAAAGTGACAAACACCAAATACCTGCAAGTGCGACAAGTGTATATATGATTCTGCTGATTATTGCACTTTGACCGCCGAAGAGCCAAGCAACTAAATCAAATTGAAATAATCCGATAGCTCCCCAGTTTATTGCACCTATGATAACGAGAATCAATGAAACTCTGTCAAGCATTATTTTCACTCCTTAAATTATCGTTGTTTTTCCTGCACGATTATTATTAGTCAAAATAAATGCTTTATTCCGAATTTTTGATTTTAAAAACTTAATTTATTTAATATTGGCTTTTTCTTTTAATATATCAACTTTATCTGTTTTTTCCCACATAACATCGCAGTCTGTTCTGCCCACATGACCGTAAGCTGCAAGCTGCTTGTAAATCGGATTTCTAAGCTTAAGAGTGTCAATAATAGCTGCCGGTCTTAAGTCGAAAACTTCGTTGACAATGTCACCGAGTTCGCTGTCTTTCATAATTCCCGTACCGAATGTGTCAACCATAACGGAAACGGGTTTTGCAACACCGATTGCATAAGCCAATTCGATTTCGCACTTTTTGGCAAGTCCGGCTGCAACGATATTTTTCGCAACATATCTTGCGGCATAAGCAGCAGAACGGTCAACCTTTGTCGGATCTTTGCCCGAAAAAGCACCGCCGCCGTGACGTGAATATCCGCCGTATGTATCGACAATGATTTTACGTCCCGTAAGACCCGAATCACCCATAGGACCGCCGATTACAAATCTGCCTGTCGGATTAACGAAGATTTTAGTTTCATCATCGATAAGGTTTTCGGGAACAATAGGCTTGATTACGTGATTTTTAATATCTTCTCGAATTTGAGAAAGCTCAACGTCGGCACTGTGCTGTGAAGAAACAACAATAGCATCTATTCTTACCGGGTTTCTGTCGTCGTCATATTCAACCGTAACCTGTGTCTTACCGTCGGCACGAAGATAGGGGAGTGTTCCGTCTTTTCTGACTTTAGTGAGCTGTACCGCGAGCTTGTGAGCCATTGAAATCGGCATCGGCATAAGTTCCGGTGTTTCGTCACATGCAAAGCCGAACATCATACCTTGATCGCCCGCACCGTTAAGGTTATAAAAGTCATCGTTGCCCTCTTTTATCTCCATTGAATTGTCAACGCCGAGAGCGATATCGGTTGATTGCTTGTCAAGTGCTACAAGAACGGCACAAGTGTTACCGTCAAACCCTTTTTCACTGTTATCATAACCGATTTCGCAAACGGTATTACGTACAATTTCGGGAATGTTTACATTTGCTTTTGATGTGATTTCGCCCATAACGAGAACTTGTCCCGTTGTAACGGTTGTTTCGCAAGCAACACGTGACATAGGATCTTGTGCAAGCATTGCGTCGAGAACGGCATCGGAAATTTTATCGCAAATTTTGTCGGGATGTCCTTCAGTTACCGATTCTGATGTAAAAAGAAATTTTGCCATAATTTTACCTCCAAAAAAAAAATAAGCACCCAAACGCAGATAGGGTGCTTTAAAACTACCTTATCTTTCGGAATATCCGCAGGAATTAGCACCTTGCAAAAAGCAGGTTGCTGGGCTTCATAGGGCCGGTCCCTCCACCACTCTGCATAAGGATAATATCAAATTCGTATATATAATATCATATTTTCGAAAATTGTCAACTGTATTATTGATCGGATATATATTTTTTTACGGATTTATCGGTCGCAAGATATACGGGGTAAAAGGGGATTACGTTAAAGCACGCTTTTACCGCATTTAACGACGTCGAGCCCCAAACGCCCGCCCAATAAGTTTGGCTGACAATCGGAATGCCCATAAGTGCGTAAAAAACGGGTGTAAAAATTAAATTTGCCGCCCAGCCGAAAGCAATCGCCGTTATTACCGTTATAAGTGATGACAGTGCATAAGTTTTTAAGGAATACTTTTTTTCTTTAAAGAGTTTTGAAAAGAGCCGTGTGTAAAACGACATTGAAAATACAATACCGCTTCCGATGACAATATTCATAATTTCTCCGATGCCTATTGTCGTTGTGCGTGTAAGATGAATGACATTCTTTACGACTTCAACCATTATACCGTATGTCGGGCCGACAACCATTCCGACTAAAACGGCGGGAAAATCGGAAAAATCAATTTTCATATAGCTGACTCCGGGAATAATGTTTATTTCCGGAAAAACCATATAAATAATTGTTGCGACGGCGGTCATTAACGCTGTGAACGTAAGTTTGAAATATTTTTGGCTTTTTTTGTTCGACATAATAACAGACCTTTCAAAATATATTAGTTGTCAAACAGAAAAAAGCCCCGAAAAATCGGGGCAATGTAACTTTAAAAAGTTGCATCTTCTTTCATCCGGACTATACCGTCGGTACGGGAATTTCACCCGTTCGGCCGCAAGGCTCGTGGACTTTAACCACCGGTGGAGAATTTCACTCCCCCCTGAAGACAACTGCTTACTTAATTCTATATCTATTTATATGTTTTTGTCAATGCTTTTCTTTGAATTTAACATTAAAACTGCAAATATCAGTAAAAGCGGAATAAACGCCGAAAATGCAAGCCCCGTTTTAAGTGAGGTTGCGGATGAGGTGTCGGCGGAAAACTTTAAGGTCATAAAGCTTACAAACCAAGGACCCAATGTACAGCCCGTGTCTCCCGCAAGCGCCAAAACACTGAAAAGTGAGCCGCCGCCTTTTGAAAAAAGTCTTGAAGCAAGACTTAATGCACCGGGCCACATAATGCTGACGGTAAATCCGGTAAAAGCACAAAGGAAAAGCGAAATAAATCTGTTGTCAATGAATGCCGTACCCAAATAACAGAAAACACAAAGCGTTGCCGAAACGGAAAGTGCGATTTTAAGATTGACTTTTTCACCGAAAAAGCCGAATAAAAGTCTGCCGGTACCCATAAATACGGCAAAAAGACAGGGACCTAAAATATCGCCCGTGACCTTTGAAACGTTGAGTCCCGCCTCGGCAAAATACGAAGACCATTGTGACATTGCGATTTCGGAAGCACCGGAGCAAATCATAATAATGACACATAATATGAACTGCTTTGAAAATAGCATTTTAAAGAACGGCATTTTTTCGTCCTCCGACAAGTTCGGCTCAATGGGGACGTTGATAAAATTAAATGCGTTAAACAAAGGAATAATTGACCAGACGGCAGGAATAACAAACCACAAATCGTCGCCCAAAAGTTTAATTAAAAGTGTTGTAAGTAAAACAACCGCCATTTGTCCCCAACAGTAAAACGAGTGAAGTAAACTCATTTCCGAGGTTTTCTTTTCGCCGGGGATCGAGTCGACAATAGGACTTATTATTACTTCCGTTACGCCGCTGCCGATTGCAGACAAAACAATCGAAATAACAATTCCTACATAGGAGTCCGTCAAAATGTTCGGAAGAAAAGAGAGTGATGCAAGACCAATAAAAGCAATGGCTTGCGAAACAACGGCTAAAATTCTGTAACCGATTTTGTCCGCAAACTTAATCATCAAAAGGTCAACAACCAGTTGGGTGCCGAAATTTATCGTAATGAGAAACGACAGCTTTGAGAGTGTAATGTTGAATTTGCCGCTGAAAATCACAAAAAGTAAGGGGGCTATGTTGTTAATTATGCCTTGTACAATATATCCGATATAACAAGCGACTTTTGTACTGTTATAAGTTCTCGATTTCATTTATACTTTTGTTATGATAATGTCTAATTTTCCCGAAACGGTATATGTACCGTAATTTGCGGGAATAAAAAGACTGTCTCCTTTCTTGACGTCAATGTTGTCGATTTTGCCGTTGCCGTCGGTAACAAGAACGGAAACAAACGACTTGTCGTCTGCGACTCCGTCGAAAAATCCGTCGACAGAAACCTTTTTCACATTGAACAGATCACATTTTGTGAGCAGTTGTGTCGAATACCCGTCGTATTCGGTAAGCTCACCTTCGGGATTTGTCGAACGGGTAGGCGGTGTACATTTCGTAACGTCGATTGCCTTTTGAACGTGTAAATCACGCGGCTTTCCGTCAACACCGATTCTTCCGTAGTCATATACTCTGTAAGTAGTATTTGAATTCTGCTGAATTTCGGCAAGCAAAATACCTTTTCCTATAGCGTGAAGTGTTCCCGCTTCAATAAAAAATAAATCGCCTTTTTTTACCTTAACCTTGTTAACTGTTTCAAGAAATGTGTTGTCGGCAATTCTTTCTTTAAACTCGTCACTTGTGATTTCACGGTTAAAGCCGTAAATAAGCTCTGCTCCGTCATCACAGTCAAGAATATACCAACATTCCGTCTTTCCGTATTCATGCTCAACTCTCATGGCGTAATCGTTGTCCGGATGCACCTGAACCGATAAATCGTCTTTAGCGTCAATGATTTTTATAAGAATAGGAAAATATTCGAATTTTTTACCGTTTTCACCTAAATATTCGGGATTGCTCTTGATGATTTGTGTGAGTGTCTTGCCGGCAAATTCGCCGTTTGCAACGGTATTTTCACCGTCTTTGTGGCACGAAAGCATCCAGCCCTCTGCCAATTTGTCAAGCTTTGACTCGAAACCGTATTCATCGCGAAGTTTTGTTCCGCCCCATAAATAGTCTTTAAAAACGGGATTTAACTTTAAAATGTACATATTAAATCTCCTTGCGTTTTTTTAGTATTTTATCATACCGAATTCCTTTTTTCAATATTATCGTTGTCAAAAAATGACGTTCGTGATATAATAATTTAAAATGTGTTAAGAGGCTTTAATACGCGTGTGCAAACAATTTCAAACTTCGTCGGATAAGTAACTTTATTCGCAAAGCCGTTTTTTGAAAAATGAACACATTTCTTTTCCGACATTCAAAATTGTTTTGTTCTCACTTCGTTCTTACAATAAAAATGCAATTTTTGATTTTAACACTTGCAAAAAATATTTTTTTACTATATAATATATCGAAATTTGTTTTGGAGGTTATCCGATGCTTTATAACGAAATGAGCAGAGATGAACTTGTTTCTCTAAAAAAAGAACTTGAAAAAGAATATGAAGAAGTAAAGGCTCTCGGCCTTTCACTTGATATGTCACGCGGAAAGCCCGACACGGATCAGCTTAACTTGTCTACGGATATGCTTAACGTAATTGTAAGTGCCGATGAATGTAAGTCGGCAAACGGTTTCGATTGTCGAAATTACGGTGTCCTTGACGGTATTCCCGAATGTAAAAAGCTTTTTGCCGATTTGCTTGACGTTGACACTTCCAATATAATTGTCGGCGGTTCTTCGAGCCTTAATCTTATGTATGACTATCTTAACCAATGTATGTTTTTGGGCGTCGGCGGTTGCAAGCCTTGGAGTGAACAAGGAAATGTTAAATTTATTTGCAATGTTCCCGGATATGACAGACATTTTGCCATTACGGAGTTCTTCGGAATTGAAATGATTTCGGTTGAAATGGATGAATTCGGTCCCGATGTAAACAAAATTGCCGAACTTATTAAAGATCCGTCGGTTAAAGGTATGTTTTGCGTACCGAAATATTCCAATCCCAACGGCGTTACATATTCCGATGAGCGTGTAAAGGCACTTGCCGCACTTAAACCCGCGGCAAAGGATTTCAGAGTAATTTGGGATAATGCTTACATTATTCACGAATTAACCGATAATCCCGATAAGCTTATGAACATTTTCGACGCATGTAAAGAAAACGGAACCGAGGACTATTTTGTTGAGTTTACTTCTACCTCGAAAATTTCGTTCCCCGGTGCCGGAATTTCCGCCGTTGCCGCCTCCGACAACAATATTGCGGAAATTAAAAAAAGGCTCAATTTTCAAACTATCAGTTATGATAAACTTAATCAGCTTCGTCATGTTAAGTACTTTAAAGATGTAGACGGAATTAAGGCACACATGAAAAAGCATGCCGATATTATCGCACCGAAATTTCAACTTGTTTTGGATAAACTTGAAAAAGAAATCAAGCCTCTCGGTGTCGGTAAATGGGTAAAGGCAAAGGGCGGATATTTTATCAGCTATGATACAGTCGGTTCAAGCGCAAAGAGAATCGGCGAACTTTGTAAGGGAGCCGGTCTTGTCCTTACAACAGTCGGTGCAACTTATCCCTACGGAATTGATCCCGACGATAAAAATATAAGAATCGCTCCGACATTCCCGCCGCTTGCCGATTTGGGCAAGGCACTTGACATTTTCTGCCTTTGCATTAAAATTGCGGCAATCGAAGCTCTTTTATAAAAGGTGATTAATATGTCGTATATATGTGAAGAAAAACCGAATGATGTATTTGTTTCCGCCGTTATCGTTTCTGCGGGAAATTCTTCACGTATGGGCGGAACAAACAAACAATTCCTCGAATTCGGCGGAATGCCCGTCATTGCACATTCCGTCAAGGTGTTTGAAGACAACTCTTCAATAAACGAAATTGTCATTGTCACACGTGAGGCCGATATACCGCAAATCGAAAAGCTTGTGAAAACGTTTCGCTTTTCCAAGGTTTCGTCAATAGTAACGGGCGGTGAAACTCGACAAAAAAGTGTTTTGAACGGAATTAAAGTCTGTTCACCGAATTCGACGTATATTGCCGTTCACGACGGCGCAAGGCCATTGGTGACCGATAAGATTATAAATGACACACTTTCCGTCGCTCTCAAAACGGAAGCGGCTGCAACGGGGGTTAAAGTCGTCGATACAATTAAGTGCGTGAATAACAGCAACGAGATTTTATCAACACCCGAACGCGATACATTACGTGCCGTACATACTCCGCAAATTTTCCGCAAAAAACTTTATCTTGACGCTGTTCAATCCGTTAAAGACAGCGACACTTTTACAGACGACTGTAAACTGATAGAAGCCTTCGGTCATACCGTTACGATTGTTGAAGGCGATTATCAAAACATAAAAATTACAACGCCTTCCGATGTTGTCGTCGCCGAAGCGTTTTTTAAAGAAAGGGGAAAGTAATATGATGAGAATCGGTCACGGATATGACGTTCACCGTTTGGTCGAGGGCAGAAAGCTTATACTCGGCGGTGTCGAAATCGAAAACGGCGGTATAGGTCTTTTAGGACATTCCGATGCCGACGTTTTACTTCACGCTGTCGCCGATTCGTTACTCGGTGCTTGTGCGTTGGGTGATATCGGTAAACACTTTCCCGACAGTGACATTAAGTATAAAGACGCAAACAGCCTTGAGCTTTTAAGAGAGGTTGCAAAACTTGTTAAGATGAAAGGTTGTTCGATTAACAATATTGACGCAACCGTTATCGCTCAAGCTCCGAAACTTGCTCCGTTTATTGACTGTATGCGTAAGAATGTTTCTTCCGTTCTCGAAATTCCGTTCGATTGCGTTAACATTAAGGCAACTACGGAGGAAAAGCTCGGCTTTACCGGAAATAAAGAGGGAATTTCCGCACACTGCGTTTGCTTAATTGAAGAAAAATCTAAATAAATTTACGAAAAATTGTGCTCGCTTCGGTGGGCACTTTTATTTTTGTCCCATAGTATATTACGGGTGGTAAAATGAAAACCTATAAAATAAAATTTTCATCTGTAACCTACGCACTTAAAGCAAAAGGAGTACTTGAAAAGGCAGGCTACAAGGTGAATTTAAATAAAAATTCAAACCCGTCGGCGAAAGATGGCTGCGGATACAGCATTAAATTAAAATGCGACATCGACAGAATAACAATGCTTTTGGATATAAACAGAATAAAATATTTGAGCTATGAGATGGTAATATGATTTATCTTGACAACAGTGCTACATCATATCCCAAACCGGAAAGCGTTGTTTCGTCGTTTCCTTTGTCAATGCGTAAATTCGGCGGTAACGCGGGACGCGGCGGCTATAAAATGGCACTTGATACTTCGGAAAAAATCTTTCGGGCACGTGAAAATATAAGCGAATTTTTCGGCTGTCCCAATCCCGAAAACGTTGTTTTCACCTATAACTGTACGCTGGCGTTAAATATGGCGATTAAAGGCGTAGCAAAGAAAAAAGGTCATCTTATTATTTCGGATATTGAACACAATGCCGTCTTGCGACCTGTGGAAAAACTGAAAAATGACGGCATTTGTGACTATTCGGTTGCGGAAATTTGTTACGAAGACGACGAAAGAACCGTTAATAATTTTAAAAAGCTCATTAAAAACAATACCGTTGCTGTAATTTGCAGCGGTGCGTCAAATGTTTTCGGTATACCTTCGCCCTATAAAAAACTCGCAAAATTAGCACACGAATACAATTTGCTGTTTATTATGGATGCCGCACAAGTCGGCGGAGTATTCCCCGTAAATATGACTGACGACGGCATTGATATTCTGTGCTGTGCGGGGCATAAGGGACTGTACGGACCGACGGGAACCGGAATTCTTCTTTTTAAAGACAATTTTAATTTGGATACGATTATCGAGGGAGGAACGGGAAGTAATTCCGCTGTCTATTCGCAGCCCGAAATATTCCCCGACAGATTTGAAAGCGGCACGCCGAACGTAAGCGGAATAATCGCCTTAAACAACGGAATTGATTTTGTTCGTAAAAAAGGCGTTGCGAATATTTACAGACACGAAACCGATTGCATAAATTATCTTGAAAACGAATTAAAGAAAAACAACGAGGTTATTCTTTATGTTAACAGAAAAAAATACGCCTTTGCACCGATTCTTTCTTTCAATGTGAAAGGATATCACAGCGAAGCCGTTTCACAGCATCTTGCCGCCGACGACATTTGTGTCAGAGCCGGTTTGCACTGTGCACCGCTGGCACACAAAAAAATGAAAACCGAGAATTTTGGCACTGTAAGAATATCTCCGTCGATTTTTACAAAAAAAAGTGATTTAGATTTCTTAATAAAATCGCTAAAAAAATTGCAAAAGTAAATTACTTGTGATACAATATATTGTGAATATGTGTATCTGTATATTTTTTCATATGCAGATGCTTTACAATATATTGTATTTTTTTAGAAATGAGTGATTTGATGTTTTTGTTATCAATTTCCGAAAGCTTTGACAAACTGGGAAAAGCGATTCTTTCTTTTGACCGTGTCAACGACTTGTTTGACGTGTTATTGGTTGCGTTTGTTATTTACAGTGCAATAAAACTCATTCGTGATACAAGAGCAATACAGCTTGCCAAAGGTGTCCTTCTTTTAGCGTTGGTTTATCTTTTCGTTTCACTTCTCAATATGCAAGCGAGCAGTTACATATTGAATTTCATTTTTGAAAATCTTCTTATTCTGCTGATAGTTATTTTTGCTCCGGAACTCAGACATGCACTTGAGAGTATGGGCAGAAGCTCCGTTTCGAAAATTGATTTTCTTAATTTTAAAAACCGCGAAGAAGCCGAAACACAAGAAAAAATCATAAACGCCATAAACTGTGTGTGCAAAGCGTACGTTGATATGAGCGACAAAAAAATCGGTGCCTTAATTGTCTTTGAAAAAGAGTCTAAACTCGGCGAAATTTCGGCTACGGGTACAAAACTCGATTCGGAGGTTACAACGGAACTTATAGGTAATATCTTTTTCCCGAAGGCGCCTATGCACGACGGCGCGACGATTATTAAAGACGGCCGTATTGTTGCGGCGGGTTGTATACTTCCGTTAACCGACAACAACAATGTCAGCAGTGCTCTCGGAACAAGGCACCGCGCGGCTATCGGTATGAGTGAAAAGAGCGACGCTTTGATCGCCGTGGTTTCGGAAGAAACGGGAGCGATTTCGGTTGCCGAAAAAGGCGTTTTAAAGCGAAATATTTCCGACGGAGACCTTCGTGAAATCTTAATGAAGAATTTTGTTAAGGATTACGGAAAAGAAGAAAAGAAAATAAAGAGAATATTCAGAGGTAACAGAAATGAAAAATAACACCGTGAACAAATTATCTAAATTTTCGCTTTCGGCTCTTATCAACGATAATCGTATTTTAATGGTTCTTTCTCTTGTGCTTGCATTTGTTTTGTGGGTGTGGGTTGCTATTGCGAAAAGCCCCGAAACAGAAAAAGTAATAACAAGTGTTCCCGTTCAAATAAACGCGGAAAAGACAGTCACTCAAAAGTACGGACTTGAAATTTTCGGTGACAAAAACTTTTCCGTTGACGTCACCGTTAAAGGTAAAAAATATATTCTCGATACGGTCGATAGGGACGACATTGTCGTTCAAGCCGATGTCAGCGAAGTTTATACCGCCGGAATAAAAACACTTCAACTTAAAATTTCAACTAAAGACAATACCACCGAATTTGAAATTGCAAGTTCTTCATCTTCAAACATTGAGGTGTATTTCGACACTTATGAAGAAGTCGAAAAGACAATTAAGCATAACATTTCAACCGATTTGAAATCACTCGTTACCGATGACTGTTTGGTAGGTGACGTCAGTTTTTCAAAAGAAACGGTTGTCGTTTCCGGTCCGGCAACGGAAATAAACAAAATAGCCGACGTTATTGCAAATGTTGAAATCGACTCCGTTTTAGAAAAAACAACTACATTTACACCCGAATTGAAAATAATCACGAAAGACGGCTCACTTCTTCAGTATTCGAAAATTAACAGTGAAACGGCAGATATAACAGTGACAATTCCCGTTTTGAAAGTTGTAACTTTGCCGACGGCTGTTGAATTTAAAAACGCTCCGTCATATTTCACGTCAAACCCGTTGTCGTACTCCGTATATCCGAAATCGGTTAAGGTTGCGGTGCCGGTAGAAGCTTTGGATGTTACTAAATTCTTCGTTGTTGATACGATTGATTTTTCCGAAATTACGAACAGCTACAATACATTTAACGTCGATGCTTCCTCGGTAAATTCATATAAAATTATGAATCCGAATGTTACAACGTTTAAGATTAGCATAAACGCTTCCGCTTATCATTCGAAAACGGTTGAAATTTCACCGTCGAAAATTGTTTTTAATAATGAAAACGCCGATTTTAACATTACATCGGCACAAAACGAAAATATTGCGGTTACGTTGATCGGTACAAGTCAGTCTCTTGAAAGTATCAAAGAAGAAAATGTAAAAATTATTGTCGATACTGCCAATAAGAATATTTCAAGTGATACCGAAACAATTCAAGCTGTTATTACCGTCGACGACGGATTTAACTGTTGGGCTTACGGTACGTACGAAGTAAAGGTGAAAGTGACCGCAAAAGAATAAATAAATGAAAGGAGATAAACAAATGAAAAAGCTGAAAAAATTTGCAATAGTTATATTGGTTTTCGTTCTTTGTTTGTCTCTTTCTTCTTGTAATATCAGCATCGGCTCTGTCGACGCACTTATGAGGCCACCCAAACTCAGCGGTGACAACAGTCTGTTGCAAGTCGCTTTCGAACGTACGCTCGGTAAAAGCGATACCGTTGTTATGAAAACCGCTGTCAGCGGCGATAACAGATCGTCATTTATGTTTTTCGATTTGGATAACGATAATGTCGACGAGGCGTTTGTTTTTTATTCCGATCCGGCTGTTGACGAAATGGCAAAGGTAGGAATATTTAAAAAAATTGAAAACGAGTGGGAACTTGTTTCGAGCATTAAGGGGCAAGGCGAAGATATTTACGAGGTTAACTTTGCCGATATAAACGGTGACGATACTTTTGAGCTTATTCTTTGCTGGTTATACACAACAGATGCCGAAAATAATGCTCAAAACGTTATCAGTGTTGCATCGGAAAGAATTATGACCGTTTATAAATATTCCGAAAATTCAACGACTTTACTGAAAACCGAAACTTTCTCGAAATTGCTTGTCGACGACTTTAACGGCGACGGTTCCGACGATTTGCTTCTCGTAAATATCGACTTGTTAAATACCGAGAACAGAACAACGGCACGTTTTTTGAGCTTTGATGAGAACTATGTGATTACGCTTGATACGATTGTCGCAATTTCCGGACTGCTTGAAGTTTTCAATATGACCGTTGATACCGTAAAGGTCGACAGTCAAGACCACACAAGAATATATATCGACGGAACGATTACCGAATCTGCGGCAATTACCGAAGTAATTGAAATCGACCATTCAACGTTTGAGTTTTCATTACCGCTGTATGAAAATAACATTTCGGGCAAGCCGGTCACTCTGCGTGATTCCAGAACTTCGTCCGTCGACATTGACAATGACGGTATTGTCGAGATACCTACTTTGGAGAATTTACCTTACGGTGAAAGAATTTCCGACGATACCGAAAAACCGATTCCCTTAAATTTAACTGTTTGGTCGGAATTGTCCGACGATTCAGACAGTTTAATCGAAACAGATTTTAAATGTATTCTTAATTCGACATACGGCTATATGTTCGTTTTCGCAAATGAATGGACCGACCGAATTACTGCGGTTTATAACAGCGATACGGCTCTCTTGAAGTTTTATTTGCTTGAAGACGGTGCAGTCGGCGATGCTCTGTTTATGCTTAGGGCTTTTTCTGAACTTAAGTGGGACGACGAGCACGGAGATTATGAAAAAATTTCAGCATCCGGTGCCTTGATTTACGGCTATTTTTACATTGACAACGAACTGATTAACGCCGACGATATTAAAAATAATTTTGTTATTATAAATTAGGAGAAATCTTATGAAATACGTTTTAATTGCCGAGGATGAAGCATCAATTCGTGACTTCGTCGTCATCAATCTTCACCGCAGCGGATATGAAGTGATTGAAGCGACAAACGGTGAAGAAGCAATTCAAAAATTCGACGAGTTTGCCGACGACATCGACGTTGCGATTTTGGATATAATGATGCCTATTGTTGACGGCTTGGAGGTTTGCAAATATATCCGAAGCAAAAGTAAAAAAGTCGGAATCGTTATGCTGACGGCACGTACACAGGAAATGGATAAGGTTACGGGCCTTATGGTCGGTGCGGACGATTATGTGTCAAAGCCGTTTTCACCGTCGGAACTTATGGCGAGAATAGACGCTATTTACAGACGAGTGTCTTTAACCGTCGATAACACAACGGATAAGGCAGTAAGCAATTCGATTTCACTTAATGAATTTGTGCTTGATTTACGTAGTCATACGTTGACAAAAAACGGTGAACCCGTTGAGCTTACACAAGTCGAATTTCAAATTATGGAGTTCTTTTTTTCAAACCCGAACGTCGCTCTCGACAGAACGGATATTCTCAAATTTGTTTGGGGCGATTCGTATTTCGGTGATGAAAAAGTTGTCGACGTCAATATTCACAGATTACGTAACAAAATCGAAGACGAGCCCTCACAACCGAAGCATTTAACTACTGTTTGGGGTATGGGCTACAAATGGGTAGTTTAAATCATTTTTTTGAAAAGCGGTGATTTTATGATAAAGAACAGCATAGTTAAGCGTTGGGCTTTTTCTGTTGTTTCGGTAATCGTTGTCGTAATAATCACACTCGGAATTGTCATAGGATATATTTTTAAAAAGCAGTATTATGATTCTGTCAGCTTGGCACTCAATTCACGTGCCACATCAATGGTTCTGTCGGGCTTCAGCACTTCGAACGCAGTGACGGAGGAAGGTTTTACAAACAGTGCAAGACGATTTGTAAATAATTTTTCCGACAAAAATATTATGGAAGTTTGGGTTCTTGATAAAGACGGCAATGTTGTTGTTTCGTCAACGGGCTTCTCTGTTAAGGGCGAAGTTTATCCGGATTACGATTATGCCAAAACCGACGAAAACGGTAAGGGCGAGTGGATAGGTAAAACAAAAAACGGCGAAAAGATTATGGCGCTTACATGCGTGTTGCCCGAAAACGATTACGGCGTCAAAGGTGCAATCAGATACATTATTTCGCTTCAAGATATTGACAGACAACTGATGGTTGTGTGGACAATAATTACCGTACTTGTTTTGGTCTTTATTCTTTTCGTAATAATATCCGGTGCGTTTTTCATTAACTCGATTATCAAGCCTGTCCGTAATTTGAATGAAACCGCATCAAAAATTGCCAAAGGCGATTTTAACGTTTCAATCGAAAAACATAAACATAACGACGAAATCGGTCAGCTGTGTGACACAATAAACCATATGGCACATGAAATCGGCGAAACCGAACGAATGAAAAACGAGTTCATTTCAACCGTTTCTCACGAACTGAGAACACCTCTGACGGCAATTAAGGGCTGGGGTGAAACGATTCGTTCCGCCAAAAGCACCGACAATGAAATCGTGGATAAAGGCATCGGTGTTATTGTTGCGGAGTCCGAACGGTTGACCGAACTTGTTGAAGAACTGCTTGACTTTTCGCGTATGGAAAGCGGAAAAATGTCGCTCAAGGTTGACTTGATAGACATCACAAGCGAGCTTTTGCTCGTTTTAGAGGTTTTTCGCGAAAGATCCGAACGTGACAGTATTGATTTGATTACCGAAATTTCCGGCGGTTCAATTAAAATATACGGTGACAAGAACCGACTCAAACAAGCACTTGTAAATATTATCGACAACAGTTTTAAATATACGAAAAAAGGCGGATTTGTTAAAGTACATCTTGAATGTACGGATAAAATCGTGAAAATCGAAATCACCGATAACGGTTGCGGTATTTCGAAAAACGATTTGCCGAGGGTGACTGAAAAATTTTACAAGGCAAACAACAGCGCACGCGGAAGCGGTATCGGACTTGCCGTTACAGATGAAATAATTAAACTTCACAACGGTGAAATGATTATAGAAAGCGAAATCGGAAAAGGTACAAAGACAACTTTGATTTTACCGAGAAAGAAAAAGTAAGGAGTAAGCAAAATTGAGTAACAACCTTAAACATAAAACATCAATCGGCGGTCAAGCACTGATAGAAGGAATAATGATGCGCGGCCCTAAGGGAAACGCAATGTCAGTTCGTTTGCCGGACGGAACAATCGACACGGAAATCGAAGAATATGTTCCGCTCAATAAAAAATATCGAATTTTGGGAGTGCCGATAATTCGCGGTATTGCAGGTTTTGTCGAATCAATGGTAACGGGATATAAATATCTTATGAAATCGGCTGATAAAGCCTTGACAGAAGAAGAAAAAGAAGAAGATATGTCAAAACTCGACAAATGGCTTACGGAACATATGGGCGAAAAAATGATGGCGGTTATCGGTGTAATTTCCGCGGTTTTCGGTGTCGCCGTTGCTTTTTTGGTCTTTATGTATCTTCCGACTCTTTGTGTCGATTTGTTTGACAAATATATATTAACGGGAGCCGACATACAAAAGTTTCATCCGCTGTTAGAAGGAATTTTGCGTATGATTATTTTCGTAATTTATATGGTTCTCGTTTCCAAAATGGATATGATTGACCGTGTTTTTATGTACCACGGCGCAGAGCATAAAACAATTTTTTGCTATGAAAACGGACTTGAGCTGACGGTTGAAAACATTAAAAAAATGTCAAGATTTCATCCGCGATGCGGCACAAGTTTTATGTTTGTGATGATTATTATAAGTGTTCTTGTCTCTTCGATTCTTGTTTTGTTATTTCCGAATTTGGCGGAAATCAACAGAGCTTTATGGATGCTTGTAAAACTCGCTATATTACCGTTTGTTATGGGACTCGGATACGAGTTTATTAAATATGCCGGACGTCATGAAAACTTGCTTGTAAAGGTGTTGTCATATCCCGGTTTGCTTATGCAGAGAATTACGACAAGCGAACCGACCGACGACATTATCGAAGTTGCTGTTTGTGCTATGAAAGAGGTAATAACCGATAATCCGGAGGACGACAGAATTCAATGACAGTAAAAGAACTTTACAAATACGCCGTGACCGAACTGTCTTTTTCCGATTCTCCCGATTTTGAAGCGACTTGTATATTCGGCGATATTCTCGGAATAAAAAAAGAAAAGGCTTTGTTTGACGAAAACGAAGCCGACTCAATTCTTACCGAAAATCTCAATGAAGTTTTGAAAAGAAGAAAAAGCGGTGAACCGCTTCAATATATAATAGGTGAGTGGGATTTTTACGATATGACCTTTTTTGTAGGAAAAGGTGTTTTGATTCCGCGTCCCGAAACGGAATTACTTGTTGACTTTGCTTTGCAAAAATTAAATGACACTGACGGCACAGTCGTTTATGATTTATGTGCTGGAAGCGGATGTATAGGTTTAACCGTTGCAAAGCACTTGAAAAATTCAACGGTTTTTCTCATTGAAAAAGAAGATGATGCTTTAAAGTATCTTCTTAAAAATAAAGAAAAGTACGCTCTTGACAACGCAGTAATACTAAAAGGAGATGTTACGAATTTCGATACCGCGTCTTTGCCGGACGCCGATTTGATTTTGTCAAATCCGCCGTATATTTCAACCGATGAAATACCGTCTTTGCAAAAAGAGGTTCTAAATGAACCTATAACGGCACTTGACGGCGGAAAAGACGGATTGCTTTTTTACCGTGCAATAGCATCGAATTGGACTCACCAGATAAAGAAGAACGGTATTATTGCCATGGAGTGCGGAGAAAATCAAACCGAAAAGATTGCTTCGCTTTTCAATGGAAGATTTACCGAAAAAAGTGTAATATTTGATTTTAACGATATTGACAGAATTATAACTTTTAGAATATAATTATATGATACGAAAGGTGTAAAATATGCTTTTAAGTTTATTAAGAGGTAGTTTTGATCCTCTGCAGTTGATTGTTCAGCTCGCCGTAATGGCGTTTGTTGTCTTTTGCACAATGCCCGTCCATGAATTCGCACACGCGTTTGTTGCTACAAAGTTGGGCGACCAAACGCCTCGGCTTTCCGGACGTCTTACGTTAAATCCGATGGCTCATATTTCTCCGATCGGCGCGGCTATGATATTGCTTTGCGGCTTCGGTTATGCTAAGCCGGTAAATGTAAATCCGAGAAATTTTAAGAACGCCAAAAGGGGAATGGCACTTACCGCTATCGCCGGGCCGATTTCCAACTTGATTATGGCTTTTCTTTTTTTACTTTTGGCACAGATTATCGATGTTGTCGCCAACGGCGGTGTTTTCCATTTCAGTTACGGTGCTGTGTTTGTTTATGATCCGAACAATTTTACGATTGCCTTTGCAATATGCCTCTTTTTGTATTTGGCTGCACAGATAAACGTAAATCTTGCGGTGTTCAATCTTTTACCGATTCCGCCGCTTGACGGTTCGAGAATTTTACAGCTGTTGATACCCGACAAATATTATTATATCGTAATGAAATATGAACGATATATCGTTTTGGTTGTTTTTATATTGCTGTTTTCGGGTGTTCTTTCCAAACCCATTTCGGTTATTTCCGATTTGTTTATGGAATTGTTTATTTTCTTTGATGAGTTTATTTAAGGTGAATTATGGAAAAAATATCGTATAAATTAGATGTCTTTGAAGGTCCCATGGACTTGCTTTTACATTTAATTACAAAGCATAAATTGAATATTTACGATATACAGATAGTCACTCTGGTTGAACAATATATAGATTACGTCCGTCGTATGCAGGAAGAAGATATGTACGTTGCGGCAGATTTTCTCGAAATGGCAGCACGTCTTGTATATTTAAAATCAGTTTCTCTGCTTCCCGTTTATGCCGAAGCTGAAGAACTGAAGCAAGAACTTCAAGGCGAGCTTATCGAGTATAGAGATATGAAAATTTTAGCCGGTAAGCTTTCCGAAAATACTGACGGTTTTAACACGTTTATTCGAACACCGGAAAAAATCGATCCCGACCAAACGTACAGACGACTTCATGATACGCAAGAGCTCTTTAACGCTTATGTTGCCGCTGCGGGACGAAAGCTCAGACTTTTGCCGCCGCCTATTGAGGCTTTCAGAGAAATAGTCGTTAAGAAAGTTGTTTCCGTAGGTTCGAGAATCAGTAAAATTTTTAATAAGCTCTCAAAAAAAGGAACCAAAACTAAATTTGACACTTTGTTTGACGATGCCGAATCACGTTCCGACATTGTAGCAACTTTTTTGGCACTTCTTGAGCTTACAAAATCAAAAAACATTAAGGTCATCGGTTCGGGTGACGAAACACAAATTGAACTTTTAAATTCGGATTTTAACGAAATCAGTGAGGAATGGAACTAATGAAGGCGAGTAAATTTGAGGCTGCGGCAGAAGCAATTCTTTTTGCTGCGGGTGAACCTGTTGAATTAAATAGAATTGCCGATGCGCTTGAAATCGAAAGTGAACTTTGCGAGCAAGTTTTGTATAATCTTGCCGCCAAGTTGGATGAGCGAAAAAGCGGAATTGCCGTTTTAAAATTAGATGATAAATATCAACTTTCATCAAGAACGGAGTTTGCCGACATTATCCGTAACGTACTTGAATTGCGAAAAAACACACCGTTGTCGCAAGCAGCCTTTGAAGTTTTGGCTGTTATTGCTTATAATCAGCCGGTTACAAAATCTTTTGTCGAACAGGTTCGCGGTGTTGACTGTTCCGGTGTTATCGACACGCTTTGCAAGAAAAAGCTTATCGAGGAAAAAGGACGTCTTGATTTGCCGGGCAGACCGTTAATATACGGAACAACGCCCGATTTTATGCGTTGTTTTTCGATTTCGTCTTTGGATGAATTACCGTCAATTCCCACAACCGAATCCGAAGAAAACACCGAAGCCGAACAGACTGACGAAATCTAAAAAAATTACGGGAGGGTACCGCCGATGACTGCCTTATACATAATTTTGGGCATTGTGTTTTTTATAATTGCATTATTGAGCATAAGAATAACCGTCAGCGGTGAGTTCTTTGACTCGTTTATACTTGATGTTTCTTGGCTGTTTTTAAAATTTCGAATTTTCCCCATGAAAAAGAAGGAAAAGAAGAAAAAAGAAAAGAAAGAAAAGCAAAGTGAAGAAAAACCTCAAAAAGACGAAACTGCCGACAAGGACGGCGAAAAGAAAGAAAATATTTTTCTTCGGTTTTATAATAATCAAGGTTTTGACGGCGTAATTCAGCTTATAAACAATGCGGCGTTTTCTTTGGAAAAAATGATGGGCTCTTTTAAGAAACACTTCGTTTTGAGAGAACTTTATCTTTGGATGACCGTATCCGTAAATCACGATGCCGCCGAAACGGCTGTTAAATACGGTAAAGTGTGCCAGAAGGTTTTCCCCGCATTATCTTATATCTGCTCTACGATGACGGTTAAAAAGTATGATGTTGAGGTTGAACCGGACTTTTTAGGATCAAAAAATAAAGCTGAATTTGCGTTCAGCGTGTCTGTAAGACCGATTTTCTTTATCAATGCAATAATTGTGTTTGCATTCAGAATTTTGTTTAAGGTTGTTATCAAGTTCCTCAAAGGAGCAAAAGATAAATCAGAAAATACTAAAAATATAAATGAAGGTGGTGCTTTATGATGAAAGAAAAATCATCAGCAGCAGGAATTCTCGAAAGTACAATCGAAAAGGTAAAAGACCTTGTAAATGTCAGCACAATAATCGGTGAACCGATTAAAGTTGACGGCGGTGTAACGATTATTCCCGTTTCAAAGGTTACATACGGATTTGCTTCGGGCGGTTCGGATTTTCCATCAAAAAGTAATCAGGATATTTTCGGCGGCGGCGGTGGAGCCGGCGTTACTATAACTCCCGTCGCTTTCCTTGTGATAGATGCTTACGGAAACGTCAATATTAAGCATATTACAGCTTTTGACAATGCAGCCGAACGTGTTGTCAGCTTAGTACCCGAAATGTTTGATAAGGTTTCAGGTGCGATTAACAAGGCTAAAATGGATAAAGCTTATTCCGATGCCGTAAGCGGCGTTGTTTCGGTTGACGAAACAGAAACAGCCGAATAATTTTAATTCTTAACAATTACCGTAAAGCATATTCTTTACGGGTGATTGTTTTGAAAAGATTTCTTTCTTTTGTTTTAGCTTTAATATATTTGTCTTTATCGTTTATTCATTCCTCTGCGTCGGAATCGCTTGAAATTTCAGCCGAAGCGGCAGTTGTTTTGTGCGCCGAATCACGTGAAATTGTTTTTTCGAAAAATATGAACGAACAGTTGTCAATGGCGAGCACAACGAAAATTATGACGGCTGTTTTGGCGTTGGAATACGGTGCGTTGGATGAAATGCTTGTTGTAACAGACGAAATGATTTCCGTCGAAGGCACTTCAATGGGGCTTTTGGACGGCGACAGTGTTTCTTTACTGACTCTTGTAAAGGGATTGTTGCTTCAGTCGGGAAACGATGCCGCAAATGCGATTGCGTATATTGTCGGCGGTGATATACCGACTTTTGTTAAGATGATGAATGATAAAGCAAAAGAAATCGGAATGAATTCTACTTCCTTTCAAACTCCGTCGGGGCTTGACGGCGAAAATCATTATTCAACTGCGTACGATATGGCCCTTTTAGCTTGCTACGCCATTCAAAACCCGCTTTTCAGAGAAATCTGTTCGTCCGACAAGTTGGTTGTCTATTACGGCAACAGCCCGTATAGGAGAGTTTTGACTAATCACAACAAGCTTCTTTCAATGTATGACGGCGTGTTCGGAATTAAGACCGGTTTTACGAAAAAAAGCGGCAGATGTTTGGTTTCCGCTGCAACAAAAGACAATAAAACTTTGGTTGTTGTTACTTTAAATGCACCTGACGACTGGAATGACCATATCAAAATGTATGACTTTTCTTTTGATAAGGTTAAATCGGCAGAACTTTATACCGATCTTTCAAAATATTCTGTTGATGTTGTCGGCGGTGCGGTCAAAAAATTAAAGATAATTCAAGACGGAAAGTTTTACTATACAACTGTTGACGAGAATTTTTCTCCGTCTGTTAAGATTTATTTGAAAAAATTCGAATATGCTCCGGTGAATAAGGGCGACGTATTGGGATATGTTCGTTATTTTAATAACGACAATGTTCTTATCGCCGAGGCTTCTGTGTCTGCGGATGCGGATATAGAATATACAAGTGCTTTGAACGGCACTCAAAAAAATTCGATTGAAAAATTAAAAGATTATTTTAGGTGAAAATATGGTTGATAACCGAATTCGACTTCAAAAATACCTTTCTGAATGCGGAGTTTCTTCACGCAGAAAAGCCGAGGAACTTATAGCAGCGGGAAAGGTTAAAGTGAACGGACGCATTGCACAAATCGGTGATAAAGTTGATCCGAAACGTGACGACGTTCTTGTAATGGGTAAAAAAATTAAAAAGAGCAAGAAAAATACTTATATAATGCTTAATAAACCGCGTGGTTTTATTACTACTTTGAATGATGAAATGGGCAGAAAATGTGTTGCTCAACTTGTTGAAGATGTTGGAACCAGAGTTTATCCCGTCGGAAGACTCGACCGCGATTCCGAGGGCTTATTGTTGCTTACCGATGACGGTGAATTTGCGAACGCTTTGACACATCCGACTCATCACGTTCCGAAAACGTACCGTGTAACAGTCAGACCGACGATTACGGACGAACAGATAACGGCATTGACAACCGGTATTGAAATTGACGGAAGAATGACACAGCCGTCCGAAGTACGTGTTTTGGAAAAACGTGAGGGCAGAGTAGTTCTTGAAATTATTATTTATGAAGGCAGAAACAGACAGATAAGAAAAATGTGCGAAGCTTTGGGCCTCGAAGTTGCAAGATTAAAGCGTACTCAAATCGGCTCTGTAAAACTCGGTATGCTCAAACAAGGCGATTGGCGTAATCTTACCGAAGAAGAAGTTCATAAGCTGACTGTTGCTGCTTCTTTGGACAGAAAGAGTAAATGAAATGATATATTATAAACCTTTTGTTGATAATGATAAGGCAGCCGAACTTTTTCCGGATATCAAGCTTGAAGACGACACTGTCTACGGCGTGTATATCGGATACGACGAGGACAAAAGCGAAGTCGGACAAGCATTGGTTAAGGTTCTGGGATACAATTGCTATTTGTTGTCGGTTAAGTGCGATTTTTCCGATAAACTTTTGGTTGAAGGTTTTGTTCGTGCCGCATTGAATTTCGGTGCAAACCGATTCGCATATATGGCATATACCGAGCTTTTTGAAATCGAAGACGTCCTTTTATCATTGGGATTTGAAAAGAAAAACAGTGTATACTGCGGTGATATTCCGTCTTTGTTAAAAGGATCGTGCAGTCATTGTAAATAGTGGAGGAAATTATGGTTAAAAGTATGACAGGTTACGGCAGAGCACAACGTACGGTTGACTCTTATAATGTAACCGTTGAAATAAAGAGCGTTAATCACAGATATTTTGAATTTAATTCACGTGTACCGCGAAATTACGGCTTTCTTGAAGAAAAATTGAAGTCGTTTGTCAATTCGCTTGTATCACGCGGCAAAATAGAGTGCTATGTATCGGTCGAAAATCTTGAAGAGAGCGACGTCGAAATTCTCGTAAATCACTCATTTGCAAAAACATATTTAAATGCACTTGAAGAATTGGCTGAAGCTAACGGTTTAACCTTGCGTGACGATTTGGCAATATCTTCTTTGGTTCATAACAGTGATGTATTTTCCACGCACAAACCCGAAGCCGACGAAGACAGAATTTGGACTGCCGTTAAAACGGTTGCCGAAGAAGCTGTTAATAATTTTGTTAAAATGCGTGAGGCGGAGGGCGAAAAATTAAAGGCGGACGTACTCTCGCGTGCTGACTTTATTCTTTCAAAGGTAGAACACATCGAAAAAAGATCTCCGGAAACCGTTAAAGAGTATAACGACAAATTGTTTGCAAGAATCAGTGAGTTTTTGTCCAACGTTCAGCTTGACGAACAGAGAATTCTCACGGAATGTGCAATATTTGCGGATAAAGTTGCCGTTGCCGAAGAAACGGTTCGACTTCGCAGTCACATCGACCAATTAAAGCAATTTCTCGAAGTTGACGAAGCAATCGGCAGAAAGATCGACTTCTTAGTTCAAGAGATGAACCGAGAAGCGAATACGATCGGTTCAAAGGCACAGGACGTTGAAATTGCACGCTGTGTTATTGATATCAAGGCTGAAATAGAAAAAATTCGTGAGCAGATTCAAAATATTGAATGAGGTAATTAAATGAAACTTATAAATATCGGTTTCGGTAATGCCGTAAATGCTGACAGAGTTATTGCCGTTGTGTCAACCGAGTCGGCACCTGTTAAACGAATAATATCGCAGGCTAAAGAAAATCAAATGCTTATTGATGCAACGCAAGGACGAAAAACATGTGCGGCGGTTATTATGGACAGTGACCATGTTGTCACTACTTATTTGAAGCCTGAAATAATATTGAACAGAATGGAAAATATGGGTAATTTAGAGGAGATTTCTTATGGCGAATAACGGAAAACTTATTCTTTTTTCCGGACCTTCCGGTGTGGGAAAAGATACGGTTTTGGACTTGATTTTCAGCAAGGACAAATCGTTACAGCGTTCAATATCGTTGACAACACGTGAAAAACGTGACGGCGAGATTGACGGAAAGGATTATTATTTCATTGATTTTGATAAATTCGAGGAAATGATAAAAAACGGTGATGTTCTTGAATTTGCAAAGTACGGGAAAAATATTTACGGTACGCCGAAAGCACCCGTTGATAAGTGGTTAAGCGAGGGCAAAACGGTAATATTGAAAATCGAAGTTCAAGGTGCAACGAAAATAAAGACATTGTATCCCGATTCCGTGGGTATTTTCCTTTCGCCGCCATCTATGAATGAACTTGAAAACCGTTTGCGTTCACGCGGAACGGAAAATGAAGACGATATTCAAAGACGGTTGTCCATAGCCCGTGATGAAATCGCCAAAAGCTCCGACTATGATTACATAGTTATCAATGACACTTTGGAAAACACATCGGAAAATGTGTTGAAAATTATATATTCTTTAATGAACAAATAAATTTTAGTGAGGTAATAAATATGTTTAATCCTGATTTAAGAAATGTACTCAATGAGAACGTAAGCCGTTACTCTTTGGTTGTTGCCGTTGCAAAAAGAGCGAGAGAAATTTCCATCGCCGCCGAAGAAAACGGTGAAATACTTGAAGAAAAGCCCGTAAGCATCGCACTTGATGAAATTATTTCGGGAAAGCTTGAGTATACGGTTCCCAAGGAAATGTAATTCAACAATTTAATAATTTAAAAATAAAGGGGGACAGGTTATGAATTTATCAACGGTGGCAAAAATTGCCGTTGAAAACACGACATATTCTTTTGATATGCTGTTTGAATATTCTGTTCCCCCGACTTTATGTGATGCCGTCACTTTGGGCAAAAGAGTTCTCGTACCGTTCGGGAACTCCTCAAAAAAGCGTGTAGGTGTTGTTTTTTCCGTATCACAGTGTGAGGAAACTTCAAAAAAACTCAAAAGTATTCACAGCGTTATTGACGATGAACCGCTTTTAACCAAAGAAATGCTTTTAACCGCCAATTTTATTCGTGAGCAAACTTTTTGTACGTATTTTGATGCTTGCAAAATGTTTTTGCCACTCGGTTATTCAATGAAAATTCACATAAATTATGCACTCAATACTGATTTTGTCGGTGATTATAATCCCGACGAAGAAAAGATTGTTCTTTTCTTGAAAGAAAAAAATGCGTTTGTAGACGGCGAAGCTCTTTTAAAGAACTGTAAAATAAAGGACAGCGGGATTCTTGACGCTATGGTAAACAAAAAAATGCTTCTTTGCAGTATTGACAAGCAGCGAAGAACAAGTGACGCAACCGTTAAGATGGTTAAACCGCTTGTCGATTTAAGTACCGACGGCAGTTTTACGGCGAAGGTTACCAAAAAGCAACTTGAGGTTTTACGTATTTTAAACGATGTCGGTCCCGTATCCGTTAAGGAAATTTGTTATTTTACGGGATTTACGGCTAATGTCGTAACCGCTTTGGAAACAAAAGGACTTGTAGAGCTATATGACGACGAGGTGTATCGTGCTCCGTACAGCACCGTAGATACAAGGGAAAAGACCGAGATAATTCTTTCCGATGAACAAACTTCCGCATATAACGGTTTAGTCGATTTATATGAGAATGACGCGGCTCGTTGTGCATTGCTTTACGGCGTCACGGGTTCGGGAAAAACACAAGTTTATCTTAAACTTATTGATAAAGTTATCGAAAGTAGCCGCGGAGTCATTGTTTTAATTCCGGAAATATCACTTACGCCGCAGATTTTAACACAATTTTACGAGCGTTACGGTGACGGTGTCGCTGTTTTTCACAGTGCTCTTTCTTTGGGACAGCGTCTTGACGAGTGGAAACGTGTAAAACGCGGCGAGGCAAAAATAGCCGTGGGAACACGTTCGGCTGTTTTTGCTCCTTTTGACGATATCGGACTGATTATTATCGACGAAGAACAAGAACACACATATAAATCGGAAATGACACCGAGATATCATGCACGTGAGGTTGCGGGATACAGAATAGGAAAGCATAACGGACTTCTTCTTTTGGCTTCGGCAACACCGTCGATTGATTCTTTTACAAAGGCGCAGAACGGTTCGTATTCTCTGTTTGAACTTAAAAACAGATACGGAAATGCAATTCTTCCGTCTGTCGAAACAATTGATACTACATATCAGTCGGATATGGTCGGTGACAATATAAGTAAAAGACTTGCGGAGGAACTGAAAGCGAATTTCGATGCGGGCAAGCAGTCGATTTTATTGCTAAACAGACGCGGCTATAACACTTTTGCGAAATGTCATGAGTGCGGTACGGTTTTAAGTTGTCCTAACTGCAGTATTTCTCTTACGTATCATATAAAAAACAACCGTTTAATGTGTCACTATTGCGGCTATTCGATTCCTTTTACGAAAAAATGTACGAATTGCAATACGGAATCTGTTCGCTTTAACGGAAGCGGAACACAAAAACTTGAAGAAGAACTGAGCCTTATTGTTCCCGATGCAAAAATTTTGCGAATGGATACCGATACTACAATTTCACGCTTTTCTTATGAAGAAAAATTCAAGAGTTTCGCAAACCGTGAATACGATATACTTGTCGGAACTCAAATGATTGCAAAGGGACTTGATTTCCCGAATGTTACGCTTGTCGGCGTTTTAAGTGTCGACCAAATGCTGTATAACGACGATTACAAAAGTGCGGAAAGAGCGTTTGACCTTATAACGCAAGTTATCGGAAGAAGCGGCCGCGGAGATGCACCGGGTAAAGCTTTCATTCAAACTTCATTTCCCGACAGTGAGATAATCACGCTTGCAAAAGCACAAGATTTCAATTCTTTTTACAATATTGAATTACCGATAAGAAAATCAATGGCATATCCGCCTTTTTGCGATATATGTTCTGTCGGATTTTCGGGTGACAACGAATTCAAGGTTTTGAATTCCGCCAAGAGTTTTCTCGATGCATTAAAAACGGTTCATTCGGAATCTTTTGACGATTTGAAAATAATCGTTTTAGGTCCGGTTGTGCCGAGAATGTCGAAAATTGCGGGAAAATACAGATGCAGAATTTTAATTAAATGCAGAAACAGTAAAAGGTTACGTGAAATGATCGGCTTACTGCTGAAATCTTTTACTAAAAATAACAATAATAAGGATGTCGGCATTTATGCCGAAATAAATCCGGAAAGCTTGATGTGAGGTTAATATGGCTATTAGAAATATAAGAACTGAAGACGACGCTATTTTAAGAAAAAAAAGCAGAACCGTCGAAAACTTTGACGAGCGTTTATGGGAATTGCTTGATGATATGAAAGACACAATGTATCACGCTGACGGCGTAGGACTTGCGGCGGTGCAAGTCGGAATTTTAAGACGTGTTGTCGTAATCGACGTCGGTGACGGTGTAATGGAACTTATAAACCCCGAAATCGTCGAAGCCGACGGAGTACAGTGCGGTGTAGAGGGATGCCTTTCTTTACCGGGCAAGCAAGGAACAACCGTTCGCCCGAAAACCGTAAAGGTAAAAGCGCAAAACCGTGACGGTGCTTGGTGCTATTATAAAGGCAGTGATTTAAAAGCCAAAGCTTTTGCACATGAAATTGACCACTTAGACGGAATTTTATATACTGATAAGCTTGCAACAAAAGAAGAAATTGAAAAATATTCAAATATGGATGTGTAATATATGCGTATAATTTTTATGGGAACGCCCGATTTCTCCGTACCGTGCTTAAAAGCACTTGTCGGCAGTGATAATGAGGTTGTCGGTGTGTTCACACAACCGGATAAGCCGAAAGGTAGGGGATATGAATTAACTCCTCCGCCGGTTAAGGTTTGTGCTTTGGAAAACGGACTCAAAGTTTTTCAGCCGAAGTCAATGCGTGACGGTGAGGCACTTGAAATAATCAATTCTTTGAAGGCAGACTTAATTATTGTAGTCGCTTTCGGAAAAATTTTGCCTAAGGAAGTTTTGGAAAGTGTTAAGTACGGATGTATCAATATTCATGCATCTCTTTTGCCGAAACTTCGCGGCGCCGCACCTATTCAATGGAGTATTTTGAACGGAGAAGCGGAAACGGGCGTAACGTCTATGCAAATGGATGTCGGACTTGATACGGGTGATATGCTGATTAAAAAATCAATGCGAATTCCCGATGAAATGAATGCGGGCGAGCTGTTTGACGTGTTGTCGGATATGGGTGCCGAGGTACTGCTTGAAACTGTCGAAGCGCTTAAAACCGGCTCCTTAAATCCCGTTAAGCAAGATGATTCTCAATCGTCTTATGCGTCAATGCTTTCAAAAGACCTTTGTCCGATTGATTTTTCAAAACCCGCACAAACTGTTCACAATCAAATTCGAGGTCTTTGCCCATGGCCCGTCGCAACTGCGAAAGTAAACGGAAAAACGCTCAAAATTTTCAAATCAAAGGTTGTAAATCAAAAATGCGACGGAAAAATCGGTGAAGTTATCGACAACCGTAATAAACTTCTCGTAAGATGCGGTGACGGAAATTGTATCGAAATTCTCGAATTGCAAGCCGAAGGAAAGAAAAGAACAGATATCTCAAGTTATTTACGCGGAAACAAAATTGAAATCGGAACGGTTTTAGGGGACTGATTATTTTGAATTACCATAGATATATTCTTTATACCTCCGCACTCATATTGTTTTTATCAATAATAGAATCCCGTATTCAATATACCTTCAATAATCATTCGGGCGTTCATTCAAGCCAAAAATTAACCGGTGCTAAGGCGGCACTTGCGGTTTTGATTTTTTACGATATAACCTACGTAAAAATCGAATGTGTTCCCGGCAGATTTACGGACCGTTTCGATCCCAAACGAAATGCGGTTTGCCTTTCCGATGCTGTTTATAATTCAACGTCTATTCTCGCAATAGGTTTTGCTTGCCATCAAGCAGGTCACGCCGTACAGCACATAAACGGCTATCCGCTTGTACTTCTCAGAAATTTTCTTACTCCCATTGTATCCGTAACTTCGAAAATAGCATTACCGCTTTACCTTTTCGGCTTCTTTTTCAGATATGAGGTGCCGGCGAATATAGGGATAATTCTTTTTATTTTCACTTTATTGTTTGAGTCCATAATGTTTCCCGTTGAACGTAATGCGAACAAATACGCTTTTAAAGCTGTCCGTGAAGGGATTTTCTTTAATAATGACGAAATTAAAGGTGTCAAAAAAGTCCTAAAAGCCGTGTCGCTCAGAGATGAACTCAGACATTTTGTTGACAATTTTGCAATTAGAAAGAGATTTGGGAAATATTATGAATGACAGATTTTTGGCATTTAAGATTTTAAGTAAAATCGAACACGATAAGGCTTATTCAAATATAGTTGTTGACACTGTGTTAAGTAATAACGATGCGGTGTCGACTCCTTTTGTTTGTAAATTGGTATACGGCGTAATCGAAAGAAAAATTACGCTTGATTACATTTTGTCGAAATTCTTATCTCAACCTATAAAAAAACTTAATCCGCAAGTATTAACTGTTTTACGTATGGGGGCTTATCAGTTAAAATTTATGGATAAAATACCCGTATCCGCTGCCGTTAACGAGAGCGTTAAACTTGTAAAAAAAGCAAAATGCGGTTATGCTTCCGGACTTGTAAATTCGGTTTTAAGAAAAGTCGCACAGTACGAAATCGAATATCCGGATAAGGCGAATTTTACACAGTATCTCAGTATTAAGTATTCATGTCCCGAAAGCCTTGTCGAGCTTTTTGTAAATAATTACGGCAAAACCGAAGCCGAAAGTATTCTCAAAGCAACAATAAGCGACGTGCCTCTTTTTGTAAGAGCAAATACTTTGAAAACATCCGCACAAAAGCTTGTCGAAATGCTGGAAAACACCGAAATCAAAGCAACCGTATCTCAAGAAGTTGCAGATGCCGTTGAAATTGTCGACGGTACTGCCGTGTTTAAATCACAGCTTTATAAAAACGGATTGTTTCATGCACAGGACTTAGCTTCGCAAAAGTGCATCGAGGCGTTGGCTCCGCAAAAAAACGACGTTGTTTTCGATATGTGTGCGGCACCGGGCGGAAAATCTTTTACAATAGCCGAAATTATGAAAAATCAGGGACAAATATTTGCCTTCGATTTATATGAACATAAAATTAAACTGATAAACGACGGTGCCAAACGGCTCGGAATAAATATTATCAATGCTCAAATAGGTGATGCATCCGTATTCAACGAATGTTTGCCTAAAGCGGATAAAATTTTGTGTGACGTTCCCTGTGCCGGACTCGGTGTTATACGACGTAAGCCCGAAATTAAATACAAGGATTTTGCCTTTGTTGACAAATTATCCGAATTGCAATATAATATTTTAAATAATGCGTCTTTGTATTTGAAGGATAAGGGCGTAATTGTTTATTCCACTTGTTCTTTGAGCAAGAAGGAAAACGAAGATGTTTGCAATAGATTTTTAGAAGTACATAAAGAGTTTAAAAACGGCGGCTTTGTAACGCTTTTGCCGTCTGAAAACGGTTCCGACGGCTTCTTCTTTGCAAAGCTTATTAAGGAATAATTTTATGCTTAAAGATATACGCTCATTGAGTTACAAAGAACTTTCAAATGAAATACTCGATTTGGGATTTCCGAAATTCAGAATAAATCAAATATTCTCTTGGGTGCATGAAAAATGCGTTTCCTCATTTGATGAAATGACGAATATTTCAAAGGAAATGCGTGCAAAACTTTCCGAAAAATTTATATTCGATAACTGTAAAATCAATACAAAGCTTACATCGAAAATCGACGATACAGTGAAATATTTGTTTGAACTTTCCGACGGTGAATACGTTGAGTGTGTCGTAATGAAATACAAATACGGGTATTCCGTTTGTATTTCAACTCAAGTCGGCTGTAAAATGGGCTGTACCTTTTGTGCGTCCGCAATAGGCGGTTTTGTACGCCATCTTTCCGTCGGTGAAATGCTTTCGGAAATTTATACGGCACAAAACGATTTAAACGTAAAAATAAATCACCTCGTTTTAATGGGAACGGGTGAACCGCTTGATAATTACGAAAACGTAATGAAAATGCTAACTCTTATCACCGATGAAAAAGGTCAAAATATGAGTATGCGTCATATTTCACTTTCCACTTGCGGCATAGTTCCCAAAATTTATGACCTTGCCGATAAGAAACTCGGCTTAACACTTTCGGTATCATTACACGCATCAAACGATAATATTAGATCAAAATCAATGCCGATAAATCATAAGTATGATATAAACGAGCTCTTGCAAGCTTGCAAGTATTATGCAAAAACAACGAACAGACGAATTTCTTTTGAATATGCGATGATTCGCGGTGTAAATGACAGCGATGACTGTGCAAGAGAATTGGCAAATCGACTCAAAGGTATACTGTGTCATGTCAATCTTATTCCCGTAAATGATGTGCGTGAAACAAACTATAAAAAAAGTACTATTGAACGCCAAAAACGTTTTATAGATATATTGAGTTCGCAAGGAATAACCGCTACTGTACGTCGTACTTTAGGCAGTGACATTAACGCTTCTTGCGGACAATTAAGAGCTTCAAAAAGAAAAAGTGGGTGAAATTCTTTGAGAATAGTAGCAAAAACCGACATTGGTCTAAAAAGAAGCACCAATCAGGACGCTTATGCAGCCGGTGAATTACCGGGATCTGTTGCGTGGGCAGTTGTTTGTGACGGTATGGGTGGTGCGGCAGGCGGTAATTATGCAAGTTCTACTGCCGTTAAGCTTATTTCGGAACGCATTTGTGCTTCATACAGAGTTGGTATGAGTTCTAACTCAATAAGAAATGTCTTAACCTCGGCTATTACAGCTGCGAATATCAGCGTTTACGATATGAGCGTCAAAAATCCCGACTTAAGCGGAATGGGGACTACCGTTGTTGCGGCACTTATAGTTAACGGAAGTGTTTGCATAGCTCACGCCGGTGATTCACGTGCTTATATTTTAAATAAAAATTCTCTCAGACAGCTTACGAAGGACCATTCATTTGTTCAGGAAATGGTCGACAGAGGAAGCTTAACGCCCGACCAGGCAAAAGACGATCCGCGAAAAAATCTTATTACACGTGCTCTCGGTGTCGGTGAGGACTTGAGAATAGATTTTTGCGAAGAGTTCATTGATGAAAACGATGTTCTTTTAATATGTACCGATGGATTAACTAATTATGTTGAGCCTGCGGACTTTCATGAACTTACAAACGACGGCAATTTTTATGAATATGCCGAACGGCTTGTAAACCGTGCAAATGAAAACGGCGGTGGCGACAATATTACCGTTGTTACCATTTCTTATTAGTTGTATAAGGAGCAGAAGAACTATGGATAATTTTTGTGGAAAAAGACTTGACGGTCGATACGAAATCAGAGAGATAATCGGTGTCGGCGGTATGGCTGTTGTTTATAAAGCGTACGATAACATTGATGACAGAATTGTTGCGATTAAAATTTTGAAGGATGAGTATTTAACAAACGACGAATTTAAGCGTAGATTTAAAAACGAGTCTAAAGCAATTGCGGTTTTGTCACATCCTAATATTGTACGTGTTTATAACGTAAGCTTCGGTGACAGACTTCAGTATATTGTAATGGAGTATGTTGACGGTATCACTTTGAAGGAATATATTGAACAGCAAGGTGCGATAAATTGGAAAGAAACAGTACATTTTGTAGGTCAGATTCTTGCCGCTTTACAGCACGCACATGATAAGGGCATTGTTCATCAAGACATTAAACCTCAAAATATTATGTTGCTTCAAGACGGTACAATTAAAGTCACCGACTTCGGTATTGCAAGATTCAGCAGAACGGAAAGTACGGCTACGTCGGAAAATGCAATCGGTTCTGTTCATTATATAAGTCCCGAACAAGCAAGAGGCGAAATGACAGACGACAAAGCCGACATTTATTCTATCGGTGTTGTAATGTATGAAATGCTTACGGGTAAGCTGCCTTTTCAAGCTGATACGGCGGTTTCCGTTGCTATGATGCAATTACAGCAAGATCCGCAACGCCCACGTGAAATTATGCCTACATTACCGTTGGGACTCGAACAAATTACGATGAGAGCCATGCAAAAAAATCCTAATGACAGATATCGTTCTGCGGCGGAAATGTTAATGGATATCAACGAATTCAAGCGAAATCCGGCTGTTAAATTTAATTATACCTATTTTGTTGACAAAGAACCCACAAAATATATAGCTCCGTCGGGCGCTACCGCAAACGGCGGTCACGGTAACGACGAAGCTTCAAATAACGGTGCGTCGGAAACTAAAAAAAGCATTAACAGAACTACTGCCGTAATGATGGGTGCTTTTGCCGGTATTGCTGTTTTAGCCGTAATTATCATTGCGATTATGGGTGCCTTAAATCAAAGAAAAATTGTAGTACCGAACTTTGTAAGTATGAATTTTAAAGAAGTATACGAAAATTCCGATTACGATAATTTTGAGCTTTCGTATGAATTCGATGAAAGTTTGTTAAAAAATTCCGACCTCGGTACAATAACGGCTCAAACTGTCGACAGCGGTGATAAGGTTAAAAAGTCGACAAAAATCACTTTGACGGTAGCCGGCTCCGAAGAAGCGGTTATGGCACTGCTTACCGATTCTTCATCTGCGATTTTGAGTGCCGACGTAATCGGTATGACAGAGTCCGAAGCATCAAACTATTTAAGACAGCAGTACAGCTTGATGGTTGATGTCGAAAAGAAATACAATGAGGACTATAAACCGGGTACTGTTTTTGCCACCGATCCGGCAGTCGGCAGTTATATCACCGCCGGCAGCAAGATAACAATATATATTGCGACCGATGAAAAAGAACAGGTTGTCCTCAGAGATTACGTGTCTTTTGAAACAAAAGAAGCCGTTGAAGAAGAAGTAACAAAGGACGGCTTAAAGGCTCAATGGGTTGAAGTGAACAGTGACAAGCCGGAAGGTACGGTTATTTCTCAAAGTATTGAGTCGGGTGAAACCGTTGAAACCGGTACTACCGTTATTTTCGAGGTAAGTAACGGTATACCCGATAAACAAACAGTGAATGTTGTAGTTACGCTTCCGAAAATCGGTAACGGAACGACAACCGGTACAATTAAGGTGTTTTTAGATAATAATCCTACCGATTCCGTTTATAATGAAGTTTTACTTAACGGCAAGGAATATGTCTGTGAGGTTAAAGGCAGCGGTGTTATGGAGTATACAATCGTTTACGTTGAAGGCGATATGGTTCTTCAATCGGGAAAGATTGATTTCACAAAGGTTCCCGCTGTTGTAACCGGCAGTGCCGAAATAATTCCGAATGTGCTCGGAATGTCAAAAAGCGATGCTCTTTCACAACTCAATTCAGCCGGCTTTAATAATGTTGAAGTAAATGAGGTTTACAGCAACGAAACCGTAGGCTCTGTTGTAAGCCAAAATCCCGCTTCGGATAATGTAACTAAGTACAGTACAAGCACAAAGATTACAATCGAAATCAGCAAGGGACCTAAACCTGTCGATGCGGAATAATATGGACAGAATTACAGGAATAATAACAAAGGGTATTGGCGGCTTCTATTATGTAGAAGTCGCCGATAAAACCTATGAGTGTAAAGCACGCGGAAAATTCAGAAAAAGCCGTTCAACGCTTTTCGTCGGTGATAAGGTTGACATTTCCGTAAACGACAATGCAGAAAATACGGTTGATTACATTTATGACAGAAAAAATTTTCTGAACAGACCTCCGGTTGCGAATATAGATAATTTAATAATCGTTGTTTCAACTGTTGAGCCAAAGCCGAATTTCTTTGTTATAGATAAACTTATTGCAACAGCCGAGCAAAAGCATATTGAACCGATTATCGTCGTATCGAAAACCGATTTGGCTTCATTTGATGAAATTTTTTCCGTATATAAAGATACGGGCATTTCCGTCATACCGTTGAAAGATGTCGAAAGCCTTGAAGTGCTAAAGGATAAAATGAAGGGCAGTATTAACGCTTTTACGGGAAATTCGGGCGTTGGTAAAACTACTCTTTTAAACCGATTGGATCCGACTTTAAACCTCGCAACAGGTGAAATCAGTGACAAATTAGGCCGTGGACGGCATACAACACGCGAAGCTTGTCTTTTTAAAGTCTGCGGCGGTTATGTTATTGATACACCGGGCTTTTCATCATTCGACTTTGATAAGAACGAAGTTATTTTAAAGGATGATTTGCCTTATTGCTTTAGGGAATTTCGCGAATATTTGGGAAAATGTAAATTTTCAACTTGTACGCATACGTGTGATAAAGGGTGTGCCGTTTGCGAAGCGGTTGAGAACGGATATATAAACAAGACACGTCATAATAATTATGTTGCTATGTATAATCAAGCAAAGGAAATCAAAGAATGGGAACTGTAAAAACAAGATGTGTAATAATCGGCGGGGGAGATTGCTCAACTGATTTTATATGTGCCAATATAACCGAACACGATTATATTATTTGTGCCGACGGCGGTTATGATTATCTGTTCGACACAAGTGTTGTTCCCGATTTGGTAATAGGTGACTTTGATTCCGCTAAAAACACACCTCAAAATACGGAAATCGTAAAACTGCCCGTCGAAAAAGATGATACAGACTGTGCTGCGGCTTTGAATGAAGCCGTAAAACGCGGATATAAAGACATTTTGCTTTTAGGCGGTACGGGCGGCAGATTTGAACATACCTTTGCAAATATTTCAATAATGGCAAATGCGACAAACAACGGCTTTAATTTTGAAATGGCAGATGAAAAGCATCACTTTTACTGTATTAAAAATTCTAAAATCGAAATTGCAAAAAATCCCAATGAACAGATTTCCGTTTTTGCATTCGGCGGCAAGGCGTACGGCGTGACTGAAACGGGGTTTCACTATAACCTTGACAATTACACGTTAGATCCTTTTATACCGTTAGGGATAAGTAACGATGTAACCGATAATGTCGGCGTCATTTCCGTTAAAGACGGAACGCTTATAATTATTAAAACTCAAATGTAACACAAAAAGTCCCTCCGCATAAGATGTATTAAAATACATAGCGGGGGGCATTTTTATGGGAAGAAAGGGCACAAACAAAGGCTTACTGTTCGTTGCTTTAGGTCTCGGTCTTATTGTTTCGTTACTTCTTCCCGAAAAATTTATCATCATATTACTTGCGTGTTCGCTTGTGATTTGCGGATTAGCCCTCTGTAAGACTTAGGGGGATATTTATGAAAGTTGTTTTGGTTAAAAGCCCAAAGCTGATAAGCGGTGTACTCAGACTTATTTTCGGTATAAAAAAAGAAACATAATTTAAATCAACAAAAAAGCTCTCGGAATAATCCGAGAGCTTTTAGCATTAAATATTATTTGAAGTAACGGTTAAGAAGTCCTTCAAATGCCTTTCCGTGTCGTGCTTCGTCGCGAGCCATTTCGTGAACTGTGTCGTGAATAGCATCAAGACCTTGTTCCTTTGCACGCTTTGCAAGGTCGAATTTACCGGCAGTAGCACCGTTTTCGGCATCAACTCTCATTTCGAGATTCTTCTTTGTGCTGTCTGTAACTACTTCACCGAGAAGCTCGGCGAATTTTGCCGCATGTTCCGCTTCTTCGAAAGCTGCTTTTTCCCAATAAAGACCGATTTCGGGATAACCTTCACGGTGAGCGACTCTTGCCATTGCAAGATACATACCTACTTCCGAACATTCACCTTCAAAGTTGGCACGAAGGTCTGCAATGATGTCGTCGGAAACGCCTTTAGCAACACCTACAACGTGTTCTGCAGCCCAAGTTCTTTCGTCTTCTTTTACTTCGTTGAATTTTTCAGCGGGAACTCTGCATTGAGGACATCTTTCGGGGGGCGTATCTCCCTCATGTACATAACCGCATACTGAACATACAAATTTTTTCATAGTTTTTTTCCTCCAAAATTATTTTTAAATTATTTTTTACAGTTTTTGCATATACCGAATGCCATTAAACTGTAATTTGTTACTTTACTTACAATCTCATCCGAGAAAGTAATACTGTCATTTTTAAAAGACATTAAATCATATACTTTACCGCAGGACGAACATTTAAAATGAGCGTGAGGATTGGTGTTACCGTCAAATCTGTCGATAGTACCGTCGGGAATTCGCAAAACCATACCGCATTCCTCAAGCTGTGAAAGATTTCTGTAAAGTGTACCTAAACTTAGGTTGGGAAATTCTTCACGAACAGAAAGATAAAGCTCCATAGCTGTAGGATGGTCATAGCGTGACCGTAAATTGCCGATGATGGCGTCCCGTTGTTTGCTTTTTCTTTCAAGTGCCATTTGTCGCCCTCCTTAACAGTAACGATTACTGTTATTATAACATTTAATTAAACTTTGTCAATACTTTTTTTGGAAAAAGGTGAGAAATTGAAAAAATTTTTGATAACCGTTTTAATTCTCTCTTTGCTCTTTTCTTCGTGTACGAAAAAAGCTCCGCAAATAACCGAAGAAAGCACCGATAAAAACCTATGTGAAAATATAATTGCTACGTGGGTAACGTATAGAGAAATCGAAAACCTTGCCGGTTCGGTTACGGATGAAAAAGCGTTTTCCGAGCTTGTATACAGTAAACTTTTAATATTGAGTAATTACGGAATAAACACAGTTTTTTTGCACGTTCGTGCCTTTGACGACGCTCTCTATAAATCGGATTCTTTTCCCGTCAGTGAGTTCTGTATGAATTTCGACGGTACATTAAAATTCGATGTGTTGAAAATATTTTTAACCGAAGCCGATAAACTCGATATAGACATTCACGCTTGGATAAATCCGTACCGAGTGAGAAACGACGGAAAAACCGAAAACCTAACAAATAATGATTTTTATAATTATTTATGCAAAAACGAACCGTCCGCTTTGATAATTCGAGACAGTTTTATTTATTATAATCCGGCATCAACGAATGTTCAAAAGCACATTTTAGACGGCATTAGGGAAATTTTGAGCAACTATTCCGTTTCGGGAATTCATTTTGACGATTATTTTTACCCGACGTCAGACGAATTGATTGACGAAGAATATTACAAGAACGTAAATGTCCCAATGTCTTTAGATGATTTTCGCAGAATGTGTATCGATAACTTAATATCATCAGTTTATTGTCTGGTTAAAAGCTATGACAAAGATTTGATTTTTTCCGTAAGTCCGTCGGCTGACATTGAAAAAAACCGTAATTCAAATTATGCCGATGTAAAAAAGTGGCTTAACAGCGACGGGTATGCAGATTGGATTATACCGCAAATTTATTTCGGATTTAATCACGAAACTATGCCTTTTTCAGACGTTGTAAAGAGTTGGAAAGACATATCTTCTTCAAAAAAAGTAAAGCTTATTATCGCTTTAAGTTTATATAAAAGCGGCAATATCGACAAATATGCGGGAAAAGGGGAAAGAGAATGGATTGAAAACAACTCCGTGATTTCCGAACAAATTCAAACTTTAAAAAATGAAAATATAGATAACTATGCTATATATTCTTCCTCGTATCTGTATAACACGGTAACCGAAAATCCGAATTTGGAAAATGAAAAGAAAAATTTACCTGTGAAATAAACTTACTTTATGTAACTTGACGACTATTACGATTTTTGATAAAATAACAATGTAAATTGTTGAAGGAAGTGAAATTATGAAAAACAGCCTCTTTAAAAGTATAATATCTTTATGTTTGGCTTTTTCCATTCTCTTTTCTCTTTCAACGTATTTTGTCGTTTTCGCAAAAGAAACATCCGGTTATATTACCAAAGATTCCGTTCGTGTACGTACATCGCCGTCTACTGTTCCGGGCGATTCAAACAAGTTAAAAGTTAACGGGAATACGGTTAATCTCAATACGGGTGATTCCGTTACCGTTTTGGAAACGGTTACAAGTCCCGACGATACGCAATACACAAAATGGTGTCATATCAAATTTGAATACGGCACTTCGCAATTGGAAGGCTATGTTGTTGCGGATTGGGTAAAAATTAATGAAACTTCGGATAATGTTACGGTTCCTACCGACATTCCCGACATTTATAAGACTTACATAGAAAACCTTTTAAAAGCTCATCCGAATTGGAAGTTTGTTGTGTATGACACGGGTTATGATTGGAATTCTCTTTTCTCCGCCGATGCACAGGGCTATCTCGGACGGAATCTTGTTCCGAGCAGTTCTCCTTTGTCATACCGTTCAACAGCGAGTGGCTGTTATGATTGGCGTACTGATAAATGGATTGTGCAAGATGCGGGTTCTTGGTATCAGGCAAACACTCAAACCATTGCTTATTATATGGACCCCCGTAATTTTTTGAACGAAAAATATGTTTTTATGTTTGAAAGCCTTTCTTATGATTCGTCAACCCAAAATATTGACGGTGTGACGAATATTTTAAGCGGCTCATTTATGGAAAACACTAAAATCAAAAATAACAGCGGTGCTTATATTTTATATTCGCAGGCATATATTGATGCGGCAGAGTATTCAAAAGTCAGTCCTTATCATTTGGCTTCGAGAACAATACAAGAGGTCAGTAAAAACGGAAGCGGTTCAACAAGCGGCACTTATTCCGGATATGAGGGATATTATAATTTCTATAATATCGGTGCATCGCAAGGTTCTAATCCTATCGCAAACGGTCTTAATTTTGCAAAGACGGGCGGTTCGCTGTCCGACGCAAACAAGAAAAATTGTTTAATTCCTTGGGATTCCCAATACAAGTCTATTCTCGGCGGCGGATATTGGATAGGAATGAACTATATTAACAGTAAACACAAGCAAAACACTTTGTATTATCAAAAGTTTAACACTTCTAACACAAACAGTGCTTTTTATCATCAGTATATGGGAAATGTAATGGCTCCCGCAAGTGAGTCAACGGGTGTAATGTCAACATACACAGAACTCGGAATAATCGACAACAGCTTTACGTTCATTATTCCGTATTACCGTAATATGCCGACGAATGCTTGCGAACTGCCGAAAAGCAGTAATTTGAACCCTAATAACTGGTTGTCGTCGCTTACTGTTACCGGATATGAAAGTGACATAAATTTTGACGGCTCGAAAACCGACGGATACGCCGTTACCGTTCCCGCCGATGTGTCTTCGGTAAATGTTTCCGCTTCAGCCGTAAGCAAAAAAGCGACTGTTACCGGTACGGGAAATATTAAACTTAACGCAGGCACAAATAATATTGAAATTAAAGTAAAAGCCGAAAACGGCGATGTGAGAACATATACCGTTACGGTTAATAAGCAAGCAAGTTTGCCGCTTAAGAGTATTTCCTTGAATAAGAGCAGTACCTCGATAATTGTCGGTGACAGCGAAACGTTGTCCGTAATTTACAATCCTTCGGGAACAACCGACGACAAAACAGTCACTTGGTCGTCGTCTAATTCGAGTGTTGCGACTGTTTCGAATACAGGTAAGGTTACTGCAAAAGCAAGCGGTGAAGCCGTAATTACCGCAAAAGTCGGAAGCTATACCGCAACGTGTAAGGTGACCGTAAGTAATGTAAAACTCGGTGATGTTAACGGTGACGGAAATGTTGCTATTATAGATGCTTATCTTATATATGAATTTTTAAGCGGAAAGGTTCAACCTACGGAGCGTCAAAAAATAGCGGCTGACGTTGACGGCAAAAACGGTGTAACTATTACGGACGCATTTTTGATTTTTAAAAAAATAAGCGGCGAAATTGATGAGTTTTAAAGTATATTAAAAAACCCGACTGTACGAAAAATACAGTCGGGTTTTTATCGTATAAAATTATTATAAATATTTTTCGATAAATCCGATTATCGAGTTCCAATATAATTCGGGATTTGCACACGCGTTTCTTGCGTGGGGTGCATTCGGAATGGTAACCTTTTCCTTTTCACATGCAGCTGCTTCGTAAACTTTATCAAGCATTTCATAAGGAACAAACGTATCATTTCCACCGTGTAAAAATATAGTGGGTGTCTTTGATTTTTTTAACTGTTCTATTGAAGACGCTTCTTTAAAATTAAAGCCCGCGTATGCTTTGTTAACGGCACTTGCACTGTATAAAATGGGAAATTCGTGAATTTTCATATTATGTACTTTATTACTGAATATATCCCAAACCGAAGTATAACCGCAGTCGGCAACCGCCACTTTAACATTTGACGGTAAATCTTCTCCCGTTGTCATCATAGTTGTTGCGGCACCCATTGAAACACCGTGAATAATCAGTTTAATATTCGGATTTGTTTCAACCAAATAGTTAATCCAAGCAATTATATCGTGTCTGTCTTCCCAGCCCATTGTAACACTGCTTTTTTCACTGTCGGCGTGACCGTTAAGACTCGGCATTAAAACATTATAGCCAAGTTCGTGATACTTCTTTGCGTAAACGCCCATATTACGAGGTGATGAGGTGTAGCCGTGTACTACAATTACACAAACATCGGTTTCTTTATCGGCAAAAATGTAATCGGCGTGTAAATTCTTTTTTCCGTCTGTTGAAAGAATTACAACCTTTTCTTTTTTTGCTTCGTCGAACCAAACTTTTCCCTTGTCAAGTTCGTCATCGAGAAACTTTTTGTACTCGTCGCTTGCATCTTTTTGTTTTGTCATTGCTTTTGAAACAGCACCGTTTACACCTTGCTTTGTGAGGGTAATGTAGTAAAAAATATTTCCCATCAAGATGTATGTAGCGGTTGCGGTTGCACCGACAACACCCGCTGTTTTCAAAAATTTCTTTGTTTTTTCATTCATATATAACGCCTCCCGATAATTATTTTACATCTAATTTGACAAAAAGTCTATACATTTTTATTTTTACTAAAAATGTAAATAACAGTTGTCATATTACCGAAAATCTGTTAAAATAAAGAAAACGTGTGTAATTGGAGAGAAGTATGAGTAAGAAAGATACAACTGTTATGAAAACATCGATTTTCGGCGGCTTTAAAAAGTCGGATGTGCTTGAATATGTTGAAAAATTACAGTCCGAAACTGCAGAAATCAAAGAGCAATTAGATAACAAGAGAGCCGAATCGCTTGAATTAAAGCGAAAACTCGATGAACTTGAAATAAGACTTGAACAGCTTTCCGAAACTAATGCGAAGTTGGAACAAAAAGAAAAAGAAGTCGGCGATTTAACGGTTAAATTGGAAATTGCACTTAAGGAAAACAATCAATATCTTGAAAGAATAAATGAATTTCAGGACAAGTCCGAAAAGCTCAAACGCGCGGAAAAGCAGATCGGTGCGGCTTATATTGATGCCAGACGTTATTCCGACGAGCTTGTCGACAATGCAAAATCCAAGGCAAAAGATATCGGTGCCATTGCTTCGCAAGATGTAAAAAAAGAGGCGAGTGAAATCGAACAACTTTTAAAAGATGTTGATTTAATCTCAAGAAAATTCAATTCTTCACTTGAACAGCTTCACAAAGACGTTTATGCACTCGGAGCGAAACTTAATTCTTCCGCTTCTTCTTTGCTCAATTTACATACCGATTTAACGGGACTCGATGCACATAACGTTGATTTTGATATTGACGTTGATGAAGATGCAATACGTGTTGAAAGAACCGACGATGACAGCGGTCTTACTTTTATTTCGTATCCTCCCAATACCGACTTTAACGAAGATTTAAACATACAGCCCGATGCAGTAAAGGATTTTGAACCGTAAAGCTATGTCCGAATATTTAATTTCAACCGATAATTTAAAAAATTTAAGTATGACCTTAAAAGCCGGCGACAGAGTTTTGCTGTCCGGTACGGTTTATACAATGCGTGATGCGGCACATAAAAAGATAACGGAATTGCTTAACAGTAACTCGCCGTTACCTTTTAACCTTAGTGGCTCCGTAATTTACTATGCGGGACCTACGCCCACGCCGAACGGACTTGCAATAGGCAGTTGCGGTCCTACAACGTCAAGCCGAATGGACGTTTTTACGCCGCGGCTTCTTGACTTGGGTGTTGCGGCAATGATCGGCAAGGGACCTCGTTCTGCCGATGTCTGTGCAGCTATTATTAAAAATAAAGCCGTTTATTTTTGTGCAATAGGCGGTGCCGGTGCATTGGCGTCCGAGTGTATTAAAAGCTGTGAGGTTTTAGCATTTGATGAGCTTGGCTGTGAATCAATAAAAAAACTTGAATTTGATAAATTTCCCCTTATTGTCGGAATCGACTCTGAAGGCGGCAATCTATTTTTAGGAGAATAATCACATTATGCAAACACAAGTTTGTGAATTCAGAAACAAAATAATTTTAAATGAATTTAAAAGAATGAACGATATGCAGTTAAAAGCGGTCTTATCAGTTAACGGACCGCTTTTAATTCTTGCAGGTGCCGGAAGCGGCAAAACAACCGTTTTGGTTAACAGAATTGCCAATTTGATAAAGTTCGGTTCTGCTTACGGTTCGGATGTCGTTGAGGGCAGAATTGACGCAAATACCTTAAACTTGCTCAATAAATATTTAAACGGTGACGAATCTGTTTACGGAGATATAAAACGCATACTTTCCGTTGATGCTCCGTGGCCGAGCGAAATATTAGCCTTTACTTTTACTAATAAAGCCGCAAATGAATTAAAGGAAAGACTTGCTTTGCGAATAGGCGAGGCGGCAAACGATATTTGGGCGGGAACATTCCATTCAATTTGTGTCCGAATTTTACGCAGAAATGCCGAATTGCTCGGTTTTTCGAAACACTTCACCATCTATGATACCGACGACAGCAAGCGTGTTATGAAGGACTGTCAGCGACTTTTAAATATCGATGACAAATTTTTGCCTCATAAATCAATTCTCGCCGAAATAAGTCACGCAAAAGATATGCTTGTGTCACCTGAGGAATTTTTAAATCTCGGAAGCGGAAATTATCGTGAAAAGCAAATAGGCGAGTGCTATTCAAAATATCAAAATCTTTTAAAAAATGCCGATGCTATGGATTTTGATGACATAATTTTTTATACGGTAAAGCTTTTGGAAGAAAATGACGAGGTACGCGAATACTATCAGCGAAAATTCAGATATGTTCTTGTTGATGAATATCAAGATACAAACCACGCACAATTTATGCTGACAAAACTTTTGTCCGAGGGATATAACAATATTTGCGTTGTCGGTGACGACGACCAAAGTATTTATAAATTCCGCGGTGCAACCATTGAAAACATTTTGAATTTCGAAAAGAATTTCAAAAACTCGATTGTAATTCGTCTTGAGCAGAATTATCGTTCAACACAAAACATACTTGATGCCGCAAACGCCGTTATTTCGAATAACGAGCAACGAAAAGGTAAAAACCTTTGGACAGCAAACGGCAACGGCGAAAAAATTATGATGAATACTCTCGACGACGAGTACGGTGAAGCAAAATTTATTGCCGATGAAATTATGCAGATGATAAATAAATCCGGCGATACCTTAAAATTCAGTGATTTTGCTGTCTTGTACCGAATGAATTCAATGTCAAGTTCCGTTGAACGTTCGTTTGTACGAAGCGGTATTCCTTATAGAATTATCGGCGGTCATAAGTTCTATGACCGTATGGAAATTAAAGACTTAATCGCATATCTCTCCGTTATCGTCAATCATGACGACAATGTTCGCCTTGAAAGAATTGTCAATGTTCCCAAAAGAGGAATCGGCGCAACAACACTTCAAAAAGCAAAAGAAATCGCCGACGGATTAGGTGTATCTTTGTTTCAAATTTTCAAAACAGCTGACGAATACAACGCATTGAGCCGCAGTTCACAAAAGCTGATTGAATTTACCGGACTTATTGAAAGTTTCGCGGACTTGCTTACGCGTGAATCTCCGTCGTCGGTCTTTACTTCTTTAATCGACGAAATCGGTTATAAAGAGCATTTGGCGTCCGACAAAGAAAAACTTGACGAAAGACTTCAAAACCTTGACGAACTGAATTCAAACCTTATAAGATTCAAAGACGAAAATCCCGATTCCGATTTGGCTGATTTTCTCGAAGAAGTAGCTTTAATGACTGATATCGACAATTACAATGCCGAAACCGATGCAGTTGTCTTAATGACGTTACATGCATCGAAGGGACTTGAATTTCCCGTTGTATTTATTCCCGGACTTGAAGAAGGAATTTTTCCCGGTATGCAGTCTATTTACGATTCTTCCGAAATCGAGGAAGAACGCAGACTTGCTTACGTCGGCATAACGCGTGCAAAAGAAAAGCTTTATCTTTTAAATGCACGTTCAAGAATGATTTTCGGTTCGACGAAATATAACAGACCGTCACGTTTCATTGACGAGGTTCCGAAATCTTGCTGTGAAATTCTCAACAAACCGAAAAAGCCGACAAATAATGCTTTTGACAGGAAACCGCAACAGCCGAAAAGCGTTTCACGTGGCTTCGGCATAGGTTCGTCAAACTCAAAACCGACCGAAAAATTTATTGTCGGTGAAACGGTAGTCCACCGTGTTTTCGGTAAAGGTATGATTCTTTCACTTAAACCTATGGGCAATGATGTTATGATGGAAATTGCCTTTGAAAAAGTAGGTACTAAAAAGATTATGGCAAATATGGGCGTGGTAAAAAAGGCGTAAAAGTTATTTCATACGTCGATAAAACTCAATTTTCAGAATAATGGAAAGTCCTCTTAACTCTTTAGACGTTACGAGGACTTTTTGTTGTCTCTTTAACAAAGCAAAACCCCGGTTCTACCGGGGAATAAATGCTTTTGTAAAAACAGAATTGGCGAGCAACGGCAAACAACAAAAGTGATAGAAAAAATTAACAGCCGACGAGATCGGCTGCTTAAATAGTAATACGATGTAAAACTTCTTTTATATATCTCGGAAAGGAGTTCTAAGATTTGATTGACTTACGTCGATAAGTTCACGCTGTTGATTATAACGGTAAAAGCTTAAAATCAATCCAATCGAGAAGTATAAGCATAGGTTAGATGAGCCGCCGGCACTGAAAAACGGTAATGTAATGCCGACAACCGGCAAGAGCATTAAGCACATTCCGACGTTAATAATGACTTGTCCCGCAATCATTGCCGCTACACCGTAGCACATTACTTTTGTATTGCCGATTTTATCGTGTTTGCCGGTTCTTGCGATTCTTATAACGATAAATAAAAGTAAAAGTAAAGCACATGTACAGCCTAACAGTCCGAGTTCTTCACCGATTACGGCGAAAATCATATCGTTTTCACTTTCGGGAATAGCGTTAGGTCTCTGTGTTAATGCACCGTTAAATAATCCCTGTCCTGTAATTCCTCCGTTGCCGATAGCGGCGATACCGCGTTCTTGCTGATAAATAATATTCGGATAAAGTTCGGGATAAATCAACGCCAAAAATCTGTTTTTCTGTATATCGTCAAGCAGATATACCCACATAAGAGGAAGTGCGGCAATCAGCGAAATACCGCCTGCCAAAAAATATCCCCAGTGAAGTCCCGCAACAAAAAGCATACAAATCGTTATGATAACAAATACAAGTGCAGAACCCATATCTCCCGATTTTATAACTAAAGCGACAGGGATAAGAGCGTGTATTCCGAGTTTGATAACGGAAAAAATGCTGTTAATATTATTTTTAAGTTTTTGCAAATGAACGCCGAATGTAATTATAAAGCCGATTTTAACAATTTCCGACGGTTGAAAGAAAATTCCGGTATTACCGATTTTGAGCCATGTTTTTGCGTCGGGACGTTCAATGGGACCGACACCGAAAAGTAATGTTATGACCATAATTCCGACACAGAATATTGCGATTAAAGGCCATAATCTCATAATAAACTCATAATCTATAAGTGAAATGATCAATGCAATTATAATGCCGGCGCAAACCGCCGCCGCCATAACCGTAAAATCGCGTGTGAACATTTCACCTTCATCTAAAGTCCAATGTGTTGCACTTAACACACACAGACACCCGAAAGCAGATGTTACCGAACAAAGAAGAAGCAAAATCTTATCGGTTTCTTTTATGAAATTTTTTACCGTTTTAAAAAATTTCTTCATTTCATTACTCCGTTATTTCAAATTTTCTTTTATTTTATAATTGATTTTCTCTCTTGCGGTTAATAACCAATCATCACAATGCGGATAATCGGAAAAAGTAAGCGAATGTTTACCGTTTTCTTCAATTATGTTAAGACATTCCGCTTTGTTTGTCAATTTTTCAAGTGTATTTAATGCCGCCATATCTTGTAAGGCATCGTAAAAGACTTTAAGTCTTATCGAATGATAAGCCGTTCCGTCTTGTGCGGGATACACAATAAAACTGTCACCCGAAGGAAAATTTCCTCCCGCGTCGGTCACTTTATATGGGTTGACAAGTGATTTTGACAACTGAGTATAATAAAAATTATAACCCCAATGTAAAAATCCCTTTATGTCATATTTATACATTTGATATCCGAGTACCCTTGTACGAAGCGAACTGTTGCAGAAAAATCTGTTAGAAACAAAATTTTTGTTTTGAGCGCTGCAATAATAAGTCCAAGTTTTAATGCCTCGTTTCAAGAATTTGTCAAGACGGTCGTTTGAGGGGATAGGATTAGAAATGATTTTAAGTCTGTAAAACCAAAAATCAGACAGCGCATCTATTATTTTATAGTCTTTAAACAATTTATGTATCAATTTCGAAGCTCGGTAATAATCAAAACAAGACGAAAAACTCGGTTCGTCGCTCACGTGAAAAAACACTCTGTCTTTTAAATGATTTTCTTCAAGATGCTTTTTTAATTCGGCGGAAAAAAGTATTAAAAATTTTCTGTATTCTTTGGAAGAAGACTTTGTTTCCCAACCGAAAATTCTTTTGTATTCGCCGTTAACGGTTGCCATTATTTTCGGAGTGCGGTGAGCTCCCCACTGCGTAAAGAAATGTGAAAACTCAAAGTATTTAATTCCGCATTTTTCGGCAACTTCAATCCATTTTGTAAGTTTTTGAAAACCGAAGTTATATTTTTCTCCGTTTACCGTAACATCAACCAGCTGGACGGTCGGTCTTTCTTTTCCGACTTCGGTGTCGATCGGAGGGGTGAAAAGGGGAGTAAGAACGCAATTCATTCCGTATTCCGCCGCTGTTTTTAAAAAGTTTTCCGTTACTCGCCAATACTCGTCGGAAAAAGCGGAAAAACCGTAATATGACATTAAACAGTCGGTGTGGAACCAGTTTGTATATACAAAATCTTTAAAATCAAGGTTGCAGTCTATCACTTCAACATCGAGTGAAGCCGAGGCTAAAACCGTCCTGTCTTTTGCAAGGCTTATTTTAACCGCATTATTACCGACATTTGAAGAGTTAGGGGATATTTCAACCCAAAAAACAGTAGTGCCGTCGTTAATGCGGACGTCTTTGCCAACCGGAAGAAGTAAATCGGGATAAAAACCGTCGTCGCTAAAACGGAAATAGTCGTCGGTTCCGCTTTTATACATCGGTAAATCCGATTTAACATATTCGACCGAATATACGTTTATACTTTGAAAGTCAGATTCAATTATAAGTTTTCCGTCGAAAGACGATTGACTTTCCACTGCGATTTGAAATGACTTTTTTTCGTTTTTCAGCATAGAAAAAGCGGACAAACCGTCTTGAGAAACTCTATCATTATGATAAATCTTTTCAAGCGAACTGATAATTTTTAAATTAACCGAATTATTCAAAATATGTCACTCCCGAAAGATATGTCTAAATTTTAGCCCATTTTGACTGATTTGTAAAGATATTTGGATTCAATTTAGTTTGAATTTGTTCTTGCACAATATAATATATAGTGGTAAAATATATAGTCGAAAATGAAACGTAGGTGAAAGTTTTGAAAAAAAGAGAAGATATAAGAAACATAGCAATTATAGCTCACGTTGATCACGGCAAGACAACGCTTGTGGACGAGCTTTTAAAACAGAGTGGTATTTTCAGAAGTAATGAAGTCGTTCAAGACAGAGTTATGGACTCAAACGACCTTGAAAGAGAACGCGGAATTACAATTCTTTCAAAAAATACATCTGTAAATTACAATGATATTAAAATCAATATTATCGACACTCCCGGACACGCCGATTTCGGCGGTGAGGTTGAAAGAATTCTCACAATGGTTGACGGCGTGCTTTTGCTTGTTGACTCATTTGAAGGATGTATGCCTCAAACGAGATTTGTTTTGAAAAAGGCATTGGGACTTAACAAAAAGGTAGTAGTCGTAGTTAATAAAATCGATAGGCCCGGTGCACGTCCCGCCGAAGTTATCGATGAGGTACTCGATTTGTTTATTGAACTCGGTGCAAATGACGACCAACTTGAATTTCCCGTTGTATATGCCTCTGCAAGAGACGGATATGCATCACTTGATTCGGACGTTCGTTCGGGTGATATGCGTCCGTTGTTCGACGCAATTATCGAGAATATCGATTCTCCCGAGGGCGACGTCGACGCACCGTTGCAAGTATTGTTTTCAAGCCTTGATTATGACGATTACATCGGCAGAATCGGTGTCGGCCGTGTTTCTCGCGGAAGAATAAGTAAGAACGACTCCGTCGTTTTGTGCAAAACCGACGGAACGCAGGAAAACGTTCGCATTTCCCGACTCTATCAATTCGACGGATTAAAACGTGTTGAAGTTGATACGGCTGCGGCAGGCGACATAATATGCGTGTCGGGTATTACCGATTTAAATATCGGTGAAACGATTTGCAGCCCCGATTGTATTGAACCGTTGCCGTTTGTTAAAATCGACGAGCCGACTATTTCTATGAACTTCATTGTTAATGACAGTCCTTTTGCGGGTAAAGAAGGTAAATTTGTTACTTCAAGAAATATTCGTGACCGACTTTTCAAAGAAGTTGAAACAAATGTAAGTATGCGTGTCGAAGAAACGGAAACAACTGATACTTTTAAGGTGTCGGGACGCGGTGAACTTCACCTTTCTATTCTCATTGAAACTATGCGACGTCAAGGCTATGAATTTCAGGTTTCGCGTCCGAAGGTAATCACTAAGGTTGAAAACGGCGTTTTAATGGAACCTATCGAATTACTCATTGTCGAAGTTCCCGAAGAATATGTCGGCGCAGTTATGCAAAAAATCGGTTCTCGCCGCGGCGAACTTGAAAATATGGGTACTCGTGACGGCGGTTCAACTCACCTTGAATTCAGAATTCCGGCTCGCGGACTTATAGGATACCGTTCGGAATTTATGACCGATACCAACGGTAACGGCATTATGAACAACCTTTTTGCCGGTTACGAAGAATATAAAGGTGAAATAGAAACGCGTGAGCACGGCTCGATTGTCGCACACGAAACAGGCGAAAGTACTGCTTACGGCTTGTTTAACACTCAAGACCGCGGAAGATTATTTATAGGTCCCGGTGTTCCCGTATACGAGGGTATGATTGTCGGCGAATGTGCGAAAAACGAAGACTTGACTTGTAACATTTGTAAAACAAAGCATATGACAAATACTCGTTCTTCCGGCTCCGACGATGCTTTAAGACTTGTCCCTCACACAACATTGAGCCTTGAACAGTCTATGGAATTCATTAAAGACGATGAATTGATGGAGGTCACACCGACTTCAATTCGACTTCGTAAAAGAATTCTTTCGAAAGATTTGAGATTAAAACAACAGTTTAAAAAGAAATAATCTTGATTTTCTGTGGGAGGTGATATCGTGATTGGTATGAAAATCGGTATCGACTTCGGTTCTCACTCAATCAAAATATGCTCCGAAAATAAAGAAATTTTAATTGATGAGCCGTCTGTCATTGCGATTGACAGTGAAACAAACAAAACTATCGCGTTCGGAAACGAGGCAAATGAAATATACGGCAGAAGTGTGGATGACGTTAAAATCGTCAAGGTTGTCAGTAAAGGCGTAATTGCCGATTTTGTAATGGCAGAACGGATGCTGCGGTATTATCTTCAAAAAGTTTGCGGTAATAAAATTTTTAAACCGAATGTAATGATTTCACTGCCCTCCGATGTGACCGACTTGGAAAGAAAAACTTATATAGATGCGGTTACTTTGGCAGGTGCCGGACGTGTTTGTGTCGTTGACGGTGTGTTGGCGTCCGCTTTCGGAGCAAGTGTGTCTTCAAACAAAAGCGGAGGACGAATGGTAATTGATATCGGACACGACGTTACCGAGTTTTGCGTTGTCACTTTCGGAAATATCGCCGTAAAAGGAACAATTCGTATCGGAAGCGGCGAAATCGACAAGGCGATAATTAAGCATTTAAAACGTGACCGTGATATTATTGTAGGTCCTCACACCGCAAGAGAAATTAAACACAAAATTACAAGTGCGTTAAGCCGAAACACCGAAGTGGCTTTGATGGTTTCGGGGAAAAGCAATCTTGACGATATGCCGATTTCCTTTGAAGTTACTTCTACCGAAATTTTTCCTTTTGTCGATGAACAGTTGAATATATTGATTAAAGCAATAAAGAAAGGAATTTCCGACATTCCTCCCGAATTATTGGGCGATACGGCAGACCACGGAATTTTACTTTGCGGCGGCGGTTCTTTGATTTTCGATATTGCCGATCTTATCGAAAAAGAGCTTTCAATTCGCTGTTCTGTTGTCGACGATGGCGTTCATGCGAAAATTAAAGGTTTAAATCAGCTTATTCTCGATAACGCACTACTTGAAAGCAACGGCTATTCATTTATTTTTAAAGATGAAATAAGCGATAAAATCAAAAGATTTAATAAAAAAAATTAAGCAGTTCATTGTACCGATTTTTCGGTGCAATAAACTGCTTTTTTCTATATTATTCTTATCTTGTATTTTTCGAGCCAATAATTGATTTGGATAAAATAAGCAATCGTCTGCGGCGTTGTCATAAGTTGACCGTACCATGGTTCATTTTTGTCTTCGTTAAGCAAAGCAATCAGTTCGCTCTTTTTAACAAACTGAAAAATAGGGGAACTGTCGTCTGCAATAATTTCACGCAATCTGTTGGAAACAATTTCGAAATATATGGGATTATGAGTCTTCGGATACGGACTCTTTTTTCGCCAAAGTACTTCCGAAGGCAACACACCTTTCATTGCTTCTCTTAATAGTCCTTTTTCGTATGATTTGTAATCTTTAAATTCCCAAGGAACAGAATAAAGATATTCGGCTATTCTGTAGTCGCAGAACGGAACGCGTACTTCAAGTGCATTGTACATACTCATTCTGTCTTTTCTGTCAAGTAAAGTTTGCATAAACCAATCTAAATTCAGTTTCATCATTTCCTTCATTCTCGATTCCAAAGGAGAGATATCACTTATTTTCGATGTATTTATCAATGTGTTTCTGTATCTTGAATACACGTATTCTTCCGCATCGGGAAGCTTGATGTCATCACGTATAAACGATTTTCTGTATTTAGTGGACTGTGCCCATGGAAAGCCGTTTACTGCTCTGATTTCCTTATCTCTGTACCACGGATAGCCGCCGAAAATCTCATCTGCACATTCACCGGAAAGCGCAACCGTACAATGCTTTTTAATTTCTTTACAAAACAGCAATAACGACGCATCGACGTCACTCATTCCCGGAAGATCACGTGCATCTACGGCAGTGTAAAGCGCATCGGCGAGATCTTCGTGTTTTAACGTAATTAAATGGTGTTCGCAATCAAGGTATTCGACCATCTTTTTTATAAATTCGGTGTCGCTGTTCGGTTGAAATTTGCTTGACTTGAAAAATTTATCGTTGTCCTCATACGTTACCGAAAATGTCATCAACCGTTGACCTTTTTCTTTAAAGTATGTGTTGGCTATTGATGAAATAATGCTTGAATCAAGCCCTCCCGATAAAAATGTACCGACGGGTACATCGGAAATCAACTGTCTTGTAATAGAATCTTTAACGAGTTCGCGTACTGTTTCCACGGTTTGTTCAAAGGTGTCGTTGTGTTCTTTGTCTTTTAAAACCCAATATTTTTTAATTCTGATACCGTTTTTCGAATAAAAACCGCAGCAAGCGGGCTTAACTTCGTTTATGCCTTTGAATACACCGCAACCCGAAGTTCTGCCCGGACCTATAAACATAATTTCCGCAATGGAGTTTTCATCTATTATCGGTTCGACATATTTGTGTGCGAGTAAAGCTTTAATTTCGGAACCGAATATAAACGAGTCACCCGAAACCGTGTAAAACAAAGGCTTTACACCGATTCTGTCACGGGCGAAAAAGAGCTGTTTTTCTTTGCTTTCCCATATTGCAAAAGCAAAAATACCGTTAAATTTGTTAACGCAGTCGTCTTTCCACTGAATATATGACTTCAAAATGACTTCGGTATCCGAATGTCCCGAAAATTTATGTCCCAACAGTTTTAATTCGTTTCTTATTTCGTCTGTATTATATAATTCGCCGTTATATACAAGCGTATATTCGTTCTCACCGTATTTTGCACGCATCGGCTGTAATCCGTTTTCAATGTCAATTACACAAAGGCGAGAATGAATAAGCGCTGCATTGTCTTCCATGTATATTCCGTTTTGATCGGGACCTCGCGGTGCCAAAACTTTTTGCATTTTTAAGAAAGAGTCTTTGTTTTTAATTACCGAATCACCGAAAGATACTTCTCCTGCAATTCCACACATAATATCACCTCAAAATATACTCGTAATATAATATGCGAAATTAATATTTTAATACCTAAAGACTTTATTTTTGTAATTTATTATGATATACTCTAACAAAAGATAGGTGATTATTATGTCGATTTACGAAAAAATGCACAATGGCGAGCTTTATCTTTCGGGTGATGAAGACTTAGTTGCGGAACAGCTGACATATCTCGAAAAATTGTACGATTTTAACCAAACTCGTCCTACACAACAGACAAAACGTGCCGAACTTCTTAAAAATATGTTTGCGGAAATCGGTGATGACTGTTACATAGAACCGCCGCTTCACTCGAATTGGGGAGGCAGACACGTACATTTCGGAAAAGGCGTTTATGCTAATTTTAACCTTACTCTTGTTGATGATACCCATATTTATGTCGGTGATCATACTATGTTCGGCCCCAATGTCGTGTTGGCTACTGCCGGACATCCGATATTACCCGAACTTCGTCCGCTTGCGTATCAGTATAATTTGCCTATTCACATAGGAGAAAACTGTTGGCTCGGTGCGGGCGTAATTGTATTGCCCGGAGTTACAATAGGAAAAAATACGGTTATCGGAGCCGGAAGTGTCGTTACGAAAGATATACCCGAAAACGTAGTCGCCGTCGGTAATCCGTGTAAAGTTTTACGTGAAATAAACGAACGTGACAAAGAATTTTATTTTAAAAACAGAAAAATAAATTTATAAGAAAACAGGTCACGAAAATGTGACCTGTTATTTTATATCGACTATTGTAAGTTCATCATTGCAAACTTTGAATTTTATCTGCATATTACCGAAACTCATACCGTATATTCGTTCATTGTCGTTTTGATATGACGGACGCGGATCTTGACGCAGCGTTTCGAATAATCCGTCCGCCGCGTCGGAGGGAATTTTTTTTAAAAGCGTGTCGGCACAGTTGATTTTAAGCACTCCGTTTGTATTATCTTGTGCAAATCCGTTTGATGCGTCAGTGTGATTGTCGGTATACGGCAAAAACGGTTTAATATCTATGATAGGTGTGCCGTTCATCAAGTCCGCACCGCTTACGTAAAGCACGGTTCCCAAATTCTTTTCATATTCAATCTTTACGATTTCGACGGAGGATAATCCTATTTTGTTAGGTCTGAAGGGAGAACGCGTTGCGAATACGCCCATACGTTCGTTTCCGCCGAGTTTCGGTGGGCGTACAGTCGGGCTGATGTTTTTACCGACGGTTTCGGAAAAAAGCCAAATAAGCCAAATATGCGAAAATTCGTCTAAGCCTCTGAAATAATCCCGCGATGAATACTCTTTTTTGAAAACAATTTTCGATATAACGCTTTTTGCAAGCCCGCTTTGACGCGGAATTCCGAATTTTTCATTATAGTCGTTATATGCCTTCCCTATGATTTCGATTTCAAATTTATCAGTCATACTATCACCGAAAACATTATAACATAAAATTTTAATTTTGTTGTATTTTTTGCAAATTATGGTAGAATAATATTATTAAAAACAAGGAGTGATTACAATGGAACTTAAAGGTTCGAAAACAGAAGCAAACCTTTTGACTGCCTTTTCCGGTGAGTCACAAGCGAGAAACAAATACACTTATTATGCGTCAAAAGCAAAAAAAGACGGCTATGTTCAAATAGCTCAACTCTTTGAGGAAACAGCCAACAACGAAAAAGAACACGCTAAAATGTGGTTTAAGCTTCTTCACGACGACGGCATTCCGACAACCGTTGAAAATCTTAAGGATGCAGCCGACGGCGAAAATTACGAGTGGACGGAAATGTATGCCGAGTTTGCCGAAACAGCTAAGGAAGAAGGATTCGACCGTATAGCAACACTGTTTAAAATGGTCGGCGACATTGAAAAGGAACATGAAGAAAGATTTAAAAAGCTTCTTTCAAATATTCAAGACGGCGTTGTTTTTTCAAAGGACAACGACATAGTTTGGATTTGTTCGAACTGCGGCCATATTCATATCGGAAAAAAAGCTCCGGAAATATGTCCCGTTTGCGCTCATTCTCAAGCTTATTTTATGGAACGTGCTCAAAACTATTGATTTTTACAAAAAGCGGTGCAAAAATGCTCCGCTTTTTTACATATATTGTACTTGGAATTTGTTGACATACAAGATATAAATATGATATTATTTATGTGAACGGTATTTAGGTAATTATAGGTGATGTAATGAAACAGTTAATTAAAAATTCAACCGTATTTTATCATTCGCAGTTTATTAAATGCGACATTTTAATTGACGACGGTATTATTGCCGATATTTCTCATTCTATTTCTTCCGAACGTGCCGATACTGTTTATAATTTTAATAATTATTACGTTTTTCCCGGTTTTACGGATGTACATGTTCATCTGCGTGAGCCGGGTTTTTCTTATAAAGAAACGATTAAAAGCGGAACTTTGGCGTCGGCACACGGTGGATATACTTCGGTTTGTTCAATGCCGAATTTAAATCCCGTACCCGACAGTGTCGAACACATTAAAGTACAAAAGGACATTATTGACCGTGATGCTTGCATTAATGTTTATCCTTATGCGTCGATTACTGTGGGACAAACGGGTGAGAAACTTTCCGATTTTTCGGGGCTTGCCGATTTGTGTGTTGCTTTTTCCGATGACGGCAGGGGAGTTCAAAGTGATGAAATGATGCTCGCCGCTATGAAAACCGCCGTAAAGTACAATAAAATGATTGTAGCACATTGTGAGGTCAACGCTTTGCTTGACGGCGGCTATATTCATAAGGGAACGTATGCAGTAGAGCATAATCACAAAGGAATCTGTTCGGAAAGCGAATGGAAACAAATAGAACGCGATATCGAGCTTGCCAAAATAACGGGATGTCCTTATCATGTCTGCCATATTTCAACGAAAGAAAGCGTTGAGCTGATTCGTCGGGCAAAAAAAGACGGCGTTGACATTACTTGTGAAACAGGTCCGCATTATCTTGTCCTTTCCGATAAGGATTTGCGAGAAGAAGGCCGGTTTAAAATGAATCCGCCTCTTCGTGACGAGAGCGACAAAGAAGCTTTAATCGAGGGAATTCTCGACGGAACAATAGATATGATTGCGACTGACCACGCACCTCACAGTTTTGAAGAAAAATCCAAAGGCCTTGAAAAAAGCAATATGGGTGTTGTCGGAATAGAAACGGCTTTCCCGATTATGTATACATATTTTGTTAAGACAAATAAAATAGAGCTTGAAAAACTTGTTAATTTGTTTTCAACTAATGCAAACAGACGCTTTAATATCGGCGGCAACATCGAGATCGGACAAAAGGCCGATTTAACGGTTTTCGATTTGAATGAAAAATATACCGTGAATACCGATGATTTTCTTTCAAAGGGAAAAAGTACACCTTTTGAGAACTTTGAGGTTTACGGAAAGTGCAAAATGACAATTTGCAACGGTAAAGTTGTTTGGGAGGATAAGTAATGTATCAAGGATTTTATGAAATTAAATCCAACAAAAAATTAACGGACAGTATTTATGAAATGATACTTATCGGTGATACTTCATCAATTAAAGCTCCGGGTCAGTTTATAAATATTAAGCTTGACGGATTTTTTCTGCGCAGACCGATTTCTGTCTGTGATTACGATGAACAGACAATAACGATTATTTATAAGGTTGTCGGTGAAGGAACCGAAAATATGAGCAAAATGAGTCCCGGCGAAAAGCTTGATGTTTTGTGCGGTTTGGGTAACGGCTTCGATACTTTGAAATCTTCGGACAAACCGGTACTTATAGGCGGCGGCGTCGGAGTTCCGCCTATGTATAACCTTTGTAAGAAGCTTATTGCCGAAGGAAAAAAGGTTTCCGTTATTCTCGGCTTTAACAAAATGAGTGAAATTTTTTATGAAGATGAGTTTAAGAACCTCGGTGCCGACGTAACGGTTACAACGGTTGACGGCTCTTACGGAATTAAAGGATTTGTAACGGATGCGCTTAAAACCGTTGATTACTCTTATTTCTATACTTGCGGTCCAATGCCTATGTTTAAAGCCATCGAATCTGTTGCGAAAACAAGCGGTCAGTATAGCTTTGAAGAAAGAATGGGCTGCGGTTTCGGTGCGTGTATGGGATGTTCATGTAAGACGAAATACGGAAATAAAAGAATTTGTAAAGACGGTCCCGTACTTGTAAGGGAGGAGATAATATGGTAAATACAAAGATAAATCTTCTCGGAATTGAAATTGACAATCCGGTTATTCCCGCAAGCGGAACATTCGGATTCGGTTATGAATTTGCAGAGCTTTATGATATAAACATTCTCGGAACGTTTTCTTTTAAGGGAACGACAAAAGAGGCACGCTTCGGTAATCCCAGACCTCGAATTGCGGAGTGCCGTTCGGGTATGATCAACTCTGTCGGACTTCAAAACCCCGGAGTTGAAAAGGTTATCGGTGAAGAATTGCCTAAGCTTGCCAAGGTGTTTAACAAGCCCGTAATGGCAAATGTAAGCGGTTTTTCAGTTGAAGAATATGCTTATACTTGTGAAAAAATAAATGCGTGTGAACAAGTCGGATGGATAGAAGTAAATGTTTCTTGTCCCAATGTGCATAACGGCGGAATGAGTTTCGGAACAGAACCGAGTGCGGTTGAAAAAGTTGTAAAAGCCGTAAAAAGTGTCACAACAAAGCCGATTATCATTAAACTTTCACCGAACGTAACCGACATTGTATCAATAGCAAAGGCGGCTGAATCGGCAGGTGCCGACGGTATCAGTTTAATTAACACATTACTCGGTATGAGAATTGATATAAACCGAAGACAGCCTGTAATCGCAAATAAAATGGGCGGTTTTTCGGGTGATGCTATTTTCCCCGTTGCCGTAAGAATGGTTTATCAAGTGTACGATGCCGTTAAAATTCCGATTATCGGAATGGGCGGTATTTCTTCGGCTAAAGATGTAATCGAAATGATGATGGCAGGTGCTACCGCGGTTCAAGTAGGCGCCGCAAATCTTGTTGATCCGTTTGCATGTAAGAATATAATCGAAAACTTGCCGAATGAGTTGGAAAAAATTAATGTAAAAGATATAAATGAAATTATAGGAGGAGCACACTAATGGGTAAGGATGTAATTGTTGCTTGTGATTTTTCGAGTAAAGCGGATGTTATGGCTTTTCTCGACAAATTTACAGATGTTAAACCGTTTGTAAAAATCGGTATGGAGCTTTATTATGCCGAAGGTCCTTCAATCGTAAAAGAAATCAAAGCAAGAGGACATAAGATTTTTCTTGACCTCAAACTTCACGATATTCCGAATACGGTAAAAAAATCAATGGCTGTTCTTTCGAATCTTGACGTTGATATGACAAATCTTCACGCAGGCGGAGCTATTCCCATGATGCAAGGAGCTCTTGAGGGTTTAACACGTTCAGACGGAACAAGACCTATTCTTATTGCCGTGACACAGCTTACTTCAACAAGTCAAGAGGTTATGGAAAGAGATTTACTTATAAAAGAACCTATTGACGAAGTTGTAATGCACTATGCTCATAATGCGAAAGTAGCGGGACTTGACGGCGTAGTTTGTTCGCCGCTTGAAGCAGATAAAGTGCATAATAAATGCGGTAAAAATTTCATAACCGTTACACCGGGTATTCGTTTTGCGGACGGCGACGTAGGTGATCAAGTTCGTGTTATGACACCCGAAAAGGCAAAAGAGGCGGGATCGGACTATATTGTTGTCGGCAGACCAATTACAGCAGCAGAGGATCCCGTTGCGGCGTATAAACGTTGTGTTGCCGAGTTTGTAGATTAAAGGAGAATTTATATGGAAAGTTACAAAAGAGAATTTATACAGTTTTTGGAAAATGCCGGTGTTCTCAAATTCGGAAATTTCACAGCAAAAAGCGGCAGAAAAATTCCGTATTTTATAAATGCGGGCGACATTAAAACCGGTGAACAGATATGCAAATTAGGTGAGTTTTACGCAAAGGCATATTTTGAAAAAATAGGTAACAAAAAGACAGTTCTTTACGGACCGGCTTATAAGGGCATTCCGATTGCCGTTTCCGTTGCCGTTGCACTTGCGAAAAACGGTCTTGACGTTCCGTTCTTCTTTAACCGTAAAGAAGAAAAGGATCACGGTGAAGGCGGCGTTTTTGTAGGTTATAAGCCTCAGGAAAACGAAGAAATCGTTATTGTTGAAGATGTTATAACAGCAGGTACCGCTATTCGCGAGAGTATGTCGATACTTTCCAAACTTAACGGCACAAAGGTTGCGGCGACTTTCGTTATGGTTGACCGAAAGGAAAAAGGTCAGACCGAAAAATCGGCTATGGCAGAAGTCGGTGAGGAGTTCGGCTTCCCGGTATATTCCGTAGTTGACGTTTACGATATTATCGAATATCTCGAAGAAGACGAAAAGAACCGTGAAAACGTTGAAAGAATTAAGAAGTACCTTGAAATAAACGGTGCAAAAGAATAAGGAAGTTTTTTATGAGAAGTCTTATTGATATTCAAGAACTGACGGTTGATGAAATTGATGAGCTTATCACCGTTGCGAACGATATAATATATAATCCGGAAAAATACAAAGAAAAATGTAAGGGAAAAATCCTCGCTACGCTTTTCTTTGAACCGTCTACAAGGACAAGGTTGAGCTTTGAATCGGCAATGTTTAATCTCGGCGGTAATGTTCTCGGCTTTTCGGAAGCACAAAGTTCGTCTTCCGCAAAGGGAGAAAGTGTTGCCGATACCGTCAGAACAGTCGGCTGCTATGCCGATATAATTGCAATGCGTCACCCAAAAGAAGGCGCACCCATGGTTGCTGCTATGAACACTTCGGTTCCGATTATTAACGCAGGTGACGGCGGTCATAACCATCCGACACAAACGCTTACGGATTTGCTTACCATTAAGCGTGAAAAGGGCGGCTTTGACAATTTAACAATCGGTTTTTGCGGCGATCTTAAATTCGGCCGTACCGTACATTCTCTTATCGGCGCAATGTCACGCTACAAAAATGTAAAATTTGTACTGATATCACCCGATGAATTAAAGGTACCAGAATATATTAAGCAAACAGAACTTATCGCAAAAAATCTCGAATACTTTGAAACCGCTTCGCTTGACGAAGTTATGCCCGAACTTGACATATTGTACATGACAAGAGTACAGCGTGAACGTTTCTTTAACGAGCAAGATTATATACGTCTTAAAGACAGTTACATTCTTACACCGCAAAAACTCGAAAACGCTAAATCGGATCTGTGCATTATGCACCCGCTTCCGCGTGTCAATGAAATTTCCGTTTCGGTCGACAGTGATCCGAGAGCTTGTTATTTTAAACAGGTTAATAACGGTAAATACATAAGAATGGCTCTTATTATGAAGTTGTTGGGGGTAAAATAAATGATTATCGGACAAATAAAGGACGGCATTGTCATTGACCACATCACAGCCGGGCACGGAATGACACTTTATAATTTTTTGGGGCTTGATGCACTTGACTGTCAAGTTGCTTTAATCAAAAATGCCGAAAGTGTTAAAATGGGTAAAAAAGACATTATAAAAATTGACAGAGTTATTGATATAAATATGGACGCACTCGGTTATCTTGATCCTGGCGTTACAGTCAATATCATACGTGACGGCAAACTCGCAAAAAGGCAGAATATCGACATTCCCGAAAGAATCGAAAATGTAATTAAGTGTAAAAATCCGCGTTGTATTACAACCGTTGAGCAAGAATTACCGCACATTTTCACATTGAGGGACAGAGAAAACAGAGTTTACCGTTGTCTTTACTGCGAAAGCAAAGCTAAATAAAATTATATACAAAAAAAGCTTTGTTTTCTCTTGAATTTTCGGCACTTGATTTTTTTACTTTAATTGACAATAAACAATAAATTATATTATAATATTTTTGTAAAATTCGAAGCCGTGTAACTGACGGAATAAAGTGGAGTACCACAGAGGAGCACGGAATATATTTCAGCCGACCGTCTGGGCAGTTCTACTTAATTTATTTAGGATAGGACTGTCCATTTTTATTTTTGGAGGTAATTATGAAAAAAATCGGTATTGTTATGGGAAGCGACAGCGATCTTCCAATTATTAAAAAAGCAACCGCTGTATTAGACGATTTAGGTATTCCTTATACAGTGAATATTTATTCGGCACACAGAACTCCCGAACAGGCACGCGATTTTTCACTTAACGCCCGTTCAAACGGCTACGGTGCTATTATAGCCGCGGCTGGTATGGCAGCACATCTTGCCGGTGCTGTTGCCGCAAACACAACATTGCCGGTTATAGGTATTCCGTGTGCTTCGCAGTATCTTGACGGAATGGATGCTTTGCTTTCAACAGTTCAAATGCCTTCCGGAATTCCCGTTGCAACAGTTGCAATTAACGGCGGTGCGAATGCCGCTTTGCTTGCCGCACAAATCATTGCGGTTGAAGACAAAGAACTTGCACAAAAGCTTGATAAAATGAGAATTAATGCAGCTGAAACGGTTCTTAAAAAAGACGCGGACATTATGTCCAAATTAAATTCATAAAATATATTTAATATATAAAGGAGTAAAAAACCATGGAAAAACTTTACACAGGTAAAACAAAGGACGTATTTAAACTTGAAAACGGTAATTGCCTTCTTAAATTCAAAGACGATTGCACGGGAAAAGACGGCGTATTTGATCCGGGTGAAAATTCGGTAGGTCTTACCATTGACGGTGTCGGCGATGTTAACCTTCGTATGTCGATATACTTCTTTGAAAAGCTTAATGCGGCAGGCATTAAAACACACTATGTAAGTGCAAATCTTGATGACACAACTATGGAAGTTCTTCCTGCTAAGGTATTCGGCCATGGACTTGAAGTTATTTGTCGTCATAAGGCAGTAGGCAGTTTTATTCGCCGTTACGGTGACTACATTGAAGACGGTGCCGACCTTCCCGCTTATGTTGAAACAACATTTAAAGACGACGCAAAGGGCGATCCGCTTGTTACAAAAGACGGCCTTGTTGCACTTGGAATTATGACAGACAAGCAATATGACGACATTAAAGAAATGACTCAAAAAATTACTCAAATCGTTGCCGACGACCTTAAAGAAAGAGGACTTATTCTCTATGATATTAAGTTTGAATTCGGTTACGATCCCGACGGAAACGTAATGCTTATTGATGAAATCGCTTCCGGTAATATGAGAGTTTACAAAGACGGTAAATATATTGATCCTATGACACTTTCCGAGCTTTTCTTCGCATAAGAGGTATAATTTATGGGCGGTTTTTTCGGAGCAGTCAGTAAGAATGATGCGGTTTTAGACGTATTTTTCGGCACTGACTATCACTCTCATCTCGGTACCCGACGCGGCGGTATGGCGGCCGTTGACGAAAACGTCGGTTTGCAGAGAAAAATTCATAAAATTGAAAATTCGCCGTTTAGAACAAAGTTTGAGAATATTTCAAATCAAATGAGGGGCAAGGCGGCAATCGGTTGTATAAGTGATTCGGATGCACAGCCTTTGCTCATTCGTTCTAAACTGGGCTTATATGCCATTTGCATTATCGGGCTTATCAACAACAAAGAGAAGCTTGTACAAGAATATCTTTATGAAAACGGCGGTCATTTCGGTGCTATGACAAATGAAGGTATTAACTCAACCGAGCTTGTTGCGGCACTGATTAACCACAAAAACAATTTTTCCGACGGTATTGCTTACGCACAAAGTCTTATTGAGGGAACAGCATCAATCTTGATTTTAACAAATGACGGCAAAATTATTGCGGCACGTGACAGACTGGGAAGAATTCCCGTTTTGATTGGTCAGCGTGACGACGGATATTGCGTTTCTTTTGAAGACTTTGCTTATAAAAAATTGGGCTATTCCGACTATAAAGAATTGGGACCCGGTGAAGTGATTGAGCTTACCGCGGACAAAGCAACGGTTCTTCGTCAAGCCGGTAAGCAAATGAAAATCTGTGCGTTTTTATGGTCATATTACGGCTATTCGACATCTTGTTATGAGGGCGTAAACGTTGAAATAATGAGATATAAAAACGGTAAGATTATGGCGAAACAAGACAAGAAAAACGGTGTGATTGACTCAATTGACTATGTAAGCGGTGTTCCCGATTCGGGCACTCCGCATGCGATAGGATACGCAAACGAAAGCGGTATTCAGTTTGCACGTCCGTTTATCAAATATACGCCTACTTGGGCAAGAAGCTTCACTCCGGCTAATCAAAGAGAAAGAAACAGAGTTGCAAAAATGAAGCAAATTCCCGTTCATGATTTGATTAAAGATAAAAACCTGCTTTTTGTCGACGACAGCATTGTGCGTGGAACTCAACTTCGTGAAACAGTAGAATTTCTCTATGAAAACGGTGCAAAGGAAGTTCATATTCGCTCAGCTTGTCCGCCTATTATGTACGGGTGCAAATTCTTAAACTTTTCAAGAGCAACTTCCGACATGGAACTTATTGCAAGAAGCACAATAGCCGAGCTTGAAGGCGACGAGGGATTGAAATATATTGATGAGTATATTGATTCAACGACAGCTCGCGGCAAAAGTTTAAGAAATTCGATTTGCGAAAAGTTACACTTCACTTCGCTCGAATTTCAATCAATTGACGGAATAATTGAAGCGATCGGTCTTCCGGCTGAAAACATTTGTACATACTGTTGGAACGGTAAAGGCTGATAAATTATATAATAATTCTTCAAAAGGAGAAATAAAATGAAAAATTCTATGTCTGAAAGCTATGCAGCAGCCGGTGTTGACATTACTGCCGGTTACAAAGCTGTAGAACTTATGAAGAAGCACGTTGCGAAAACAATGACGGAGGGAGTTTGCTCCGATGTCGGCGGATTCGGCGGCTTGTTCGAACTTCCGGAGAGCTATAAGAAGCCTATTCTCGTCAGTGGAACCGACGGCGTAGGCACAAAGCTCAAAATGGCTTTTTTAATGGATAAGCACGATACGGTCGGCATTGACTGTGTTGCCATGTGCGTTAACGATATTATCTGTGTAGGTGCAAAGCCGTTGCTTTTCCTTGACTACATAGCTTGCGGTAAAAACTATCCCGAAAAGATTGCCGATATTGTATCCGGAATCGCAGAGGGATGTGTTCAGTCCGGTGCGGCGCTTATCGGCGGTGAAACAGCCGAAATGCCCGGCTTTTATCCTATTGACGAATACGACCTTGCCGGATTTTCCGTTGGAATTGTCGATAAGGACAAAGTTCTTGACAATTCGAAGGTTGCAAAGGGCGATGTTGTTATCGCGCTTTCGTCAAGCGGTGTACACTCAAACGGTTTTTCACTTGTAAGAAAGGTGTTTGATATTGAAAATGCAGATATTAAAACTCCTCTTGAAGAACTCGGCGGCAAGTCAATAGGCGAAGCTCTTTTAACTCCGACCAAGATTTACGTTAAGCCTATGCTTGCTCTTTTCGATGAGGTAACGGTAAAAGCCGTTTCTCATATTACTGGCGGCGGCTTTTATGAAAACATTCCGAGAAGCTTGCCAAAGGGATTTTCGGTTAAAGTTGACAAATCTTCTCTTAGAATTCTTCCTATTTTTAACCTTATTCAAAAAGTCGGAAATATACCGGAAAGAGATATGTTTAACACATTTAATATGGGCGTCGGAATGAGTATAGTTGTTTCTCCTTCCGATGTCGATAAAGCTTTGGAAGTGCTTAAAGCGAACGGTGAAGACGCCTACGTAATCGGTACCGTTATTGAAAGCGATGAAGGTGTTATCATTGAATAAATCAAAAAATATTGTTGTTTTGGTATCGGGCGGCGGAACAAACTTGCAAGCTTTGATTGACGCACAAAAAAACGGGATGCTCGGAAACGGCAAAATTTCTTGCGTTATATCCTCAAAAGAGGATGCTTTCGCACTTACACGTGCCGAAAACAACAAAATTAAAACAAGAACGCTTACAAGAAAAAATTATCCCGACATTGCTTCGTACAGCTGTGCGATGAGAGATTTACTTTTGGAAGAAAAAGCCGATTTGGTTGTTTATGCCGGCTTTATGACAATTCTCGACGAGAACGTTTGCAATACGTTTAAAAATAAAATGATCAATGTGCATCCGGCGCTTATTCCGTCATTTTGCGGAAAAGGTTACTACGGACTTCACGTTCACGAAGAAGCGTTAAAAAAAGGTGTTAAGGTTTCCGGTGCAACAGTGCATTTTGTTACAGCCGAATGTGATGCCGGACCGATAATTTTGCAAAAAGCAGTTGATGTTGTAAGCGACGACACTCCCGAATCATTACAAAAAAGAATTATGCAAGAGGCTGAATGGAAAATTTTGCCTAAGGCTGTACAGCTTTTTTGCGATGATAAAATTGTAATTGAAAACGATATAACAAAAATACTATAATCGGAGGATTTTTCATGGAAACCAAGTCACTTGAAAATGAACTTAATTCACTTGCTTATCACGGCAGAGGAATTATCATCGGCAAAAGTGCTGACGGAAAGAAAGCTGTTACCGCATATTTTATTATGGGCAGAAGCGTAAACAGTCGTAACCGTGTATTCGTTGCGGAAGGCGATGAATTGCGTACAAAGGCTTTTGATGAGTCGAAAATGACGGATCCGCATCTTATCATTTACTATCCCGTCAGAGTTCTCGGTAATAAAACAATCGTTACAAACGGTGACCAAACAGATACGGTTTATAATCTTATGGATAAGCAAATGACTTTTGAACAGGCACTTCGTACCCGTGAATTTGAAGACGACGCTCCGAATTTCACACCGAGAATTTCAGGCATAATTCATAACGAAAACGGAGATATGAATTTCGCTATGTCAATTCTCAAGTCTGCCGACGGTTGTGAAAGTTCTTGTCAAAGATATACTTTTGCTTATTCGAATCCGCTTCCGGCAAGAGCGAAGTTTATTCATACCTATAACGGTGAAGGGGATCCTCTTCCGAGTTTTGAGGGTGAACCCAAAACACTCGAATTGCCCGATGTTGACATTGACACAATGACCGATATTATTTGGAATAACCTTAACGAAGATAATAAGGTTTCTCTTTTTGTCAGATATATTGACTTGGCAACGGGTGAAAGCGATACAAGAATCGTTAACAAAAACGTTTAAGGAGATTTAAAATGAAAGAATTTGAACTTAAATACGGTTGTAATCCAAACCAAAAGCCGTCAAAAATTTATATGGAGGATAACTCCGACCTTCCGATTGAAATTCTTAACGGCAGACCGGGTTATATCAATTTTCTCGATGCTTTTAACTCTTGGCAGCTTGTAAAAGAAATTAAAGACGTACTCGGTATGCCTGCCGCTACATCTTTCAAGCACGTAAGTCCTACTTCCGCCGCTGTCGGCGTAAAACTTTCCGATTCTCTTAAAAAGGCTTGCTTTGTTGACGATATCGAAGATCTCGATGAATCTTTGCTTGCTTGTGCTTATGCACGTGCCCGTGGAACAGACAGAATGTCTTCTTTCGGTGACTGGATTGCTTTAAGCGATACTTGTGATGTCACAACGGCAAAGCTTATAGCTCGCGAAGTTTCCGACGGTATAATCGCTCCGGACTATATGCCGGAAGCTCTTGAAATACTTAAAGGCAAAAGAAACGGCAACTATAACATAGTAAAAATCAATCCCGATTATGTACCCGCCGTACAAGAAAAGAAACAAGTTTTCGGAATTACTTTCGAACAAGGCAGAAACAATTTTAAAATCGACGAAGAACTTCTTTCGAATATTGTCACGGAAAACAAAAATCTTCCCGATGAGGCAAAACGTGACCTTATAATTGCTCTTATAACATTGAAATATACACAGTCAAATTCTGTTTGCTATGCTTACGACGGACAAGCTATCGGTGTGGGTGCAGGTCAGCAATCAAGAATTCATTGTACCAGACTTGCCGGCACAAAGGCAGATACTTGGCATCTTCGTCAGCATCCGAAAGTGCTTAATTTACCGTTTAAAGATGATATAAGACGTCCCGACAGAGATAATGTTATCGACGGCTATATCAATAAAAACGAGGAAGATGTTTGTGCTGACGGGATTTGGCAAAAATATTTTAAAACACGTCCCGAACCGCTTACTTCAGAAGAAGCAAAATCTTATTTAGATACAATTACGGGTGTTTCCGTCGGTTCCGATGCATTCTTCCCGTTTAGCGACAATATTGAAAGAGCACGCAGAAGCGGTGTGTCTTATATTGCCGAACCGGGCGGTTCGATCAGAGACGATGCCGTAATCGACTGTTGCAATAAATACGGAATTGCAATGGCGTTTACGGGTATGCGTTTATTCCACCACTAATTTGAGGTATGATATGAAAATTATGGTTGTAGGCGGTGGCGGAAGAGAACATGCCATCATCAAAAAAATAAAAGAAAATAAAAACGTAACCGAAATCTTCGCTCTCCCCGGTAACGCCGGTATGAAAGACGATGCAACGCTTGTGAATATCGGTGCTAAAGATATTGACTCAATAGTAAAATTTGCAGTTGATAATCAAGTCGATTTTGCCGTTGTAGCTCCCGATGACCCGCTTGTACTCGGTGCTGTTGATGCTTTAAACGGTGTCGGAATTAAATGTTTCGGTCCAACAAAAAATGCGGCAATAATCGAAGGAAGTAAAGCTTTTTCTAAAAACCTTATGAAAAAGTATAATATCCCGACAGCTTCGTTTGAAATCTTTGACAATCCCGACGATGCTATTGAATATCTCAAGACCGCTCCTATCCCGACCGTCGTAAAAGCCGATGGGCTTGCTCTCGGTAAAGGTGTTATTATCGCAATGACACGTGAAGAAGCTGTTGATGCCGTTAAATCTATTATGCAAGATAAAGTGTTCGGCGAAAGCGGTAATAACATTGTAATCGAGGAATTCTTAACGGGCCCCGAAGTTTCCGTTCTTTCGTTTACAGACGGTAAAACCGTTATTCCTATGGTTTCTTCAATGGATCACAAGCGTGCACTTGATAACGATGAAGGTCTTAACACGGGCGGAATGGGTACTGTTGCACCGAACCCGTACTATACAGACGACGTTGCAAAGGAATGTATGGAAACAATTTTCATGCCGACCGTCAATGCAATGAATTCGGAAGGCAGAACCTTTAAGGGCTGTCTTTATTTCGGACTTATGCTTACTCCGAACGGCCCTAAGGTTATTGAATATAACTGCCGTTTCGGTGATCCGGAAACACAAGTTGTTTTGCCGTTGCTCGAAAGCGATTTGCTTGATATTATGTTAGCCGTTGCCGATGAAAAATTAACTGCCGATATGGTAAAATTTTCGGATAAATCGGCTTGTTGCGTTGTTATGGCGTCAAACGGTTATCCGGTAAAATACGAAAGCGGCTTTAAAATTACGGTTGATGACGATTTTGACGATAACCTTTATATCGCGGGGGCAAAATCCGACGGTGACGGTATCGTTACCGCGGGGGGCCGCGTTCTCGGAGTCGTAGCTGTAAAAGATAACCTTGTTGAAGCGGTAAAGCAAGCATATTCTTCTGTAAAAAAGGTTCATTTTGACAATGCGTTTTACAGAAATGACATTGGTGCAAAAGCACTCAAAGTATTAAAGGAGGGAAAATAAGGATGGTTTATCGTATATTTGTTGAAAAGAAAAAGGGACTTGCACATGAGGCAATGTCGTTGCTTTCAGACATAAATTCACTTCTCCTTATTGATTCTGTAAAAGATATTCGTATTCTCAACAGATATGATGTTGAAAATATTGATAAAGATTTGTTTGACTATTGCAAGAACACTGTTTTTGCCGAACCGCAGCTTGATATTGTATCCGATAATTTCAGTGACGACAACGCCACTGTTTTTGCGGTTGAATATCTTCCCGGTCAATTTGACCAAAGAGCCGATTCTGCGGCACAGTGTATTCAAATAATATCAAAAGGCGAGAGACCTCTCGTTAAAACGGCTAAAATTTACGCTGTTTACGGCGACGTTTTAAATGACGAACTTGCACAAATAAAGAAATACGTTATAAACGCCGTTGAGGCAAGAGAAGCGACGCTTAATGAATATGAAACTCTTGTAACGGAATATGAGATTCCGACAACCGTTAAAACACTCGACGGATTCCTTGCACTTAATGATGATGAACTTGCTGATTTTGTAAGCGGTTACGGTCTCGCTATGGACAAAGATGACATTAAATTCTGTCAAGATTATTTTAAGACCGAAAACCGTGAACCGACAATCACCGAAATCAGAATGATTGATACCTATTGGTCGGATCACTGTCGCCACACGACATTCTTAACGACAATCGATTCGGTTAGATTTCACGATGAATACGTTCAAAATGCGTGGAATCGTTACATAAACAGTCGTAAAGATCTTAACCGTACAAAGCCGATAAATCTTATGGATATTGCA
>CAZTMZ010000001.1:91422-136136 GCA_964615315.1 uncultured Eubacteriales bacterium | reverse complement strand
TGAAGGCTGCTTCTTCCGCTTCTTACGGTTACAACGAAGATCCTATCGTTTCTTCGGACGTTATCGGTATGACATACGGTTCACTTTTCGATGCTACACAAACAATGGTATCAAAGGTTGCCGATGATCTTTATGAAGTTCAGGTTGTTGCTTGGTATGACAACGAAAACTCATACACATCACAAATGGTTAGAACAATCAAATACTTCGCTGAACTTTAATTCTTAAATTAAATAAGCGTGAGCAGACAATTTCGGTTGTCTGCTCTTTTTCTTTTGTGTTGTTATTTCCCGAAAAATATGTTATAATTAACGTATATTGAATTTCAGGAGGCCCTTTTATGAATAAAGTTATTTCCAAGATTGTCAATAAAGCGGTTGCTTTCGGCGAAAAATTCGTAAGCGGTGTTTCGCAAGAGGAAGCACAGCGGGCTTTGGGCGAGGTTACCGTAACGGACGGTATGCCGGAGCTTTTACGCCGTGCCGCCGCAGAATGTACGGTTTTGCTCAAAAACAACAACATATTACCTTATAAAGAAAACAGTACCGTCTCGGTTTTCGGTCGCGGTCAGTACGAGTGGTTTTTTACCGGTTACGGTTCCGGCGGCGACGTAAAGAAGCCGTACGGCGTAAACCTTATTGACGGGCTCAAAAACTGTGATAAGTTAAATATCAATTCTCAGCTTGCCGACATTTATGCAAAGTGGAACAACGACAATCCCGTCGACCACGGTTTTTGGGGACACTGGCCTCGTTATTTTCCCGATATGGTACTCACCGACGACATTGTAAAGTCGGCGGCAAAAAATTCCGACCACGCCGTATATATCATAGGTCGTTCTTCGGGAGAGGACCGTGAAAACGCTCTTGAAAAGGGCAGCTTTTATTTGACCGACAACGAAATAAACAGCCTTGATAAAATTACAAAATATTTTGACAGCGTAACGGTTTTGCTTAATATCGGCAGTATTATAGATATGAGCTGGCTTAAAACTTACGGTGACAAAATCGGAGCCGTTCTTCTTGTTTGGCAAGGCGGTATGGAAAGCGGAAACGCAATTGCAGACATTCTTTGCGGAAACGTAAATCCTTGCGGCAAGCTCGCCGATACCGTTGCCGAAAAGTATGATGATTATCCTTCACAACATTTCGGTAACCGTGAGTCAAACAACTACGAAGAAGATATTTACGTAGGATACCGTTGGTTTGAAACCTTCAAAAAAGGCAGTGTTCTTTTCCCGTTCGGCTTCGGTCTCTCTTATACCGATTTTGAAATTAAACATTGTGACGTTAAAAAGTCTAAAGACTTCGTAACCGTTGAATGTTCCGTTAAAAACGTCGGCGCTCTCAGCGGTAAAGAAGTTGTTCAAGTTTATGTTTCAAAGCCTCAGGGAACGCTCGGCAATCCGGCACGTGAATTGGTCGGCTTTGCAAAGACGAGCCTTTTAGCACCCAAAAAGAGCGAAAAAGTTAAAATAAAAATACCGATTAAATATTTTTCGTCTTATGACGACTGCGGAAAAAGCGGCAATCCATATTGTTACGTTATGGAAGAAGGCGAATACTCGATTTACGTCGGCTCCGACGTAAGATCTTCCGAAAAGGTTTGGAGTTATTTCCAAAAAGAAACCGTTGTCACGAAGGCTCTCAAGCAAGTCGCAGCTCCCGTCGAAAATTTCGAAAGAGTTGTCAACAGTGAAAACGGACTCAAAAAAGAACCCGTTCAGCTCGCACAGTACAATCTCCGTCAGATTATTATAGACAATCTTCCGCGTCCGATTATTATGACGGGCGATAAGGGTTATAAGCTTAAAGACGTAAAAGACGGTAAAATTACTCTCGAACAATTTACGGCACAGCTTGACCTTGACGAATTGGAAGCTATCTCACGCGGCGATTATAAAATGGACAGCAGTCTCGGTGCTCGCGGTAATGCCGGTGCATTGGGCGGTGTTACGGAAAGCCTTCGCGAAAAAGGTGTTCCCGCAGTTATCACAACCGACGGTCCTTCCGGAATACGCCTTCTTGCCTATTGCTCGCTTATTCCGATAGGTTCGGCTTTTGCTTGCTCCTTTGATACGGAACTTGTCAAAGAGGTATATTCTCTTTTAAGCACCGAAATGAAAGAAAAAGGCAGTGATATTCTTCTGGCTCCCGGTATGAATATTCACAGAAACGTACTTTGCGGACGAAATTTCGAATATTTTTCCGAGGATCCCGTTCTTTCGGGCTTTATGGCTGCCGCTACCGTTGACGGTATTCAGTCAAACGGCGGTTCTGCTTGCCCGAAACATTTTGCTTGCAACAATCAGGAAACAAACAGAATTCGCACGGATTCACGTCTTTCCGAAAGAGCTTTGCGTGAAATTTATCTCAAGGGCTTTGAAATCTGTATTGAAAACGCCAATCCGAAATGTATTATGACGTCATACAACAAAATAAACGGTGTTTGGGGACATTACAACTACGAACTTTGTCAGCGAATTCTCCGCGATGAATGGAACTATAAAGGTATGGTTATGACTGACTGGTGGATGAGATACTCCGCAAGTCCGGAATTCCCCAACGTCAAAGATAACGGATACCGTGTGCGTTCGGCTGTCGATGTTCTTATGCCGGGCGGAAAACGTACCGGAAAAAGCAAGCCGGACGGCACATTGCTCGCAACATTCGGCAAAACGGACGGTATTACCTCCGGCGAAATGCAAAACGTCGCAATGCACGTTCTCAACCTTTGTCTTAACTACATTGACTGAAAACCGGTTTCGGCGTCACATTCATAGTCTGAAATTATCCGACACAAATTTTAAAACGGTTAAAAAAAATCGGTGGAAATTCCACCGATTTTTTATTTGTTCTTATTTGTTTTTTCAGTGTTGCGTTTTTCAATTCGCTTTTCACGAATTTTCTCGAAGCCGACTTCCGTAATAACAAACAGCACAACAACAAGTATTGCGAAAAAAATTCTTATCGGTGTAACCGTCGGTTGATTGGAATACCTTACGCCGTCTTCGGCAAACGCCGCCAAAGAAAATGCAAGGCACAAAGCGACTGATATAATAACGGTATTCAGTTGTTTTATGCCTTTTTTCATATAACATTATTCCTTTTCTTTAACTTCAATTCCCAACTCGTCAAGTTGCAAAGTGTCAACGGGTGACGGACATTCCGTCATCGGCTCGCTCGCATTTTGAAGTTTCGGGAACGCAATAACATCGCGAAGTGAATCCGCACCTATCATTTGCATAACAAGTCGGTCAAGACCGATACCCATACCACCGTGCGGCGGAGGTCCGAATTTAAACGCATCTGTCAAGAAGCCGAATTTTTCATAAGCTTCTTCGTCGGAAAGTCCCAAAAGAGTAAACATTCTCTTTTGAAGAACGGGGTCGGTAATACGTATTGAACCGCTTGAAAGTTCAATTCCGTTAAGAACAAGGTCATAAGCCTTTGCACGAACCTGTGCCTTATCGGTTTCGAGATATTCCAAACATTCGTCCATAGGTGATGTGAACGGGTGGTGCATGGCAACAAACGTCTGTGCGTCCTCGTCCCACTCAAAGAACGGGAATTCCGTAATCCAAAGAAGATTGTATTTGTCTGTCGGGATAATATCGAGCTTCTTTGCAACCTCTTGACGAAGAGCACCCAAAACGGAAAGCACGCTGTTTTTCTTAGCATCGGCAACAATGAGAACAACGTCGCCCGTTTCGGCTCCCGCTTTATTAAGAAGTGCGTTCATTTCATCTTCCGTAAGGAATTTGGCAAATGACGATGCAAGTGAGTCCGGCATAAGTCGTGCAAATGCAAGTCCTTTTGCCCCTATACCGCGAACAAACTCCGTCAGTTTATCAATTTCTTTTCTCGTAAGAGTATTGACTGCGTTTTTAGCCGTAATACAGTAAACCGCACCGCCGGCTTCAAGTGCCGATGTAAACACACCGAAACCGCAATTCTTAACAACGTCACCCAAGTCGCAAAGTTCCATACCGTAACGTGTATCGGGTTTGTCGGAACCGTAACGCTCCATGGCGTCTTTATAAGTAAGTCTCGGAAGCGGCAACTGAATGTCAACTCCCATAGCCTCCTTAAACACTCTTTGAATGTATCCTTCGCCCATATTCATAACATCGTCGACATCGACAAACGACATTTCAAGGTCGATTTGAGTGAATTCGGGCTGACGGTCGGCACGCAAATCTTCATCTCTGAAGCAACGTGCAATTTGCATATAACGGTCAAAGCCCGCTACCATTGAAAGCTGTTTGTAAAGCTGCGGTGACTGTGGAAGCGCGTAAAAGCTTCCGTTGTGAATTCTTGACGGAACAAGAAAGTCACGGGCACCTTCGGGGGTGGAACGTATAAGCATCGGTGTTTCGATTTCGATAAATCCGTTTTCGTCAAAATAGTCACGTGTAATTTTCGTTATTTTGTGACGAAGAAGAATGTTCTTTTGCAAATCGGGACGACGAAGGTCAAGATAACGATATTTTAATCTTGTAACCTCGGACGTCTGGCAATTTTCGACAATCTCGAAAGGCGGAGTCTCACTTACACCGAGAACTCTTAAATCATTCACTTCGATTTCGACGTCGCCCGTCGGAATATCTTTATTTTTTGAAGAACGTTCACGTACAACGCCCTTTGCCATAAGTACATACTCGCTTCGTGCCGAAAAAGCCTTTTCGAAAATGCTTTTTTCGGTACTGTCGTCAAAGGCTAACTGAATTACGCCGGTTCTGTCTCTCAAGTCAATGAAAATAAGCGCTCCCAAATCGCGTTGGCGCTGCACCCAACCGCTTACGACAACCTCTTCACCTATATTTTCCGCATTGAGCGTTCCGCAATAGTGTGTTCGTTTTAATCCGTTCATTGTATCCATATTAAACGCCTCCTCCGATAAGACTTGCTAAATCCACGTCTTCGATTCCCAAAGACTCAAAGCCCGACATAGCATCTTTTATAACGATAGATTGAAAGCTGTCGACGAAATCGGAAAGTGTCATTTCCGTTTCATTTCCGCTTTCCATATTTTTCACTTTAATGTTTCCCGTTTCGATTTCATTGTCGCCGAGAACCAACGTATAAAGAGCGCCGATTTTGTTTGCGAATTTCATTTGTGCCTTAAGGCCTCTGCCGACGGTATCAATTTGAACACAAAGACCCTCGCTTCTTAAATCCTTGGCTATAGCCGACGCTTTAATGTTTGCTTCCTCGCCCATTGTCGCAATATAAAGGTCACATTTCTTAGGTTCAGGGAACGGCGTTTTCTGTGCTTCCATCAAAAGCAAAAGCCTTTCAAGTCCCATACCGAAGCCGCATGCCGCAAGAGGCTGTCCGCCCATTTCGGCAATGAGCCCGTCGTAACGTCCGCCGCCGCAAACAGTACCCTGTGCGCCGATTTCGTTTGAAACGAATTCGAAAACGGTTCTCGTATAATAATCAAGTCCGCGAACGATTTGAGGGTTGACCTTATATTCGATTTCCATAGCGTCAAGATATTTTTTTACGCTTTCAAAATGATTTTTGCAATCGTCACAAAGGAACTCGATAACCGTAGGTGCGTTCTCCGCGATTTTCGAACACACGGGACTCTTACAGTCGAGAATTCTCATCGGGTTTCTTTCAAGTCTGCCGAGGCAGGTTTCACAAAGGTCGCCCTTGTACTGTTCAAAATACTCTTTAAGTGCTTTATGATAATTTTTTCTGCATTCGGGACAACCGATAGAGTTTATTTCAAGACTTAAATTTTCGATTCCGAGATAATTAAACACTTCATTGGCAAGTGAAATTACTTCGGCGTCGGCAGAGGGACTTCCCGCGCCGAAACATTCTATACCGAACTGGTGAAATTCACGAAGTCTGCCGGCTTGCGGCTTTTCATATCGGTAACAAGATGTCAGATAATAAATTTTTTGCGGCAATGCCTCATTAAAAAGGCCGTGCTCAAGAAAGCTTCTGACCGCACCCGCCGTGCCTTCCGGTCTTAAAGTAATCGAACGTCCGCCCTTGTCCTCAAACGTATACATTTCTTTTTGAACGACATCGGTTGTTTCACCGACTCCGCGTTGAAAAAGCTCCGTATGTTCGAAAACCGGTGTCCTCATCTCATAAAAGCCGAAGTTTTCGGCAGTTTCTCGAACAGCGGATTCAACATACTGAATCTTATAGCTTTCCTTGGGAAGTGTATCTTGCGTGCCTTTAATCGCACTTGTAAGTAATGCCATAATAATCTTCCTTAATTTTTTTTGTTTTTGTCTAAATAATATGTTAGCCTCTTCGAAGACCGAAGAGGCGGTTTTTTAAAGTGAAATTACTTTGGATTAACAATATCTCTCCAGTCAAGGTCACCGTGTTCAAGACTGTGAATAAGTGCCTCGGCCGTTGCGATATTCGTCGCAACCGGAATGTTGTGAACGTCGCAAAGACGAAGAAGTGTATTGTCAGCCGGTTCGTGCGGTTTCGGGTTAGGATCTCTGAACATAAGCAACAAGTCGATTTCATTGCAAGCTATTCGTGAAGAAATTTGCTGGTCGCCGCCGTGAGAACCACTCAAAAACTTTTGTATTTTCAATCCTGTTGCTTCCGAAACAAGCTTTCCCGTTGTTCCCGTTGCACAAAGTGAGTGACGAGAAAGAATTCCACAATAAGCAATACAAAATTGTGTCATAAGTTCTTTTTTTGAGTCGTGTGCCATAAGTGCTATGTTCATACTAAACTACCCCTTTCGTTTTTTGTTATGTAAAAACTTTCAACTCGCATACCATAATACCAAAAAAGTCTTGATTTTTCAACATTTTTTTATAAATAAATCGGTATTTCTTTTCCTAAAATTCTGTCGGCTATATCGGAAAACGCCATTTTTGCCTGTGAATACTGTTCAAGCTGTTTTTCCGTGACGGAGGTAAACTTCAAATCGCTTTCTTCGGGTACGACTCCCAACAGTCTTATATATGTTCTGTCTATCATTTCGTCAATATTTAAAAGTTTACCTTTTCTCAGTGCTTTAATGTCAAATCTGTTTATCACAAGGCGTAAATTCTTCTCACCGACACCCAAACTTACCGCCGTATTTCCGGCAACACAAGCACTTCTCGCACTTGTTTCGTCGGCGGTTGCTACAACTATCACTCTGTCACTGCACTTTACATATATTTTCGGCAAATCGCCCACGCCGGCAGGTGAATCAATGAATATATAGTCATAGTCTACCCTATATGAAGCCAGCATATCCGCAAATGTTTTTTCGGAGAAATTTTCGGGATATTCAATCGGTGACGGCAAAAGCTGAAGACTGTCGTTATAAAACAGACGTGCTTTGTTTATATCGCATCTGCCCTCAATCACGTCAAGCCAATTATATACAACCATATCGTCAACGGAAAGCAACAAATCAAGACTGCCGAGCCCTATATCTCCGTCCACAAGCAAAACACGTTTTCCTTTTTCGACAAGCGACAATGCCGTATTAACGCAAAAGGTCGATTTTCCGACTCCGCCCTTGCCGGATATAACGGTAATTATTTCTGCCATAGACTCACTCCTAAACTTACTGATAAAATTTTATCATAAAATGTGATTTATTTAAAGACTTTTTTAAAATTTCGCTTATTCTCCCGATTTCTCCGAAAAAATACACAAATCTTCTTTTTACGCCGACCGTTTTCATCAATTTTTTCCGTCGGACAAGCGTATAATATCCATTACAAATAAGCCAAAGGAGATTTAAAATGAATAATAATGAATTCGGCGAAGCGTCATTGGGCAACGAAAAAATACAGCTCTCCGCATTCGCCAAAAAAGGTATTATGCAGAGTTTTTATTTTGCCGTATCCGCACTTATGGCGTCGGCATCTCAAAAAGAACTGTTTTCTCCTTTGGGCATCGCCTTTTGCAGCGGTATAAGTAAAGAATACACGCTGTTTTCATGCTTGGGCGCGATGCTCGGATATATTGTTTCCAACGAATATTTATCGGCATTTCGATACGTTATGTCGCTTATTTTGGTATATGTTTTAAAAGCATATATCGGCAGTTTTCCGAAACTTCGGGACAAAAACCTTATTCCGCCGCTGATTTCCTTCTTTTCAACATCGTCAACGGGAATAATAATGCTTTTCACAACACCGTTCAGCTCACAGCGTTTATTTTTTCATATTGCCGAGTCGCTGACGTCTTTCGGCGGTGCGTATTTTATAACAGTAGCATCTAAAAGCATCGAAAAAATAAAATCAAAGCTTCACATAACCAACCGAGAAATGACGGCTACGGTAATGACCGTTTTTTTATTCATTCTTTCCCTTTCGAGAATAGAAATTTTCAGCGTCTCTCTTTCCGGAATTTTTTGTTCATATATGATTATGTGTGCCTCGTTTCTTTTCCGTGAGCAAGGCGGAGCTGTCATCGGAACGAGTGCGGCATTGGGCTTTTCAATGATAGGAAATTCGTCCGCCGTTGTATTTTGTTACAGTGTCGCCGGACTTTTTTCCGGAATTTTTTCTTATTCGGGACGCTTTCTTTGCTCAATGGCATATATTTTTTCCTACGGTGCGGCATTTTTGTTTTTCGGCGGAACGGCGAGTGATTTGTCACCTTTGATAGAAACGGCGGCGGCATCCGTCATATTCCTTTTAACACCGCAAAAGGTGTTTTTACAAGCCAAAGAAAAACTTTCCTTTTCAAGTCTTTCGGAAGACGAAGCGGCAATCAGAGATATGATGCTTTTGCGTCTTAAAATGGTAAAAATCGCCGTTACGGATATGTCGGGAGCCGTTTCGCGTGTTTCCGCCCTATTAAAAGAAAAAGCCGCACCCGACAAAACGGGAGTTTATCTTCGTGTGCGGGACAAGGTCTGCTCCGACTGTGCAACGTTTGACAAGTGTTGGAAATCCGGTCTTTCGGTTACGTTAAACGAGTATGACGCAATCATTGATATCATCAGAAAGACGGGCAGCATAACGCCCTCGTCCTCTCCGTCAACTCTGCAAAACCGATGTATACGGATTATGTCCTTGTGCGACAGCTTCAATAAAAATTATTCCGCCTACTCCGCGAGATTAGGTGCCGAAGGGAGAATTAACGAAATGAGAAAAATAACAGCCGATCAATTTGAAACGGTTTGCGGTATGATTGACGACTTGCTTTACGATTTTCAAAGTGACATTAAGCCGAAAGCCGCCAAGTCCGGTACAATCAAAGACAGCCTTGAAGATATCGGCGTTTCGGCGTTTGTCAACTGCTACGAAGACGAAGAAGCCCACACTTTTATAAACCTTACCGTTAAAAGCAGCTGTGCGGCAGACGAAAAAGAAATTAAAGAATGTCTTGAAAACGTCACCGAAAAATATTTTGCGGATCCCGCTGTCATCAAAAACGACACCGAAAAAATTCTGATGTTTTGGGAACGGCCGTTGTTCGCCGTCGATTGCGGTTATTTTCAAATGGCAAGTGATGAAAGTGATATTTGCGGTGATTGTTTTGATTCTTTTTATGACGGCAAAGGGAACTTTATAGCCGTTTTAAGTGACGGAATGGGTACCGGCAGCCGTGCCGCCATTGACGGAGCCATGACATCATCCATTTTTTCAAAGCTGATTATTTCCGGATTTTCGTTTCCGTGTGCGTTACGTCTTGTCAATTCGGCAATGCTTGTGAAAAGCCGTGAAGAATCCTTGGCAACGCTTGATATACTCAAGGTTAATCTTTATAACGGACAAGCCGCGATTTACAAGGCGGGTGCCACCGTTTCTCTTATGAAGCGTATGGGAAAGGTGAGCGAAATAAAGAAGTCCGCAATGCCGATAGGAATTTTGCGGCAAGCGGAATTTGCGATTATCCGCGGCAACGTGAAAAGCGGAGATTTACTTGTTTTAATGAGTGACGGCGCGGCTGACAACAACGTCGCGGAAATGAAGTCGTTCATTGCCGAAAACACCGCCGACGAAAACCTTTCGCAAAAGCTTTGTGCTCTTGCGAAATCGCGAACCGTTACAAGATGCGACGACATTACGGTCGCTACGGTAAAAATCAAACCCAACGTATAAAAAAAGCACTCATTAGTACCTCTAATGAGTGCTTGATTTTTATTTCAGTAAGTCATAAATCGCGGGGACAAACAAACCGAAAATACTCGGAATCGCAAACGAAAACGCGATTGACGTTATAAGTGTCAAGCCGACCTTTTCAAGCCTTGCTCCGACATAAAGAATCGCATAAAACGGAGCTATTAAAACCTTTGAAACGGTTCCCTTTTTCTTTCCGCTTTGCTTTGCGTAGAAATTTTCTTTTATCATCATAACGTCTTCGATTTGCGGAAAAAGATTGGTAAGGCAAGAAATTCCGATATAAAGACATATCCACGAAAACAAATCGGTAAATCTTTTGAAATAATAGATTGTTACCGTTGCATAAGCCATGGTAAACACACCTATTAAGAAGTTAAAAATAAACGGAATAAAGCAGAAATCAAAGCTCGGACCTTTTCTCTTTACAAGCTCATGGTCAACATGCCCCGCCATCTCGTTTGCTTGAATGGGACGGGCATCGTCAACCATTATTTTAAACCATCTGCAGCACATGTGTTCAAAGAACGAATGTAAGATAGCACCGGGAAAAGTCAAATATTTAACTATTACATATACAACTGTCATTGCCAATCATACCTTCCGCTGTTTACTATTTCAGTAAGCGTGATTTTTCCTTCCTTAAATAAAGTTATATGTTCGTGAACAACGGCATTTTCGCCCGCTGCCTCAACTTGTTCCATATAATCGCCGTATACTTCTTCGTCGCCCGTGTGAATTGCGAGAATAATATACATATTGGAAACTTCTTCCGCCGCCGTCGAAGAACCTAATATTTCGCTTTGGTAATACGAGTCATAGTCGAAGCACTCGCCTGCCGATTCATACGCCTCGGTATATTTACCAGCCATTATCAAAGCAAGTGTTTTTTGCATTGACAAATGTCTGCCCTCTACGGCTACAAGTTCATACGCTTCGTCAAGTTTTGCCAACATATTAAGACCTTCAAAGCAAATGTCGGCTGCCTTTGTATAATCCTTATCGCGAATACGGTAAATCATCGACATAATGTAATAATAGTTATTTGCCTCGCAGTTGTTTTCACGAAGTTCTTCGGCAAGCTTTTCGGCTTCGTCGAATCTGCCCAAATGCACATAAGACACCGCAAGATTTGTTTTTGCGAAATCGGACATACATACGGAACCGCCGTTTACCTTTTCGAGAAAGCCCGCAATTACGTCGTAATCTTTATCCGCTGTAATTGCCGCGGAATATTTATAAAGATTCAGAATAGTTTCATCGTAAACATAAACCGTTTCCGTTCCGTCGGGTGTGAAATCTTTTTCGGTTTCGTCGTGATATTCGCCGTTTTTTTCGTATATCTTTTTGCCCGAAAGACCGTCAAGAATTCCTACGATTCTGTCGTAATCTTCGGTAATTTTTTCGGTAGAAGAAGTTTCGGCGCTCGAATAGTCTGCCAAATGTATCGTTTCTACCGCAGACATACTTATCGAAAGAAGATTTGCGTCGTCGTAAGCCTCTTTAACATCCTTAAACCACGGCATTTTTAAATCCGTTTCCGTAAAGAATTCCTCTGTTTCCGCCCAAACGTCGCTTAAAGCGTTTGCTCTGTATTCCGCAATAACGTGTTTCGCAAAAATTCCCTTGTATTCCTTGGCAACATCCGTATCAATATGAGAAAATGCGGTTTCGTACTTGTAAAGTGCCGTAAAAACTTTGCCGTCCTTTAAAGCTTTGTCTCCGCGCATTACGTTTGAAAACGCCGGTGTTTCCATCATAAACAAGACAAAACTGTATATCATAATGCCGACAACCGCAACGGCGGTCAAAATACCCTTCCAGTCATACGGATATTTTTCGAGAACGGCTTCACATTCTTCGCAAAAAGCACTGTCGGGATTTTTTTTCGTTCCTCGCGGTCTTTCTCCGCAACATTCACAAAGTTCGTCTTCATTGCGACTTTCACGAAGCTTGTTTTCGTCTAAAGAAACAGCCTTCGGGTTATATCCCTCAACCTCGACCTTTTCCAAGTCATCAAACTTGTTGGCGTCTTCGGCGTCGGACACAGCCTTATCAAGTTCTTCCTTAAAGATACGGGCAAGTTCTTCCATTTCCTCGTGATAATCGTTTTGCGGAGTCTCACCGGTAAGCTTTTCCTTTTTATCGCTCAAAATTATTCCTCCTTTGGAATAAGATTTATTCTGTTATTCATTCATACCGCAGCATTTCTTGTATTTTTTACCGCTGCCGCACGGACAAGGGTCGTTTCTGCCTATTTTTTCGCCCTTTCTAACGGGACGTTTCTTATCCGTACCGTCACTGCCGCCGCTTGTACCTGTAATTTTCGCCGTCTGCTCACGCTTAACGTCTTCTTCACTCTTAAGCTTGAACAAAAGTAACGTTGTCACCGTTCCCTCACGAATGAGAGCCGTCATTTCGTCGAACATATCGAAGCTTTCCATACGGAAAGAAACAACCGGATCTTGTTGACCGTATGAACGAAGATAGATACCGCGTTTTAATTCTTCCATGGCATCAAGGTGATCCATCCAGCGTTTGTCAACATTATGAAGAAGGACTTTGCGTTCAAGCTCGGACATAATTTCCGGACCGTATTCTTTGCACTTTGCGTTATACATATCCATAGCCTTGCCATAGAAATATTCTCTGAACTGTTCGGGACGGTTGTACTCGTTTTCTATATCCTTATCGGCAAGATATTTAAGTTTATTGATAAGACCGCTGATGTTCCAATCCTCAACGGAATTTGCGGCAGGACAATAGAATTCTACCGTTTCCGTAATATAGTCGTCAATCATTTTAAGGATTGTTTTGTGAATATCCGCACCGTCGAGAACTTTATTACGTTGACCGTAAATAACCTCTCTTTGTTTATTCATAACATCGTCGAAACGCAAAACGTTACGGCGTGCGGCAAAGTTGTTACCCTCAACCTTCTTTTGAGCGCTTTCGATGGTGTTTGTAAACATTTTTGCCTCAACGGGCATATCGCCTATACTCTTAAAGCTGTCGAGAATCGTGTAGAATCTGTCACCCGCAAAAAGTCTGAGAAGTTCGTCTTCCGCCGAAAGATAGAATTTACTGCTGCCGGGATCTCCTTGACGTCCGGCACGTCCGCGAAGCTGATTGTCAATACGTCTTGACTCGTGACGTTCCGTACCGATAATACAAAGGCCGCCCGCTTCACGAACTTTTTCCGCTTCGTCCTTGAGCTGTTCTTTATACTTTTTCTCAAGTTCCTGATAAGTTTTTCTTGCTTCGAGAATATCCGTATTGTCCGTTTCCGCAAAGCCCGTTGCTTCCGCAATAAGCTCGTCGGAAAAGTCCATCTTTCTCATTTCGTTTCTTGCCATATAATCCGGGTTACCGCCCAATATAATGTCGGTACCGCGTCCCGCCATATTCGTCGCAATGGTAACCGCACCGAATTTACCGGCTTGAGCGATGATTTCGGCTTCTTTATCATGGTATTTGGCGTTGAGAACTTCATGCTTAATTCCGCGCTTTTTAAGAACCTTACTCAGCATTTCGCTCTTTTCGATATTTGTTGTACCGACAAGAACCGGCTGTCCTTTTGCGTTACATTCGAGAATTTGTTCGACAATGGCGTTGTATTTTGACGCCTCTGTTTTGTAAAGCACGTCGTCACGGTCGTCACGTACCACGGGCTTATTCGTCGGTATTGCAATAACGTCAAGCTCATAAATTTCTTGGAATTCCTGACTTTCGGTCATGGCTGTACCCGTCATACCGGAAAGTTTATTGTAAAGGCGGAAATAATTCTGGAATGTAATCGTCGCAAGAGTTTTCGATTCTCTTTCAACCTTAACGCCTTCCTTGGCTTCGATAGCTTGATGAAGTCCGTCGGAATAACGGCGTCCGTTCATAATACGTCCCGTAAATTCGTCAACTATAAGCACCTGACCGTCTTTTACAACGTAGTCAACCTCATTTTTCATAACGCCGATAGCTTTAATCGCAAGGTCGATATGATGTTGAATCGTAAGGTTTTCAACATCGGCAAGGTTTTCGATTCCGAAAAACTTTTCGGCTTTTTTGATACCGTTTTTGGTAAGGGACGCCGTTTTCGCTTTTTCGTCGACGATAAAGTCGTCGTCCTCACCCGCAATATCTTCGTAATTTTGCTTCGAATCTATTTCCTTAACCTTACACATTTTAAGTTTCTTGGCAAAATCGTTTGTAATTTTATAAAGGTCTGTCGACTTGTCGCCCATACCCGAAATAATAAGCGGTGTTCTTGCTTCGTCGATAAGAATCGAGTCGACCTCATCGACAATGGCAAAGTTGTGACCGCGTTGAACACGCTGTTCGGCATAAATAACCATATTGTCACGAAGATAGTCAAAGCCCATCTCGTTATTTGTTCCGTAAGTAATGTCGCAATTATAAGCTTCACGTCTTTGCTCACCGTCCAAATCATGAACAATAAGTCCGACGGAAAGTCCTAAGAAACGGTACAGTTTGCCCATCCACTCGGAGTCACGTCTTGCCAAATAATCGTTAACCGTAACAATATGCACACCCTTGCCCGTAAGAGCGTTAAGATACGCCGGCAATGTTGCCACAAGAGTTTTACCTTCACCCGTTCTCATTTCCGCAATTCGTCCTTGATGAAGAACGATGCCGCCTATAACCTGAACCGGAAAATGTCGCATATTAAGAACACGCCACGATGCCTCACGGCAAGTTGCAAACGCCTCAGGTAAAATGTCGTCTAATGTTTCCCCGTTTTTGAGTCTTTCTTTAAACTCGGCGGTTTTTGCCTGTAATTGAGCATCGGTAAGCTTTTTATATTCTTCTTCAAGGTCAAGAACGCTCTTTTGAATCGGGATAATTCTCTTTACTTCCCTTGTAGAGTAATCTCCGAAAATCTTTGTAAACAATGACATTTGGTTTGTTCCTTTCGCAAGAGTTTTATTGACAGTTTTTTTACTTTCTGTTGAATTTCAAAAAAACTGCCTCTGCCAACCCATTATATAAAAGTCATTATATCATACAAATTAGAAAAAATCACTAACAAATTGTTAATTTTTGCAAGAAATTTTCTTGATTTTATACATAAAATTTGGTATTCTTATATTAGTTACCGTTATCGGTAAACTTCAATCCAAAGGAGATAAGAAAAAATGACTGATTCAAGAACTTTAGCGTATATCAATATGTACGCTATCCTCGGCACACTGGAAAACCTTTGTGAACTTGATGACAAGGCTAAAGAAATTATTTCTACTCTTAAGAAACCCGTTTCATTGGCTTTTGATGTTAAGAACGGTCCGAGTGCTACGCTTACCTTTTCTTCAAAAGGCTGCCGTATGGAAGACGGCGTCAGTGCAAACTGCGACATAAAAATTCCCGTCGCTTCTTGTGAAAAATTTAACGGTATTATCGACGGTAAGGTTACACCGATTCCGACAAAAGGCCTTACGAAAATCGGTTTCCTTTTAAAAACCTTCCAAGCACTTACAGACAGACTTACAGAGGTTATGCGTCCGACTGAAGATGCTCTCAAGGATCCCGACTTTTTCCGTCTTTCGACAATATGCACCTTCTACACCGTTTCCGTTGCGATCTCTCAAATAGGCAATCAGGACGAAATCGGTAAATTCAGTGCTTCAAGCATTGTTGACGGTGACATTCAGCTTGGCATCACCGATGTAGCTTATTCGACTATTCGCGTTAAAGACAATCACTTAATCACAATAAAGAAGGCTTCCGAAAAGCCGCGTGCGATTATGGAGTTCAACAGCCTTGAGCTTGCAAACGCTCTTTTTGCCGGCACTGTAAATTCCATCGACCACGTAGGTAACGGAAACATTATTATCCGCGGATTGATTTCAATGGTTGACAATGCAAACCGTATTCTTGACAGAGTTGCATTGTATCTTGCATAAGGAGGCAAACGGTTATGAGTAAATTCCCAGAATATTCAACCACAAAAAGCCGTGAAATGTTTGCACGTGCTTCAAAGGTTATCCCATCAGGCATTTACGGTCACTTGGGACCGGCTGAAGGTCAATGGATTCCCGTTTCAAAATGGCCGTCATTCTCAGAAAAAGCTCAAGGCTCATATTTTTGGGACGTTGACGGAAACAAATATATCGACTATATGTGTGCTTACGGCCCCAACGTTCTCGGTTATAACGATCCCGACGTTGACGCTGCCGCTTTAAAACAATTAAAGCTCGGAAACTGCACAACGGCTCCGGCAAAGGTTATGGTTGAATGTGCCGAAACACTTGTGGACACAGTCGCTTCTGCCGATTGGGCATTTTTCTGCAAAAACGGTTCCGACACGACAACTCTCGCAACAATGGCCGCCCGCGCACATACACACAAGAAAAAAATCATCTTCTTAAAATACTATTATCACGGAGATTTCCCATGGGCACAAAAGATTGACTATCCGGGTATCACTCCCGAAGACGTTGCAAACAACGTCGTATGTCCTTGGTTTGACCTTGATGCTCTTCAAAAGGCTTATGACGACAACAACGGTGATATTGCCGGTCTTATCGCACAGCCTTATGACCACGGTAACTTTAAAGACAACGAAGTTGCTTCCAAAGAGTATTGGCAAGCTGTACGTAAATGGTGCGACGAAAAAGGCATAGTTCTTATTATCGACGACGTTCGTGCCGGTTTCCGCCTTGATCTTGCCGGTTCCGATCACTATTACGGAATTAAGGCAGACCTTATCTGCTTCTGTAAAGCTCTTGCAAACGGTTACAATATGTCGGCACTTTGCGGCGGCGAACATATGAAATCTACCGTTTCCGGAATTACATATACGGGATCATACTGGTTAAGCGGTGTTCCTTTTGCGGCTTGTATTGCTTGCATAAACAAAATGAAAGCTCTTGACACACCCGCAATGTTCCGCCGTCTCGGTACAATGGTAACGGAAGGCTTCAAAAAAGCCGGTGCGGAACACGGATTTGACCTCAGAGTTTCCGGTGAGCCTGCTCTTTTCTATTTGAGAATCGCAAACGACGACAACCTTATGCTTCATCAAGAATGGGTTGCCGAGTGTGTTAACCGCGGTTTGTTCATTACATCTCACCACAACCACTTTATCAACGCATCTCTCACAGAAGAAGACATTAAAAAATCTATTGAAATCGCTGAGGACGCTTTCTCCGTTGTTGCAAAGCGCCACCCCGAAATAAAAGGCTAATGTTAAGTTACTATAAATAAAAATAGGGAGGAAAATTTATGCATAATTTGACAAAAGCAGAATGGCTTGCACTCGAAAAAAAAGCAGTTGATCTCCGTAAGCTTTGCGTTCAAACAACAGTTTGGGCAGGCAGCGGACACTTCGGCGGCGGTATGAGTGTAATGGACCTTCTCACAGTACTTTATCACAAATATCTCAACATCAAGGTTGAAGATCCGAAATGGGATGACCGTGACAGATTTATTCTTTCAAAAGGTCACGCGGCAGTAGCTTACGCTCCTGTTCTCTGCGACAAAGGTTTCAACCCGATGGAAATGCTCAAGACATTCAACCTTTCCGGTTCAAAATGCGGTATGCACCTTGACTCAAACAAGGTTGTCGGCGTTGACGCCTCAACAGGTTCACTCGGTCACGGACCGTCAATCGCAGCCGGTACAGCTCTTGCGGCAAGACTTCAAAACAAGGACTTCCTCACTTACGTTGTTACAGGTGACGGTGAGCTTGACGAAGGTTCTTGCTGGGAAGGTTTTATGACAATGAACCATTACAATCTTTCAAACTGCATCGTGTTTATCGACAGAAACCACAACATGATTGACGGTAATACGGAAGACGTTATGAAGCTTGAACCTCTTGCCGACAAATTGACGGCTTTCGGCTTCAACACAATCGTTGTTGACGGTAACAATATCGGTGCCCTTTGCGACGCTATCGACGTAGCAATCGAAAGAGCAAAAGAGCCTTGTGCTCCTACTTGCATCCTTATGGATACAAAGAAAGGTGCCGGCATTAAATCTATTGAAGGCGACTACACATGGCACTACGGTGCTATCGACGATGCACTCTTTGAAAAGTTCAACAAAGAGCTTGACGAAGATTATGCAGCACGTTGTGCAAGAGCTGAAAAGGAGGGCAAATAATTATGGCAGGCGGATTTGTTTATACGGCAGTTGACCAAACTGCTCTTTCAACAGCAGAGATTTACGGTAAGGCTCTTGCTGATATTATTATGAAAGATCCCAAGGTTGTTGCGATTACCGCCGACCTTGCAAAATCGACAAAACTCGGAGACGTTTTAAAAGTTTGCCCCGAAAGAGTTATTAACGTAGGTATTGCCGAACAAGATATGTTCGGTGTTGCGGCAGGTATGGCAAAGGCGGGTATGATTCCGTTCCTTTCAGGTTTCTCCGCTTTCACATCAATGAGAGCTTGTGACCAACTTCACACCGACATCTGCTACCAAAACGTTAATGCGAAAATCATCGCAACACATTCGGGTACATCGTTCGGTCAAGCGGGTTCTACACACCACGCTATTACGGACCTTGCAATCACAAGAGCAATGCCCAACCTTACGGTTATTGTTCCGGCTGACGGTTTTGAAACGGCAAACGCCGTCAATGCCGCTTATGAAAACTTCGGCCCTTATTACATTCGTATCAACCGCGGATTTGACCGTGTTCTCTATAAAGATATGAATTACGGCTTCGAAGTAGGTAAGGCTGTTGAAATCAATCCTGGTACCGATATTACGGTTATCGCTTGCGGTTCTTGTGTATTCCAAGCAAAGCAAGCTGCCGAATTCCTTGAAAATGCGGACGGTCTTAAGGTACGTGTACTTAATATGCACACAATCAAGCCCATCGACGTTGAAGCAATTCAAAAGGCAATTTCGGACACAAGAAGAATTATTACAGTTGAAGACCACCTTGTTACAGGCGGCTTAGGTTCGGCAGTTGCCGAAGTTATGGCTCAATACGGCAAGGGCTGTGCATTCAAGATGCTCGGTCATCAAAAGTTTGCTCCTATCGGTCTTCATGAAGACATTATGTCTGAAGTCGGCATTGATGCTAACGGTATCGTTGCCGCAGTTCGTGAAGTTATGAAGGCAGACTTCGAAGAAGATGACAACTGGGACGACGATGTATAATCCCGTCGGTTTACATCAGAAAGTGAGTTGATAATATGCACGAACAAAAAGAACTTTATGCAAGTAAAATATTTTTTAATGCGGCATTGCCACTTGTAAAAGTTATCGCAAATGACGTTCCTTCTCTCAAAAAGCAATTTGAAAAGGTTCATGCGGTAATTCAAGTCAGTGCTCTTGACCCCGATGTTGAAGGCGGCAAAACGGCAATGCACTTTGTCGTTAACGGCGACGAGTGGCTCGTTCACTTAAACGCCGTTGAGCCTAATCCTCACGTTGAGCTTGAATTTAAGAGCATTGAAGCAATGAACGCTTTCTTCAAAGGAAAGATAGGCCCCGCCACTCTTCCGAAAATGAAGGGTGCTCTCAAGCACTTCGGCACATTTAAAGCATTCTTAATGGTTTTGCTTAAACTTTCAAGCCTTACGGGTGCTACCGAACCGCCGAAAGACGAGGAAACAAAAACACTTATGGTTAAATGCTTCTTCTATCTTCTTTCAAGCGGTATCAGTCAGCTTAATAAAATGGGACACACGGAAATCAAAGAATGGACTTCAAAGAGTCCCGACCGTGTTTACGCATTTGCCGTTGACAACCATCCCGAAGTTGCCGCTTTCATTCGTATTAAAGCAGGTAAATCAAGAGCCGGACGCGGCGAATATAAGAGAGCGATGCCTTTCTTTACACTTCGCTTTGACAGTCTTGACTCCGCACTCGGTATTCTTCTCAGCATTGACGATATGCTTGAAGCAACAAAATCAGGTCGTCTTGTTATGGACGGCGGTCCCGAATTCGGTGCTCAGCTCGGCGGATTTATGCTTGAAGTCGGTGACTTGGCAAAATAAAAATCTTTACATAAAAGAACTCGGTATTAGGTTTCTAATACCGAGTTTTTTATTATCCGAATATTTTATTTTTTGATTTCTCCCGCTTTTGTGAGAGCGACCTTTGTTAAAAGCGGTCCTACCAATTCATAAACAAGCGTCGCACAAAGAACAACGGCTCTTATCTGTTCGCCGTATTCGGGAACAACGGTTAAGGAAAGCTGTGCCATACCTATTGCGACACCGGCCTGCGGCAAAAGTGTAATTCCCAAATATTTTTTTACCGTCTTTTCCGTTTTCGTAATCATACAGCCGAGCATTGCTCCGAAATACTTACCCGCCGAACGAAGAAGAAGGTACATTATTCCGACAAAGCCCACCGTTTTAAGCACATCAAAATTAAACTGTGCACCCGATATTACAAAGAACAGCATAAACACGGGCGGTGTCCAACGGTCAGTACATTCCATAATCGCATCACTGACCTTTGACATATTTGCCATAGCCGCACCTATTGACATACAAAGCAAAAGCGATGAAAGTCCGAGCATCGACGAAAGACCTACGCCGAAGAAAACAGCCGTCACAGCCAAAGACGCTCTGTTTGCACGTGACTTAAAGAAATTCGAGGCAAACGAAAGTACCGCACCGGCGGCAAATCCGATTATCAATGAGCCTAAAATTTCCGCTAACGGTTTTAAAAGTGTTTCATATACACTGAAGCCGTTTCCGGCTCCGTAACTTTTCGCTATTGAAGACATAATGGAGAAAAGCATAAGACAAACGGCATCGTCAATGGCAACAACCGGCAAAAGAGTCGATGTTACCGGACCCGACGCTTTGTACTGACGTACAACCATAAGCGTTGCGGCCGGTGCAGTGGCAGATGCGATTGCACCGAGAACCAACGCAAGTTGCGGATCTACTCCGCACGCCAAAAGCACTCCGCAAACGAGAACGCTTGCACCCACAGCTTCAAAAAGCGTTATTACAAAAATTTTCGCGCCCAGTTGCTTAAGTGATGAAAGTTTAAACTCACCGCCGATAGAAATGGCGATAAATCCGAGTGCCGCTTCTGTCACCACGGAAAGCCCTTCCAAACTTTCGCCGTTAAAAATTTTCAGACAGTAGGGACCTACAATCAATCCCGCAATAAGATAACCCGTAACGTTGGGAAGATTTATTTTTTTCATAATTCTTGTCATAAGGAGTCCCACAATCATACCCAATGACAAAGAAAATAATGTGTTCACTGTTTTTCACCCCGAAGTATTTGCCTTTATTTTGCCAAGCCCTCAATAGTTAAAATCGGCACCGTCATAAGAATTCCCGTATTTGCTTTATCAAGTCCGCCGGTTACACCGTTTACAATATTTTTAACCGTTTCAACCTGACTGTCCTCAACGGCGGAAATAAGAATTTTATTCATAGCTCCGCGTTCGGGATTCAAATATTGTCTTAAAGAGCCGAAAATCGGAGGTGGCTCAACAGAGTTGTGACTCATTGCCTGTAAAACGCCTTCGCAATCAAGTAAAGAGCCTCCGTGAATACCTGCTTCAACCATTTTCGCAAGACAGCTGTCCATATGTCTTGAGTTGTGCAAAATCAAAATAAGTAACTGCATAAAATCCCTCCTTAAAAATTCCTTTATATTATACTCTTTTTATGCTATAATGCAAGTATGGAAAGATATTTAAAATACAAAATTACGGAAAAATACGACGGTCTTAAAGTTCTTCACTTTCTTAAAAACGAAGTAAAGGCAAGTGCAAGACTTATCCGTCAACTGAAAAACGTTCCCGACGGTATAACGCTCAACAACGCTCATGCTCGCACGGTTGATTTTATACATTCGGGCGATTTGTTGTGTCTTCATTTGCCCGACGGCGAAGGTGAGGACTCACGGCTTTTCGAACCGCTGAACATAAAGCTTAAAGTTCTTTACGAGGACGATGACCTTCTTATAGTGGATAAGCCCGCCGGTATGCCTTTGCACCCGTCACACAACCACCAAGGTGACACGCTTGCCAACGCGGTTTCGTATTATTTACAAAAGCAGGGAAAAGAAGCCGTTTTTCGTTCAATCGGCAGACTTGACCGCGGTACTTCGGGAATTGTAATATGTGCTTTAAACAAATATGTCGCCGCACGGCTTTCGGGAAAAATATATAAAGAATATTTAGCTGTTGCGGAGGGAATTTATGAAGGCAGCGGTATAATTGACCGCCCTATTTACCGACCGGATCCGATTATCACCGTTCGCACCGTCGATGAACGCGGTGAAAGAGCCGTTACAAATTGGCGTGCGATTTCGCATCATAACGGAAGAACTCTTTTGCGTATTCACTTGTTAACGGGACGCACACATCAAATACGCGTGCATTTTTCTTCACTCGGCACGGCTCTCGTCGGCGACACTATGTACGGAACTCCGGATGATGCTATTTCGCGTCAAGCTCTCCACTGTTGCTATTGCAAATTTAATCATCCCGTCACAAATGAGCTGATAGAAATAGAATCGAAACTTCCGCCCGACATTGCAAATCTCGTAAAATGATTTTTTATAGACACTATTGCACTTTTTTGATGATTATGATAATATAATGTTATAAATTAACTATTTGGTGATATTATGGAAACAATAAAAGATTATGTTGTCTATCCCGACAGCATTGAAAAATACGATATCGGGAAAATGCCGATACGACAAAAAGAGAATTATCGCAAAGCCGCTTATATCGCTTCGTCGCTTGTACTGTCTTGTATTCGAGGCGGATATAAAATAGACAAAATTAATATGGACGGTTTAAAACCTCCGTATTTTCTTTTTTGCAATCACATGCAATTTGTCGATTTTTGTTTGAACTTTAAAGCAACAAATCCGTACAGAGTCAACAACATAGCCACCCTTGACGGATATGTTGGAATGGACAAAATTATGGAAAATCTCGGTTGTATCTGTACACGCAAATTTACGACCGACGTAAGCCTTATTCGTGCTTGCAAAAAAGTTCTTCAAGAATACGGCGACATTCTTTGCATGTACCCCGAAGCAAGATATTCACCCGTCGGCACAACTTCCGTCATTCCCGACGTACTCGGTAAACTTGTAAAAAAATTCAAGGTTCCCGTCGTTGTTATGATTCATCACGGCAATTATCTCAACGCGCCGTTCTGGGATTTCAGAAACTACAGAAAAACACCGTTTCATTCGGTGATGAAACAAGTATTGACGGTTGAACAAATCGAAAAAATGACCGTTGATGAAATCAACGACGTTCTTCGCAACGAATTTCAGTATGACGACCACAAATGGCAAAAAGACAACAACATAAAAATTAAAAAGCCGACACGTGCCCAAGGGCTTCACAGAATGCTTTATCAATGTCCGCACTGTAAGACGGAATCTAAGATGAAGTCCGAAGGAATACACCTTTGGTGTGAAGAATGCGGCAAAAAATGGGAATACACGGAGCTCGGCGAATTACGTGCATTAAACGGCGAAACGGAGTTTTCACATATTCCCGATTGGTACGAGTGGCAAAGAGAAAATGTCCGCAAAGAAATTCTCGACGGCAAATATTATTTTGAAGACACCGTTCACATTCATTCTCTGCCGTCAGTCGAATATATTGATTTAGGTGAGGGAACGCTTATTCACGATGTGAACGGCTTCACCGTCCGCGGCCATTACAACGGTAACGACTTTGAAATTTTCAGAGCCGCAAAAGGTCTTTACAGTGTACATGTCGACTACGCCTTTAAAAAATTAGGCAAAACCGACGTAATCGACATTTCCGTACCCAACGATTCTTTTTACTGTATTCCGACAAAGGAAAACGTTATTACAAAAATGTCTTTGGCAACGGAAGAACTATATAAAATTCTCAACGAGAAGAAAGCGGCACACAATGATTGAAAATAAAAATTATTTACCGGAAGTCGTTTATCCCGACTCCGTAAAAAAATACAGCACAAACCGAATCCCGCAAAGAGAATCTCAAATTTGCAAGCACTTGGCATATCTTGTTTCTTCGTTTTTCCTTTGCTTTTTGCGAAAAGGCTATAAAGTGGAAAGGATTAATATGAAAGGTCTTAAGCCGCCTTACATTTTGCTTATAAACCACTTGCAGCCCGTTGATTTTTGTATGATGTTTAAGGTGTCCTATCCTCACAGAATCAACACCGTCGCAGCGTATAACACTTATTACGGCGTTTCGTTTTTTATGGAAAAACTCGGCTGTATTCCGACAAGAAAGTTTACGACCGATATGAATCTTGTGCGTTGCTGCAAAAAGGTATTGCACGAATACGGTGACGTTTTCTGTATGTTTCCCGAAGCAAGATATACGCCCGACGGAACTCTTTCGGTTTTACCCGATTCTCTCGGAAAGCTTGCAAAGAAAAACAATGTCCCCGTTGTTATTATGATGAATTACGGCGGTTATTTGAACCGTCCTTTCTGGGCAAACACAACTCACCGAAAAACGCCTATTAAAGTAGCGATAAAGCAAGTCTTAACTGCCGAACAAGTCGGCAAAATGACTGCCGACGAAATAAACGAAGTTATCCACAACGAAATGTATTACGACGAATTCCGTTGGCAAAAGGAAAACAACATTCATATAACCGAAGATTACCGTGCCGAAGGACTGCACAAAATTCTTTATCAATGTCCGCACTGTATGGCTGAAAGTCAAATGAATTCTCAAGGCGTTCATCTTTTCTGTGAAAATTGCGGAAAGAAGTGGGAAATGACCGAATTGGGCGAACTTAAAGCGTTAGAGGGTGAAACGGAATTTTCGCATATTCCCGATTGGTTTGCGTGGGAAAGACAAAACGTACATCGGGAAATTCTCGACGGTAAATATATTTTTCAAGACCGAGTGCACATTCACTCCACCCCCGGCGTAGACCGTTTTATCGACTTGGGCGAAGGTACGGTTACGCACACGCTTAAAGACGGGTTTGTTATTGAATTTTCCTATAACGGAAACGATTACAGAATTGTCCGAAGTCCTAAAAATATGTACAGTGTACAAATCGAGTACAATTTTGAGCCCGTCGGAAGCAAAGACTGTTTCAACGTGACAACAAACAACGACTGCTTTTTCTGTTCACCCGAAAAGAAAGACGTTATCGCAAAAGTTATGCTTGCCACTGAAGAAATTTACAAAATTCTAAACGACAAATAGCGAAAAAGAACCTTTAGAAAAATCTAAAGGTTCTTTTTTTAAAACTTTATGAAATCATAGCTTTCCAAAATTCGAATATATTTCGCAAGCCGTTCGTATAACGGTTCGGCTTTTTCACCGAAATGCTCTTTAACTTTTTTCCCGATTTCGATTATATCCGTTTCTCCGTCAAACAGCGGCCAAATAAAACTGCCCGTTTCATCAAGATGAATATAGCTGATTTTCGGTTTTTTCAAAAGCTTTTGAGCGATTTTGTTAAACACGCCCTTGTTTTCCTTTTCCAGAACGACCTTGCCGTTTTCGTCAACCGACCATTTTTCAATTACTCTTTTCGGCTTTCTTTCAAGATAGTTTTGAGAAATTTTGTCTTTCTTACTCATCTGTATTTTTTCTCTTTTTCCAAATCGTAAATTTAAAGAACGTGAGAATCGTCACCGCAAAAAGAAGAATTCCTCCGATGTTCGATACCGCGGAGTCGATTCCGAATCTTTCCGAAAGATTAAGCGTCACGTCAAGTCCCGTAATCGCAAACAAAGCCAAAACAATGCCCATAAGTCCTTCGCCGGCAATCATACCCGAACTGAAAAGGACGCCGTCGCTTATAATGTTCTCTTTCGTCTTTTCGTCCGTTTTAAGTTTATCAAACGCAAACCGTATAACACCGCCCACCATAATACACGCGTTAAGCTGAACCGGAAGATAAATTCCGATCGCAAACGGAAGAACGGGAATTTTCAAGATTTCGGCTACAACAGCAATGCAAGCGCCCGAAATAAGCAGTGTCCACGGAAGATTTCCGTCCATAACACCTTCGATGATAATTTTCATCATCGTTGCCTGCGGTGCTTCAAGCCCCGTTTCTCCGAACCCCCACGCCGTATCGAGAAGATACAGCGTTCCGCCGATTGCCAAGCCCGACGAAACGACGCCGAAAAGCTCGCCTATTTGTTGTTTTAGCGGTGTCGCACCCAAAAGATATCCTGTTTTAAGGTCTTGTGACGTATCGCCCGCAATGGCGGTAACGATACAAACTATTGATGCAATGGCAATAGCACTTGCCATTCCTCTCGCACCGACAAGTCCCATCGACTTTAAGAGAATTGCGGCAACCAAAACCGTTGCTATCGTCATACCCGAAACGGGATTGTTACTGCTTCCGACAAGTCCGACCATTCGTGAAGATACCGTTGCAAAAAAGAAACCGAAAACCACAATGATAATCGCACCGATAAAATTAACCGGGATAATGTCAACAAGCCAAATAATAAAAGTCAAAACAACAACGGCTGCAATAACAAAAACAATGCTCATATCCTTTTCGGTACGCAGATTTGAATTGCTCTTTGTCCCTTTTAAACCTTTTATCGCATCTCCGAACGTTCTGAAAATAAGCGGTAGTGACTTAATAAGGCTGATAAATCCGCCGGTTACCAACGCACCGGCGCCGATATATCTGATATAACCCGACCAAACGCCTGCCGCACCGCCCGTTTCGAAAGCGGCTGTTATGTCGGCACCGTCCGAAGCGACAAGTAACGGTATCAGCACCATCCAACTTAAAAGTCCTCCGCCGAACATAACGGACGAGATTTTCGGCCCGCAAATATAACCGACGCTCATAACGGCGGGGTAAATCTGTGTACCGATTGTGCCCGCAAATCCCTTAAATGTATAAGAAACCTCACCGGCTACCGCTTTAAGTCCGTCAATTACAAACTTGAAAAAAGCCGCAAAGCCCATACCGGCGAAAACGGTTACGGCACTTGAACCGCCCTTTTCACCCGCCAAAACGACTTCTGCACACGCAGTCCCTTCGGGATAAGGTAAAACACCGTGCTCCCTTACAATTAACGCGTTGCGAAGCGGCACCATAAATACGATACCCAAAACGCCGCCTATTAAAGCAATAAGCGTAATTTCAATCACGCTCGGTTTTTCCATTATGCCCTCGCTCGCCCAAATAAACAGTGCGGGCAAAGTAAAAATCGCGCCCGCCGCCAAAGACTCGCCCGACGAACCGATTGTCTGTACCATATTCGTTTCAAGCACCGAATTTTTTCGCATAATCATTTTGATTACGCCCATTGCTATAACGGCAGACGGAATTGATGCCGAAACGGTCATTCCGACCTTAAGTCCGAGATACGCGTTTGCCGCACCGAACACAACGGCAAGAATAACGCCGACAATTACGGACGTTACCGTGAGTTCCGGCGTTGTTCTATCCGCCGGAATATACGGTTTAAATTCATTTTTATTATCCATATAACCTTCCTTATCATCTTCTTTTCCGACAATCACACAAATTTAAATTTTATTTACTTAACTCTAATATTTTTAACAGAAGTCGGAAAATTCTTTCCGTTGATTTTATGCTCAGTTTTTCGTTCACCGTATGAACGTCATACATTTCCGGACCTATGGCGATACAGTCAAAGTCTTTTATTCGCGATGCAAAAACACCGCACTCAAGTCCGGCGTGAAGTGCTTCTGCCCTAACGTCATAACCGTAAACGTCCTTGAACGTCTTTTTATATAAATCTTGCAAGGTCGATTTCGGATTAAACTCCCAAGGGGGATAATGCCCGAATGATTCCGCCTTGCAATTTTCGAAAGCAAAGAACGACTTTATTTTTTCTTCCAAGAACTCAAGTGCCGATTGCTTATTGCTTCTGAGGGCAAAACTCATTATGACACCTTCGTCCGTTGTTTTTAAAATTCCGAGATTCAACGACGTTTCAACAAGGTTTTCAATTTCGGCACTCATATCGACAACGCCGTTCGGAACGCAAAGCAACGAATAAACAACGTTGTTTTCAAGTTCGTTTGAAAATACATCAAACTCCGCACTTTCGGCAATTCCCACCGAAAAATTAAAGTTATTCTCTCTCGCCTTTATTTCATCCTTTATTAAATTAAGATATTTTTCCGCCTCCGACTTGAAAAATTCGGGTTCACTTGTACAAATTTCAATTTCCGTGCCGTTAGTGATAGCATTTCCCTTATCGCCGCCGTTTATTTTTATAAGACGGATTTTGCAAATTCCTTTTATGTGATTTAAAAATCTTCCCGCCAAAATATTCGAGTTAACTCTGCCCTTATGAATTTCAACACCTGAATGGCCTCCGGCAAATCCTTTTAAAGACACCTTTACTCTTGTGCCGCTTACAGTTTCTCTGTCGTTTTCGAAAAGCACCTTAACGTCACTTCCGCCGGCACACGAAACCGTCATTATATTTTCTTCTTCCGAGTCGAGATTTATCATCTTTTTCGATTTTAAAAGCTTTGTATCGAGTTTGGTTGCACCTATCATACCGATTTCCTCGTCGGTAGTTAAAACAGCTTCAATGGCAGGGTGTGAATATCCGTCACTCTCCAAAATCGCAAGTATCATTGAAACGGCAATGCCGTTGTCGGCACCCAAAGTCGTACCGTCGGCGGTTACAAAATCGCCGTCAACAAAAACATCAAGTCCGTCTTTTTCAAAATCAATTATTTTATCTTCCGTTTTTTGACAAACAATGTCAAGATGCCCTTGTAATATTATCGGCTCCGAATTTTCATAACCTTTTGTCGCGGGTTTGTAAATAATCACATTGTCGGCACTGTCTCTTACGTACTTCAAAGAATTTTTAATCGCAAAAGCTTCGCAATAATCGGCAATTCCCGTCATATTCCCCGACCCGCGCGGAATAGAACTTATTTCTTCAAAAAACTTAAAAACTTTTTCGGGCTGTAAATTTTCTAACATTAAAATCCCTCCGTCAGATTTTTGATTTTATCATAAACGTGCTTTTTTATCAATAAAATTTCGCTGTAAATTATATGAAAAAATCAACGGCACACTCAATAGGGTTCAACCGTCAGATCCCAATGAATGTGCCGAAACTCATACTTAGTTTTTGTCTTAATATGCCTTGCCCCAATAAAGCATTTTTGTTGCGGGCTTTCCGCAGCAAACACACTTATCGGAAATTTCCTCTTGAACAAAAGGAATACATCTTGATGTAACGCCCGCCTGTTCCTTAAGAGCGTCTTCGCACTCTCTGTCACCGCACCACATAGCCTTGATAAATCCGGGCTTGTTCTCGGCAATATCAATCATTTCAGCCATATCGTGAGCAACGAAAGTCATTTCGTTTCTTCTTTCAAGAGCTTTGTTGTAAATTCCGTTGTGTACGGCGTCAAGCAATTCCGCAATCTTAACGTCAAGCTCGTCAAGAGATACAAAATACTTTTCTCTTGTATCACGGCGAACAAGAACACATTGATTTTTCTCAATATCCTTGGGGCCGATTTCAAGACGAAGCGGAACACCCTTCATTTCGTACTCGGCAAATTTCCATCCCGGTGAATTGTCTGTCAAATCAATCTTTGCACGAACATTTTTCTTTATTTGCTCGTAAATTTCGGTTGCTTTTTCCTTAACGCCCTCTTTATGAGAAGCAATCGGAACTACCACAACTTGAATCGGAGCTATTCTCGGCGGAAGAACAAGACCGTTGTCGTCGCCGTGAGTCATAATAATAGCGCCGATAAGACGTGTTGTACAGCCCCATGAGGTCTGGAACGGATGCTTTAATTTATTGTCTTTGTCTTGGAACTGAATGTTGAAAGCTTTTGCAAAACCGTCACCGAAATAGTGACTTGTTGCCGACTGCAAAGCTTTGCCGTCATGCATCAGCGCTTCGATGGTATATGTATCCTCGGCACCGGCAAAACGTTCTTTTTCGGTCTTAACACCCTTTACAACCGGCATTGCAAGATAGTTCTCGCAAAATTCGGCATAAGTATTAAGCATTCTGATTGTTTCTTCTTGTGCTTCCTCTGCCGTCGCATGAATCGTATGTCCCTCTTGCCATAAAAACTCTCTTGTTCTGAGGAAAGGTCTTGTTGTTTTTTCCCAACGTACAACCGATACCCATTGATTATAAAGTTTCGGCAAATCACGGTAAGATTGAATTATGTTAGCGTAGTGGTCACAGAAAAGTGTCTCGGAAGTCGGTCGAACGCAAAGACGTTCTTCAAGTTTTTCGCTGCCTCCGTGTGTCACCCAAGCAACCTCCGGCGCAAAACCTTCAACGTGGTTCTTCTCTTTATTAAGAAGGCTTTCGGGAATAAACATAGGCATACAAACATTTTCGTGCCCCGATTCCTTAAACATCGCATCCAGATTTTTCTGAATATTTTCCCAAATAGCATAACCGTAAGGTCGTATTACCATACAACCCTTTACACTTGTATATTCGCAAAGTTCTGCTTTTTTTACAACGTCTGTATACCATTTGGCAAAGTCAACGTCCATTGAAGTTATTTCTTCAACCATCTTTTTTTGTTCAGCCATTTTTTATACTCTTCCTTTTAAAAATCACAGGGACATTTTATTGCCCCTGACGAAAAATTCAAATTTAATGTTCCTCGATATATTTAACTATATCTCCGACCGTTTTAATGCTTTCAAGTGCTTCGTCGGAAATTTCCATATCAAATTCATCTTCAAAAGACATTACAAGGTCAACAAGATCAATGCTGTCGGCACCAAGGTCATCAAGAAGAATGGAGTCCATTGTTACCGCGTCTTCCTCAAGTTCAAGTTGATCGCAAATAATTTTACGGATTTTTTCAAACATCATATAACACCTCCTCGAAAAATTCATACATCACTTATAGTAATTATTTTTGCCGCTTTTGTCAACATATTTAATTAAAATTTATAAAATCTTGCAAGTTTGTAAAGTCAATTTCCTTTACATTTTTTACCATCTCGTAAAATGTTTTGCAAATTTCAACACAGCCGTTTTCGGAATCGCTTTCCGTGTTAAACGGCATTACGGGATCATGCACCGACAAGCGAAGTAAAAACCAGCCGTTTCTTTTCTCGTCTTTGAACGATACACGTACGCCCTCGTAATTGTCGGGAGCCAAAATCATATCTTCGCTTTCTTCGGCTTTTTCTTTTATTTCCTCAATCAGTTTCTCACCGATTTCGCGGAAATTGTCCGCCTTAATATTAAAACGAAGTTCTTTTTCTTCCAAAGGCTTTTTCAGTTCATCAAGGCAATCCCAGATGCTTTTGCCCAAGTTTTCGTAAACAGCCATTTTTATAATGATTTTTGTTATCAAATACGCTCCGTCGTCAAGATAATAATTTTCTTTAAAAGCGGCGTGACCCGATGTTTCAATGGCAAGAGGCGTGTTTTCGCCCATATCGGTTCTTCTGATTGCCTCGTCGATTACATTCTTATACCCGCGTTTAAATCGAATATGTTTTCCGCCCAAAGTTTTTTCGATAAATTCGTGAAGTCCGTCGCTTGTAACCGAGTCGGTAACGACGGTTCCGCCCTCGTTATTTTCGAGTGCGATTACGGAAGCGAGAGCGACGATTGAATTTCTGTTGATTTCGTTTCCTTTGTAGTCAACACATGAAGCACGGTCGACATCCGTATCGAATATTACTCCCAAATCACATTTATTTTCAACTGTCGCTTTGCAAATGGAATCCATAGCTTCTTTGTTTTCTGGATTGGGTATATGATTCGGAAACATACCGTCAATTTCCAAAAACTGACTGCCCGTTATATCGGCACCCAAAGGAGCCAACACCTTTTCCGCATAAAAACCGCCGACACCGTTACCGGCATCAACCGCAATTCTGAAATTTTTAAGCGGATAATCGTATTCCTTCGCACCGACTTCTTCTTTGATAAGATTTCTGAGCATTTCGGAATACTCGCTCATATAATCTATTTCTCTTATCGTTCCGTCATTTGTATATTCTCTTTGCTTTTCTTCTTCTGCATTTTCAAGAATTTTTTTAAGTTCGTCACCCGACAAACCGCCGTCACGCGTAAAAAACTTAAGTCCGTTTCTGTCAAAGGGATGGTGACTTGCCGTTATTTGAATGGCTCCGTCACAATGTCTTGTAACCGTAGTCATAAACATTGCGGGTGTTGAACAATATGAGCAGTAAAGCACATTGACACCCATTGTCGCAATTTCATCAACTACGGCTTTTCTGATTTTCATTGCCGATATTCTCGAATCGTGACCTACCGAAACGGTAAGGTCATTTATCTTTTTACCCGTTTTTTCACAAAGAAAATCAATGAACGATGCGCTGATAGCTTTTACGACCTCTTCGGTCAGTTGAATTTCGGGGAATTTTTCCGTTGCAACCGCAATACCGCGTACATCGGTACCGCTTTTTAAATGCATAAGTTTCATTTAAGCAAACCTCTTTTCAACATTTCTTCCGCCGCTAACATTATACCTACTTTTCCGCTGTGGAAATTAAGTCCGCCTTGCATCCAAACCGCATACGGCTCACGCAGAGGTGCGTCTGCCGAAAGTTCTATTGACGAACCGGATGTAAATGCACCTGCCGACATAATTACTTGACTGTCATAACCAGGCATATCCCACGGTTCCGGAGTAACATAAGAGTCCACCGGAGCGCCCTTTTGAAGCCCTTGACAAAACGCAATAAGATTATCCGCATTTTCAAGGCAAATCGCCTGAATAATATCGTGTCTTGTTTCGTTCACCTTCGGAGTTACCTCAAAACCGAGCTGTGTAAACAGCGATGCCGCGAAAACGGCGGTTTTCATAGCCTCGCCGACAACGTGCGGAGCATTAAAAAGTCCCATAAATATATTTCTGTTTTGACCGAGAGTCGCACCCAGTTCCGTGCCGAGTCCGGGAGTTGTAAGTCTGTAACCGCAAAGTTCAACCAAATCCCGACGTCCCGCTATGTATCCGCCGCTCTGTGCAATTCCGCCGCCCGCATTTTTAATAAGCGAGCCGGCAACCAAATCGGCACCTACCTCGGTAGGCTCTCTTTTCTCGGTAAACTCGCCGTAACAATTATCAACCATAACTATTGCTCGTTTGTTTACCCTATGAACTATTTCGCAAACCTTTTCTATTTCATCTATTGAAATTGTATGACGGAGAGAATATCCGCGTGACCGTTGAATGTAAACCATTCTCACCGCCTCGTCGCTTGCGGCTTTTTCGATGCTTTTATAGTCAAGCTCATCGTCCCGTGTCAAGTCAATCTGAGCATAACGGACTCCGAAATCGTCAAGTGTGCCCTCACCCTTGTTTTTGCCGTTCAAACCGATTGTGGAATGAAGTGTATCGTAAGGTGTACCCGTAACGCAAAGCATTACGTCGTTGGGACGAAGAATACCGTAAAGGCAAACGGCAAGTGTATGCGTACCGCTTGCCAAGGCTCCCGCACGGATTATGGCACTTTCCGTTTTAAAAATATCCGCAACGAGAACATCTAACTTTTCTCTGCCCTTGTCGGAATATCCGTAACCGGTTGTTGTGTTAAAGTCCGTTTCATCGACACGGTTTTTTATAAATGCGGAAAGAACCTTTTGCTGATTAAATTCCGTCAATTCATCAACGCCGTTAAATACCGGCATCGCATTTTTCAGTGCAGTCGCCGACAGTTCCTTTATTTTATCACTGATTTCAAAAAATTCTGCCATAATTGTTTCCTATTTCCTGTATTCGTATATTTCTTTTACGGTTTTAAACCCCGACTTTTCGTAAAAACTTACATTGTGTTCTTTCGTCGTCAAATAGACGGTTTCGTTTATCGAACAGTTTAGAAGTTTTTTAACTGTCAGCGAACCGTACCCCTTGTTTCTGTATTTTTCCTTTGTAAAAACGTCGGTTATCACGGAAAATCCGTTACCGAAATTTATAAATCCTCCGCTTATGTATTCACCGCAATCCTCAAGCAGTACGCCTTCACAGAGGTTTTGTAAATTCAAATACGCTTTTTTCTCCGCAACGGCACGGCTTTCCGAATCGCCTTTACCGTCAAGGCTTTTTATTTTCGGATAATCCGTATATTTTACGCCCTTGCAAGACGCAACTTTTTCAAGCTTTTTTGCCATTAGATATTTTTTATCTATTTGCTCAAGCGGTAATTTGTCCGTAGTTATTATTATGTCACCCGTTAGAAAATTCATCTCGTCGAAATCGGTCTTTTCACTCGTAAAGCACAGACTTTTACCGCCTTTTCCCGTTGCCGAAACGGATGTAAGATTGTCTTTTTGATCATACTGAAGCCACACGATGCCGTCCGGGATTGTCATTTCTCCGTAAAAATCCGTATATGCCGAAAAAATCGCCGAATTCATCTCACCCAAATAGTTAAAAATTATCTTATCTGTTTTTTCGGCGGATTTAATCATTTGCCAGTTCCTCTAAAAGTGCCTTTACCAGTGCCGAAACACATCCCATATCACTCTTTGAACCGACCGAAGCCGACGAATGAATATATCTGCACGGAAGCGAAACGGCAATTGTTTTAATTCCGCCCGCCGCTTTGTGAATTGCCGAAGCATCGTTACCGCCCGCGATAACCGTTTTTGTCTGGCAAGCAATATTATTCTTTTCGGCTGTTGCAAATGCCTTTTTAAATAAATCTTTATTGTAAACGGTACCTCTGTCCATAAAGGAAACAACGGCACCCTTACCCACGTGGCAAACTTGTTTGTGTTCGGGCGTTTCGGGAATGTCCGACGCCGTCGTACTCTCAACGACAACGGCGTAATCGGGATTAACCGTATATGCGCCGACAGTGGCACCTCTTGTGCCGACTTCTTCTTGAACGGTGAAAACGCATGTGTAGTCAAATTCTGACTTTTCTTTAAGCAGCTCAATAAGACAAGCACAGCCCACTCTGTCGTCGAGAGCCTTTGACTTAATCATACCGTCACCGAATTCGACAAAATCGGACTTGAAATAACCGAAATCACCGAGGGAAATATATTCTTCCGCCTGTTCTTTATTTTCAAAGCCGAAGTCCACCGAAACGTCGGTCAATTTCGGTACGGTTTTGCTTTCCTCGTCATTACATTGATGAATTGCCTTTGAACCGGCAACACCGACAAGACCGTTAACCGTTATTTTTTTGCCGAAAAGAGCCGAATTTTCAATTCCGCCCACGTTTGCTACATGAACATAACCGTCCTCGGTAATATATGTGACGATAAAGCCTACCTCATCCATGTGTGCGAAAAGCGCAACTTTGTTTTTCGGTTTTGCTTTTCCTTTTTTCTCGACAATAAGATTTCCGAGAGCGTCCGCAAAATAAGAACAGTCTTGCGGAAGCTGTGAAATTATAAAATCTCTGACTTCTTTTTCGTCACCGGACGTGCCGTTTGTCAAACAAAGTTTTTGAAGCAATTCGATATTCATACCGTCACACCCTTTCAATAAAGCGTGCAATAAGCTTTGCACAACTTTCTATATCACGTATATCAACCGTTTCGATGGGTGTGTGCATATATCTTTGCGGTAACGACACCAATGCAGACGGTATTCCGCCTTTTGAAACGGTAATGTGATCGGCGTTTGTACCTGTTCTGCCGTTCATCACTTCTTTTTGATAAGGAATGTTATTTTCCTTTGCCAATTCGACAAGCAAATTTGAAAATTCTCTGCTTAAAATCGGTGAAAATCCTATCATCGCACCGCCGTTCATTTTTCCGCATTCGCTTGATTTTGAATCGGGTGTGTCGGCAAAGCTGACGTCAACCGAAACAGACAAATCGGCATCCGTATTAAACGAAGCGCATTTTGCTCCGCTTCCGCCCGTTTCTTCCTGTGCCGAACAAACAAGCGTTATTTTTTTGTCCGTGTTGACATATTCAAGTGCTTTCAAAAGCACGGCAATTCCGCCTCTGTCGTCGATGTACGGCACGGACACTCTGTTGTTTTGAAGTTTGCTGAATGAATTTTTGAAACGCACCTTGTCACCGATTGTAACCGATTTTTCCGCCGTTTCTTTGCTCATTCCTATATCGACAATGCACGTACCGTCCGACGATACCTTGTTTTCACCGTCGGAAAGATGCGGCGGAGTTGTACAAACAACGCCGAAAACGTCCCTCTCACCGCAAATAATTACCTCGGCACCCGCAACGGTACGCATATCAACGCCTCCGACCTTTGTCACACGAACAAAGCCGTCGTCGGTAATTCCCGTGACAACAAAGCCTATTGTATCAAGATGTGCGTCAAGTAAGATATGCTTTCCTTTGCCGTCCCTTTCGATTATAATGCTGCCTGTCCCGTCAACCGAGACTTTTCCGTATGTTGAAAAAAGCCCCTTCAAGTCTTCAAAGGAGCTTTGTTCTTCTCCCGCAACACCTGCGGGAGAAGTAAGTTTTTCTAAAAGTTCAATGCTTGTCATTTCAATCAAGACCTTATACCGATTTTATATTTCCGTTCCGCCTACCGGACGAATAATAAGCACATAGCAGGAATCTTCGCCGAAAATTCCCTCCATAGCGTTTTTGTAATCACTTAAAAGCTCGTTCGGTACAAAAGCCTGAATTGTACCGGCGAAACCGCCGCCGTGAACACGCCATGCACCCTTGCCCTTAAGAATGCTCTCACTGACAGCAAGTGCCAAAGATACCGGTTGTTCCGTAGGCTTTTTAACTGAAAATACATTTTGATTGTATCTGTATGAAGAATCGCCGCTTTCAAGTATGTATGACTTAAATGTTTCAAAGTCGCCTTTTTTAAGTGCGTCAACCTCGCAAAGCACTCTTTCGTTGTCGGCAAAGAAATGAATTGCACGAAGAACGGCTCTGTCACCGACTTCTTTACGAATAGCGGGAATGTTTTTCTTGAATTCTTGCTCGTCAACTTCACGGAGAACCTTTTTGCCGAAGTATCCGGCAACCGCTTCCATTTCACCGCGAATTGCCGCATAATCATCGGTAAGATCCGAGTGACTGCCTTTTGTGTCGACAATACAAAGCGAGTGTCCCGAAGATGCAAAATCAAACTTTACCTCATTTACTATGGGTTCCGACGGGTTGTTGAAATCTATCGTAACAAAGCCGCCCACCGAACATGCCATTTGGTCCATAAGTCCGCAAGGCTTGTCAAAATAAACATTTTCCGCATATTGAGCGATTTTTGCGATAGTTATCGCATCAACCTTTCCGTCGTTGTAAAGATAATTGAGCATTGTGCCGACAAGGACTTCATAAGCCGCCGACGACGAAAGTCCGGAACCGGAAAGCACGCTTGACAATGTAACGGCATCAAAACCGCCGATATTATATCCGTACTTTTTAAATCCGGCACACATACCGCGAACAAGTGCCGGCGAATGTCCCTTTTCCGACTCTTTAATTTCAAGGTCCGTAATATCGCAAACGTCCATATCGTATCCGCGCGACTTCACACGAACAATGTTTTCGTCGTTTTTCGAAGCTACGGCGATAGCGTCAAGATTTATACTTGCCGCAAGTACGCGTCCGTGATTGTGATCGGTATGGTTGCCGCCTACCTCAGTTCTGCCCGGTGCCGAAAAAAGACGTGCTTCTCTGTCCTCGCCGAAAAGGTCGGCAAAGTCATTTGCAAGACTTACATACCTTTCGTGTTGAGCCTTTACAGCCTCATCGCTGACATAAACTCTTTTAAAACGTGCATCAAATTCTCCGTTTTCGATTTTGTTTTTAAGCAACTGCACTTTCGTCATCTTTTTGCTCTCCTTTTCGTTTTTCCAATGCTTTATTTACTGAAAAAGTTACTGTTCCCGTTAAAATCAACAATACAATTACCGGCCCCATAAACTGCCAAGTAAACGGCTGTGTTATGTTTCCGCCCATTACGCTGTATACGATTATTTTGGGAGCAAATCCTATTATCGAAGCAATCATAAAGCGAATAAACGGCGTTTTCATTCCGCCGTACATTGTGCTGACAAGATTTATCGGAATTGCCGGAACAATTCTTACAGCCACAAGAACGCTGAGCTTTGTCTTGTTTTTGCTCTCAAGTAATATGTGCCTTACGTTTTCGTATTTATTCAGCTGTTTTAACGCAAAACCGCCACCGGTGTATCTGCCGAACCAATAAGTAATAAATGTTACTATGCAAAAACCCGCTGTATTTATAATGACGGCGTTTATCGGTTTAAACATAACACCGGTCATAATAATCAAAAAAGGGAACGGAATCGGCACGACGGAACGCACGGCATAAAGAAGAAGTATCGCAAAAAGTATCTCCCACTTGCCGTTCAAATTTTGTATATAATTCTGCATTCTGTCAAGGGCATTTAAAAAGCCTGCCCATCCGCCTTCCGCAACGGAAGTTTTCATAATCATGGTAATGACCGCAATAACCGCGGCGGCAGCAAACGCTCCGATAGTAGTAAGGTTAAGTGCTTGTTTTCTGCTGAGATTGCGTTTTTCCATTTAACCCACCGTTTCTGATCGTTTTCATACTATATAATTTTATAATAAATATTAAAAAAGGTCAACATTTTTATTGTTATCTTCTATTATCTTATGCTATTATATATATCAGTATAATAACAAAGGATGATTTTTTTGAAAATTACAGTTTTAGATTCGTTCGCACTCAATCCCGGTGATTTATCTTGGGATTGGCTTAAAGATTTGGGTGAGTGTGATATTTACGACCGTACACCCGGCTGCAAAATTCTTGAAAGATGTAAGGGTGCAGACATTATTTTAACCAACAAAACTCCCCTTACGCGTGAAGTCCTCGAAAAGCTTCCGAATCTCAAATACATTGCGTTGCTTTCAACGGGATACAATGTTGTTGATTGCGCTTGTGCAAAAGAACTCGGCATTCCCGTTTCAAACATTCCGTCGTACTCCACCGACGCAGTTGCGCAACTCACTTTTTCTCTTATTCTCGAAATTACCAACGCCGTGGGTATTCACAGCGAAAGTGTCAAAAACGGCGAATGGTCCGCTTGCTCCGATTTTTGTTATTGGAAAACTCCGCTTACCGAACTTCGCGGAAAAACTTTGGGTATTGTCGGCTTCGGGCAAATAGGTCAAGCCGTTGCGGATATTGCCGAATCATTTAAAATGAAAGTTATAGCCGTTTCCGGTCACGAAACCGATCAGTCGCACCGCAAAAACTTTTCTTGGACCGATATGGACACCTTGGCAAAAACAAGCGACATCATATCGTTTCACTGTCCTCTTACCGAAAAGACCGTTAATCTTGTAAACGATGAATTTATTTCAAAATGTAAAGACGGTGCAATCATCATAAACACTTCTCGCGGCCCCGTTGTCGACGAATACGCTTTAAGCAACGCGCTCAACTCCGGAAAACTCAAAGGTGCGGGACTTGACGTGTTGGGAACCGAACCGCCAAAAGCCGACAACCCGCTTATAAAAGCAAAAAATTGCTTCATAACACCGCATATCGCTTGGGCGGGTTTTGAAACAAGAGAAAGACTTATGAATATTTTAAAAGAAAATGTTGTCGCTTTTTTGAACAACTCTCCGCAAAACGTCGTAAATAAATAATACGAAAAAAACCGACGGAACCAAGGTTCTGTCGGTTAATTTTCTTTCGGCTTTAAAAAACCCATCGTCCGTTCACCAAGCGGACATTATAGGAGTTAATCAACATGCTTAGATACTGAGTGCGGGTATCACTCCCTCTCTAAGCAACTTTATAATACAATACGAGTTTGTCAAACTATACACGAAATTATGAACAAATTGTTAACATTTTTAAATATTTTTGTGTTTTTTTGTTTTGGACACTTTTTTATGCGTATTTTTTTGAATTAAATATTGACAGTTGACTTTTGTTATTGTATAATACACAATGTATCCCAATGTAAAGGGAGGGATTTTTAATGAGTCAGGTAAAAGTTAAAGAAAATGAGTCCTTAGAAAGTGCTCTCAGAAGATTTAAAAGACAAACTTCTCGTGACGGCGTAATTCAAGAAGTACGCAAAAGAGAGCATTATGAAAAGCCTTCTGTAAAGAGAAAGAAGAAATCTGAGGCTGCTCGCAAGCGTAAATATAAATAATTTTCGCTTAAATCAGTTATTTTCTAAAAAAGAAAGTGGGAGTTCCTTAGAGGAATTCCCGCTATTTTTTTAAGTTTTAGGAGTTTTTATGGCAAAACGTTTTATCGGTGAAAAAAACTTACTTTCATTTTTGGTACCGTCCTCACCCGTTCCGAAATACAGATTTAAATCCGTTTTGGACATTACCGTCGAAGATTTGCGAAAAATGGGAGTAAAAGCGGTTGCGCTTGATATTGACAACACTATTTGTAACGACGGCAAAGAAAATTGCATTGACGGTCTTGAAGACTGGCTGAAAAACGTACGGGCAGCCGAAATCAAAGTAATTATAATTTCCAATGCCATAGGCAGCCGTCCCAAAAGAATAGCGAAAAAATTAGGACTTCCGTGTCTGCGTTTTGCACGCAAGCCTTTTGCTCACAAGCTTATCAAAGGTGCAAAAATTTTGGACGTCAGTCCTTGTGAAATGGCAATGATCGGTGATCAACTTTTTGCCGACATAAAAGCCGCAAACCGTTGCGGTGCCGTCGCCGTTCGCGTTGATCCGATGAAAGGCGAAACGCGTTATAAGACATATTATGCCAAGCGCAGAGCAAAGGAAGCTCCTATTCTCGAAGCTTTTGAAAAAAATCACGGATATGGTGTTTATGATGAATAAGTTACAAAAAAAATTAGCAGAAATGGGAGAGGGCTATTCCGCACTGATTATTTCTCCCGAAAACAGAAAATACTTTACGGGCTTTGAGTCCTCCGACGGTTTTTTGATTGTGAACGGCGAAAGGGCGGTTTTCATCACCGACGGACGATATATCGAAGCTGCCGAAAACACCGTAAAGAACGCCGAAGTAAAACTTTTGGGTAAAGCTTATCCGCAAATTGCGGAAATTCTTACCGAAATGAATTGCCGTCATTTACTTGTGGAATCTTCGAGAATGACCGTAGCCGCATACAACTCTCTTAAAGGTGTTCTGAAAAAGGTAACCGTTTCGACGGACACGACGTTAGACAGTATAATTAACACAATTCGTTCGGTTAAAACGCCCGATGAAGTTGAAAAAATCGTTAAGGCTCAAAGAATTGCCGAAAAGGCCTTTTTGCACATTCTCGATTTTATCAAAGCGGGAGTTACCGAAAAAGACATCGAGCTTGAATTAAACTTCTATATGCTTCGTAACGGCGGCGAAGGACTTTCGTTTGACACGATTGCCGTCAGCGGTAAAAACTCGTCAATGCCCCACGGTGTACCTACCGATAAAAAAGTCGAAAACGGCGACTTTGTCACAATGGATTTCGGCACACTTATTGACGGTTATCACAGCGATATGACCAGAACCGTTGCGGTAGGTTTTGCAACCGATGAAATGAAAGAAGTTTATAACACGGTTCTTGCGGCACAGGAAAACTGCCTTAACAACATCAAGGCGGGTGTTTCCTGCAAGTCCGGTGACGAGTTTGCCCGAAGCGTTATAAGAAATGCGGGCTACGGCAAATATTTTTCACACTCAACAGGTCACGGAGTCGGCGTTGAAATACACGAATTTCCCAACCTTGCCCCCGCTTCAAACAGCATTTTACAAATCGGAAATATCGTAACCGTAGAGCCGGGCATTTATATCCCCGGAAAGTTCGGTGTAAGAATTGAAGATATGGCATACATCACCGAAACCGGATGCCGAAATCTGACGACTTCTCCGAAAGAGTTACTTGTTTTATAACACAAAAGCAGAGAGTACACACAAGCAATATTCTCTGCTTTTTATTTTCCAAAATTTTTTAGACGTAAGTGTCGGATTTTATGCTATACTGTATTTATTGAAAGAACAGTGCGGTAATTATCGCACCGACTCCGGCCGACGCCGCCATCTCGACAACAAAGAACAGTCTGCTTTTCAATTTTTCCTTTTTTGTTTTCGGAACGGTCGCCGAATTTTTAATTGTTTTCAACGCAACGGTTCTTAATTTACCGTCGTTTTCTCGGCTGTATTCGGGCTTAACGAAAAAAATCGCTTTTTCAAAATAATCACAGCCCGTTTCGTGTATTTCAAGTACCTGTCTGTTGACTCCTTTTACCATTTTCATATCCTCACATTTTTTATTTTTATTTTTACTTTTTTCCCATACTTTTATACTGTTTTTTATATCTTGTTTTCTTGTTTTTTTGTCAATATGGAATTTTTAACAAATATTTTTGTACGCAATTCTATACTTTAAGTATAACTTGCTTTTCATTGAAATTGTTGAAAACTCTGTTGAAAATGTTTATAACTTTCCTCAAAGCTACTTATTTTAAGCAGTTTTTCGGACTTTTCGACAATGTTTAAAAGATTTTGTTAAATTTTTGTCAAATACTATTTGTTTTAAGATCTTTACCTTTTATACAAATTGGAGCTTTTGATACTTAAAATTTTACTAAAACTTTTGTGCAATTTGATGTTAGTGCTTTTGAATAGAATATTTTAGTTTTTTTATGCAATTTGCGAGGTGCTTTTATGAGCGAAAAATTTGAAATTTCCTCTCCCGCCGTTTTCGACCTGAATTTGACTCTTGACTGCGGTCAAGCTTTCCGTTGGACGCGTGACGGCGACACGTGGCACGGTGTAGCTTACGGAAAACCGCTTACCGTTTGTCAAAGGGACGGCAAAATTATTTTTGAGTGTAGCGAAGACGATTATCAGACTGTCTGGAAAAAATATTTTGACCTTGATAAAGATTACGAAAAAATTGTTTCTTCTTATGATGACGCATATCTTTCCGAGGCGGTAAAGCAATATTGCGGCATACGTATTCTTTGCCAAGAGCCATGGGAAACGCTCTGCTCTTTTATAATTTCTTCAAACAACAACATACCGAGAATCAAAGGCATCATCGACCGTCTGTGTGAAAGTTTCGGCGAAGAAAAAGACGGAATAAGACTTTTTCCGTCGGCAAACACGCTTTCGAAATTAACCGTCGAGGACCTTGCCCCGTTGCGTTCGGGATTTAGAGCGAAATACATACTCGATGCGGCGCAAAAGGTTTCAAGCGGTATTGTTGACCTAAAAAAAATCGACGGAAATCCCATTGAGTTCGGCAGAGAAGAACTTCAAAAGATAAACGGCGTCGGTCCCAAAGTTGCGGAGTGTACGCTTTTATACGGATTTCACAAGCTTGATGCGTTTCCGGTCGACGTGTGGGTAAAACGCATTATGTCGGAACTTTATCCCGACGGGCTCCCAAAATGCACAAAGGGAACAGAGGGAATTGCCCAGCAATATTTGTTCCATTGGCGAAGAATGAAGGAGAAACGGATTTTTTGACAAACAAGCGAATTTTCGCATACAAAAACTGCACTTTCGACAGCAACAACGAGTTGCTTGTTCCCTCCTCTGCTTTATGATAACATATGTTCGAGGTGATAATTTCATGGACACGAAAAGTATTATTTACGAACTCAGAACAAAAAAGGGATTGTCCCAAGACGAACTTGCCGAAAAAGTATTCGTTACAAGGCAAGCGGTATCTCGTTGGGAAAACGGTGAAACGACACCCAACACCGAAACATTAAAGCTACTTTCAAAGTTGTTTAACGTTTCTATCAATACTCTTTTAGGCTCTCCGCAAAAGTTGATTTGTCAATGTTGCGGTATGCCGCTTGATGACGACGCAATCATAAGCCACAATCAAAACGGCACATTTAACGAAGACTATTGTAAATGGTGTTATGCCGACGGAACATACACCTACAGTAATATGGACGATTTAATTGAAGTCTGTGTTAAAAATATGGCAAGTGAAAACTTCACCGAGGTGCAGGCTCGTTCTTACATGAAAGATTTGCTTCCGACGTTGGATTACTGGAAACGTTACGACGAACTCAGCGACAACGGTCAGTTTGAAGAATTTAAAATGCAACTGATTAAAGAGATAAACGAACTTCATATAGAAGGAATGCCCAAAGTCGAAAAGCTTAATGCACTCATAGGTCAATTCGTCAATCTCGAATACCGTCTTCCGAACGGAAATACGGTGAAATTTTTAGACGACTCAAAGACGTATCTCGGCAATCAGCTTACGTGTGAATTTGGCGGAAACAGATGCTTCGGCGTGATTGCGAATATGGACTTTTTGCTTGTTTGCACCTATGAGGAAAACGGTACGAATCCCGAACTTGTCATTTATAAAAAAAGATAGATGATTTTCGGTCAAACGAAAACTCACCCTAAAAAACAGTCATTGTGAAAAAACAACGTGCAAAAACAGAGAACAGAAGTGACAACTTTCGAGTCAAACGGTTTAACTCAGCAAATTGAGTTAAACCGTTTTTATAATTTGATACGGCAGTATGCCGACGGTGGAGATGGCGGCAACCGAAGCTTCGCTTCGGTCATTGCTTCGCAATCTTTCGCATTTTATGTCCCTTTTGCTTCGCAAAAGATGGACTGTGCGGTTTCGATTACCGCTAAAAAAAATACAACCCGAACATTTCCTTTTTAAGTAAATGTTAAGGTTGTATGTGGTGGGCATACCGCATACACCGAAATTTTGTTGTATATACAAACCGTTCTTTTGAACACCGTCCACAAGATTTGATATAGCAGTATGCCGACGGTGGAGATGGCGGCAACCGAAGCTTCGCTTCGGTCATTGCTTCGCAATCTTTCGCATTTTATGTCCCTT
>CAZTMZ010000001.1:0-91322 GCA_964615315.1 uncultured Eubacteriales bacterium | reverse complement strand
AAAATACAACCCGAACATTTCCTTTTTAAGTAAATGTTAAGGTTGTATGTGGTGGAGATGGCGGTAACCGAAGCTTCGCTTCGGTCATTGCTTCGCAATCTTTCGCATTTTATGTCCCTTTTGCTTCGCAAAAGATGGACTGTGCGGTTTCGATTACCGCTAAAAAAAATACAACCCGAACATTTCCTTTTTAAGTAAATGTTAAGGTTGTATGTGGTGGGCATACCGCACAGCACTAAAATTTTATTGTGTGTACAAACCATTCTTTTGAACACCGTCCACAAGATTTGATATAGCAGTATGCCACCGGTGGAGATGGCGGCAACCGAAGCTTCGCTTCGGTCATTGCTTCGCAATCTTTCGCATTTTATGTCCCTTTTGCTTCGCAAAAGATGGACTGTGCGGTTTCGATTACCGCTAAAAAAAATACAACCCGAACATTTCCTTTTTAAGTAAATGTTAAGGTTGTATGTGGTGGAGATGGCGGTAATCGAAACCGCGTCCGAAAACTTATTCCCGAAACTTTCTACGAGTGTAGTTTATCTATTAACGTTCCCTACAAGACAGCCGACAAACAGGCATTCTTTTCAGTAGCCTTGTGATGTGTGACGGACTACAAGGCGATTATCCGTTCACATTTACTGCTAAATGACACTCCTGACCGGGCCGCAGTTCTCCCGGGGGAATGCTCGCCGCTAATTAAGCAGCAAGAAGTACTTTTTCGTTTTTGTCGTTTATTTTTAATAAACTGTCCGTTTTAAAGTGGTCAGACTCCACTACTCGCTTATCGCAGTTCAAAATCCCCGTCGAAATCCTTTCATCCCCATATATTTCACTTTGCAAAAAGATGCAAAGACAGAAATCGAAAATTATTTCATACGTTCTTTAATTGTGCGTTCGATATTGCGTTCCGCTTCTTTTTTTGCCGCAGCATCACGCTTATCATAAAGCTTTTTACCTTTACAAAGACCGACTTGAACCTTAGCTCTGCCCTTTTTAAAGTAAACCGACAGCGGTATAAGTGTAAGTCCCTCTTGCTTTGTCGTTCCGAAAAGCCTCATTATTTCCTTTTTGTGCATTAAAAGTTTGCGTACTCGCATAGGATCACGGTTAAAAATGTTGCCGTGGTCATACGGGCTTATGTGCATACCGTTTACAAAAAGTTCGCCCTCGACGATACTGCACCATGCGTCTTTAAGATTGCATTTCCCTTGGCGGAGCGACTTAACCTCAGTCCCCACAAGTTCTATGCCGGCTTCAAAGCTCTCTAAAACGAAATAATCATGGAGAGCTTTTTTGTTTTGTACGATTGTAGTATTTGTGTTTTTCTCTGCCACAATTATTCCTCCTTTTGAGCTTTGTGAAAATTACAGCCCAACATAATCATTATAACAAGCTTCTGCCTTGAAGCGCCCGTGAAAGTGTAACTTCATCCGCATATTCAAGATCGCTGCCCACCGGTACACCGTAAGCCAAACGCGAAACCTTTATTCCCATCGGCTTTAAAAGGCGTGCAATGTACATCGCCGTTGCTTCGCCCTCCGCCGTCGGATTCGTCGCCATAATTACCTCGTTGACCGTATCGTCGGAAAGTCTTGCAATTAACTCTCGAATACGAATATTATCGGGCCCAACGCTGTTCATCGGTGAAATGACACCGTGAAGCACATGATAAACGCCCTTATATTCATGAGTACGTTCAAACGCCGTAACGTCACGCGGATTTTCAACAACGCAAATTATTGATTTGTCACGGTTGACATTGTTGCAAATATGACACGTTTCACCCTCCGTAAGATTACAGCAAACGCTACACGTATGTATATTAGTATGTGCCGAATTTATGGCATCAACCAGACTTTTTGTTTCACTGTCATCAAGTCCGAGAATATAATATGCCATTCTCTCCGCCGATTTCACACCGACAGAGGGCATTTTTCTGAATTCTTCTATCAGTTTTTCAAGTGATACAATAGCCATAGTTTACTCCGAATTATTTTGTATTTAAATCAGAAGTTCAGTCCCGGAAGATTCATTCCGCCGGTAATTTTACCCATTTCTCTTTCCATTGTTTCGTCGGCTTTTCTCATAGCTTCGTTAACGGCGGCAACGAGTAAATCTTCAAGCATTTCAACGTCTTCGGCATCAACAACATCCGGCTGAATTTTAACCGAAACAAGTTGGTGCGAACCGTTTACGGTAACGTCAATGGCTCCGCCGCCCGCACTTGCGCTGTACTCGGCTTCTTCACATTCTTTTTGAACACGTGCCATATCGTCTTGCATTTGTTGAAGACGTTTCATCATATTTGCCTGTCCGTTTTGATTTGGTATTCTTGCTTTCATTTTCATTTCTCCTCAATATTTACACCTAAGCTTTTTGCTTTTGACACAAGGTCGGAAAGAGGATTCTTCGGTGACTCCTCTTTTTTATTGTTATAAACGGCAAGAGTGTATGCTTTACCGGTTACATCCGTAACAGCTTGCTTTATGATTTTTGAATATTCACCCGTTTTAAGATACATCTCAAGCACGGGTGAGCCTTTAATTAAAAGATATTTATCGTCATGAACAAACGCTTGCGATCCGGAAAGCATAACCATTAAACTTTTGTCGTTCGTGAAAAGCCGTTCCATAACCTCCGGCCAACTTGTAAACGGCACCGTTCCGCATGTTGTCGGCTGCACGGGATTTTCTTTGACTTCGACGGGCTTTTCCTCTGCCTTTTCCGTTGTGGCAGACGGTTCCGCCTTCGGTTCGTTTTGCTTTTCGGCAGAAACGGTAACTTGCTCTTTTTTGTCCTCCGTCACCGTTTCGGCGGGCGGCGTGGCTTTAACGGAAATTTCTCCCGTCTTAACCGCCGTTTCAAGTTCCGCAAGTCTGCGAAGAACAGAATTCATATCACTGTCAAGCGAAGGTGTGCAAAGCCTTATAATGCAAAGTTCTGCCGATGTTCGTCTGTTTGCCCCCTGCTTCATAGTTGATGAATATGCGGTTAAAATATCAATGCACGACATAATCGTCGCAAGTGTTGTCTTTTCGCTTTGAGTACGGATTGTTTCAATCTCGTCTTGAGAACAAATAATCATACTCTCGAAATTTTTAACGGCTTTTGAAACCATAAGATTTCTGAAATGGCTTGTAAGTTCCGTTAAAAGTCGCTCCATATCGCAAGAGTCGTTATAAAGTCTGTTAACTATTTCAAGAGCCTTCGCAGCGTCCTTTGTCAAAATGCAGTCACACAGCTCGAAAACATATTCTCTGCCCGCAAGACCGGCACTGTCCGCAACTGCCGCAGAGTCAATAACGCCGTCATAAGACGAACAGCGGTCTAAAAGGGAAAGTGCGTCACGCATTGCACCGTCCGCGATACGTGCTATCAGCATTGCGCCGTCGTCGGAAAGTTTGAGGTTTTCTTTTTCGGCAACTTCTTTAAGCCTTTTTGCGATAGCCTCCGGCGGAATACGTTTAAAATCAAACCGCTGACAGCGTGAAAGAATTGTTGACGGAAGTTTGTGAACCTCTGTCGTCGCCAAAATAAAAATAACGTGAGCCGGCGGTTCTTCGAGCGTTTTGAGAAGTGCGTTAAACGCACCTATCGAAAGCATGTGAACCTCGTCGATTATATAAACTCTGTATTTTGCATTGGCAGGCGTAAAATTCGCTTCTTCAATTAAATCGCGAATATTGTCAACGCCGTTGTTCGACGCTGCGTCGATTTCGATAATATCAAGAATAGAGTTGTTGTCAATACCGCGGCAAATTTCACACTGATTACAGGGATTTCCGTCAACGCAAGCCAAACAGTTAACGGCTTTCGACAAAATTTTCGCACAAGAGGTTTTTCCCGTACCGCGAGAACCGGTAAACAGATACGCATGGCTTGTCTTACCCGACTTCACGGCATTTTCAAGAGTTTTCGTTATATGTTCCTGTCCTACAACCTCCGTAAATGTTGACGGGCGGTATTTTCTGTAAAACGCTCTGTACAAGGTGTTCACTCCCTAAAATCGAAATTCTAAAAATGCCTTAACTCAGTCATGTGTCGTGTAGGCAAGCTGTGGCGCCCGAAGCAATCCGCTTAATGCTGCTCGGTTCCCCGCCTGACATGGTTCACGGCACCTCGCCGCACAGGACCCACACGGCACACGACTGAATTAAGGCATACGGTTTATTTACCTAATGATTATACTATATAATACAACTAATTTCAAGAGAAAAATATATACTATTTTATGTTGTAGTTAAAAAGATTTTATGATAGAATAAATTTGTGTAACTGTAATCTTTTACAACGGAGGCAAAAAGATGTTTAATATTGTACCGCAACCCGTAAGCATTATAACCGACAGTGAGAAAAAAGGCTTCACTCTTCACGCCGGAACCACTGTTACTCCTTATCCTTTCGTAAAAGACTTTATTCTGTTCGTCCGTAAAAACTTTAACAAGAAGATACAGATGCACGAAGACACCGGCGAAGAAAAGTCAATAATCCTTAAACTTGACGAATCCGTACAGCACAACGAGGGCTATACACTGAAATGTGAAAACCGCCGAGTTTATATAACCGCGAAAACCGAAAGCGGTTTGTTTTACGGATTGCAAACTCTTTCTCAAATGCTTTTGCAAAACGGCGGAAAGCTTCCTTGGACGCAAATAACCGACTATCCCCGATTTTCGTATCGCGGATTTATGGTTGACTGCGGAAAAAGTTATTTGACCGTTAACGAATTAAAGCGGATTATCGACCTTTTGGCTTTGCATAAGTTAAACGTTCTTCATTGGAATTTGACAAAAAATTACAGCCCGAAAGACAGCGGCAACAAATATTATACGCCCGAAGATATGCGAGAAATTGTCGCATACTGTCACGAACGAAAAATAAAAGTTATTCCCGAATATGACATTTCCGAAAACGGTGACGGCGAAGAAAAATATATTTACGGTATTTTCGACGAGTTTGCGGATATTTTTTTCGATAAGGCAGTCGTCCTCGGTAAAGACGTTTTTCAATCGTCGTTTGAGAAAAAGTCCGCTGATTATTTAAAATCAAAAGGTTTTTCGATAATGCTCTGTCACAACGCAGTTAAGAAAAACACGTATCCTTCCGAAATCGGCTCCGCATGGCTGATTACCTCAAAAACCAAAAACGGAGATTTTCTTAAATCGGAATCCAAACGCGGAATAAAACTTATAAACGCAAGCAGTCATCCGTATTATTTCGATTTACCGCACGGCTCAAACACTTTAAAATCCGTCTGCGAAAACGACGGCACATTTACGGGAGTCGACGGCGAACCGTTCGGTGTTGAGGCTCAAATGCGAACGGATTACATTTCAAATATGAAGCGTTTTGAATTTCTTGCTTTTCCGCGTCTTGCGGCAATGGCGGAAAATGCGTGGGCGGAAAAAGATTATCCGTCATTCACAACGTTTCTTCACAAAGCGCCGACATATTACAGTCTGCTCGATGTATATAATGTGAATTACGCTCCGCTGAAAAAAGCGTGTCCGTCGTTTTTATATAAACACATTTCGGCAATTTGGTATCGGCGGCACTTGTTGTTCGGCGGATTTCACAAGAGCTGATTTAATCGGCAAAAGCTTTGCTAATACAAAAAGACGAAATCTAACTAAAAAATAGGGAATAGTTAAAAATCGTCTATATCATATAAGAGGTGTTATATTATGAAAAAGTATGTTCTTGCTCTTGACCAGGGCACAACAAGTTCACGTGCTATTCTTTTTGACAAAAAGGGAAATATTTGCTTCAAGGCACAGCACGAATTTACTCAAATTTATCCGCACACCGGCTGGGTTGAACACAATCCCATGGAAATTCTTTTTTCACAGCTTCAGTCCGTAATGGAGGTTATGGCAGACAGCAAAGCTACTGCCGAAGACATTGCCGCCATCGGCATTACTAATCAGCGTGAAACTACAATCGTGTGGGACAAATCGACAGGCAAACCCGTTTATAACGCTATCGTTTGGCAATGTCGAAGAACTGCCGATATGTGCGAAAAAATAAAAGCCGACGAAGAGCTTACACAATATATTAAAGACCATACGGGACTCGTTGTCGACGCTTATTTCTCGGCAACAAAAATCAAGTGGATTCTCGACAACGTCGAAGGTGCCAAAGAACTTGCCGAAAAAGGACAGCTTCTTTTCGGCACGGTCGAAACGTGGCTTATTTGGAACTTGACAGGCGGAGCCGTACATATTACCGACTATTCAAACGCATCGAGAACAATGATTTTTGACGTTGACAAGCTTTGCTGGGATGAATATCTTTGCGAGAAGTTGGGAATACCTATGGCAATGCTTCCCGAACCTATGCCGTCAAGTAAGGTTTACGGCACTGTCGCAAAAAGCGTTATGGGTATCGAAGATTTAGCGGGCGTACCGATTTCGGGTGCTATCGGCGACCAACCGGCTGCTCTTTTCGGTCAAGGCTGTTTCGAATCCGGCCAAGCGAAAAACACATACGGTACGGGCTGTTTCCTTCTTATGAACACGGGTTCAAAACGTGTTAATTCCAAAAGCAATCTCGTTACGGGTGTTGCGTGGGGAATCGGCGACAAAGTAACGTACGCCATAGAAGGTTCCGCCTTTAATGCGGGTTCCGTAATCAAATGGTTAAGAGATGATTTACAGCTTATTCCGTCCGCCCGACGTTGCGACGAATTGGCGGAAAGTGTGCAAAATTCAAACGGTGTATATTTCGTGCCGGCATTTACGGGACTCGGCGCACCGTATTGGGATATGTATGCCCGCGGTACAATCGTCGGACTCACAAGAGGAGCCAACGCCGCACACATTTGCCGCAGTGTACTCGAAGCCATTGCTTATCAAATGACCGACTTGCTTGAGGCTATGAAGCAGGATTCGGACATAAATCTTTCCGAACTTCGTGTTGACGGCGGCGCTTCCGTAAGTGATATTATGATGCAAATTCAAGCCGATATGATCAGAACTAACGTTAACAGACCGAAGATGGTGGAAACAACGGCTATCGGTGCCGCCTATCTTGCGGGGCTTGCAACGGGATTCTGGAAAAACACCGACGAAATAAGTAAAATCCGTCAAGTAGACAAGATTTTCGAGCCGAAAATGGATATGGAAAAACGTGAAAAGCGTTATCGCGGTTGGCTTCGTGCCGTTGAACGTTCACGAGATTGGGTTGAGCATTAAAACGTACAGCCGATTTTTATGCGGTTTTCACAAGAACTGAGTAAGGCGGTGAGAATTTGAGCGAAAACAATTCTTCAAATGACTACAACTCAATATTCGACTATAACACACAAGAAGAAGTTGCCGATGCCGAAAATATGAATCGGGATTATCTCAACGGTATTTACGGTGAAAATATGAGTTTTCTCAACAAAGATATTCGTTTAACGCGTACACAGTATTACAAACGCAAGCAAGACATTGAAAATTCCTTTGAAAAAGAATTAAAGTCCTATAAAAAAAGAATTCTCCTTTTCACTTTACTGTCCGTTCTTTTACTTGTATTCGGTATTTTAAGCATCTTTATGGCACAACGCTACAACAGCTTATATCAAGAAGCATATAAACTGATTTCTCTCAGTAAAGCCGCACAGGGAACCGTCGGAGATCAGCAACTTGCCCATTACCTTCGACTCGGTGCCGGCGTATTCGGAACGATGGCGGCGTTTTTCGTGACTACGGCAGTCTTTATGTTTTCCTTTTTCAACACCGGACTGATTAAACAGATTTTCCGCTTAAAGAAAAATCGCGAATCGGCACTGAACCATCTGGAAGACCTAAAAAAAGAATGTATGCTTTTAGGCGTTTACGATGCAATTAAATAATCAAACCCCCACTGAAGATTCAGTGGGGGTTCCCTTTTTCATCTGCTTTTAAAAGCAGAATATAACCTTATTTACGGTAAATTACTTGGAAGCTTCTTCAACAGCAACCGCACAAGCAACGGTAGCACCTACCATTGGGTTGTTACCCATACCGATAAGTCCCATCATTTCAACGTGAGCCGGAACAGAAGAAGAACCTGCGAATTGAGCGTCACCGTGCATTCTGCCCATTGTGTCTGTAAGACCGTATGAAGCAGGACCCGCAGCCATATTGTCGGGGTGAAGTGTACGGCCCGTACCGCCGCCCGATGCAACCGAGAAATAGTTTACGCCGTTTTCCATAGCCCATTTTTTATATGTGCCTGCAACGGGGTGTTGGAAACGAGTCGGGTTAGTTGAGTTACCTGTAATAGAAACGTCAACGCCCTCTTTCTTCATAATTGCAACGCCTTCGAGAACGTCGTTCGCACCATAGCAACGAACAGCAGCTCTTTCACCGTCGGAATATTTTGTTTCGTTAACAATTTTAAGTTCGCCTGTGTAGAAATCATACTCGGTTTGAACATAAGTGAAGCCGTTGATTCTTGAAATAATCATTGCGGCATCCTTGCCGAGACCGTTAAGAATAACACGAAGAGGTTGTTTACGAACCTTGTTAGCTGTCTTTGCGATACCGATAGCACCTTCGGCAGCTGCAAATGATTCGTGACCTGCAACGAATGCAAAGCACTTTGTTTCTTCCTTAAGAAGCATTGCGCCGAGGTTACCGTGACCGAGACCAACGTCTCTTTGTTCGGCAACAGAACCCGGAATACAGAAAGCTTGAAGACCTTTACCTATAACGGCAGCAGCCTCTGAAGCTGTTTTTACACCTGTTTTAAGTGCGAGTGCAACACCGAGTGTGTAAGCCCAAACCGCATTTTCAAATGCGATAGGTTGAACACCCTTAACGATGCTTTCAACATCAATACCTTTTGATTCGCAAAGAGCTTTTGCGTCTTCGAGAGAAGCAATACCGTACTCGGCAAGACATTTCTCGATTTTAGCCATACGTCTTTCTTTGCCTTCGAATTTTACATCATTAGCCATTTTAGTATCCTCCCTCTCTTATTCTTCTCTCGGATCAATGTATTTTGCGGCATCCGCAAAACGACCGTAAGAACCTGTATTGTTTTTAAGAGCTACGTCAGCGGGTGTACCGTGACGGATGTCTTCCATCATCTTACCGAGCTTAACGAACTCATAACCGATAACTTGGTCATCGCTGTCAAGAGCCATTCTTGTGATATAGCCTTCAGCCATTTCCATATAACGAACGCCGCGAACCTTTGTCGAGAACATTGTGCCGACTTGCGAACGAAGTCCTTTACCGAGGTCTTCAAGACCTGCACCAACAACAAGACCGTCCTCTGAGAAAGCGGATTGTGAACGACCGTATACTAATTGCAAGAAGATTTCTCTCATTGCGGTATTGATAGCATCACAAACAAGGTCGGTGTTAAGACACTCAAGAAGAGTTTTGCCCGGAAGAATTTCAGCGGCCATAGCAGCCGAGTGAGTCATACCCGAACAACCGAGAGTCTCAACGAGAGCTTCTTCAACGATACCTTCTTTAATGTTAAGAGTAAGCTTACATGCACCTTGTTGAGGAGCACACCAGCCAATGCCGTGTGAAAAGCCCGAAATATCTTTGATTTCATAAGCTTTTACCCAATTACCTTCTTCGGGAATTGGAGCCGGTCCGTGATGAGGGCCTTTTTTAACACAGCACATTTTTTCAACTTCATGTGAATAGTTAATCATAATAAATGAAAACTCCTTTCATATTTTCAACGGAATAATTCCTATCTTGACAATTATACAATTACTTGTCCGATTTTTCAATAGTAATTTTGACAAAAGATTGTCGGCAGTCACGTTTTTATAAATACACTTTTGTTATAAACACTTTTTTCGCAAAAAATACAAATCATCCTAAAAATACTTGTTTTGAATATATGCCGGTCAAAAAACATATTATATATGGGGTGATAATATGGATAAACGAAAAATTAAAGTCTATGCCGTTTCGATTGCCGTTGCACTGGCAGTGGGAGGCGTTTCGGCTCTTTTTACCTCGATGGGAATGGATGCCTATAAGCTTGCGGAAAAGCCGGCACTTACACCGCCGGATATTGTTTTTCCTATCGTGTGGACAATTCTCTATGTTTTGATGGGTATCGGTGCATCTCGAATCTGGATGTCACCGCCGACAAAAGAAAGAAATCACGGGCTTATACTTTACGCCGTACAGCTTTTATTTAACTTCTTTTGGAGTATATTTTTCTTCAATCTTCAAGCTTACGGATTTTCGTTTTTCTGGCTTTTGGCATTATGGGTTTTGGTTTTCGGTATGATTGTAATTTTCGAAAAAACAGACCGCCTTGCCGCTGTTTTACAAATTCCGTACCTTTTATGGCTAACCTTTGCGGCATATTTAAACTTGGCGGTTTGGCTGTTAAACAGATGACAAAAGAGCCTTGAAACATCAAGGCTCTTTAAAATTACATACTTTCTGGTGTCGAGATGCTGAACATCGTAAGAATGTTTGTTATAACATTCATAACGCACGTGCAAAGGAACAAGCGGGCTTGCATAAGCGATTCGTCGTCAACTGCAACACGGCAAGCGTTGTAAAACTTATGGAAAAGTGTTGCCAAGTCGATGCAATATCTCGTTATCTTAGCGGGATCGTAATTCTTCGCCGCGTTAACGATTTCGTCCGTATAAGCGGCAAGGTGACGGATAAGTTCGATTTCTTCGGGAGCCGTCAAAAGTTTAAGCTCGTCCTTTGTACAGTCACGAACCGTTACGCCGTCCGCTTCGACTTTACGAAGGATGCTGTGAATACGCGCATTTGCATATTGGCAGTAATAAACGGGGTTCTGCGACGACTGTTCAACGGCTAAGTCAAGGTCAAAATCCATTTGCGAACCGGACTCTCTCATATTAAACAAGAAGCGTACCGCATCAACGGGAATTTCTTCAAGCAAGTCAACAAGCGTAATAGCCTTGCCCGTTCTTTTACTCATTCTGACAACTTCGCCGTCTCTTGTAAGGCGGACAAGCTGCATTAAAATTACGTCGAGTCTGTCGCTGTCAAGGTCAAGCGCCTCAAGAACGCCTTTCATTCGTGCAACGTGGCCGTGATGGTCTGCGCCCCAAACATCAATAGCTTTATCAAATCCGCGTGTAACGAGCTTGTTTCTGTGATACGCGATATCGGCGGCAAAATATGTGGGATTACCGTTTTGACGGATAAGAACGTCGTCCTTAAGTTCAAGCTTGTCGATTTCTTCTTGTGTTTTACCTTGACGTGTGAGCATTTCCGTTTGAACCTTTATGTTGTTATACCAAACGGCTCCGTCTTTTTCGTAAGTAAGACCTTTGTTTGTAAGATAGTCGATAACCTCTTTTACGGCACCGCTGTCGTGAAGCTGACTTTCTTTAAACCAAGTATCATATTCAATACGGTACTTTGCCATATTTTTTTGCATATTTTCAATATTCTTGGGAAGTGCAAAATCAACGAGAGCTTTTCTTCTTTCGTCCTCGCTCTTATTTATAAATTCATCGCCGTAAATGTCGGCAAATTGCTTTGCACGTTCCTTAATGTCTTCACCGTGATAGCTGTCTTCGGGAAGAGATACGGCGTCCTCGCCCTTATATATCTGTTGATAGCGTATATCGAGAGACAGACCGAATTTTTCGATTTGATTACCGGCATCGTTTATGTAAAATTCACGTTCGACATTGTACCCCGCCATATCAAGTACGGCAGCAAGACAGTCACCGAGAGCGCCTCCGCGGGCATTACCCATGTGCATAGGTCCCGTGGGATTAGCCGAAACAAATTCAACGTTTATTTTTTTACCTTGACCGAAATCGCTTCTGCCGTAATCTTTTCCGAGATTTTTTATGTCAAGAAGCACATCCGCGTAAAACTCTTTCGAGAGTGTAAAGTTAACAAATCCGGCACCGGCAACAGAGCATTTTTCAAAATAAGAACCGTCAAGTTCAATATTTTTTTCAACTGTCTCCGCTATTTTTCGCGGTGCACAGCGGAACGCTTTCGCACACACAAAAGCGACGTTTGAAGAATAGTCGCCGTTATCACGGTTTGCCGGCACTTCGATATTAAATTCCGGAATGGGTTCTGCGGGAATTTCTCCGTTTGCCGCCGCCTTGCCGAGAGCCTCGACAATAAGTGTATGTAATTCATTCGTTACTTGTTTTACTAATTTCGACATCCTTATTTCTCCTCAATATATATGTTCATACTGTTTTCGGATACTAATCCGTTGTTAAAATCCAATGAATATTTCATTTTAAGTACGCTGTTTTTTCCGTTTCTGAACCAATTAACAGAATTTCCGTAAACGCCCATTGTAAGTTCACCGTAAGGAGTTCTGTAAAAAGTAATGTGTCGGGTATTTTTTTCAACGGACATTTCGGAACTGAAATTTCCTATTCTCACAATGCTGACGACGGTTCCGTCGGTTATCGTAATCGTCGTTTCTTCCTTGCCCGTTTCTTCGTTTTCTTCAACGTACTCAATTATGCTTTTTCCGTTTTCGTGAGTGATTTTTCCGACAACGGTCATTTCGCCGTTATTGTCACCGTTTTCGGTAGTCTGCATACTCACGATTTTTATAATTGCGTCATTTTTCATACAGAGAATTCCTTTTCCCACTTTTCCACAGCCAAAGTGCAAAGCTTATCAATCAAATCGCCGTAGTTTATACCCGCTTTGTCCATAAGCATCGGGTACATGCTGATATTCGTAAATCCCGGAATGGTGTTCGGTTCGTTAAGCAAAACGGCACCGTCCGCACGTCTTACGAAAAAGTCCACACGTGCAAGACCGGAACATCCCCAAGCTTTATACGCCTTAATCGCCTGTGACTGAATTTCTTTGATTTTTTCTTCTCCGATACGTGCCGGAATGTGAAGTCCGCTGTCACTTTCGTATTTCGCCTGAAAATCGTAAAATTCGTTGCACGGCTCTATTTCTCCTACCGCACCGGCAAAAGCTTCGTCGTTGCCCATAACGGCACATTCGACTTCAATGCCGTCAACAGCCTCCTCGACAACAACTCTTGTATCAAAACCGAGAGCGTATTCAAGCGCTTCGTAAAGTTCGGCTTCCGTTTTGGCTTTGCGAACGCCCACCGAAGACCCCGCATTTGCCGGCTTTATGAAAACGGGCAGTCCGAGATATTCGACACATTCTTTTGTAAACTCGGCACCGTTTATATTAAAATCGTGAAGTGTTGTGTATTTCCATTTTGCCTGCGGAATGTTGTTAACGTCGCAAATAGCATTCGTCATGGCTTTATCCATACAAACAGCCGACGCCATTGTGTTACAGCCTACAAAAGGAATTCCGGCAACGGTCAAAAGTCCTTGCATTGTTCCGTCCTCGCCGTTTTTACCGTGTAAAACGGGGAAGCAAACATCAATTTTAATCTTTTCAAAGCCGCCGTTTTCGAACACGATAATTCCTTTGTCGGCTCTGTCGGTGGAAATCACGGCTTTTTTAAGACGTTCCTTATCCTCCAGCCATTTGTCCTTCGGAAGCTTTTCAAAGTCACCGTCATATAAATACATTTCACCTTGTTTTGTTATGCCGAGCATAAAAACTTTGTATTTGTCCTTCGGAATATTTCTTATAACAGACGAAGCCGACACGACGGAAACATCGTGTTCGGAAGAAACTCCGCCGAAAATAATGAGTGCGTTTTTCATATCAGTTGCCTCCAAAGACCGTAATTACGATTATTTTATCATTTTAACATAATATATTCAACTTATCAATTATAATGTTCAAAAAAATTTAATGACAAAACGAAATAAATATGATATATTATATGAGATATAAAAATTTTGTAATACGAGGTAGACAAAATGTTTGAAAGAACTCAAGCCCTTTCGCTTATTATGAAAGGCTGTACGGAAAATTTTGAAGTAAACGGTTTTGAGGTTAAAACCCCTTCGGTTGTCGAGGACGGCGAAAAAGCATATTTTGAAATTGCAAAGAACAGTCTTCTTGTCAGATTTTTAAGTTATGACAACCTTCTTGAAATGTCTGAGCAAAACGGCGAAGAAGAATTCGTGAAAAAAGCCGCTTTTCTTCTTGACCTTGAAGAATTTGACGAAAGAGATGCAAAATCTCTTGCAAACGAGATTAAAGACTCTGTCGATTCTTACTACGGCAAAAAAGCGAGAAAAGCCGCAGCTACGGCAAAAACTCCCGCAACGGTATCGAAAACAGCCGTTAAAAACGGTATGTCTTACGACGCCAACACTCTCGCAAGCAGAATCACGGGCATATATCCGGAATTAAAAGACGCTTACAAAGAAAATTTCCAAAAATACAACGAATTTCTCGCCGAAGATTTCTTTGTAAATCACGCTAACGCTTACATTATGGAAACCATTCGTTCGGATGACGCTCAAAAGCTTAAAAGACTTTTCAAAATTTTGAGCGACACTTATGAAAACGGCACAAATGCCGTTCAAGACTTGGTTGTTGTTACAATTCTCGGTGAAATCGACAACGACAAAGAGCTTCTCGACAAATGCTGTGACGAAATCAAAGATGACGATTTCAAAGAAACGCTTATTGCCGTAAACAATTATCTTGCATCCTCGGCAGGTAAAAAAGCCAAAAAGCTTCTTGAAAATCCGCCTAAATACAACCCGAAAAAAGAAAAGAAGAGCTTTATGTCACAAATGATGGCGGCAAATATGCCTCCTCAACAATAATTTGTGAAAGGGTATTAAAATGAACGCTTTAAGGTCAAGAAAGCTTGCGGCGGTGCTTGTGTTACTGATTGCCGCATCCGTTATTTTGGGCGGATGTAAAAAGACCGACACCGTCGAGAATTCGCAAAAAAGCAAGGAAGAATTGGCAGCCGTTCTCATTGACGCAAAGTTAAAGGGGAACAATTCCGCCGTTCTTTCGTATTCGCTTATCGACTACAACAAGCTGTTTGAAGAAGTTATTGCAAAACGCGGCGAAAATCCGTCACAGGTTTACAAGCAGTTAACACTTCAAAACTCGCAAACGGTCAACAATTACATTGACTACGTTAAAATTCTTGACCTCAAGGTTCAAGATACGTACAACGCCTTTTACGGAACGGATTATGACGTAACCTATGAAATTACAGGCAGTTATACTTATACGGCGGAAGAAGTTCAAGACTTTAAGGTGAAAACCGCCGAAGATATAACCGAACTGGGTTTTTCTTCTTCGGATTATTTTGATCCGGATAAAGTTTCGGAGGTTTATGAGGTTGAATACACTTTCGAGTACTCCGGAATTATGCACAACAGAGACGGCAAGGATTACATTGTTCTGTGTAAATATGACGGCGTATGGAAATACGCTATGATTGACGACCTTACCGAATAGCCGTTTTCTGTTTTACGGTTTATAGCAAAAAGATTTGTGATTTATTAACGAAAAGCGTCCCATTTGTAACGGGACGCTTTTTTTACTTTGTTTCGTAAGTCAAATACTGTTTCATTTTCTGCATACTGTTTTCTTCGAGATTTATCAAATCTTCCCCTATTCTTCGTGAAGTTTGCGGAACGTCGGGGAACTCCTTAATCGTTCGCACCATATCTATGATACCCATTGTACTGCCTTGCATCATCATTTCCGCGATTTTGTCGGGGCTTTTGTCAAGCAATGTGTTCATTTGTACACCCGTCCACATACCCATCTGTGCCATCGGGCTTTGCTCTTTCGGAACGGCTCCCACCTTTGAAAGCTCTTGTGAAATTCTGTTTTGAATTTCTTGATATTCCGAATGTTGATACTGTAAATCATTCAACAAATTTTTATCTTGAACCTTATCCTTTATATAGGAAATCGACTCGCTTCCCGCCTTGGAATTCTTGTATAGTCTGTTGAGAAACTCCGTATTTCTGTCATTCTCGATTTTTTGTTGCATAAAAACACTCCTTTTTATCTATTCTTAGTCAAAAAATGTTAAATATTCATTTACTTTTTATGTGCGTTGTTGTATAATATTTTTAATTGTATGTGTATTTATGACACATATCTATGAAAGGTGAATGAAAATGAAAAAAGGCGCAAAAAAATTACTCGGCGTTGCTCTGCCGACTTTAGTTGCTATCGGATCCAGACTTTATTATGTTCAGCTTCGCTATGCCAGAAAAAACGCAAAGCCAACTATTAAATTTTCGGAAAGTGCGGAAGGCGTAACGGAAGGAATACACCTTACGGCACACCGCGGACTTTCTTCGATTGCTCCCGAAAACTCTTTATCCGCTTTCAAAGAAGCCGCAAAACACGATTATTATGCACTTGAATGTGACGTTCACTGTACCACCGACGGAAGATGGGTAATAATTCACGACCATATGCTTCAGTCAATGGCAAAAGAAAGAGGCGACGTCAAGAAAATGTCGTACGAAGAAACTCTTTCAAAAGTTAAATATACAAACGGTGCGAATATCGAAAATTATCCCGACGAACACATTTGCTTAGTCGAGGACTTTATTCAAGTTTGCAAGGATGCGAATATGCGTCCTATGATTGAGGTTAAGGATAAGCGTGTTTCAAAGGTTCACGAATTGCTTCAGATAATCCGTGATTACGGCATTGAAGACGACGTAATACTTATTTCTTTCCACAAAGAGATACTTCGCGAGTTCAGAAGACTTTCTCCGAATATGGAAACATGGCTCCTTGTTTCTTTTATTACCGATGAAGTAATTTTGGAATGTGTTGAAAACAACAACGGCGTTGCCTTTGAAGCAAAACGCGCAAAGCCCGAATTGATTCAAAAAATTCACGACAACAAGCTCACTGCTGCTTGCTGGACCGTAGACACAAAAGAAATGCTTAATGATATGATTAAAAACGGCGTAAAATACATAACGACAAATACTATTTTACCCGAATAATTGAGAGGTTTTACTGTGACAGACTGCAAAAGAATTGCCGAACTTATTTTTGCGGATGTGGACAACTCTGCAGAACACTATGAAAAAATATATCCCGAAAGAGATCTTCCCGAAGGTGCAAGAGTAACACGTTTTGCTCCGAGCCCGACAGGTTTTCTCCATTTCGGCGGACTTTATTCCGGCTTTGCGTCAAAGCTTACCGCCGAAAGTACGAACGGCGTGTTTATGCTTCGTATTGAAGACACGGACAAAAAACGTGAGATCGACGACGGTGTTACTGGCATTGTATCCGGTCTTAAAGCTTTCGGTATTACCGCCGACGAAGGTGTTGACGGTTACGACAGCGAAAGCGGAAATTACGGGCCTTATACACAGAGCTTAAGACGTCCCATTTACAGAGCTTTTGCGAAAAAGCTTATGGAAGAAGGAAAAGCTTACCCTTGCTTCTGCACCCCCGAAGATCTTGACGATATAAGAAACCGTCAGGAAAACGAGGATATAAAAGGCTATTACGGAAAATATGCGCGGTGCAGAGATTTGACCGATGATGAAATCATCGAAAAAATCAATGCCGGTATTCCGTTCACCGTTCGCCTTCGTTCAACGGGTGACATTTCAAGAAAAATCAAATTTGACGATATGATCAAGGGCAAAATAGAAATGAGCGAAAACGTCAACGACGTCGTTATTCTTAAAACCGACGGTATTCCGACTTATCACTTCGCCCATGCCGTCGACGACCATTTGATGCACACAACACACGTTGTACGCGGTGACGAATGGATAGCTTCGGTCCCCCTTCACATTGAGCTTTTCAGAGCTTTGGGCTTTAAACCGGTCAAGTATGCTCACATTGCTCCGATTATGAAAGAGGAAAACGGCGGCAAAAGAAAGCTTTCAAAAAGAAAAGACCCGGAAGCAAATGTTTTATATTATATTGAAAAAGGCTATCCCGAAGCTTCCGTCAAGGAGTATATGCTTACCATTCTCAATTCCAATTTTGAAGAATGGAGAAAAGCCAACAAGACCGAAGATATTAAAAAATTCCCGTTTAATCTTAAAAAGATGAGCGTTTCGGGTGCTCTTTTCGATATGGTAAAATTCAACGACGTTTCCAAAAACGTTATTTCCGTTATGACTGCCGAACAAGTCTTTGACTTGGTTGTTAATTGGGCAAAAGATTACGACAAAGAGCTTTATGACCTTTTTACACACGACGTCGAAAAGGCAAAAGCCATACTCAACATCGACAGAGAAAATCCGAAACCGAGAAAAGACATTGCGTGTTGGGAAGATGTTAAAAACTACGTTGCGTTTTTCTACAACGAACTTTACACTCCGAGTTACACGTTGCCCGAAAACATCGGCAAAGCCGATGCGGTTGAAATTCTTACAAAATATAAAGAGCTTTATTCCGACAGCGACTCAAAGGACGAATGGTTCCAAAAAATCAAAGACCTTTGTTCTGCTTGCGGGTTCACGCCCAACGTTAAAGAATACAAGCAAAATCCGACCGCTTACAAGGGACACGTCGGTGACGTTTCAACCGTTATACGTTTAGCAATCACTTCACGTACAAATACTCCCGATTTGTATTATATTATGCAAATTCTCGGTCGGGATGAAGTTATAAGAAGAATCGACAATATGATAGAAGGTTAATTATGGAAGAAGTAACAAATGTATCAAATTTTATTCACGATTTTATAGATGAAGATTTGGAAAACGGTGTTTACACAAAGGTTCAAACACGTTTTCCGCCGGAACCGAACGGCTATCTTCACATAGGCCACGCAAAAGCCATTTGCATCAACTTCGCGACAAGCAAAAAATACGGCGGCGAGTGTAATCTTCGTCTTGACGACACGAACCCGCAAAAAGAAGACACCGAATATGTCGATGCGATTAAAGAAGATATCGAATGGCTCGGTTTTAAGTGGAACAAGTGCCTTTTTGCATCAAGCTATTTTGACTTTATTTACGAATGTGCGATAAAGCTTATCGAAAAAGGTCTTGCTTATGTTGACGACCTTTCCGCCGACGAAATCAGAGAATATCGCGGAACTCTTACCGAGGCGGGTAAAAACAGCCCTTACAGAGACCGTTCCGTTGAAGAAAATCTTGATTTGTTCGGCAGAATGACTGCGGGCGAATTTCCGAACGGTGCAAAAGTTCTCCGTGCGAAAATCGATATGTCTGCTCCGAACATCAATATGAGAGACCCCGTAATTTACAGAATCGCTCACGTTTCGCATCACCAGACCGGTGACAAATGGTGCGTTTATCCTATGTACGACTTTGCACACCCGTTATCCGACGCAAAAGAGGGCGTTACACACTCTCTTTGCTCACTTGAATTCGAAAACCACCGACCGCTTTACGATTGGTTCCTCAAGGCACTTGACATTCCCACTCCGCCGAGACAAATCGAATTCGCAAGACTCAACCTCAATTACTGTCTTACAAGCAAAAGAAAATGTTTGGCTCTTGTAAACAACGGTATCGTTGACGGTTGGAACGATCCGAGAATGGCAACTCTCAGCGGTATGAGAAGACGCGGCTACCCCGCCTCAGCCATCCGCAACTTCTGTGAAAAAATCGGCGTTTCAAAGGCTTATTCGGTAGTTGACTATGGTCTTTTAGAGGCTTGCGTTCGTGACGAACTTAACGCAAACGCTCCGAGAGCAATGGCGGTTCTCCGTCCTTTAAAAGTTGTTATTGACAACTACCCCGAAGGACAAACGGAAAAGCTTCAAGTTGAAATTCACCCCGAACACGCTGAAATGGGTACTCGCGAAGTTACGTTCGGCAAAACAATTTTCGTTGAACAAGAAGACTTTATGATTGAACCCGTTAAAAAATATTTCAGACTCTTCCCCGGAAACGAGGTTCGCCTCAAGAGTGCGTATTTCGTTAAATGTGTCGGATACGATACAGACGAAAACGGCAACGTCACTTGTGTTCACTGTACGTATGATCCCGAAAGCAAGGGCGGTAATTCTCCCGACGGCAGAAAAGTCAAAGGTACACTTCATTGGGTAAGCGAAGCCGACAGCTTCAAAGCCGAAGTCAGACTTTACGACAGACTCTTTAACGTGGAAAACCCGTCTGACGAAACCTCCGGAGAGTTCACCGATAACCTTAATCCGAATTCTCTTGTCGTTCTCAAGGATTGCTTAATCGAAGGCGGACTCAAAAAAGGTCTTAAATCCGGCGACACCTTCCAGTTTATGCGACAAGGTTATTTTTGCGTTGATATTACATCCGAAGAAGATAATGTTGTGTTCAACAGAACGGTACAGCTTAATTCTTCTTGGGGGAAATAGGTGATAATATGAGTAAAGAAACAAGTAAAAAAGTAAAAGAAATGAAAAGCCGACACCCGAAAGAAAAACTTACGGCGTTTGACATAGTTTACAAGATTGTCACCGTCGCATTGGCTGTAGCCGTTTTTCCGGTAGCCTATTTTAAAGATTTAATTTATCTTGAAATTGTCCATTTCGGTTTAACCGGCAGTTCCGCCAGCACAACTTACGAAAGTCTTTCTCTTTCCGAAATGTCGGATCTTATTGACCAGTTAAGTCAATTTACAAAAGGAAATGACGGATATTTCAAAGAGCTTATTTCTTTGGATATTTACAGACCCGCGATAATTGCAGCCGTATTTTTCGTGATTGCACTTTTAATCGCCGTTGCAATTATTGTTGTTGCCGTTGTTTCGAGAAAAACTCTTCCCGTTATTTGTCTTTCCGGTGCAAGCGTAGTAAGTATGATTATTTCTTACTGTGTCTTTACATATTCATTTGCGGCACCCGTCGTTAACGGTGACGTCACTTTAGCCGATCTTTTAAATACATCAAACTATCTTCTCAGTGTTGTAATCGGCATCTTTGCGGGCAACGTGTCGTCCTTACGTCTTGACAGTGCGTTCATCACGGCATTCTTCTTGTTGCTTGCGGTTCTTATTTGGGCGGTTTCCGTTCACATAGTAAATTTAAGCGAAGAAAAAGAGTCCGAATAAGATACACATAATATACAAATACAATAACACAAAAGCCGACAGATTCGATTGAATCTATCGGCTTTTGTTTTTGTTTTCGATTTACATTCTTAATTATTCTCTAAATTTTTTTGAGATTGCAATTTAAGATATGCATTGATAAATCCGTCAAGGTCACCGTCCATTACGGCGTTTATGTTACCGTTTTCAAATGACGTTCTGTGGTCTTTTGCAAGTGTGTACGGCATAAATACATAAGAACGAATCTGACTTCCCCAAGCAATTTCCTTGTGGTCGCCCTTAATGTCCTCAATCTTTGCGAGATGCTCACGTTCTTTAATTTCGATTAACTTCGATTTGAGCATTGTCATGGCAACTTCTCTGTTTTGGTGCTGGCTGCGTTCAACTTGACACGAAACGACGATTCCCGTCGGCTTGTGCGTAAGACGAACGGCTGAAGATGTTTTGTTAACCTTTTGTCCGCCCGCACCGCTTGCACGGTAAACAGCCATTTCAATATCGTCGGGGTTTATCTCAACATTTACGTTTTCGTCAATTTCCGGCATAACCTCAAGAGAAGCAAACGATGTGTGTCGTCTGCCCGAAGCGTCAAACGGCGAAACACGTACAAGTCTGTGAATACCCGCTTCGCTTTTCATAAAGCCGTATGCGTTTTCACCCTCGATAAGAATACTTGCCGATTTAAGACCGGCTTCGTCACCGTCAAGATAATCAAGTGTTGAAACCTTGTATCCGTGACGCTCGCCCCAGCGGTTGTACATTCTGAAAAGCATTTGCGCCCAATCCTGTGCCTCTGTTCCGCCGGCACCCGCATGGAATGTAAGAATTGCGTTTTTGGAGTCATATTCCCCCGTAAGAAGCGTTGCGAGAGTTTGACCGTCAAGTTCTTTTTCAAATGTTTCAACGCTTTCAAGACATTCGTCGAAAAGGCTTTCGTCCTCTTCTTCGTCGGCAAGCTCAATCATTACAAGAGCATCTTCAAAATCTGTTTTCAGTTTTTCATAAGCGGCGACCTTGTTCTTCAGCAAGCTTGTTTTTTGAAGCACCTTTTGAGAGTTTTGAAGGTCGTCCCAAAATCCGTCACACGCCGCCTGTTCCTCAAGAACCGCAATTTCCTTTCTCATTTTTTCAAGTCCGAGTGCATCTGCCAAATTGTCCAACTCGTCCTTGTGACCGGAAAGTCTTAATTTTAATTCTTCATACTGAAGCATAAATTTACCTCGCTTAATATAATGTGAGTTGTCACTTGTCCACCGAAAACGCATAAAATGTATAAAGACAACCGTCTTTATATGTATGGTAAGCTCTGCTTTTTAAAGAAGCCTTACATTTCGGCGGATATGATATATTTTTCAGAGCATCTTTTCGGATGCTCTGCTTTTTTACTTTTAAATTTACGACGTAGCCTCTTGAGTTGTGCTGTCGCTCGTTTCTTCGGCAGCCGTAGTTTCGGTTGCGATTTCTTCTGCCTTGCCGAGAAGGTCTTGGTTTTCCGTCGTTGTTTCGCTTGACGGTACCGTTGTCGCAACTTCCGGAGTAGTTGTGTTTTGAATTGCGGAAATATAATACGAGCCGTTCTTTTCACGCAACGTAACTTTTATATACTTATCCGGTGCCGGTTCTATCATTTTACCGTCTGTTCCCTGCTCCCACGCGTCACCGGCAAGACACGCAACCGTCAGCACAACGGTATCTGCGGTTTCGTCTTTGCCGACAACCATAGGTGTATAGATAGGTACAATACCCGTCAACGGAATTGTATATGTTCCCGCGGTTGCATCGTAAACAAATTCATAGCCGTATCCCGCCGCGGTGGCGTGCACCGGCTTGACTTCGGTTCCGAAAAGTTTAACGAACTCTTTTTCAACGTCCTCTTTCGGAATTGCCAATCCGCCGCTTGTTGTCGTATATGTATCCGGTGAAATATTACTTTTAAGAAGTGACCATACGGACATTTCGATAAGCTGATTCATATCGGCTTTTGTAATATCGTCAAACGTGTCGGGGTCGATAAGCACAACGGGTGTAAGTAAGGTGTTGTATTCGCTGAAATCACTGTCTTTTTTTACGGCAGTACTAATGCCGTTAATTGCCGACACTATAATGGTTACCGCACCGATCAGCGCAAGGACAACTACCGCCAATCCCACGGGGAAAGCCGCTTTATGTGTGCTTTTGTGCTTTTGGTTTTTTGTTTCTGCCATTTTTAACGCCCCTTATCTTACTTGTCCGTTTCCGTAAATTTTATACTTAAACGAATTCAACTGCGGAAGTCCCAACGGGCCTCTTGCGTGAAGTTTTTGCGTTGAAATTCCTATTTCCGCACCGAATCCGAATTCTCCGCCGTCGGTAAAACGTGTACTTGCGTTGTGGTATACCGCCGCGGAATCGACGCTGTTCAAAAACTTTTCCGCATTCTCGTTATTGTTCGTAACAATACACTCACTGTGGCCCGATGAATATTTTCTGATGTGTGCGATAGCTTCGTCAAGCGACGAAACAATTTTTACCGACATTTTATAATCAAAGTATTCACGATAATAATCGTCCTCGGTTGCCGCTTCAATATCCGGACATATTTCACGTGCGATTTCATCACCGTAAAGCGTAACGTTCTTTTCGTCGAGCCGTGCCTTTATCGCAATAAGCGCAAACTCGGCAATATCCTTATGAATAAGCAAGCTTTCCGCCGCATTACACACCGAAATTCTTTGAGTTTTCGCATTGAAAACTATTTCAGCCGCCATATCTATATCTGCTTCGCCGTCAACGTAAATATGACAGTTTCCCACTCCCGTTTCTATTACGGGAACGGTTGAGTTTTCCACAACGGCATTTATAAGCGACGCACTGCCACGCGGAATAAGTACGTCGACATATTTGTTGAGCTTCATAAGAGCCGTTGAGCTTTCTCTCGACATATCACGGATAAGTTCGACAATATCGGGATTAAAGCCCGTTTCTTCAATGGCTTTACGCATAATATCCGTAATTGCCGAATTCGAATTAAACGCTTCTTTACCTCCGCGAAGAATTGCCGTGTTACCCGATTTAATCGCAAGTGCGGCGGCATCACTCGTTACGTTTGGGCGTGCTTCATATATTATTCCGACAACACCCAAAGGAACACTTACTCTTTGAATTTTCATGCCGTTCGGTCTTTCGCTTTCCCAAAGAACTCTGCCGACGGGGTCGGGAAGTGAAACGACACCCTCAATGCCCTGTGCCATTCCTTCGACTCTGTCCTCGTTAAGCATAAGTCTGTCAATTAAAGACTCGGACATACCGTTTTGCTTTCCGTTTTCGATATCAAGTGCGTTTGCCTTTAAAATTTCGGCTTTGTTTTCTCTGAGGGCGGTCGCCATAGCTTTAAGTATTCTGTTTTTGTCCTCCGTTGACGCTACGGCAAGCGTTGCGGCGGCGTCCTTTGCTCTTTTTCCGATTTCCGTAAGCATAATCATTTCCCCTTAAAAAATGTGCCGACTTGTTTTCCGTCGAGTGCCTTATAAAGCTCGGTCGGATCTTCTCCGTTCATAACAATCGTATCTATTCCCGCCGACATGGCAATTTCGGCTGCGTGAAGTTTTGTCGTCATACCACCCGTTCCGAGAGTTGAGCCTCTGCCCCCTGCGATTTTATATAAATCTTCGTCAATTTCCGTTACAAGCGAAATAAGTTTTGCGTCTTCGTTTTCATTGGGATTTGCGTCGTAAAGTCCGTCAATATCCGTAAGAATAATAAGTGCGTCCGCATTTACGAGCTTTGCCACAATCGCGGAAAGAGAGTCGTTGTCACCGTAAACAATTTCTTCAACCGCAACGCTGTCGTTTTCGTTGATAATCGGAATTGCTCCGAAATCAAAAAGCTTGTTAAATGTATTTACGAGATTTTGACGTCTTTCGTCGTTTTCGACATCGCTTTTCGTAATGAGCAGCTGACCGACCGTGTGACCGTATTCACCGAAAAGTTTATCATACATAAACATAAGTTCACACTGACCGATAGTGGCTGCCGCTTGTTTTCCCGCCGTGTCATCGGGCTTTTGCTTGAGTCCCAATTTGCCGACACCGACACCGATAGCCCCGCTTGTTACAAGAGCTACCTCCTTACCGGAATTTACTATATCCGATAGTACGCTGACAAGCTTATGCATTCTTCTTATGTTGGTTTTTCCCGTGCTGTATGTAAGAGTCGAAGTGCCGACCTTAACAACAAGTCTTTTCACATCATTTAAGACAGCCATTTTTCCGCCTGCTTTCACATTCTTTTATAATCATAATATTTTACCATATATTTTTCCTTTTAACAACTGTTTTACGAAAAAATTCGGGCTGTAAAAACTTGCGTTTTTTACAGTCCGTTCAAAGCAACGCAAAATAATGTTATTTTGTTGTCTGTGAGAGGTATTATTTATTGAAAACCATTGCCGTTTATGGTAAAATAAATGTGTATTTGCAATTTATTAAAATCAGGTGATAAAAATGGATTATTATTTTTCAAAAAGAATATCGGGCCTTGCTCCGTCAGCAATTCGTGAAATTTTAAAAGCTACGCAAAGCCCCGACATTATACCCTTCGCCGCCGGCAATCCGGACGTTGCGACATTTCCCATGGAGGAAGTTAAAAAAATCTCCGCGGAAATTTTCGCGAACGAGCCCGTTACCGCTTTACAGTACGGCGTTACGGAAGGTTACACGCCCCTCCGCAACCGCTTAACAAAATTTATCAAAGAAAGATACAATATCGGCAAGGAGTTCGATTCTCTTATCGTAACTTCGGGTGCTCAACAGGTTATGGACCTTGCAACGAAGGCTCTTTGCGATTTCGGAGATACCGTAATCTGTGAAAGTCCGTCGTTTATCGGTTCACTCAACTGTTTCCGTTCATACGGCTGTAAGCTCGCCGGCGTAAACGTCGAGTCTGACGGTATGAATATAGACGAACTTGAAAATGCAATTAAAACCGCGACAAATCCGAGATTCATATACACAATCCCCAATTTTCAAAACCCGTCGGGTGCGACAATGAGTCTTGAAAAAAGAAAAGCTGTTTACGAACTTGCAAAGAAGTACGGTCTTCTTATTCTTGAGGACAACCCGTACGGCGATTTAAGAGTTGCCGGCGAAGACATTCCGTCAATTAAAAGTATGGACGAGGACGGCATTGTTATTTATGCCGGTTCGTTCTCGAAACTTTTAGCTCCCGGTATCCGTGTCGGTTATATTTGCGCTCCCTCTCCCATTGTTGCGAAAATGACCGTTGGAAAGCAAGCCGCCGACGTGCATACACCCGTCTTTTCTCAAATGCTTGTTGACAAGTGGATGGAGCAGTACGACGTTTCGGCTCACATTGAAAAAATTCGAACAATCTACCGTGAAAAGCTTAATCTTATGTGCGACCTTATCGATTCACAGCTCGGCGATTTTGTAAAATACGTACGCCCGGACGGTGGCCTTTTCGTTTGGTGCGAATTGCCGGAAAAGGTTGATATGATTGATTTTGTTCAAGCCGCCATTACACAAAAAGTTGCCGTTGTTCCCGGTACGGCATTTATGATTAACGACGAAAAGACCAACTGCTTCAGAATGAATTTCTCAACACCTTCAAACGAGAAAATCGTCGAAGGTATGAAAGCACTCGGCCGTGTCAAAGCTAATTTTATAAAGTAAGGAATATTAAATTGGAAAAGAAAAACTACACACTTACCGACATTTCAACAATCAAAAAGGTTATGGGAGAAAACGGTGTCACTTTTTCAAAGGGCTTAGGGCAAAACTTTCTCGTCAACCCCACCGTTTGTCCGCGAATGGCAGAAGCCGTCCGTGAAAGTACCGACAACAAAATCGGCGTGCTTGAAATAGGTGCCGGCGTCGGCGTTCTCACAAAAGAACTTCTTGAAAGATGCGAAAAAGTCGTCTGTGTTGAGCTTGACACCAGACTTTTTCCCGTTCTTGACGACACGCTCGCAGGATACGACAATTTGGTCCTCATAAACGGTGATATTCTTAAAATTGATCTTGCGAAAACGCTTGAAGAACAATTTGACGGGTTAGACGTTTTTGTCTGTGCGAATTTGCCTTATTACATTACCTCACCCGTCATTATGCGTCTTTTGGAGGAAAAACTTCCTTTTAAAAAAATAATTGTCATGGTGCAAAAGGAAGCCGGCGACCGACTTTGTGCCAAGGTCGGCACAAGAGAAAGCGGTGCCGTTACGGTGGCGGTCAACTATTATGCACACGCTCGCAAGCTTTTTGACGTTTCACGCGGCTCTTTTATGCCGAGTCCCAATGTCGACAGTTGTGTTATCGAGCTTGACTTAACCGAAAAAGGCGATTACAAAGTTCTTGACGAAACTCTTTTCTTTAAAATGGTAAAATCCGCTTTTGCACAGAGAAGAAAAACCATTTTAAACTCGCTTTCAAACGGTATGGGAATTGATAAACCTAAAATTGCCCAAGCGATTGAAAACGCCGGTCTTTCTCCGACGGCACGTGCCGAAGCACTTACAATGGAACAATTAGTTGAACTTTCCAATAAAATTTTCGAGGTAAAATAAATGAAATATTCATATAAAACAAACGGTACTTGCTCAAGACAGATTGATATTGAGCTTGAAAACGGAATAATAAAGGATGTCGTTTTTTACGGCGGCTGTAACGGAAATCTTAAAGGAATTTCCGCACTTGTCAAAGACAGACCCGCAAGTGAAATAATCGAGCTTGTAAAGGGTGTTAAGTGCGGTTTTAAACAAACCTCATGTCCCGACCAACTGGCAGTGGCACTTCAAGAGGCTCTCGACAATGAGTAATTCCGAATTCAAAAAAGTCTCGAAAACGGCGATTGATATGTTAAAATCAAGCGGCTTTGAAGCTTTTTTAATCGGCGGAAGTGTCCGCGATTACATTATGGGCTTGCCCGTCGGTGATATTGATATTACCACAAATGCGACTCCGTTGCAGGTGGAAACCGTTTTTAAAGATTTTAACGTAATCGAAACCGGAATAAAGCACGGAACCGTTACCGTCCTTATCGAAAACGAACCGATCGAAATAACTACTTACAGAAGTGACGGTGATTATTCCGACAACCGCCACCCCGACAGTGTGTGCTTTTCAACGTCTTTGCGTGACGATGTTCTTCGCCGCGACTTTACGATGAATGCCATTGCTTTTGACCTTGAAAACGGGTTCAGCGACTTCGTCGGCGGTATTTCGGACATTGAAAACAAAACCATACGCTGTATCGGTAATGCGGAAACGCGATTTCAAGAGGACGCTTTGAGAATTCTTCGTGCTATCCGTTTTTCCGCTGTTTTGGGATTTTCCGTCGAGGAAAAAACGTCTGACGCAATCCACAACTGCAAAAATTTGCTTAAAAATGTTTCCGCCGAACGAATACAAGTCGAATTTTCGAAACTTATATGCGGCAAAAATGCAGCGGCGGTTCTTTCGGAATATGCCGATGTAATTTGCGTTTTTATTCCCGAATTACAGTCAATCATTGATTTTGACCAGCACAACCGCCATCACATTTTCGACGTTTTCACGCATACGCTGAAAGCCCTTGAACAAAGCAAAGCGGAAAAGCATATTCGTCTTGCGGTTCTGTTTCACGACATAGGGAAACCGGCGGTCGCTTCTTTCGACGAAAACGGCGAACAGCATTTTTACGGTCATCCGAAAGAAAGTGCGAAAATCACGGATGTCATTTTAAAAAGACTGAAATTTGACAATGACACAAGAAACAGAGTCGTAACGCTCGTCGAACTTCACGATACGCCTATTGTGTCGGACGGCGGCTCTGCCGTAAGTGAAAAACGGATAAAAAGAATTCTGAATAAAATCGGCGTCGAGGAAACTTATGACTTAATAGAAATTAAACGTTGCGACAATTTAGGTCAAAGCGAGACGTTTTACCGCGGAGACGGATTTTACGAAGAAGCTTTGTCGGTAATAGACGGCATTGTAAAACGCGGCGAATGTTTTTCTCTCAAAAATCTTGCCGTTAACGGTGATGATTTAATTAAATTGGGTTTTGAGGGCAAAGAAATCGGCAGACTTTTGACAAAATGTCTGGACGGTGTTCTCGACGGCAAGGTTGAAAATAATTTTGACGATTTAATCGACTATATAGGCAAATAATTGAAGGTGTGTTTATGACTTTTGTTCCGTACAATTCAAGAGATTCTTTTTTTAAAGATAAATTCGGCAGTGTGCAAGCCGAAGAAAAAGTTCACTTTCGCATCGTTCTTCCCCGTTCGTTTTGCTGTACGGGTGCAAGCCTTATGCTCAGACGTGATGACGAAAGTTTTACTCAAAGACCTATGATGTGGGCGGGTATGTGCGGTGACGACTGTGAAATTTGGGACATTTTTACCGAAATCGACCGTGAAGGTCTTTATTGGTATCACTTTGATTACTTTTCATCATACGGCAGAAGTTCAATTCTTGAAATTGCGGACGGAGTAGGCGGTTTTGTAGGCAGCTTCGGTGCAAAAAACGACTGGCAGCTTACCGTTTACGAAAAAGATTTTACAACACCCGACTGGCTGAAGGGCGGAATTATATATCAAATTTTTCCCGACCGTTTCTATAACTCCGGCACCGAAAAGAACAATGTTCCTTCCGACCGAATTTTGCGTGACGATTGGGGCGGCGAACCCGAATGGCGTCCCACACAGCAAGGCAAAGTGTTGAACAACGACTTTTTCGGCGGCGACTTAAAGGGAATCGAAGAAAAGCTTACGTATATTAAAAGTTTGGGTGTCAACTGTATCTACTTGAACCCTATATTCGAATCTCATTCAAACCACCGATACGACACTGCCGATTACGGCAAAATCGACTCGCTGTTAGGTACGGAGGAAGATTTCAAAAGCCTTTGCCTTTCCGCCGAAAAGCTCGGTATACACATTATTCTCGACGGCGTTTTTTCCCACACCGGCGACGACAGTGTTTACTTTAACAGAAAAGGCAGATACAAAACTCTCGGTGCTTACAACTCAACGGAAAGTCCGTATTACAACTGGTATAAATTTACAAACTATCCCGACAAATATCAAAGTTGGTGGGGCTTTGAAACCTTGCCCGAAATCATTGAGGAAGGCGAAGAATACCGCCGCTTTATCAACGGCAAAAACGGAATCGTCGAAAAGTGGCTTAAGCTCGGTGCGGACGGATTCCGTCTTGACGTTGCGGATGAACTGCCCGATATTTTCATTGACGAACTGCGGGACAGACTGAAAAAAACAAAGCCGAACGCATTGCTTATGGGAGAAGTTTGGGAAGACGCCACAACAAAGCACAGTTACGGCTGTCGCAGACGTTATCTTTTGGGCAAGCAATTCGACTCCGTTATGAACTATCCGTTTGCAAACGCAATAATAGATTTTTGTAAAAACGGCAAAGCGGAAAACTTTATGTCCTCGGTTATGAGAATTGTCGAGAATTATCCGAAACAATGTCTTGACGTTATGATGAATCATATCGGCACACACGACACGGAAAGAGCAATTACAAAAATTGCGGGGGAATCTTGCGAATACCGTGACAGAGCATGGCAATCTTGCCACCGCCTTGACGATGCGTCTTACGAAAAGGGCGTTAAACTTTTAAAATGTGCCGCCGTGCTTCAATATACCTTGCCCGGTGTTCCCTCTCTTTACTACGGCGACGAGGCGGGAATGCAAGGCTATAAAGATCCGTTCAACCGCGGTTGTTTTCCTTGGGGAAGCGAAAACACCGATTTGCTTGAATTTTACACGGCATTGGGAGAAATAAGAAGAAAAAATAAAGTTTTCGAAAAAGGTAATTTTTACCCCGTTTCGTATATGCTCGGCTGTGTTGCGTACAGAAGATGCGACAAAAACGGCGATATTACGGTTATCGTCAACCGTAACGAGCATCCTATTTCTTACAGATTGCCCGACGGTTATAAAAACGCTTCCGTTTTGCTCGGCGGCAAGCTCGAAAATTCCGATGTTTATATGGACGGCTGCTCTTTTTCAATATTGCAAAACAACTTGTAAAACTTATCGAAATATGATATATTTTTGTTGTTAAAATCTTTTAGGGGGATTATCTATGAAAAATAAAAAAGCCATTATTACAACAGCTGTTATTTTTTCGGTAATAATATTAACGTTTGTTGCTTGCAAAAAGAACAACATTACACCTATCGTCGTTACGGACGTTAACGGTGTTCCCGTTACGGACGAACACGGTGAGGTTATCACGGTAATTCCCGAAACTCAAGTCGTTATTCTTACCGACGCAAACGGCGAAACCGTTACAAACGAGGACGGCGAAGTTCAAACTACTATTGAATATGTTTCTCAAACGGCTGCAATTCCCGTCACCGACGACAACGGAAATTTGGTAACCACTCCCGACGGTACTCCGGAAACGACCTATGTTCCCGTTCCGATGCCCGATGACAACAAAAACAATCCGTCCGATTCTTCGTCTTCTTCGGGCACGTCATCTCTCCCCAACGGAGTAACTTCACTTAAAGCTCTCGGCGGTACGGGTGACGACAACCTTGTCAAAGTCGCCCCCGCAAACGACGGCGGTTTTGTTGTCGTGTCAAAGTCTACCTCAAAAGACGGTGATTTTTCCGCCGCATCTTCATATTTGTCTTCATTCGCCGCAATCAGTAAATACACTTCCGCCGGAACTCTTGCATGGACAAAGACGATCGGCGGTAAATCCGCTACGGAAATTAACGATATTGAAATTGACGCAAACGGAAACATTTATGTCTGCGGTTCCACAAAAGAATCTGCCGTTGTTTCCGTACAAGGATACGAATTTGACGGATTCATTCAAAAGTACACCGCCGACGGAAAACTTGTTTTTTCAACCGGCTGGGGCGGTACTTCAAATGATTTGTTCAACGGCATCACTCTTGACTCAAAAGGAAATATCTATGTTGTCGGCTCAACCTATTCACAAGACGGTGACGCCGCAAATCTCGGTGTTGATAAAACAATATCTAAAGCAATCATCGCAAAATTCGACTCAAACGGAAAGTTTGTCGCTGTTAAGGGCTATGCTTCAACGGGTGACTACTTTACAGATGTTTCGATAAACAGCAAAGACGAAATTTACGCTTGCGGTGTATTTTCTTCAAAAAAAGACACAAGCTTGTTTAAAAACAAAGGATATACGGATATCGGCGTTTTTAAGTTCAATTCCAACTTGTCATACGTTTGGGCAAAAAGCTTCGGCGGTTCGAAAACCGATAACGCACAAAATATTTGCGCAACCGACGACGGATGTATAATTGCCGGTTTTACCGCTTCGGACGACGGAAACCTTGACTCCGTCGGTAACAAAGGCGGCTTTGATGCTCTTATCGTAAAATGGACTTCCGACGGTGCTGTTTCTTGGTTTGATACGTTTACCGGTAATAAAGACGACAAATTTGTCGGTGTCACCGTAGCCAAAGACGGAACCGTTTACGCAACGGGTTATTCGCAGTCGGCAACAAGAGATTTCGGACTTGTCGGAAATCAAGGCGACGACGACGGATTTGTAGTAAAATACAGCTCATCGGGAAGTCTGATTTCCGCGAAGGGCTTCGGCGGTACTAAATCGGACTGCCTAAACGGTATCTGTATTCTTAACAATAATGAAATTGTCTGTGTCGGCTATTCGCTTTCAAGTGACAAGTCGTTCCAGTCGCTCGGCAAAAAGAGTGACGGAAGCAAAAAAATGGGTGTAGTTATTACTTTTTCAATGAACTGATTCAGAAAGGACTTGAAGTGAGTTTTTAAGCTTACTTCTTACCTACTATAATGATAAACAAATTCGGATATGTACCAAAATCGCATAAAATACTTTGGGTTGTCCTCAGAGTGATTATTCTCTGCTGGGGAATTTACGGGCTTTTTCACGGTTCCGTCGTTGAATTCCTCGAAGGAATTTTTGCAATAATCTTTACTCACCTTTGGGACTTTTTCCAAATATTCGGAAAAAAATCATTTATCATTGAGGTTCATTATTCGTCACAAACATTACTTAATTTGTTCATTTTTGTTGCCGTCGTTATCGGTTCAACACTTAACAACAGAACAACCTTTGAGCATTTCGACTTAATTACTCATTTTTGTTCGGGATTTCTTTCGGCTTGGTTCGGTTATGATTTTGCAAATATCATTTACCGTAAACGCGGCTCCTTGGGACCTGCCATGTCGTCGCTTTTCTCACTTTCCTTTGCTTTGAGTATTGCGGTGGGTTGGGAAATATATGAATTTTCAATGGATCAAATTTACAAAATGACGTTGCAACGCAGTAATACCGATACTATGTTCGATTTTATCACTTGCTCTATCGGTGCCGTTTTGGCAATGCTTACCGTTGCATTTCTCCGAAACGGAATAATCGGCAAAAACAAGGAAGCAGTCAAAGAAAAATGCCGTCTTGAAAAAGAACAAATACTTTTAAAAGAAAAGCTTTACAAAGAATATACAGATAAAGAAAGGGACGCCGAACAATGAAAAAAATCGTTTCCGTTTTTCTCATAATAACAACACTTGCTCTGCTTTTCACATCATGTACGGCGAAAACAAAGCTCACGGTAAACGGCACGCCCGTCGATGATGAGATTTATGCCTATTTTGAGGACAGCTTAAAAAATACCGTTCCAGAAAGCGAGCTTGAAAGCTCTGTAAAAAACAGCGTTTCACGTTATATTACTATAAACTCGGAATTTGAAAACAGAAAACTCACACTTAACAAAACTCAAAAAGTTGAGGTTTCGACAAATGTTAACGACTTGTGGCATTTGTACGGCTCTTACTATGAAGGCATCGGCGTTTCAAAACAAACTCTTTACAAAATCGAACTGTCAAAAATGTATGAAACGGCACTGCTTGTAAATTTTTACGGCGTTGACGGTGTTTTTCCCGTAAGCGAAGAAGAATTGAAGAATTATTTTAACGAACATTATTGTGCAATTCGTTTTATAACGGGCTATCTTTTCAATGTTGACGAAAACGGCGAAAACGTTCCGCTGACAGACGATGAAAAAAATAATATTGTAACAACATATACGTCCGTTGCAACTGTTATAAACGACGGAACAACAATAGAACAAGCCGTAAGTGCATTCGGCGAAAATACGGAAATTCACGATTCTCTTATCAACTCGTTTTCGCAAGAAGGCTTTCCCGAAGGATTTTTTGATGCCGTAAAGGCCGTTGAGGTTGATAAAGCAGCCGCTATAAGTCTCGGCAATTATATTTTTCTTGTAAAAAGAGTTGATGTCTTCAGCGAAGATTTCGGATATTACGAAACATATAAAAACGACTGCCTGAAAAAAATGAAAGGCGACGAATTTTCGAAAATAATTGATGAATGGACAAAAAGCTACACAGCAGAATAAACGGACAGACTAAACGTCTGTCCTCTCTGTGTGTAAGCTGTCCATCAATTTTACATACGGTTTTGCACGCCCCCTTAGTTCAATGGATAGAATAAGATCCTCCTAAGATTTAGATGTGAGTTCGATTCTCGCAGGGGGTGCCAAAAAGCCGACAGCTTCCGCTGTCGGCTTTTCGTTTTTTGATTTTAGAAATTATTCGTTTGTTTTATCCTGCCGTAAAAGTGAATACGGATCCGACCGGCATTTTCACGGCACCGCCGAATTCTCCCGTAACAGAAGTACATTTCAGAGTGTTTTCACCTGTTCTTGTAAGTACAAGCTTGCTTCCCGAAGAATCGGTCAGTGTTACGGTTCCGTTGTTTTCCGTCACGCTTGTAATTTCCCTTCCGTCGCCTTTGCCGAGATAATACTCTTTGCCGTTATAGGTTTTACAATCATTTTTAATTCTCGGATCGTTCTGCATATCCTCAGGCAGAGTCGTCACCAAATCTCCGATTCCCACACCGACTGATTTTGTAGCGGAATCGGAAATAACGAGAGTCACAACGTAAAGTTCATCTCCATTCAAGTATTGCATTGTCCATTTTCCTTGTTTTTCAAGCACTGAAGTCAACGGCTTGTAATTCGGATCTTTTGCTTTACAACGTGTGCATACGCCGTCCTTGTAATTATGACCGAGCGCTTTTCCGTCAACAGCACCGCAAGAGCACTTTTTGGGTTCGGTACAAGTTGCGGCGGAATAGCTGTGAGTGTGTGCCGGCTTTGTGCTTTGCTGTGTGGCGTCGGGCTTAGTCTCGTTCTTGTCGGAAGCGTTGTCTTTTTCATTGGCGGATGTTTCCGGTTCCGGCTCTACTTCGGCAACGTTGACTTTAATTGTAATTTTCAGTTCGTCGGCAGTAAGCTTTGCCTCGTTTTCCGCTTTGGACAAAATTTCCGATTTTGCTTCATTTGTTTCATTGCTCTCGACAATTTCAAAAGAAACGGTAGCGTCTTCGTCTACAAGACCTTTTTTGTTGGCTTCGGTCACAATGTTTTTAACAACCGTTTCATAGTTTTCATTTTCAAACGAAATGTTGTCTTTAATTGTCTCGGCATCCTCGTTTACCGCCTCGACAGCCAAAACCGTTCCGTCTTTGTCAAGATAAAGCTTAAACTGAGAATCAATGTTGACAAGCAGAACGGAAGAATATTCCTCCGGCTTAATAAAGCTTGCGGCAAGTTTTTCGGTCCCTTTTTCTTCGGGCGGCGGCGTTTCGGTTTTACCGCATGAAGCAAGCGTTAAAGCAAAACAAAGAACCAATACAACAGATATTATTTTTTTCATATACACCCTCCTATTGTTTTAAGTAAATTTGTTAAATTTTCAAAAGGCAGACTTTAAAAAGTGAACGCCTTCAAATAACTTATATCATAAAAGGCTCAACATTTCAAGTGTTTTTTGAGCAATTTGAATAAATTTAGTTAAATAAAAGGCGCAAAAAGTACGTAATGTACAAAACGCAATTCAAACCGCTTTGCCTCTCAAAATTTTTCGACGGTTAAAGCTAAGAGAACAAAACGGCAAGACCGCAAAGTGATCTTGCCGTTTGTGTAATATTATAATATGTTTTACCGAGCTTGTTCGCGTTTGAAAATTACTCGAAATTTATATATTTTTACCCATTTCGTATGCTTCGGTCATGGCTTTTGTTCCGACAACTTCGCCCTTTTCATAAGTTCCCATTCCGTAAACAATGCCCTTTTCTTTTGCTCCTTCAACACAATCGGCATATCCTCTGAAACAGTTTATTGTTGTTTCGGCCGCTTCAAGCTCCGAATCCGCCGCTGTGACAATGTAGTAAAACTCCTTGTTTTTAACCTCTGTCCAACGGGCAACACTGCGGTCGATTACCGCCTTGAGCTGTGCGTCAACGGAATAAAAATATACGGGACTTGCGAGAACCATAACATCACAGTCAATCATTTTTTGCAAAACCTCTGCCATATCGTCTTTGACAGCGCAAACCCCTCCGCTTTTCGCACAAGCGTAACAACCGCGGCAGTATCCGATATTTTTTTCGTCTACGCGGATTTTTTCAACTTGATGTCCCGATTCTAAAGCTCCCTTCATAAATTCATCGCAGAGCAAATCGGAATTGCCGTTTTTTCTGGGACTTCCGGATAAAATCAAAACCTTCTTTTTCATAATATCTCTCCTTATTCTTGCGAACCTAATCAAAAGTTCGTTCGGCTGTTTATGTTTTGCGATACGGTTACACTTTCAATGCAAATTTTATTCTTTTCATTTTTTCACTGTTCCGGACACAACATAAATATCGTCTTGATCTATTATTGTATCAACATCTATATATTTTTTTATAAGTTTTGCCGTTTCTTCGGCGGGAATAAGTTTTTTCGAAACTTCTTTCGCCGCACTGGAATGGTGCTTGTCAAGTTGGCTTCTGCCCATATCGTGAGCAATAGTCAGCCTACCGTTGTTTTGCATATTTTTCGTTATGTTTTCAATGATTTTTTCCGCTTCGATAAAGTGAGGAAAAGCATTGAAAATAACCGCTTTCCCGACTTTTTCATCTAAAGCGAGCGTTTCTATGTCCGCACAAAAAAAGCATACGTTTTCACCGTTAAACTTCTTTTTAGCAATGTCAATCATATTCCGCGAAAAATCGACGCCCGTCGCTTTTTTGACTTTTCTTTCAAGATAAAAAGGAAACAGCACTCCCGTTCCGCAAGCGACATCCAAAACGGTATCGTTTTCGTTTATTTGCGCAATATCGAGAATTACGTTAAGCTTTTGTTCGTTAATCACCGAATTTTTATCCCAACTGTCCGCCCTTGTGTCGAAAAATTCAATTATTTTTTCTTTTCTCATTTCTTCACCCGTTTTTTTATTTTATTTGAGTATATCACAAAATTTCTACTAAATAAACAAAATATTTTACGTTTCCCCGTTATTGAAAAAAACAGCCGCTTTTATTATAATATAGGTATAAAAATATCGGAGGTTTAATATGAGAAATATTACCGTAATAAACAAAAATTGGCTCTTTTCAAAGGCCGCAAAAACCGTTCCCGAAGTGTTGCCTTCTGATTGGGAACAGCTTGACCTTCCGTTTACGTGGAACGGCAAAGACGGACAGGACGGCGGCAACGATTATTACAGAGGCACTTGCTATTTCGCAAAAGAAATCAAAGCTTCGGAACTGCCCGACGGCGACGTAAAATATCTTCAGTTTGACGGTGTAAATTCTTCTTGTGTCGTTTTTTGGAACGGCAAAGAAATTGCAACACACGACGGCGGTTATTCGACATTCCGAGCTCAAATCAAAGAAATCAAAGACACAAACTTGCTTGTTGTTGCCGTTGATAACTCTCCGAACGAAAGAGTTTATCCTCAAAACGCAGACTTTACTTTCTACGGCGGTATTTACCGTGATGTAAGTGTAATCGGCGTTCCGAAAAAGCATTTTGACCTTGACTATTACGGTTCACCGGCAATTATGATTACTCCGAAAATCGAGGGTGCGGACGCCAACGTCGAAATTAAAACATTTTTGAATGACATCAACGGCTGTAAAGTTAAATATGAAATTATCGCCGACGGCGAAGTTATTGCCAACGTTATCGGCGGCGAAACCGTAAACGTCAAAATAGAAAACGTTCACCTTTGGGACGGACTTCGCGACCCGTATCTTTACACGGCAAAAGCAACTCTTATTGACGACAGCGAAGAAATTGACTGTGTTTCCGCCCGTTTCGGTTGCCGAACATTTGAAATAGACGCCGAACGAGGCTTCATCCTCAACGGACGTGAATATTCTCTCCGCGGCGTTTCGCGTCATCAAGACAGACGCGATGTTGGTAATGCACTTACTCCCGAAATGCACAAAGAAGACATTGACTTAATTCTCGAAATGGGTGCCAATACAATCCGCCTTGCTCACTATCAACATTCGCAGGTTTTCTATGACCTTTGTGACGAAGCGGGACTTGTTCTTTGGGCTGAAATTCCTTATATTTCCTCTCATATGAAAGACGGCTACGACAACACGATTTCTCAAATGAAAGAGCTTGTCGTTCAAAATTACAATCACCCGTCAATCGTTGTTTGGGGACTTTCAAACGAAATTACCATTGCGGGCTCAACGCCCGACCTTATCAAAAATCATAAGGACCTCAATGACCTTGTTCACAGTATGGACAAAACACGTTTGACAACAATCGCCGTCGTTTCCATGTGTTCGCCCGACGACGAATATGTTCATATTTCCGACGTTGTTTCATACAATCACTATTTCGGTTGGTACGGCGGAAGTACCGATATGAACGGCCCTTGGTTTGATAACTTCCACAAAAAATATCCTAAACTCCCCGTCGGCATAAGCGAATACGGTTGCGAGGCTCTTAACTGGCACACGTCAAATCCGACACAAGGTGACTATACGGAAGAATATCAAGCATACTATCACGAAGAACTTATTAAACAAATCGCAGACAGACCTTATCTTTGGGCAACTCACGTTTGGAATATGTTTGACTTTGCCGCCGATGCACGTGCCGAAGGCGGTGAAAACGGTATGAATCACAAAGGACTTGTTACATTTGACAGAAAATACAAGAAAGACTCTTTCTACGCTTACCAAGCATGGCTTTCCGAAAAACCGATGATTCATATCTGCTCAAAGCGTTATATAGACCGTGTCGAAGATGTGACAAAAGTCACGGTATATTCAAATCAACCGGAAGTTGAACTTTTTGCGAACGGCGTAAGTGTCGGCAAACAGCAAAAGGGAAAATATCCGTTCTTCTACTTTGAAGTAAAAAACATAGGCACAACTCAACTTAAAGCGGTTGCCGGCGACCTTGAGGACACGGCGACAATCAATAAAGTTGACACACCAAACGAAGCCTACATAATGAAAGAAGAAGGTCAGGTTATAAATTGGTTTGAAATCACGGCACCTGCCGGACGTCTTTCAATCAACAATACGTTTGGTGACATTATGAGCACGTTCAAAGGCAAGCTTGTTATGCTCAAGTTTGTTCTTGAGTTAAAGAACTCAATGGGCGGTAACAAAAACGACAGCGGAGAAGATAAAAAAGGCGGTGTAATCAGCGGCTTTAAGGTAACACCTTCAATGCTTAAAAACATTTACGGTATGGCAAAGGGCTTTACGGTTAAGCGTGCCATTTCAATGCTCGGCGGCGCTTTTACAAAGGAACAAATTCTTGAATTAAACGCAAAGCTCAACAAAATTAAAGTAGCGAAAAAATAATTTCACACAAAAACGCACCCTATTTTTAGGGTGCGTTTTTCCTTTTTAAATATAACAATTATGCGGCTACGACTTCTTTTGCTTCTTTTTTATCGAAAAGCGGAGTAAAGTTTACGATAAACAACAAAATGTAAGCTACCCACATAGGCAAGTTCTCGATGAAAGCACTCTTACCGACTGTTACTAAAAGAACAAGCATAACGAGAAGCACGGCAACAAAAATTATTGTTGCGATAATATATTTTTTGTCTTTTTCCTTGCACTTATGGAAAAGGAAGATAATTACGCCGGCAGCACCTAAGAACGCAAAAATCAACGCTGTTGCCCAGTGACCGAGGCAGCGTGCGGTCATAACAAGGTCAAGTCCCGCGGACGGAACGTTTATTGTTACGTAAATAGCCGCACAACCGATAGACGTTACAATTACGCCGGTTTTTCCGTAATAATTGTTTTTGCGGTACATATAAAGCGTATTCGTGAATATCGACAATGATGCAAGTACGCCCCACATCTTGAAGTACCACGGATAACGAAGTCCCAACATACTTGCGGTAACGTCTGTCAAAATATTACCGAACTGTTCGGGGAAACTTAAAAATCCGTACCACGTAACAAATGCACAGCCGACAATTAAATTCAAAGCACAGAAAACCGTTGTTCCCTTTGAAAGCTTATCGGTAAAAAGAATTTTTCTGATAAACAAAGCATAAAGGAAAAGCATTACGGTCGAGCCCACTACCCAAAGCCAAAACACAAGCGGACTTTCATACATCGGGCCGTAAAGAACACCGTCGAACTTTTCAATAAACGCTTCAGCGGGAAGGTTCATATCATCATTTGTGGGAATTATGTAGGGATATTGGTCCCAGCTCATAAAAACGGACATCCACAATCCGTAAACGACTGCGATTACAGCCCACATGGCAGTATAAACCTTCATCATTTTTTTGTTATCTGTCATATTATCACCTCATATTTTCATTTTAACACTAAACGCAAATAAAAGCAACAAAAAAAGAACTACCGAACGGTAGCTCTTAATTTTTTGATTGATTATTCGCAATCGTCTTCGCAATCGCAACATTCTTCGCAGTCACAGTCGAATTCGAACGGTGCGCCGCAAGCGGGACATTCTGCTTCGCCGTCAAGAATGATTTCCTCGTCGAAGTATACTGTTTCGCCGCAAGCGGGACAAACTACTTCGTACATATCGTCATCACAATCGCAGCAGTCGTCACAATCACAGTCGCAATCGTCACATTCGTCATAGAAAACTTCTTCGAGATCAGCTAAGTCTTCGTCAACTGCATCAAGCTGTTCCGTAACAAGCTCCATTTCGTCGTCAAGATCGCTTACTGTAAGAGCAAGATCTTCGAGAACGTCGAGAACTGCCTTAATTACTTTTGTTTCTTTCTTGTCGTCATCAAAATCAAGTCCTTCTACAAGACCCTTGAGATATGCAACTTTTTCTGTTACTGTCATCATATTTTACCTCCGATTATGCTCTTGACATATACTCGCCTGTACGAGTATCAACGTTGATCATTTCGCCTTCATCAATGAAAAGCGGAACTTTAATTTCGGCTCCTGTTTCGAGAGTTGCCGGTTTTGTAGCGTTTGTTGCCGTGTCGCCCTTAAAGCCCGGATCCGTTTGTGTAACTTGAAGTGTTACGAACGTCGGCGGTTCAACACCGAAAACGTTTCCTTTGTATGAAAGAATTTTACAAACCATATTTTCCTTGACAAACTTGAAGTTGTCACCGAGGTCTGATTCGTTGATCGGAATAAGGTCATAAGTTTCTTGGTCCATAAAGTAATACAAACCGCTGTCGTTATAAGAATATTCCATATCTCTTCTTTCAATAAAAGCTGTCGGATATTTTTCAGTGGGGTTGAAAGTTCTTTCAACAACGCCGCCTGAAATTACGTTTTTGATTTTTGCTCTGACGAACGCCGCACCTTTACCGGGTTTAACGTGTTGGAACTCAACGATTTGATAAACGTTACCGTCCATTTCAAATGTTACGCCATTTCTGAAATCGCCTGCTGATACCATAGGTATTATACCTCCGTAAAGTAATTTATATACATTATTTATACATTAGCATTTTACTATAAAAATCTTATTATTTCAAGTCTTTTTATTAAATCAGGGAACAATTATATAGCTATCCGCACCGCTTGACGCCAATTCGGTGTAAAACTCCTTATCCTCCGTTTGATTTTTAACGGTCGGAATAACTTTTATTGTAGAGAAATTGTTCTTCACTTCGTTGTTTAAAACGGCATAGGTGTCCGCAACATATTCGACATAATTTTCTATGTCGGAATTTGATATTAACGGAGAGCAAACGGGAGCTTGTGTGTCAAAAAGATTTCCGCCCCAAAGCTCATCATCTCCGTCTGTTGCGGCTTCATAAGGCATTCCTAAAATCACAGGGCATTTATCCGCCGACTGTGTTGCGGCTTTTATAAACTCTTGCAGCACAAGGTTTCTGTCCAGCAAAACATCGTTTTCGGTGTAAACGGGAACAGCCCCCTCACGTGATTTCGGAAATTGAACCGAATCCAAATATATTAAATCGACACCCAAATCGACAACCTCGTCGATTACCGAGCAAAGATAACTCTGCGCTTTTTCGCTTGTAGGATCAAGCCAAACTTTTCCGTTATTCACGGCGGGTGCGTCAAACCATATTTTTGTTTTTTCGGCATCTTCGTAAACGTATGCCCCTATTCTTTGCGGCGCAACAGAGTCTTCGAAGCAATATATTCTTGCGATTGTCATCAAACCGTTTTCTTCAATCAAACGGAAAACCGTATCGCTTATATAGTTACATTTACTATCCGCTGTATTTTTCAAAAGCGATGAGCCGTATGTCAAAACGCCCTCTCTTGTTTTAAAATCAAGCATAATCGCATTAAATCCGTTTTCCTTTGCTTCTTGCAGTTGCTTTGAAAATGCGGTTATGTCCTCTAAATCCTTATTGTCGATAAAAAGAGCTCTGACCGTCCCAAGCTTTTCGACGGTAATGTTTTGAGTACTGTCCGGTGCAGAGGGAATAGGTCTTGCGGAAAGGTCCGAAATAAGAGAAATGCCTATATACACGGCAACAAAAAGGCAGCACAAAAGAACGGCAAAAATCACTTTTCTTGCACGTTCTTTTTTTTTCATTTTTCGGCTCTCACCGATAGCATAGCTTGAGCCGTGACGTGACGGATATTTTTTGGAAAATTTGTAATATCCTTTTTTGCTGCGATTGTTTTCGTTGTATGACATATTTTTTCTTTCTTATATAAAAACAGAAGATCCCGAAATTCCCGAAAAGCCGAGAGATAAAAGTGCCGTATAAATAAACAGCGCCGGTATTCCTTTAAAGCAATGCGGTATGGTTTTGTTTGAGTCAAGCCGTTTAAGTCCCGAATTTATAAGCACTACGGCAATGATGTATGCCATTCCCGCACCTATTCCGGCACCTATCGCCTCATATACGGTAAAAGCCGAACGGTAATTGATAAACGGAACCGCAAAAACAAGAGTGTTAAATGCGGCAATACCTATTCTTCGAACGGTTCTCGGAGAAACTTTTCCGCAAATCAAAACCGCTGCCATTGTTATAATATAAAATCCCAGAAGAACGCACACAAACATAATCGAATGAAAAAGCTCGTTCATTGCGTGTATTTTCGGTACTTTATCAAGAAGTACACAAGCTGCGGAAACCGTCGTTGAAAAATATGTAATAAATATCGCCATCGGTAAAAGCTGACGCGGTTTCGCACTCATTCTTATAGCTTCGCTTACACCGTAACCGCCGTTGAAGATAAGATTTTGAAACAGCATAACATAAAGTGCCGCCGAAACAATTTTCAAAAAAACCGTCATTCTCGGTCACCTCCGTTATTTTCCGCGCCGTTTTCGTCTTTGATCTCGCTTTCGCGTGATTTATATTCTTCAAGTTCCGAAAGCATATCGGAAAAATCGTCGAGATATGTTCTGTCGCCGCTTTCGACTTTTCTGTCACGGGGTTCTTTAGAAAGAATTACTTTCGGCTTTTCCGCTTTTTTCTTTTTTTCTTTCTTTTTCTTTACGACAGTTGCGAATTTTTCTTCCTCGGTAAGAATTATTTCTTGAGTTTGTTCTTCGGCAACGGCTTTTTTCGCCTTCTCTTTTTTAACCTTTGCCCATCTTTCTTTTATGGCTTTTTCTTTTTTCGGTTTTCTTGCAAGCGTATCCGCGTCGTTATCTCCGTTTTCGTCATAAGGATTGTAATCGTCCTTCATAAGTTCTTTCAGCGGAGCACGAAGTGAACGGCGTATTTCGTTTGTGTTAAAAGCTCTGTCGGGCGATGCATTCGGATATCGCCAAGCAATAAATTCTTTAAGCACGGCACCCAAGAATCCCATAATGAGCAATGCCCCGAACGGCATCAAAATCGCCGGTACTTTTACGGGCGTATGTAAATTAAAGCCTCCTATTGTACCGTAAGCCAAAATTTCACGGACAACACCGACAATAATCGCAACTACGCCATAACTCACAGATGCCGAAATCGCATCGACTAAACTTTCGGTAACGTTATTTTTTACCGCTACTCTTTCGCAGTGAAGTGCAACGAGAGAGTTGACCGCCATTAAGGGCAAATAAATGCCGAAATTTATTGCCATTTGCGGAAGGAACCGTTGAACAAACAGCATAATACTGAAAATAACGGCTACTCCGAAAACAACATAAAGTGCAACTCGCCAATAACGGCGCACGTTTTTAAGTAAAAGTGACGCCAAAACCTCACACACAACCATTTCAATGGCGGTGACAAGAGCCAAAAACGCCGCTTGTTTTAACGAAAGTGCGATTGCAACAACAGGGCAAAGTCCGACTGCCTCAAAAAGAAGGGGACTTTTTATGACGGCACTGTTTCGAATTCTTTTTACAATTCGTTTATTGTCACTCATTGCCGTCACCTCCCGTTATAAAAGGCGTTTCTTGTTCCTCAACAGTGTTTTCCTCGGAAATAATCGCATCTAACGTTTCTTTTTCGGCTGTTACGATATCTTCCGCCGAACCGTCGTTTTCCTCTTGCTGACTTTCGGCTTCTTCGAGAACCTCCTCGGTTATATCGGGGATTTCATTGAGTACATCATCCGGCACAACCGTTATCGGTTCTTCGTCGACCGGTTTTTCCGCCGCAAGTTTCTTTTTTTCTTTCGGTGTGAGAGGCACCTTATCAAAAAGCTCGGACATGGCACAAATAATTACAATACCGAAACAACTCGGATCTTCAAAAACGCCGAAGTACCGAATAAGCATACAAATTATTCCGCCGCAAAAACCCCACAAGGCACTTGATACGGCCCGTTCAGGCATTACAGTCGGATATGACATAAAAAATACGGCACTGAACAAAAGCGTTCCCGAACAAAGCTCCATAACAACCGACATAACTCTGCCCGTGCTTACCCTCGGAAAAAGAATTGCCATTATTATGACGGCGGCTAAAAAGCTTAAAACGGGTACACTGTTTTTCGGTCTGCGAATTATAAGAAAAACAAGCACGCCGATAAGAGCGATTATACTTCCCGATCCTACCGCCGACGGTAAACTGCCCGTAAAGGCTTCGAAAAACGCAACGGCATTCTTACCTATCGAATTGCTTTGTTCAAGCATTTTTGCCAAAGAGTATTTCCCCGATGACGTAAAGTCGAACATAAGGTCGCTCCAGCAAATTGTTAAAAAGCATATTGCCGCAGCTGCCGGAACAAACGGTGATTTTCTTATTGAACCAAAAGGCAAAACACAGATTACCACGGCAAAAAAAGCACCGCTGACCGCTAACCACCAAGGCGCCGTTATAGGTAACAAAAGTGCTACCGTTGTTCCTATCACGATTGAAGAAAAATCTCTTGAAGATTCTTGAGATTTCAGTATTTTATTACCGAGTCTTCTGCAAACGACACACGTAATTACCGAAACGGCAACAAGCATCAAAACCCTTTCCCCATAATAGAAAAGAGCAAATATTAACGGTGCGATAAGCATCAGCATATAGTCGAACATAATTGAGCGTGTCTCAATAAAGTCCAGTGATTTTTGAGGTTTTGATGTATTGTCCACAAGTCTTCCCTCACTTTTTCCAACATTTATTTATTGCACAAAGCAAGTCCGTGTAATAATATGAATTAAGAGACTTTTTTCGGAGGTTTTAGTTATGAATTACGAATCACTTAACGAGAATGTTTTACTCATTGAACTGACTCAAACGGAAATGAAGCAATTTGATATTACATACGAATCACTCAGTAACAACACAAAAACTACAAATGCCGTCAAAAAGATTTTGCGTACCATCCGTCCCAACGTCAGCAATGTCAATCAAAAAATTATAGTAGAAGCATTACCCACGCAAAGCGGAGGCTGTTTTTTCATATTCACTTTTAAAACTCCGAAAAAATACAGATACAGAGTCAAAAAACCGAACAGCTTGATTTTAAAAACCCGAAATATAGATGATTTGCTTGATTTTATTTCGGCAAGCAAAAAACAGAACAGGAAAAAAATAATCTGTTCGCTTTATAAAATGAATGACCGATATTTTGTGATTTTTCCGAAAGTCTCAACGGATATAAGCTCCACTATGACGGAATTCGGTGAAATTTCCGGCAATTATTCTGCCTATACGGTCACCGAACACGGAAGCTTTATCGGAAAAATTACCATTTAAAATTTTCCCGTGCTATTTTCTTAAATTTTTCAATAGTGCCTTTTCTGTCTTGACTTGAAAAAATCGCATTACCCGAAACAAAAACATCCGCACCGGCTGCCGCGGCAACCGCAATGGTTTTTTCGTTTATTCCGCCGTCAACTTCGATTTCACATTGAAGTCCTCGGCGGTTTATTTCGTTTCTGAGAGCCGTAACCTTTTGCATCATATCTTCCATAAAACTCTGGCCGCCGAATCCGGGTTCGACCGTCATAATGAGTACCATGGAAAGTCTGTCAAGATACGGGAATATTTCTTCAACGGGTGTTTTGGGCTTTACCGTAAGCGATGCTTTTACTCCGTGCGACAAAATTTTATCTATCGTTTCGTCAATCGGTGAATCACATTCCGTATGAAACGTTATAATGTCGGCACCGGCATCACAGAAATCGTCAATATATTTAAGCGGTTCGCTTATCATAAGATGCACGTCAAAGGGGACTTTTGTTGCCTTTTTTATGCACTTGATAACCGGTGCTCCGAGAGTGAGGTTGGGAACAAAATGCCCGTCCATTACGTCAATGTGCATATAATCGGCACCGCAAGATTCCATACATTTTAATTCTTCCGCAATTTTACCGTAATCGCAAGATAAAATCGATGGTGAAATTTTCATCATAATAAACTCTCCGTTTTTATTCTTCGTTTTTACTGTCTTTTTTAACTTTTTTCTTTTTAACTATAAGTATAATAATCGAAACCACCGAAGCGGCCATAACAGCGGCGAAACCGATAAAGAAATATATTACTCGCTTGGAATTGTCCTGTTCGTAATCAATTCGATTTTGAATAAGCTTAGAAGTTAAGCTGTAATTTTTGCCGTCGGGCGTATAATCACATTCGTAAAATTCTCCGTCTGCCGACATCATTCCGACTTTGATATTCCTTTTTCTTTCGCTTTTAACTAAAAGCGTTTCATCTGTTTCAAACGTAATTGTTCGTGACTCGCCGCCGCGAATGTTTATCATTTCAACGTTTTCTTCATTTGACAACGCCGAAATAGAATATGCCATATCCTCGCCGTCAACGGTAAACTTGCCTATTTCGGCTGTTATTTTTTGTACGTTGGTGCCGTCGACACCGCAAAAAACTCCGTTGTTTCCGGCTATAGTTATATCCAATTCGCTTTTCATATTTTCAACGACGTATTCTTCCGACTCGTCTATTAAAATAACAAAATCACCGACAAAATTAACTCCGTTATACAAATACCGAATAAAGTCATAGTCCATAGTACCCGAAAACTTACCGTTCGCGTATTCCAATTCTTCGTTTTTGTCGTTTGTTATTTTTACTTCTGCGTTTTGTTCGAGAATTACCACGGTTTTTCCGTCGTAATCCTCATAAGTTGCCCTTTTTTCAACATAAGCGGGAAGCCCGATTTCATCAACCGTTTGATAGCCTATTGAGTACCCTTCCGCCAAGGCGACCTTTTCGTCGTCTACCGTCCACGAAGAAAAACTCTTATCAACTGTAAGGTATTGATATTTTGTTCTGTCCTCAGGATTTATTAAGGTAATTATATGGCTTCCGTCTTCTTGCTTTTCGTAATCAACGGCGACAACGGCATTGCTGTGTCTTGTCGTTTTGTTGTCCCAAGCAAATGTTATTATGAAAGGCTTTTCCTTGTCTTGAGCAAGCGTAACAATGTCCTTTAATATGTTTTTCAGGTCTTTTCTGCTGTGTCCCAAACTTTTGTCATATATATGTACAACATTATCACCGCTGAACTGTAAGAGCTGATAAAAATTTACAAGAACTCTGAAATTAAGGTTACTTGCGGGCCAATACAACTTATAAAAGCACTGTTTACCCGTTTCAAACTGTGTAATGTCAAGCCTACCCGTTGACGCAAGAACCATAGATGCTGCCATACTGTATCCCGAACCGCCCCAACCGGTAATACAATATTCTTGAATTGCCAGTGAAAGATTTTCGGGTTTATCTTTTAAAAGTGTGTTTAAATATCCCGAATCCGTGTAATAACGCAGTCTTTCCGCACTCGTTACGAACGCCTCTGCGGAATTCGGGAAGCTGTTATTATCAATACCCATACGAAGAAGCGATGATTCTTCGTCAACATTTTCAACTTCGTTTTCGGAGTTTACGGGTTCTTCCGCAAAAGCGGTTAATCCGAAGGACGATAAGAGCATCACCGCAATCATTACAAAGGATAATGCTCTTAATATAATGTAATTTTTGTTTACATTGTTTTCCATACACTTCTTCTCCAACAAAAAGTCGAATTGTTAAATTTATTCCGCAATCGATTTAATTACGTCAATAAACTGTTTTTCTTCGCAAAGCTCAATCGCACCCTTATCAACAAGTGCCGCATTTGCCGGATTTATTGGCAATTTCGCAAGAACCGGAATTTCTAATTCTTTTGCAATGTCGTCAATCTTGCTTTCACCGTAAATATAATGTTTTTTACCGCAATCGCTACATTCGAAATAGCTCATATTTTCAACAATACCTAAAATCGGTATGTTCATCATTTTTGCCATATTAACGGCTTTTTTGACAATAAGCGTAACCAAATCTTGAGGAGTTGTTACAATAATAATTCCGTCAACGGGAAGTGACTGGAACACGGTAAGCGGAACGTCGCCCGTTCCGGGAGGCATATCTACAAACATAAAGTCAACGTCGCCCCAAACAACCTCTTGCCAAAACTGTTGAATGACGCCCGAAATAACCGGTCCGCGCCAAACAACCGGCTGATCTTCTTTTTCAAGAAGCAAATTCACGCTCATTACTCTTGTGCCGAGCTTTGATATCATAGGATAAATTCCTTCGTCACTGCCCTCTGCATTTCCGTGAAGACCGAAAGCTTGCGGAATTGACGGTCCGGTGATATCCGCATCAAGCACCGCGCTTTGATAACCCATTGTCTGTGCCGTTACCGCAAGCATAGAAGTTACAAGGCTTTTTCCTACGCCGCCTTTACCGCTTACTACGCCGATAACCTTTTTTACACTGCTCATCGCATTAAGCGGAGTGTGTAAATCCTGTTTTTTGCTGTCACAATTTGAAGAACAACTGCTGCAATTTCCGTTGCATCCTTCGCTCATTAAAAAAACCTCTTTTCAAAATAGACGAATTTTGTCTATAATCATTTTTATATTTATTTTCCCACACAAAACTGTGCAAAAATTTCGTTTACAACCAATTCGGTTGCCTTTTCACCCGTTAATACCATTAAATTTTCCACAGCACCGTCAAGGCAAACGGTAACCGCATCCATTGTCATATCAAGCTTTAAGGCATTTCTTGCTTCGTACAGAGCCTCAAGTGCTTTTTTACAGCAATCGCACTGACGTTCGTTTACAACGGCAGTGGCGGATGTGTCAAAATCGGCTGTTCCCAAAAGCTCGTCAATGGCGTTTGAAAGCTCCGCTTTTCCTTCGCCCGTCTTGGCGGAGATGAAAACCGTCTTGTCAAAACTTTCCTTTATTTTATCGTTTAGACAGTTTTTGTCTAAATCTATTTTGTTTATTATTCCGATTGCTTTTTTGCCTTTGCAAAGCTCAATAAGTTTGCTGTCCTGTTCCGAAATTTCTCTGCTTCCGTCAAAAACAGCCAGAACAAGTTCTGCTTTTTCAAGCCTTTTTACCGCTCTGTCGACACCGATACTTTCAACAATATCATCCGTTTCACGAACGCCCGCCGTATCCGCAAGACGCAGTGTTATTCCGCCTACGTTTACGGTATCTTCAACGACATCTCTTGTCGTTCCGGCAATTTCGGTAACTATTGATTTTTCCGTTCCGGAGAGCAAATTCATAAGTGTTGATTTTCCGACGTTCGGGCAACCGACAATGGCGGTATCAACACCCTCCATTATAATTTGCCCTTTTGAGAAATCATTTATAAGTTTTTCCAAAGACTCAATGCCGTATTCAATATGTTCTTCCAATTTATCGTCACTTAGGTCGTCGATTTCTTCGTACGGGTAATCCACCCATGCGGAAAGAAGTGCCATATCATATAAAAGCTTATCCGTAATTTTTTTAATCTCTTTAAACAGCCTTCCCTCAAGAACGCCGAGAGCTATTTTTTCCGCTTGTTCGCCCTGTGCCGAAATAACGCTCATAACCGATTCGGCACTTGTCAAGTCCATTTTTCCGTTTAAAAACGCTCTTTTTGTAAATTCGCCCGCTTCGGCGGGAACAGCGCCCGCGTCAAGCACCGCTTTTAAAACCTTGTCGGTAACGTAAAGACCGCCGTGACAGGAAATTTCAACGACGTCTTCACCCGTATAACTTTTAGGATTACGAAAAACAAGAGCAACCGCTGTATCAATATCGCCGTTTTTGTCGTGAGCTTTTCCGTAAAGTGCGGAGTATCCGGAAATTTCGCTTAATTTTTTGCCGCTGAAAGAAGTAAAAACTTTATCTCCTATTAAAATTGCATCTTCACCGGAAATTCTGATAACTCCTATACCGCCGGGTGCTCTACCCGTTGATATCGCCGCAATCGTGCTCATTTTTCTTCACCTGCCTTAATTCTTTAAAAAAATGAGATAAAATTCCGGCACATTCATCTTCCATTATTCCGCCCTCGTAAACGGGCTTGTGGGTAAAATTCCCGTCGAACAAATTCGTTACCGAGCAAACCGCACCGTTTTTTTTATCAAATGCACCGAAATACACATTTTTAATTCTTGAATTTATAATTGCTCCCGCACACATCGGACAAGGTTCGAGTGTAACGTACAAATCGCATTTCCAAAGACGCCAACCGCCAAGTGTATTACACGCTTGATTGATGGCTTCGATTTCGGCATGATGAAGTGCGTTTTTCACATTTTCACGCTTGTTTCTGCCTTCACCGACAATTTTTCCGTCACACACGACAACCGCACCGACAGGCACTTCGCCCTCGTCAAACGAAAGACGTGCCAAATCGAGAGCATATTTCATAAAGCTTATATCCATTTTATTCCAAGTTTATGCTTCCCAATGCCGTTAAACACAACAGTATAAAAGCAATAATCATAGGCAAATTTATAAACATTGCCTTTATTTTTTCAAAAGTTTTTAAAGTTTGTACACCTTTTGCCATTCTTGTTTTGTATCGCATTTTAAAGAAATTTATTCCGCCGACAACACCGCAAACAACAATGGCAAGATACGTTATGCCTATTGCCACATTCGAGCCCGTTTCACTTAAGTTACACGTATAAACCATTATTAAGACGGACGTTAAATTATTTAAAAAGTGAAGAACAATGGGAGCCCACAGACTGCCGGTTGCAATAGCGACATAACCCAAATAAATTCCGGACACAAGAGTATACGGTATTTGTACCATATTCCCGTGCATTAAAGAAAATATTACAGCCGCACTTATAACGGCAAACCAATCGCCGTATCTTCTCAAAGGCTGCATTACAACGCCGCGAATGACAAATTCTTCGATAATTGCGGGAATGACGGCTGTCGCAACAGCCGCTATCAAGCTTTCCGTCAGTCCGTATGACGTTTCGTTTTCCAATCCGCTGACGAAAGAAACGCCGAGAACGGCCTGTATCACAAAAGATATCATATTTACCGCAATCGCGGAAAATATTGTAATCGGCAGCATAAACATTACAAGGTTTATTGATGCTTTTTTGTTGTACGTTGTTCCGAACGGCAAATTACCCGCTATTCTTTTCTTTTTCAAAATCAAGTGAACAATTGCAAACGGAACGCCGATAAAAAACACGGACGCCAATATGGAATATGCCGATTCCGCGATATTATCCGTTGCGATAAGTAAAATGTTCGGGTAATATTTTCCGACCGCAAAAATTATAATGCTTGATAAATCTGCCAAAATAATATACGAAATTATGGCAAGCCCGACACAAAATCCGATTTTCTTTAAAATCTTTTTGTCATTCTTTATGTTTTCCTGTTTTTCATAAAGGGAGTTAAAACCGTTCATTTGAGTATTAACGTAATTGCCGTTTCCCCATCCGCCAAACTGACCGTTGTTATAATTATAATAGTTCATGCGGACACTCCTTAATAATCAATAGTTAACATATTATTTCACAACATAACCGCCGACAATGTCAATGGCTGTTTTTCTGTCTTCGTGAAGAGTTATATTTGTTTTTCCGTAAAGAGCTTTTTGAAGGTCCTGTGCGGCGAGCGGATAGTCTATAACCCAAATCCATGCCTTTGCGCTGAGTCCGTAACGTGCGTTTTGTCCCGGCATGGTTATTTCGTTAATTGTAAAGTTTGCCCAACCGTCTGTTACCGCTTCCGTTGCATAGTTCAAAATTTCTTTTTTACCGATATTTGTTCTGACGTTTGCGAGAACAGCATCGAAAACACCGTTTATCTGTGAAAGAGTAGCACCTTTACACTTATCTATAATGGCAGAGATAACCTGTCTTTGACGCTCTACACGGCTGACATCACCGTCTGCATCGGTATGTCTTACACGGCTGAATTGAAGTGCTTGGTCACCGTTAAGAAGAACGCCTTCACCTCTTGGGAAATATCCGTCTAATTTTGTTGTAAGATGGTTTGCCACATACGTCGGAACATCGACGTTTACACCGCCGAGTACGTCAATAACTTGACGGAAAGAGTCAAAGTCAACTAACACATATCCGTCGATTTCGATTTTATAATCGTTTTCGATTACTTCGACAAGATATGCCGGTCCGCCGTTTGCACAAGCCGCATTAAGCTTTGCGCAGTGTCCCCAACCGTGCATATATGTGTAGCTGTCACGCATAAACGAAACCATATTTATCTTTTTGTTTGCCTTATCTATGGAAACAAGTATCATAGCATCCGTATTACCTTTTTCGGTAATGGATGCACGGTCCGAATCTTCAACGGAAGCGTCACTGCCGACAAGTAAAATGTTTAAAACATTTGAACTTCTCATTTTTTCTCCGCCGTTTGTCGACCAATCGGTTATTATACTGTCAAGGTCGTTTCCGACAGCGTCGTTTATTTCGCCGAAGTCTACAACGTCTTCTTCTTTGGGTGCCGTAAACGGATCGTTATAATTCAACGTCGTCGAATCGTCAATAATAATCTTATTAAGTTTATTGTTTATAAAAACGCCGACAACAGCGACAATTACGGCAATCAACACAAGAAAAACCGCTAAAATAATCGTAGACTTTTTGTGTTTTTTCTTATCTTTCGGCTTTTCGTCTTTTTTCTCAGCGGAAGTTTGCGGATTTTCTTCTTGCTCGTTTACCGTTTCCGACTCCGTTACTTCATCGTTTATCTTTTTCTCGTTGTTCTCATTCATAAAGACTTTCCTTTCACAAACAGAAAAAATTATTCCTCAATCCCCGCAACTTGTTCACCGGAAGTTTCGGTTTCCTCAGACTCAATTGCTTCTTCGTGCTGTGCAAGAGACATTGTAACAACTTTTTCTCCGTCTTTTACCTTCATAAGAATAACACCCTTTGAAGGACGGTTACATTCTCTTACTTGATCGACGGTAAGTCTGATTATGATTCCGTCTGAAGAAATCATAATTATATCTTGGTCGTCTTCTACCATTTCGATGGCACACACTTTACCGTACTTATCAGTATGATAGTTTGTAAGACCTTTACCGCCGCGGTTTTGAACACGGTAATTTGATACGTCGCTTCGTCTTCCGTAACCTTTTTCGCTGATTGTGAGAACTTTACCTTCGTTACCGAAAATAACCATTCCGACAACCTCGTCACCTTCCGAAAGCGAAATAGCACGAACACCGCGAGCTGTTCTGCCGATAGCTCTCGCATCCTTTTCATTGAAACAAATGCTCATACCGTCTTTCGTCGCAACCATAAGATTTTGCTCACCGTCGGTAAGTTTTACCCAACGAAGCTCATCGCCCTCGTCAAGATTGATTGCGATAATACCGCTTTTACGGATATTTTTATATGCATCAAGCTCGGTTCTCTTAATGATACCGTTCTTTGTTGCCATACAAAGATAATATTTATCCTCACCGAAATCGGGAACTCTCAACATTGCGGTTACTTTTTCTTCCGCACTTATAGGTAAGATATTGACAATATTCATACCCTTACTGTTTCTTGTTCCCTCCGGAATTTCATATCCCTTAAGGCGATACATTTTGCCTTCGGATGTAAAGAAAAGAATGTAATCGTGAGAAGAACATATAAACATTGTTTCGGCAACGTCTTCTTCGCGTCGGCTCATTCCCTTAATACCTTTACCGCCGCGGTTTTGAACTTGATATGTTTCCGTCGGCTGACGCTTAATATATCCCATTTTCGTAAGGGTAAATACACAGTCTTCTTCGGCAATAAGGTCTTCGATATCAACCTCACCGCTGACATTGACAATTTCCGTTTTTCTCTCGTCGCCGTATTTTTTGCCTATTGCCTCTAATTCTTCTTTCACGATAGCTCTGATTTTTGCTTCGGAACCGAGAATTTCAAGATATTCCTTGATTTTTGCTCTCAATTCATCACGCTCGGCGATAATCTTTTGAATTTCAAGACCGGCTAATTGACCGAGACGGAAAGCAACGATTGCCGCTGCTTGCGGATCGTCAAAGTCGAATTTTTCCATAATGGCAAGCTTTGCTTCTGCTTGACCGCCCTTGCAAGCACGGATTGTCGCAATAATTTCATCAACAATGTCAATGGCACGTGCCAAGCCTTCGAGAATATGTTCTCTTGCCTGAGCCTTATTTAAATCATATTGTGTTCTTCTTGTTATTATTTCACATTGGAACTCAATATATTTTTCTATTATTTCTTTAAGTGTAAGAACCTTCGGCTCGCCGTCAACAAGAGCTAACTGAATTATTCCGTAAGAAATTTGAAGTTGTGTCATTTGATACAACTGATTAAGCACAACTTGCGGGTTAGCATCACGCTTAAGATCAATAACTATCTTCATACCGCCGCCGCGTTTTGACGAATAGTCATTGATATCGGCAAGTCCTTCAATTCTCTTGTCTTTATGCAAGTCGGCAATAGACTCAATAAGACGTGCCTTGTTAACTTGATAAGGAAGCTCCGTTATAATTATTTGGAAACGTCCGTTTCTTTCGTTTTCGACAATTTCGGCACGACCGCGAAGTGTAATTTTTCCGCGTCCCGTTCCGTAAGCGGCTCTTATACCCGCACGCCCCATAATAATTCCGCTGGTTGGGAAGTCAGGCCCTTTAATGTGTTCCATAATATCGTCAAGCGAAGCATCCGGATTGTCAATTACACAACCGATGCCGTCGATAAGCTCGCCGAGATTATGAGGCGGAATGTTTGTTGCCATACCGACTGCTATACCCGTTGAACCGTTTGCGAGAAGATTCGGGTATCTTGACGGTAAAACGGTAGGCTCTTTAAGACGGTCGTCGTAGTTTGTTGTAAAATCGACCGTATCTTTATCAATATTCGTAAGCATTTCAAGAGCGATTTTGCTCATTCTTGACTCTGTATAACGGTATGCTGCGGGTGGATCGCCGTCAATAGAACCGAAGTTACCGTGACCGTCAACGAGAACATATCTCATCGAGAAATCTTGTGCAAGACGTACCATGGCGTCATAAACCGAAGCGTCACCGTGCGGATGGTATCTACCGAGAACCGAACCGACTGTGTCGGCACACTTTCTGTGCGGTTTATCGGGATACAGTGAATTTTCATACATTGTATAAAGAATTCTTCTGTGTACCGGCTTTAAACCGTCACGAACATCCGGAAGAGCACGTGATGTAATAACAGACATCGAATAATCAAGGAACGAATTTTTCATTTCCTTGTTAATCTCAACATTTATAATGTTTTGTTCTTCCAAAGGTACGTATTCACCTAAATTGTGTTGATTAGTTTTACTCATTTTATTACCTCTATTTTTCTAACTGTTAAATGTCGAGATTTTTAACGTATTTGGCGTTCTTTTCAATAAATTCTCTTCTCGGTTCAACCTTGTCACCCATAAGAATCGAAAACGTTTCGTCGGCTTCCATGGCATCTTCAAGTGTTACACGGAGCATTGTACGTGTTGCCGGATCCATTGTCGTTTCCCACAGTTGCTCCGGATCCATTTCACCGAGACCTTTATATCTTTGAATGTCACATGTTCCGCCCATTTCTTCAATATAACTATCTCTTTCTTCATCCGAAAAGGCGTATTCATGACGTTTACCTTTACTTACTTTGAAAAGCGGAGGCTGTGCAATATAAACATAACCCTCATCAATAAGAGGACGCATATATCTGAAGAAAAATGTAAGAAGAAGTGTTCTGATATGCTGACCGTCGACGTCGGCATCGGCCATAATTACAATTTTATGATATCTTATTTTTGAAATATCAAAATCTTCTCCGATTCCCGTTCCGAGAGCAAGAACAACGGGTGTAAGCTTGTCGTTACCTATAACTTTATCTATTCTTGCCTTTTCAACGTTAAGCATTTTACCCCAAAGAGGAAGGATTGCCTGAATTCTGTTGTCGCGTCCCTCTTTTGCCGAACCGCCCGCCGAATCTCCCTCGACGATGAAAATTTCCGTGTTTTCGGGATTTTTGTCAATACAGTCGGCAAGCTTACCGGGGAGTGAATTTCCTTCAAGTGCCGATTTTCTTCTTGCACTGTCACGGGCTTTTCTCGCGGCTTCACGCGCACGTGAAGCATCAAGTGCTTTATTAAAAATAGCTTTTGCAACAGCGGGATTTTCTTCAAAATACGTCATCATTTTATCGTAAATCATTTTTGATACGATTGTCTGCATTTCCGTATTTCCGAGTTTACTCTTTGTTTGTCCTTCAAATTCCGCTTCCGTAAGCTTAACACTTATAACTGCCGTTAAACCTTCACGAACATCGTCACCGGAAAGATTTTTATCGTTATCCTTGAGAAGTTTAAATTTTCTTCCGTATTCGTTAAACACACGTGTTAAAGCCGTTTTAAAACCATTTTCGTGAGTACCGCCGTCGATTGTACGAACGCCGTTGGCAAAACTCAAGATAATTTCGTTATATCCGTCGTTGTATGAAATAGAAACTTCGGCACTTCTGTCACCGGTAACGGTTGTAAAATGCATAATATCGTCCGAAACAGGTGTAAGTCCGCGGCTTGTGTTTATATAATCAACAAAAGACTTTATACCGCCTTCATAACAGTAATTTTCCGTTACAATGTTTTCTTCATCGCGTTTATCGGTGAGAGTAATCGAAAGACCTGCGTTAAGGAAAGCTTGTTCGCGAAGTCGTCGTTGAAGAACTTCAAATTCGTAAACAGTCGTTTCGGTAAATATTTCCGGATCCGCCTTAAACATAATAAATGTTCCCGTTTCATCGGTGTCTCCGACTATTTCGAGGTCGGTTGCGATTCCGCCGCGTTCAAATTTTTGACGGTGAATATGTCCGTTTTGACTTACTTCTACCACAAACCATTCGGAAAGTGCGTTAACTACCGACGAACCTACGCCGTGAAGACCTCCGGAAACTTTGTATCCGCTTCCGCCGAATTTGCCGCCCGCGTGAAGAACCGTCAAAACAACCGTTACGGCGGGAAGTCCCTGTTGCTCGTTTATACCTACGGGAATACCGCGTCCGTTGTCGCGAACGGTTATAATGTTATCTGGTAAAATTTCTACTTCGATATGAGTACAATAACCTGCAAGAGCTTCATCTATGGAGTTATCGACAATTTCATATACGAGATGATGAAGTCCTTTCGGGCCTGTTGAACCTATATACATACCGGGACGTTTTCTTACAGCCTCAAGTCCTTCGAGAACTTGAATGGCAGAGGCGTCGTATGTTTCGGTTACGACCGTATCCATAACTTCTTCTTCAATTTTATTTTTTACTTGGTCGCTCATTCTTTTTCCTCCGTCAAAATCTTACTATTCTTTAATTCGTTTGAAAATTGTTGATGTATTAAACGGTGAAATATAAACTTTCCGTTCTTTGTCTGCCGTTACAATAAATGATTTCGGCAATTCTTCAAGCGAAACCGTTATACAGTCACCTTTTTTAGATGCGGTGTTTATGTATTCTCTTGTTGCTTTTCCGACAGTTGTATTATCAAGGTCAAAAATTCCCAAAATATTTTTATCCGTAATAACAGTATCCTGTCCTATGTTAAAATACATTACTCCACCGCTTTTCCGTTTTCGATTTTAAAAACTTTTCCTTCACAAAGACGGGAAACGGTTTCTTTTTCGCAACACGTTATAAACACTTGTTTTCCCTTCATTTTGTTAAGAATGTAATTTTGTCTTGTATGGTCGAGTTCACTCATAACGTCATCAAGCAAAATTATCGGGTGTTCGCCTTTTAAGTCTTTTATTATTTCCGCTTCACCTAACTTTAAAGCAAGTGAGGCGCTTCTCTGTTGTCCTTGTGAGCCGTATTTTCTTGCCGAAATTCCGCTTATGAGTATTTCTATGTCGTCACGTTGCGGCCCGCAAGACGTATTTTTTATATATAAATCATTCGGTCTGTTTTTTTGAAGATTTTCAAAATACGTTTGAGCAATGTCTTCTCTTTCTTCGCTTTTATAATGAACATTGCTCATATATTTTAAAGTGAGTGTTTCTTTTTCACCGGAAATTCCGCCGTAAATTTCGGTTGCCTTTTTTTGTAAAAGTTTAATATATTTTATTCTTTCTACAATTACGTCCGCACCGGCAAAAGCAATTTTTTCATCCCAAATATCAAGAGTATCAAGAAGAGAAATATTTTCACTCGCATTTTTTAAAAGTGCGTTTTTTTGTTGAAGAAGATGACAAAAGTACGCAAGCTTTTTAGCATATAAAAAGTCAAGCTGACTTATTGCCGTATCTAAAAATTTTCTTCTGTTTAAAGGCCCGTCTTTTATAAGTGACAAATGAACGGGAGAAAAAACAACGCTGTAATATTTTCCTATAAGTTCTCTCGGAGAACTTAAATTTACTCCGTTGAAATTTGCGGTTCTTTTTTTATCTATAAACAAAGCCGCTTGATTTTCTCTTAACGAAGTTTCAAAGCTCATGGAAATTTTAGAATTTTCTTTTTCAAATTGTATAAGCTCACTGTCTTTTGAAGTTCTGAAACTTTTACAACCCGTAAACAACCAAATTGCTTCCAAAAGATTTGTTTTTCCTTGTCCGTTTTGCCCGTATATTACGTTTATTTCCTTATCGGGAAAAATTCCCATAAAATCAATATTACGAAAATTTTCGATTTTTATTTCGTTAATATTCATTAGAGAACCTCATAAATAATATTGTCAAAAATAACTTCGTCGCCTACACGAATTTTTTTTCCGCGTGCCGTACACACTTCACCGTTGACTTTAACGTCACCGTCTTGAATGACGATTTTTGCGTGACCGCCCGTCATAACCGCATTTGCAAGCTTTAAAAGTGCGTCAAGTCTTATAAATTCGCTGTCTATTTTTATTTGGCGGCGTTCTCTTTCTTTAATTCTAACGGATATTTTTTTCATTTATCAGTTCATCCTTACCGGTAATACCATAAATAAGAAACTTCTTTCGTAAATAAGAGAGCCGTCATCTTCCGGAACAATAATAATCGGAGACGTTGCACCGTTAAGTCGAACGATTATTTCATCAATATCACAAACTTTAAGTGCATCAAGCAGATATTTGTTATTAAAACCTATTTCAACTCTTTCACCTTGAATGTCTGCCAAAATTCTGTCATTTGCGGTACCTAAAGCCGTTGTACTCGAAATTTTAATCGAATCCGTATCAAAAATACATCTTACATAACTTTTTATTCTTTCCGTTATAATAAGTGAAGTTCTTTCGATACTGCTTATAAATCTTCTCGTATTTACTTTAACTTCTGTTTTTGCCGTTGTTGTGATTGCACTCTTATAACTTAAAAATTCGCCTTCCAAAAGTCTGGAAATAATAACATAATTTCCGCATTCGAAAAGAATATGACGTGATGCAACTACCAAAGAAACATTTTCGCAATTATCGACAAGCTTAACTACTTCGTTAAGTGTTTTCTTCGGAACAACGAAAATCTTTTCTTCACCGTTATAGTCGATTTTTTCGTTTCTTATCGCAAGTTTATATCCGTCAACGGAAACAAGACGAATATTTCCGCTTGTTACTTCAAAACGAATACCCGTATGAATTACTTTTGAATCATTTTCGGCAGCGGCAAAAATTGTCTTTTTTATCATATCTTTAAGAACTTCTCCGTTTACGACTATCGGGAAACCTCCGGAAACAGACGGAAGCTCGGGATAATCCGACTCGGAAAATCCCATAATCGAAAACTCCGAGTCACCGCTTTTGATTTTACAAATAAGGCGGTCATCACATTCTATCGAAACTACGTCATCGGGAACATTTCTTAAAATGTCGCAAAGAATTTTCGCGTTGAGAATAACACTTCCCGTTTGTTCTACACGTCCTTCAACAGAAGTAATAATTCCTACTTCAAGGTCATAACCGGTAAGCATAATTCTGTCGTTTTCGGCTTTTATTAAAATACCTTCTATTGTAGGAAGATTTGTCGACTTTGCGGACGTTGCACGTTGAACGTTCATACAAGCTTCGCTTAAAATTTGAGATGAACAGATAAATTTCATTTTAAAGTCCCCTTTTTAAAGAAATATAAATTTAAAAGAATAGTATTAGTAGTAGAATCGGTTGAAAATGTCGAAAACTTTTAAATACATTGATTTATAAAGATTTTTGACGAATTTTAACCTTTGAAAAATTATTTTTACATTGTTTGTTTTAAAGATAAAAATTAACTTGTTTAAAACTTCATTGTTCAAAACTTAAAAATTGTTGAAAACTAAGTTAATTTTAATCATTTATATTTTTGATAATTTCGTTGATAATGTTTTTATATTTTGAATCGGAATCCATTTTCTTCTGAACGTTTTTAAGTGAACTGTTAACGGTAGAATGGTTTCTGCCGAAAATTTTTCCGACTTCGTCTTGCGATAAATCGGTAATTTCACGAATTATGTACATTGCCGCCTGACGTGCATTGTTTATGTTTGCGTCGCGTCTTTCACTTTTAAGCTGTTCGGAAGTAACGCCGAAAGTAAATGATACCTTTTCTATAATGTTGTCGACAACTACGCCGATTGGCTGACTTGTAACAAGTACGTCTTTAAGAATGTCTTTGGCTATTTCAATAGTCGGTTTGACTTCATTAAACGAACAGTACGCATAAATATTTTTAACGGCACTGCCCATCTGTCTGACATTACTTTTAATGTTTTCGGCAATAAAACTGCAAACATCGTCGGGCAATTCAAGTAAAAGAGAATTTGCTTTATCTTTGATAATCGCAACTCTTGTTTCAAAGTCCGGAGGCTGAATATCGCAAAGCAGACCGCTTTCAAATCTTGTTTTAAGTCTGTCTTCGATTTTCGGTATTTCTCTCGGAGGCTTATCGGATGTGAGAACTATTTGTTTTCCGGCTTTTATGAGAGTTTCGAAGGTATGGAAAACTTCTTCTTCCGTTTGCGTTTTTCCGGCAATAAATTGAATATCGTCGACAAGTAAAATATCACACGTTCTGTATTTGTTATGAAAATCGTATGTTGTTTTTGTTTGCAAAGCAAAGAAAAGGTCATTTGTAAGATTTTCACTTGTAGTATAAACAATATTCGCGTCCGGATTGTTATTTTTTATCTTTTCGATGATAGCGTTCAAAAGGTGGGTTTTACCGAGACCCGATTTACCGTAAATAAAGAGAGGATTAAAAACAGAACCGGGAGTTTCGGCAACTCTCAAAGAAGCCGTATAAGCAAATTTATTCGACGGACCTACCACGAAATTATTAAAGGTAAGCTTTGTTTGTTCAATAGACGAATACGGTGTAGCACCCGAAGAAATCGAATTATCGTCTTTTTGTTCTTTTGGAATGTTTTCCGCGGGAATAAGCTCAATGGCAACATTAAAGCCCATAATATTGTAAAAGCTTTCCTCAATAAGATTACGGTACTTGTCCATAATGAGATCAATTTTAAATGCGGGAGCTGAAATAATTACACGTTCCGAATCTAATTTTATAAGTTTAAGCGGATCAATCCACATATTATAAGCAATAGAATTCATATTTTGACGGCAATAGTCACATACCGCTTCCCACAATTCAGAATATGAGTTCAAATAATCGCTTCCTTTCACGTAAAAAGTATGTTAAAAACAGATAAATGCTGTAATTTTCGTCAGAATAGGCTTATTTTGAGTTTTTGATATTTTTAAGTATTTCTTTCCATTTTCATACATAATCAATTTTAGCACACTTTTAAAACAATTTCAATGGAAAATATAATAAATATACTATTTATAATATATTATTTATAGGCAAATTTTCATTAAAAAAATTTTTATCAAAATAAAAAAATAGGACGTTTTTCGACAAAAAACACAAGATATTGTTGAAAACTTTTATTTTTTATTAAATTCAACAACATATTGAAAAAAACATATATAATTTTTAAAGTTGACAATTTGACTTATTTTTTATATAATGTTTATCCGCAGATATTTTTACAATGTGTGACTATATTATGAAACGGAGGAGTAATAATGAAAAGAACTTATCAGCCTAAAAAGCGTCATCGCAAGATGGAACATGGCTTCCGTAAGAGAATGTCTGACAGAAATGGCAGAAAGGTACTTGCTCGCAGAAGAGCTAAGGGCAGAAAGCAGTTGACATACTAATTGTCAGGGTTAAAAAATTGAAACGGACAGTAACAATAAAAGAAAATTGCGAATTCCGTAGACTGTACGGCAAAGGAAAAGTATTTCAATCTCCTGCACTGGTTTCTTATGTAATGAAAAACCGTGCGGGTATTTGTCGTATTGGAATTACTACATCAAAAAAAATCGGAAACGCTGTTGAAAGAAACCGTTCAAAGCGTTTAATACGTGCGGCATACGCTTCTGTTGAAAAATATATCAACGGAAGCTATGACATTGTATTTGTGGCACGTTCAAAAACAAAATATCAAAAAAGTACGCAATTAGCTCAAATTATGCTTTCACAGTTTAAAGAAGCGGGTGTAATTGATGAAAAGTTTGATGATTAAAGCAATCAGATTTTATCAGCGAAGAATTTCACACCTTTTCGGTCCGCAATGCCGTTACTATCCGACATGCTCACAGTACGCAATAGAAGCTATTGAAAGATTCGGAGTCATAAAAGGCTCTTTTCTTTCTGTTTTAAGACTTTTACGGTGCAACCAATTATTTCCGGGCGGATACGATCCGGTTCCCGAAAAAAAGAAAAAATAAGTCCCTGAAAATTGGAGGACAGTATGAATTTTATCAGAGAGGTAGTTTCAATACCGTTTGGTTATCTTATTGGATTTTTCTATGAGATAAGCAATAACTTTTTATTATCCTTGTTGCTTATGACAATTTGCGTTAAGCTTATTTTACTTCCGTCCTCGATAAAGCAACAAAAAAGTTTGGCTGCGTCACAAAGACTGCAACCTAAAATCAGACGTATCAGAGAAAGATACGCCGGAAATCAACAAAAACAACAAGAAGCTATTAACGAGCTTAATGCAAGAGAAAATACAGCTTCAATGACAAGCGGCTGTACAAATATGCTTATTCAGTTGCTTATTATGACCGGTGTTTACCAAGTTAACTATAAGCTTATTTCTTTTGTTCTCAATATTAAAGGTGAAACGCTTGAAAAAATTAAAGAGGCAGGTAGAAGCCTTGAAGCTTATACCACTCTTATTTCAAAGAACGGCGATACAAAAAATGCCGAATACAGATTGGAATCTGTTATAATCGAGCATTTTGATTCTTTAGTTGCCGACGGAAAACTCAGCGATGTTCCCGCCGACGTTATTACAAAAATCAATACATTTATCGACAAATTCCAAATTTTCGGAATAGATCTCGCAAAAAAACCTACGGTCGATATGGGTTGGGATCCGTTATGGCTTATTCCGATTCTTACCGGTGTTACGTCATTGATGATGGCGGTTTATTCTTGGTTAAGACAAAGAAAAACAAATCCCGAAATGGCAAAAAATCCGAGTATGGGATGTATGTCGCTTATGACTCCGGCAATGAGTGTATGGTTCTCGTTTATGTTCCCCGCAAGTGTCGGTGTTTACATCATAATTTCAAGCTTACTTTCATTTATTCAGATGATTATATTAAACAAGATATATTCACCTAAGAAAGTTCTTGCCAAAACAATGGTTGACGAAACGATTAACCGTCGTGCAAGAGAAAAAATAGTTAAAAATGTTGCGGAAACTCTCGACGAAAAATAATTGAGGTGTAAATATGATTAAAGAAGCTATTGGTGCCGGCAATACCGTTGACGAAGCAAAAGCTGCGGCGATGCTTGAACTCGGTGTTACGGATTTTGACGATTTTAATGTTGAGGTTCTTCAAAACCCGACAAAAAAAATCTTCGGCCTTTTCGGAGGCAGTCCGGCAAAAGTTAAGGTTTCTATTGAAGTTCCGGATCCTAAGCCGGAAAACAAGTACAACAAACAAAACAAAAAAGCCGAAAAAAAACAGCAAAAAGCAGAACCTAAAAAGGTTGAAAAAAAGGAAGAGGCTCCCAAAAATACCGAAAACGAGCTTCCTTTAAAAGAATCAAACCTTTACGGTGAAACAGCCGAATACATTAAGTCAATGGTTTTGGCTCTCGGTATGACGGAATGTTCGGTTAAAGAAATGTCAAACGAAGAAGAAATTTATTTCGAACTTGACTGCGGCGATGATTACGGCATAATTATAGGAAAACGCGGCGAGACTCTCGATGCTATTCAGTATCTTGCAAGAATGGTTGCAAACAGAGGCAGCCAAAGTTATAAAAGAGTTTCGATTAACGTAGGTAATTACCGTGCGAAGCGTGAAGAAACACTTAAAATTCTCGCAAGAAAAACAGCTATGAGAGCTGTTCGTCAAGGAAGAAGTATTTCACTTGAACCTATGAACCCTTATGAAAGAAGAATTATTCATACGGCTGTTCAGGATGTTGAAGGTGCAACTTCTCAATCAATAGGTTCCGACCTTGACAGACGCGTTGTTATTTCGCCCGTTGAAAATGCTAAAAACGGCGGTAACAGAAATAGGAACGGCGGCAGAGACCGCAGACGCGAAAAGAAAGAAGCTTACAAGCCGACGATATCGGCAGACAGAACTCCGAAGAGCGACATTGACGGAACGGCACTTTACGGTAAGGTTGAAATTCGTTCGGCGGCTGCTCAAACAACAGAAGAATAATTTAAAATACGGCGGTGGTTGGATAACATCGCCGTTATTTATTTACGGGAATTGATTTTATGGAATATTTTGCTAAAGAATATGATGTTGCCGTTATCGGTGCCGGCCACGCGGGTATTGAAGCTGCCCTTGCCGCCGCACGTTTAGGTGCTAAAACGGTAATTTTCACAATAAATCTTGATTGGGTAGGTAATTTGCCGTGCAATCCTTCTATTGGGGGAACATCAAAGGGACACCTTGTTCGTGAAGTTGACGCTTTGGGCGGAGAAATGGGCATTGCCGCAGATAAAAATTCCATACAAATAAGAATGCTTAATCGCGGAAAAGGACCTGCCGTACATTCTTTACGTGCGCAAATTGACCGACGCGATTATGCAAAATATATGAAACACACACTTGAAAAGCAAGAAAATCTCGATTTAAAGCAAGCGGAAATAACCGATCTTTATAAAAAAGACGGAATTTTCTTTTTGAAAACGCAGTTGGAAGCTGTTTATTCGGCAAAAGCCGTTGTTTTGGCAACGGGTACTTTTTTGGGCGGCCGTGTATATATCGGTGACGTTTCTTATGAAAGCGGCCCCGACGGAATGTTTCCGGCAACGAAGCTTTCACAAGCACTGAAAAAAATGAATATTCCCCTTCGCAGATTTAAAACGGGTACACCGTCGAGAGTTAACAGACGAAGTGTGGATTTTTCCGATCTTGAAATTCAAGAGGGCGACGAACAGATTATTCCTTTTTCTTATACAACAACACAACTGCCGGAAAATAAGGAACATTGTTATATTACATATACAAACGAAGAAACGAAAAGAATTATTCTTGAAAATATTCACCGTTCCCCTCTTTATTCGGGCAAAATCGAGGGCGTCGGTCCGAGATACTGTCCGAGTATCGAAGATAAAATAGTCCGTTTTGAAGAAAAAGAAAGACATCAACTTTTCATTGAACCTTGCGGTTTGGATACCGAGGAACTTTATTTACAGGGAATGTCGTCGTCACTTCCCGAAGACGTTCAGCTTAAATTTTTAAGAAGCATAAAGGGACTCGAAAATGTCGAGGTTATGAGAACTGCGTATGCTATCGAATACGACTGTGTCGACCCGCTGTCACTTAAAGCGTCACTTGAATTTGCCGATATCGAAGGACTTTTCGGCGCCGGTCAGTTTAACGGTTCTTCCGGTTACGAAGAAGCTGCGGCGCAAGGACTTATCGCGGGGATAAACGCCGTCAGAAAAATACAGGGAAAAGATGCTTTCATTCTTGACAGAGCAAGCTCATACATCGGAACTCTTATTGATGACCTTGTGACAAAGGGTTGTTCCGACCCGTACAGAATGATGACCTCTCGCAGTGAATACAGACTTTTGCTAAGACAGGACAATGCCGATATACGTCTTACACGCTACGGATACGAAATAGGACTTATTTCTCAAGAGCGTTATGATAAATTCCTCGAAAAACTTGAACTTATCAAGAAAGAACGTGAAAGAGTCGAGAGTATAACTCTCGCTCCGTCGGACGAAATAAACGAAATGCTTGTTTCACGTGAAACAGCACCTATGAAAACGGGAATCCGTCTTGCAGAACTTATAAAACGTCCACAGCTTGATTATGAGTGTCTGACACCTTTTGATAAGACACGGCCAGACCTTTCGGCTGATATTTTCGAGCAAGTTGAAATTGACCTTAAGTATGAAGGCTATATTAAACGTCAACAAGCAAAAGTTGATGAAATGAGAAGACTTGAGGTTAAAAAAATTCCCGCCGACATTAATTACGACGACGTTTATTCTCTCCGTCTCGAAGCGAGAGAAAAACTTAAAAAAGTACGTCCCGAAAGCGTAGGACAAGCATCACGAATAAGCGGAGTTTCTCCGTCGGATATATCGGTTTTACTTATTTATCTTAAAAAGGAAAAAATATAATGTTAAATAAAGAATTACTTTATAATACCGTTGAACCGTTTGAAGTAAATATAGATGAAAAAGCCTTTTCACGTCTTGATATGTTTGCGGAAATGCTTATCGAAACAAACAAAAGCTTTAATTTGACCGCAATCAAAGAAGCGGACGATGTAACGGTGAAACATTTTGCCGACTGTCTTGCTCTTTTTAAATATGTCGATATTCCCGAAAACGCAAAAATTATCGACGTCGGCACGGGTGCCGGCTTTCCGGGACTTGTTTTGTTACTTGCACGTCCCGATATAAAAATGACTTTTCTTGACGGAACGCAAAAAAGACTGACTTTTATAGAAAACGTTTTAAACGCGACGTCCGTTAAAGGTGAAATTCTTCATATGAGGGCGGAAGAAGCGGGGCGTATGCCGAAATACAGAGAAAAGTACGATTTTGCAACGGCACGTGCCGTTGCCGCTTTGCCGACACTGTCCGAATATTGCCTTCCTTTTGTAAAAGTCAACGGAAGCTTTATTTCAATGAAATCGGCTGAAATTACGGAAGAAACGGAAGAAGCGAAAAAAGCCATTTCAATGCTCGGCGGTAAAATAAGCGACAATGTTGTGTTTAATCTTGTCGAAAATATGCCACGCAGAATCATTACCGTTAAAAAACAGTCGCAAACTCCGACAAAATATCCGAGAGCTTCGGCACAAATCGCTAAAAAACCTTTAAAATAAAATCGAATAAAGCCTAAATATAGGCGTTTCGGACGAACGGATTTTCTTTACTTTTAAGCCTTCGCTGTGCTATTCTTTATTCAAGGACAAGCACTGCGGAGGTTTTATTTATGTTAAAAAAGCAGAACAAAATAAGAACGGAAAGCCAAATAATTTCAGTCCAACAAAGCGACATTCTCCCAAATCCGAATCAGCCGAGAAAGAGGTTTGATTACGACGAGCTTGAAGGACTTGCTCAAAGCATAAGAGCAAACGGTATTTTGCAACCTCTTATTGTAAGACAGCTTGAAAACGGAAAATATGAGCTTGTTGCCGGCGAACGAAGACTTCGTGCCGCAAGACTTGTGGGAATGACAAGAGTTCCCTGTGTAGTCAGCGAAATTTCCGAAACGGACTCTGCGGTGTTTGCTGTACTGGAAAATCTTCAGCGTCAAGACCTTGACTATTTTGAAGAAGCTGAGGCTTTGGCAACGCTTGTCAGTGAATATCACATCAGCCAAGACGAACTTTGTAAAAAGCTCGGAAAAGCACAGTCTACCCTTTCAAACAAGCTGAGACTTTTAAAATTAAGCGATGAAATGCGTTATAAAATAAGCCGTGCGGGGCTTTCCGAACGCCACGCCAGAGCGTTGCTTTCTGTAAACGACGAAGTGCAGCGTGCGAGAGCACTCTCGATTATTATCGACCGACATTTGACCGTAAGCGAAAGCGAAGCGCTTATCGAACAGATGCTCAGAAAAAACGAAGCACCGAAAAAACAAATACTGCGAGGTTTTAAGGACATCCGCATTTTTATCAATACTCTAAACAACGCCGTCGATACGATAAGGCGTGCCGGCATAGATGCCGATTCTGTCAAGACGGAAACAGATGAATATGTTGAATATATAGTTCGAATTCCGAAAATCGAAGACAATGCACAGCAAATTGCGACCTAATCGGTAAAATCATTGAATATCCCCCGATATTTCAATGTTTTTATAAAAGTGGCGAAAGCCACCCATATCCTTCTCTTTCACACCCCACATCCACAGCGAAAGGCTCCTCTTAAGAGGGGTCTTTTGCTGTTATAGGGCAGTTTGTTTCACGTGAAACGTTCAAGGTTGTAAAATATTGACAAAATCTAAAAAAATTAGAAATTTGCTTTTATTTTTTGTATTTATATGTTATACTTTGTGATATACTCAATCAAGTATCGAAAAAGACGCTGATTTTTTATTATTCTGACAAAACGGAGAGGGTTTTTTGGCTAAGGTTATTTCGATAATAAACCAAAAAGGCGGTGTGGGAAAAACGACTACTGCCGTGAGCCTTGCGGCTGCTTTGGGTGCAAAAGGCTATAAAATTTTACTTGCCGATATTGATCCGCAGGGTAATTCCACAAGCGGATTCGGTATAAACAAAAGAAAAATCATAAACTCTTCTTATGACGTTCTTGTTAAAGATGTCAACGCAAACGACGCCGTTATCAAGACACAGTTTAAGAATGTTGATATTATTCCCGCCGATTTGAACCTTGCGGGTGCGGAAGTTGCCCTTATTGAACTTGAACGTCGTGAAAGTCGTCTTAAAACCGCCGTTGCTCAAGTTTGGGACAAGTACGATTATATATTTTTCGACTGTCCCCCTTCCCTCGGCCTTATCACAATAAACGCCTTAACGGCGTCGGACACGTTTTTGGTGCCTATTCAGTGCGAGTTTTATGCACTTGAGGGACTTGCTCAGCTTATGGCTACCGTCAGACAAGTTAAGCGTCTTTATAATCCGCACATTGAACTTGAGGGTGTTCTTCAAACTATGTATGACGGAAGACTGAACCTTACGCAACAAGTTGTTACGGAAATTAAAAGATTTTTTCCGAATAAGGTTTACAAAACCACAATTCCGCGAAATGTTCGTCTTTCGGAGGCTCCTTCGTTCGGAGAGCCGATAATATATTACGACAAAAATTCAAAGGGAGCCGTCGCATATATGGATATGGCTGATGAGTTTTTGGCACAGCAAAAGAAACAGGGGTGATTTTCATTGGCAAAAAAGAGTGGACTCAAAAAAGGATTAAACGATTTATTCCTTGAAAATGCCGCAACCGAAGGTAATAATTCCGCTGTTGTTTTGGATATTAACGAAATTGAACCTAACCGTGACCAGCCGAGAAAAGTCTTTAACGACAAAGCTCTTGAGGAACTCGCAAAAAGCATTAAAGAAAACGGCATAATTCAGCCGTTGCTTGTCCGTCCTATGCCCGACGGCAGCTATCAGCTTATCGCGGGTGAACGCAGATGGCGTGCAGCCCGTATGGTAGGGCTTTCGGAGGTTCCCGTGACGGTTCGTGTAATGACGGACGAAGAAGCAAGCGTGTTTGCTCTTATTGAAAATTTACAGCGTGAAGATTTAAATCCGGTTGAAGAAGCCGAAGGAATGAAATCTTTAATCGAAACTTACGGCTTTACGCAAGAAGAAGCCGCCGACCGTGTCGGAAAATCGAGAACGGCTGTTACGAACACATTGAGGTTGTTAAAACTTCCCGAATCGGTTCGTTCTTTGCTCAATGACGGAAAAATTTCCGCGGGGCACGCACGGGCTTTGCTCGGACTTGACGACGAAAAAGAAATGCTTAAAATAACCGATGTGATAATTAAAGATCAAATTTCGGTACGTCAAGTTGAAAAAATGGTAAAATATGCAAATCAAGGCGAAAAAACAACGCCTTTAAAACGCGACAAAAAGCGTGATAAATATTATGACGAAGTTGAATTGGCACTTACAAATACGTTGGGCCGCAAGGTAAAGGTTTATCTCGGCAAAGGCGGAAAAGGAACTCTTGAGTTTGAGTTTTACGGTAAGGACGATTTAACAAAGCTCGCAAAAGAGCTTGACAAATAGGAAGGAACGGAAAATATGCTTGATATTAAGTTTTTAAGAAACAATCCGGATGCGGTTAAGGAAAACATAAAGAAAAAGTTTCAAGACGAAAAGCTCCCGCTTGTTGATAAGGTGATTGAGCTTGATGCCGAATACAGAAGTGCAAAAGGACGCGGAGACGAGCTGCGAGCACTTCGTAATTCCGTAAGTAAGGAAATCGGCGGACTTATGGCTCAGGGAAAGCGTGACGAAGCAGAGGTCGTGAAGCAAAAGGTAAAAGATATGGCTGACGAACTTGCGGCTTTGCAAGTTAAGGAATCGGAACTCGAAGAAGAAATTCGCAAGATAATGCTTGTAATTCCCAATATTATCGACGACAGCGTGCCGATCGGTAAGGACGACAGCGAAAATGTTGAAATTCAGCGTTACGGCGAACCGGTCGTTCCCGATTTTGAAGTACCGTATCACGTTGACATTATGGAAAACCTTAACGGAATTGATTTGGATTCTGCGAGAAAGACAAGCGGTAACGGTTTTTATTATCTTTGCGGTGACATAGCAAGATTACATTCGGCAATTCTTTCTTATGCGAGAGATTTTATGATTGACCGCGGATTTACTTATTATATTCCGCCGTTTATGATCAGAAGCGACGTCGTTACCGGCGTTATGAGTTTTTCCGAAATGGAAAATATGATGTATAAAATCGAGGGTGAAGACCTTTACCTTATCGGAACAAGCGAACATTCTATGATAGGAAAGTTCATTGACAGCTTTATTCCGGAAGAAGAGCTTCCGAAAACGCTTACAAGCTACTCCCCTTGTTTCAGAAAAGAGGTAGGCGCACACGGAATCGAAGAACGCGGCGTTTACAGAATACACCAGTTTGAGAAGCAGGAAATGATAGTTGTATGTAAGCCGGAAGACAGTATGAAGTGGTACGACAAGCTGTGGCAGAATTCGGTTGATTTCTTCCGTTCGCTTGACATTCCCGTAAGAACGCTTGAGTGTTGTTCCGGTGACCTTGCAGACCTTAAAGTTAAGAGCTGCGACGTTGAAGCATGGAGCCCCCGTCAGCAAAAATATTTTGAAGTCGGATCTTGCTCAAACCTCGGAGATGCACAGGCAAGACGTTTGGGTATCCGCATAAAATCAAAAGAAGGCAATTATTTTGCACACACGCTTAACAATACGGTAGTTGCACCTCCGAGAATGCTTATTGCATTCCTTGAGAACAATTTGAACGAAGACGGAAGCATTAACATTCCGAAACCGTTGCAGATGTATATGGGCGGAAAAACGAAAATCGAAAAATAAGCAATAAAGGGATTATTAAAGCAGAGGGATAAAAAATGAACAGTAGACTTATCAAAATATGCAGTGTTATAATGGCACTTTCGTTGTTGATGTTGACATTGACGGCGTGCGGCGGCGGAAAAGAATTTGTACCGACCGGAAATGTTACGCAAGACGGTGCGGAAGAAACAACGGACGCTTCGAACTCAAGCACAACACCCGTCGGCAACGTAAACGTGTTAACGGGACTTGAAATTTCCGAAGAAGCAGTCGGAAACAGACCGATTGCGATTATGGTTGAAAACACACCGGACGCAAGACCGCAGTGGGGCCTTTCGACACCCGACATTGTAATTGAGGGAGTTGTTGAAGGCGGAATTACGAGAATGATGTGGATTTATGCCGACGTGAATTCTGTGCCAAAGGTTGGCCCCGTAAGAAGTGCAAGACACGACTATGTTGAAATTGCGGCGGGAATGAATGCGATTTTTGCACACTGGGGCGGAAGTAAGCCTTATGCTTATGACACGATTTCAAAACTCGGCGTTGACAACATTGACGGAAGTACATACGGCACAAACAGTGACTATAAATCCGGAAGCACAAGCACGTTCTTTAAGGACAGCACAAGAACGAGCGTTGCAACAGAGCACAGAGGATACACAAACGGCACGTTGCTCGCATCACGTATCGCATCAAGTAAAATCAATACAAAGGCAACCGATACAAGCTGGACACCGTTTAACGTTATTTCGGAGGGCGTAAGATACGCATACGGCGAGGATTCCGGAAATTGCAATTCCGTAAACATTGTGTTTTCATCAAGCTATACGCACCAATTCAAATACAATGCCGAAGAAAAGCTTTATTATAACTATATGAACGGAAAAGCTATGATGGACGGCAATACAAATACTCAAATGGCGGTTACAAACGTTATTATAATGTATTGTAATACGGAAACGATTGACGAAAAAGGCCGTCAAGATTGGGATTTGACAAGCGGTGACGCGGTGTTTATTTCTCACGGCTACGGCGAAGCAATCAGATGGGAAAAGAAGAGCGAAAGCTCCCCTCTTGAATTTTTCAGCAAAAAATCGGGCGAAAAGCTTGTTGTAAATAAAGGACAGACGTGGATAGGCATTGTTCCCGAAGCAAACAGAACGTTGACAGACGTTGAAGGATAAGTTAAAATAATCTCAAACAGAACGGAGAGATGTTTATGAGTAAAAAGATTTTGGCAGTATCAATGGCAGTCGTTATAATGGCGCTCATTTTTGTCGGCTGTAAAAAGGACGAACCGATTATAAGAAAAATCGGCGGAACGGAATACGTTCTCGCGACGGACAAAGACGGCAATACGATTCTCGACGAGCAGAACCAAATTTTAGTATACCCGACAAACAGTGACGGCGAATATGTAACGGATAAAGACGGAAACGTTTCGACGAGCTATGTAAATTTGGGTAATGCGTCAATTGTCACGGGTGACAAGGCAATTACAAGCACATATATATTAAAGTCAAGTGAAGGCTGGTATATGTATCAAAGCGGATACGTTGTTAAGGACGGCTTTGAGGAAAACGAATGTTATATAAAAGTTATTGATATGGGCGAGTCGACCGATACAGAGAACTACGTTACTTATGCGGAAGGCTTTTACGAGAAAAACCTTGAGTATAAAAAGCAGTTTGAAGATGCCGGCTATGAAGTATCCGTAATTTTAGACGATACGGTAATCACAAACAAGGAAATTTCGGCAAAAAGACAGAGATGTATGGTAAAAGACCAAAGCGGAACGGTTATCTTATATACGGAGAACCATTATTTTGAATACGGCGGCGAAACGTATGAGATAAACTATGCTTGCAGTGAGCCGAAGGCTTATGACGAAAACTTTAAGGTTGCCGATTACGTTAAAGAAAACTTTACACTCATAACACTTAACTGAATTTAAAATCAAATCGAAAACGGCAGTTGTGACTGCCGTTTTTTTTGTTTTGCCCCGCGGTTTTTAAGAACGGAAAAAGACAAATATCAAGATGTTGACGCTTTCGGAAAAAGCGACAACAATATATTGTGAAAGTACCATTTAATAGACAATTTATAGACAGTGTGTACAGTAAAACCGAATTTATTTGACAAAAACGACGTCGGGTTGAGTCGTTAACAATTTGTTCATATTTTCGTCAAAACGTTGCAACTTTTGGTTGACTATTTGCACAAAATAGCCAAAAAAAATTGGCGACTTTGTAGAATTCGTGAATTTTTGTTAATAAACTATTGATATTCAAGCAAAAACTTTGTATAATTGGTATAACCATAGGAATGGTGTAATGGGTGAAATGCCCTCTTTTACGGGAAAACGGTTTCATCTTTTCCCGATACACATCCTAAGGTAATACTTCGGGTGTGTATCATCAGTCTTCCGCCGAGCTTTTTGAAAAAGCGGAAGAGGTGGAGGACGATCCGAGTAAACAGGAGCACTTTTTGCGAACTCTGCGGCAGTAAAACTTCCGCTGGGTCAGAGAGGGAAGAATTAGTTGCTCTCCCCTTTTGCCCGTGCTTGCGGCAATTAAAAAAATGCAAGCATTCTCTTATTACATTATAATATGTAAAATTTATCAGGAGGAAAAACATTATGAAAAAATTCAAAAAATTGTTAAGTGTGCTCTTAGCAATGTTGATGATTTTCTCATGCTTCACGGTTATGGGTTCAGCTGCAAAGACCGAATATCAAACCGTTGACGAACTTGAAGCTCTCGGCGCATACAATACATACGGCGAAGTTACAAGACTTTCGACAGAAGCAAGAACATCAATCATCTTCGACGCAGTTGACAACCTTCTCGCTCCCATGAGCGTTTTGAACATGGGTACGGTTGTTGACGTTTTGGGCCTTACAGTTACAATTAACTTGACAAGTATTGATAACGTATGTATTTCACTTGACTCTTTCAAATCCACATTGAGCAATACATTGTGGAAAATCGCAAAAACTTTCGTTAACTTCGGTATTCTTGAAGATGTTAGCTTCAGCTCTTGGGAAAAAGGTATGTCACGTGACGGCACAGACAACGCATACATCTTGAATAAGTTGTTGCTCACTCTTGCCGACAACTCAGGCGTTGCTTACGACGTTATCAGCTCCGGCGAACTCGACCTCGGTCTTATCGGACCTATGATTGGCGACCTTTCCGCAGTTGAAGATGTTCTCGGCGACCTTCCGGGCCTTATCAAAGGTATGGTTTACGGAATGTTCGAAAGATGGGACGACACAGTTGAAGAAATCAACATGCTTCAAACAAACGCTTCGGGCGACGGCGCAGTTGAATCTACTCTCAACTGGTTTGTAAAGAGCCTCTTTACAAATGATATGTCTATCACAACCGTTAAGGCTGACAAAAACGGTAACATCACAAGTGACCACACTCTTCCGGGTGACTCGGCAGACGCACGTGTTCATTACTCAATCAGCGGTGACACTCTTACAGCTAAGACTTATGCTACAAAGAGCATTGTTAAATCTAAGGCTGACGCAGGTATCACAGTTACAGAAGGTTCATACGTAACAACAGCTGTTTACAAGCTTGTTGAAGAAACAGCAGGCGACAAGAAGACAGGCGATTACGTTTGGGCACAAATCGAAATCGACAAGACAGGCACTCCCGTTAAGGAAAACGGTGATTTCAAGTACATTCAAAACAGTAACTTCAAGTACTATCAAAACAACTCACCTCTCCTTCCTTCACTTAAGGCTGACCTTGTTGCAGGTAAGGTAACAATCGACCTTGCAACAGACAGTGCAATGTCACTTCTTTACAAGTTCATTCCTTACGTATTCAATGAAATGGCTCCCGTTGTTCTCAACGGTTCTGTTAAGAAGCTCCTTGCAGGTTGGTTCGGTGCCGAATTCAAGAAGATCGGTAACGTTGAAAACGGAAAATTTGTTGCAGACGATTCTACAACAACAGTTCCGAACGATACATTCTTCACAGAAGCACAGGGCTCTTACCTTTGGGAGTGGTCAAACTACAAAGTAATCAACGGAACACATTATTATCGTTTCGAAGATCAAATCTTCGTAGCTGACCTTTCAAATACAAACGGTTATTTTGACGTAGTTAACTGGGATTATGAAATCGGCACAGGCTGGTTAGACGAGTTCATCCCCGCAGCAGCAGACGGTGCAACAAAATCAGCAGCCGGCTACACAACAGTTCTTCAAGGACTTAATGACTTTGCTTACAAACTTATCAACGAAGCATTCGCATCTGATATCGCTGCCCAAATCAATTGGACAAAGGGTTCAAACGCAAACCTTGTAAGCAACCTCAAGAAAGCAATTCAAACTGTTATTTCCAAGGAACCCGAATCAATCTTCGGTTCTAACTATGCAGACGGTTATTACAGCCTTCTCGTAGGCGATTCAAATGACGACATTCTTACAGGCGTTGCTTGTATGGTTGTTGACCTTGTAATGCCTCAAATGACACTTCCGAGTGCTGAGTCACTCAAGGGTGTTAAGGTTGGTGCAATCCTCGCAGCAGTAGTTCGTGAGCTTGCAACACAACTTCTTCCTTCACACAACTATGATGCTCTTATCTATTCTAACTACACAACCAAGACATTTGTTGCCGGTAAAGACAACGATTATTGGCTTGACGTAATTCTTACAATGGGTACAGACATCGGCGTTTATTACCTCAAGTCACTTGCCGATATGGGCGAAGACGCAACAGCATGGGCAGGTATGACAGCAGCAGGTTGGGCAGATACAAAGACATATAAGGCATCTGACCTTAACGAAATCAACGGTGTTAAACCTTGGGAAGCAAAAGTTGACTACATCATCGACTGGGCTCTCCAAACAGATACACTTTGGGCTTGGAAATTTGCTAACTTTGTTGACACATCATCACTCACAATAGATATGTCAACAATTCAAGATCCGTGGACAAAACTTGACACGATCTTCAACAGCTGGTTCAGCCTTAACAAGATTTTCAACGTTTCCGACAACACATCGGGTAAGACAAACTTAGAATACGGTCTTCGCGACAAGTTCATTCTCGGTCTTGTTAACCTTGACTTTGAAAAGATTGTCGGCAGCACAGGACTTCTTACAATTCCTAACAACAGCGGTCTCCGTGAGGCAGATCCTATCACAGTGGTAATAAGAGTTCTCAGAACATTTATTAACGCTATCGCAAACGAACTTATCGGTACAGATCTTTTTGACGCAACAACATTTGCGGGACTCGACGAGCTTGCTAACCAGAAGAACCTTGCAACAGTTGTAAAGACACTCGTTGCAAATCTCGGTAAGACTTATACAAACGGTATGTTTGATACACTCTTCCCGATTCTCAACTTCTTACTCGGTTGGAAGACAAGTCCTCAAGAGTACAACGACCCGACAATTTATATGTCGAACAGAGACGGAAACGACTATACATTCGTTTGGACGGGTTCAAGCAACTATCCTGCAATCGAGAGCACAGTTCTTAACTTTGTTAACAACTCGGCAGGTATGCTTTACAAACACAGAAATTCTTCTGTAACAGACAGCCCGTACACAATCAAGATTAAGGAAATCACTTCTGACGCAACTGTTAACACATTGACTTTCGACTACACAGTCGATCAAGAAGTTGCTCCTTATGAAACAGCTGCTATCTCAGTCGGCGGTACTTACGTAGCCGACGAAGCTGTAACAATTACAGTTAAGTACGAATTTATGGGTAAAGACGGTAACCCGGTTGGCGGAACACAGTACGCTGCAGTTACTACATTCATTTCAAATCTTTACCAAGATACAAACATCAGCGGCCGTCAAGACGGTGACGATGATAAGGACTATGCAGGTATTGATGACTTCAAGGCTTACCAATTCACAAAGGATGTTTACACAACCATCACTGAATACAAGCCGTCAATCAACTACAAAGCGGCAACAGTTCAAATCGGTAACAAGACAAAGAAATTCGGTGGCATCACAACTGATGTAGCTCCTACGGGTTACGGTGCACAGTACTTCTCACACATCACAAGCCAGAGCGAAGCAGGTTGGGGTGACAAGCTTGTAAAAGACGACATCACATCTGTTTCAGGTTACCTTTACAAAGCAAATGAAGGTGTAACGAAGGATACCGAATTCCCGTACGGCGCTTACGACATGGGTACAATCGCAGTTAAGTACGGTTCGGACTCAAAAGTTTGGCCGATCGACTTCATTTACTATAATGACTACGATATCGACTCATTCGTTAGCGATTACACAGGCAAGAACATTACTAAGTACAGTATTGATGTAAACGATTCTGCAGCAGTTGCAGCATACGACACATACAACGCAGCACTTAAGAATGCTGTAAGACTTGCAACATATCCGTTCATGACATCATCAAATCCGGACACATCAGCAGACGTTGACTACGTTTCGGTAATTATGCCTCAAATTGAGCCCGCTAAGACAGCTCTTGAAGAAGCATATAAGGCTCTTGAGCCGTACATCAAGTCAGCCGGCGCAACAGCAGTTGCAAGCAGCTCGATCCTTGAAAGCGCTCTCAACACAGCCGAACCCGGCGGAGACGTTCCGGAAATCAACTTCCAAGACTATGAGCTTTATGAGTATTGGGATTACCAAGACCTCAGAACAGCTACAAGAAACAGACTTAAAGAGTATGTTGCTCCTACTGCTCCGACAGACAGACTTTATACAATGGACGGCGTTGCAATCACCGATAACGCTTATGACGAAAACGGTAATGCTTACGCTGAACTTACAAATAAAGTATTCGGTTCTGCTTCGGGCAAGAAGCTCGTAGGTCTTAAGGCATCTGTTGAAGCTCCTACAAAGGAAGAAACAGACGCTTACGCTGAGTCAGTAAAGGCTTATACTGCTCCGACATATACAAACCTTTCTAACGAAGACTTGGCTGCAAGACTTGTTTACTATAAGCAATTCCTTCTTGCAAAGACTCCTAACAAGCAATTCCTTGCTCAAGAAATCAGCGCAGCAGCAGCAAACTACGGCACAGCCGCTACAAGCACTGTTTACGCAGCTGATTCTTATGCAGCATACATCGAAGCTTACAACGCTGCAGTTGCAGTAAATGCAGATTCTTCTGCACTCGCTTCCGAAGTATTCCAAGCTAAGTGGGATCTTATGTGTGCCGAAAAGAACCTCATCGAAAAGACTAAGTCCGTTAAGGAATTAGACCTTCTCGCTGACCTTCAGGCTGCCGCAGATCAAGCTGAAATCATCTTCGAATATTCACAGTATTATGCTCCTAAGTCGGGCATCTCGACTGTTGACGGTATGACAGATGAACAATTCGCTTATGCAGCACTTATTAAGGCTCTCGGTTATGAATACACTAACCAATACGGCGATAACGTTGTTCTCTTCGACAACTGCTCTATCGAATATCTCACATGGGACCGTGAAAACACATCTAACAACTTGAAGAAGATTGCTACTTGTGAACAGGCTCTCAGAAACGCTATCAACCTCTTTGAGTGCACAATCACTCTTGAAGAAGAAGACAGCTACACCGAAATCGTTGATGACATTAAGTACATTAACGGTATCGTTCCCGGCTCAATCACAACAATGAGCCAACTCCTTACACACGTTAAGGCTTCTAACTCAGCCGCAACTCTCGAAGCTCAGACTTCAAAGGCTAACGCTTTCGGTACGGGTGCTGCTGTTAACATCAACGTTTCAGGCGTAGGTACTCTTTCAACATACTTCGTTGTTATCTACGGCGACGTTAACGGTGACGGTGCTGTCGACGGTTTCGATGCTATCGAACTCGGTAACGCACAGTCAAGCGACTTCTCAGGTGCTTATGCAAAGGCTGCCGACACAGACGCAAGCGGTACAATCGATACTCAAGACTATGCCGCTGTTGTAGCTGCCGCAGCAACAACTGAAGCAATCGCTCAAACAAAGTAATCGGTTAATTTTCTGATTATCCAAATTCACCCTTGGCGGAGCCCGACTCCGCCGAGGGATATCCGAAAGAATGTCGAAAAATTTTTGTTGACATTTGATTTTTACGGTGTTATAATCATCGTACGGATTATAGGTATTTTTGTGGGTGGTACCCCGCCTGCATGAATATATATGTTTCATTCGCGTCGTTTTTTACCGATAAAACGGCGTATCAAAAACAAACCTGGAACACTTGGATTTTACCCGAAACGGCTGAAAACCGTGTCCTTACGGTTTTCGCGGAAAACACACAGAGGTTGCTACCCGCACGTCAGCGGAAATTTATGCCTTAGTTCCGAGGCAAGTAGTTGTGTGCGTACAGTGATTTTTCAGTACCAACTGTCACTGTCCGTATATGGTTATTTTTTCTTAGACGTTTGCTACACCAAGCAGTTTGCGGGCGTGCAAATAGGAGGAAACCAAATGACAACGACTAAGAAAATTCTTGGTATTGTTATGGCAGTTGTCATGATTTTCGGTTGCTTTACTCTTGCTTTTGCTGCTGATACAGATGCAGCTTCGGTTGCTGTTACCGCTGGTACAACAACTCTTGCCGCAGGCGAATCAACAACAATCACAGTTAAAGCTACGGCTAATTTTGCCGCTGCCACGATCTCGATTCCTGTTTTCTATGACAAAACACTTGTTTCTGTAAGTGAAGTTACTGCAGGTACTCTTACCGGCGGTACAATCACAACCAACACAGACGCAACATCAGCTATGTCTGATAAAGTTTTTGCCAACACAGGCTTGAGTTCGACACAGTACGGTTTTGTAATAGCAACATTTATTGCAAGTCCGGGTGCTACTGTTTCTTCAACACTTGACGGTTCTGTTTTCGTTACATTTAAAGTTACAGCTAAGGCTGACGTTAGCGGAACAGCTGCGGTTAAGGTTGTCGAAGGTTCAAAGAAGACTTCTTCTAACTTAAACGGTACACTTTATTTCGGTAGCTCTACAACAGGCGCTACTGTAACCGGTACTGCTGAAAATGTTGAAAATATTGATATCACAAACAGTTCAATAACTATTGATATCGGTGAGACGATGGTTCCGGCTGACCTTGCTCTCACAACAACTGGTTCAACAGCAGGTGTAATCATTGATACACACAAAACATTCGGTGGCACATATGCCGGCGTTGTTTATGGCTTTAAACAAGCTGCAACAACAACATTTAGATCAACTGCTTATCTTACAAACAACCTTCAAGTAACAAATGGAGGAACAATGGAGTTTGCTAGAAGCATTGGTACAGCTGGTTATGGTACAGGCACAACAATTACTGTAAAAAATTCCGATGGTTCTGTTGAAAAAATTTATGTGGTAGTTATTTTTGGTGATGTTAACGGCGATGGACTCATTAACGCTAATGATACAACAGCATTAAAAGCTGCTGTTCAGTCGTCTGCAAACGCACCTGCAAATAGTGTTAAAAGAATGGCTGCAAACTGTCAGAACCTTGCAAATGCTACGTTGATGCATACTCTTAATGCAAACGATACAGCTGCACTTAAGAATCATGTTAACGGTTCTGCTAAGTTTGAACAGTCTACTCTTGCAACAAGACATAACACTTATAATAATTTCTATCAATAATATTTAAGGTAAATAGGAGGATCAAGTCCAATGAAAATGGCAAAAAAAGCATTCAGCATTGTGCTTGCACTTGTAATGCTTGTAAACGTTTTCGCTGTTATGGGCTCAGCTGCTGCACCAGATGCAGCACTTGATTTGTATCTTTCATCAGATAAAGCAGTTTATGCACAAGGCGAGGAAATTATTTTAAAAGTTTCTGTACAAGCGGTTCCAGAAGTTGGTGATTTGAGAATCGGTAGTGGCTGTGCTATCGCATGGGATTCAACCGGTATCGCACAAATTTCAACAGATGTTACAAGCTTGACACCTCATGGATTTACTGCTCTTGTGGATGGTTATGATGAGTCCATTTCTTGTCTTGTAGATAAAACAATGACAACAGTGACAAATGAAAACAACTGGGATGACCTCTTCATTTTGGGCGTTGCTGATGATGGCCAAACACACTTCAGTGCAACATCAAAGACTGACCTTTACACATTTAAATTAAAGGTTGCAGATGATGCTCCGGATGGTGAATATGTTATCGGCTTCAACAAAGATTCATATGTAGACTATAACGCTTACCAGAACGACCATGCAATGGGCGGTGTTTACGGTTTTGATGATGACTATGGTTACGGTACAACTGTTAACTATGCTTTCCATAACGTAACGATTAGAGTTGGTAAGAGTGCTTCTCTTACAGAACTCGGCGCTCAAATCAGATATGACAGAAATACTGACGGTTCTTATGCAAATCAATTTGACGTAAGAACACGTGCTACTATTTCCGACGCTGATTTCAACTCATTGTTCACAAGCAACGATGATGCTGAGACTAAGATCGTTAATGTTGGCTTCGTTTATGCTGACGTAGCAAAAGCATCATTCTCTGCTGAAGACGCACAAAAAGTAGCAAAAGGTACAGCAGTTGAAGGCTATACAAACGCTCCTGTTGATTATATCCAGGATTGCGACGGCTATTATATGTTTACATGCTTGGTTGAAGATATTCCTCAAGCTGATATTTCTAACCCGTTGACAACTTATGCTTATATGGGCATAGACACAAATGCTGACGGCGAAGCAGATCAGTGGATTTTCTATACTGATGCAACATCAGTTTCCTTCCAGAGTTTGTATGATAACAACTATGCAGCTGCCGCTGCAAAATACGGCTGGTAATTTATTATTAGCTTATGTTTATTAAATTTACAAATTTTGAAAGGAGCTCAATGAAATGAGAGAATATTTAACACCCGATTTCGATGTTACAGTATACGAAATCGAAGATGTAATCACACTTTCAATCGGCTCCACAGATCCCGACGGTTCAGACTGGTGGGGTTAATCGGAAATCCGATTGAACCAAAAAAATAACTTTTCCCCGACGGAATATCCGTCGGGGTTTTTGTTTGCCTTTTTATCACTTTTAACAGTTTATTCTCTTGACAGTATGTCGTTTTTTGTGTAAAATAGAGTGGATAGTATGGGCTGTAAGCGGTCTGTACTTGTTCGCCTTAATTTCATTACATATTTTTTTGATATAATTTTGAAATTAAATATTATTTTAGGAGGGAACGACAATGGTTGTTTACATTGTTATTGCCGTTGTCTCTGCTGTTGTATTTGGAGTAGGTGGCTTCGTTTTCGGCGGACTTCACCGTAAAAAAGTCGCCGAAGCCGAAATCGGCTCCGCTAACGAAGAAGCATTAAGAATTGTTAATCAAGCTGTTCAAACAGCCGAAAGCAAGAAAAAAGAAGCTATTCTTGAAGCAAAAGACGAAATACACAAGTTAAGAAACGAAGCTGACAAAGAGCTTCGTGAAAGACGAGCAGAGGTGCAACGTCAAGAAAGAAGAATTATTCAAAAAGAGGAATCTCTTGACAAAAAGACCGAGAATATCGAGAAAAAAGAAGAACTCTTGGCTGAAAAACTCAAGTCCGCCGACGACAGAATCGACGAACTTGAAAGATTAAAACGCAGTGAACTCGAAATGCTCGAAAAAGTAAGCGGCTACACAAAAGAACAAGCCAAAGCTTTACTTATGGAACAGCTCGACGAATCTCTCACTCACGAAAAAGCCGTCAAAATTCTCGACTTTGAACAGAGAACACGTGACGAAAGCGATGAGCTTGCCCGTGAAATTATTTCCGCCGCAATTCAACGCTGTGCCGCCGACCACGCTTCCGAAGCTACCGTTTCGGTTGTCACTCTGCCGAATGACGAAATGAAGGGCAGAATTATCGGTCGTGAGGGTAGAAACATCAGAACTCTCGAAACAATTACGGGCGTTGACCTTATTATCGACGACACCCCCGAAGCAATCACCGTTTCAAGTTTTGATCCCGTTCGCCGTGAGGTTGCTCGCCTTACTCTTGAAAAACTTATTCAAGACGGCCGAATTCATCCGGCTCGCATTGAAGAAATGTTCGAAAAATCAAAGCGCGAAGTTGAACACACCATTAAACAAACGGGCGAAAGAGCCGTTGTTGATGCCGGTGTTAACGGTGTTCATCCAGAAATTGTCAAGCTTCTCGGTAAACTTAAATACCGTACCAGCTTCGGACAAAACGTACTTAACCATTCACTTGAGGTTTCTTACCTTGCCGGCCTTATGGCTCAAGAACTCGGTGCCGACGTAAAGCAAGCTAAACGTGCCGGACTTCTTCACGATATCGGTAAGGCACTTGACCGTGAATTTGAAGGTACTCATATTGAACTCGGCGTTGAAGCCGCAAAGAAATATAAGGAAAACGAAAATATCGTTCATGCTATCGCCGCTCACCACGGTGAAATCGAAGCAAAAACCGTTGTTGCGGTTCTTGTTCAAGCGGCTGATGCCATTTCCGCCGCCCGTCCCGGTGCAAGACGTGAAAATGTTCAAAACTACATAAAACGTCTTGAAAAGCTTGAGGAAATCGCAACCTCGTTCGAGGGCGTTGAAAAATCCTTCGCAATTCAAGCCGGACGTGAAATTCGTATTATGGTTAATCCGGAAACGGTTTCCGACGAAAAAATGGTGCTTGTTGCAAGAGATATTGCACAAAGAATTGAAGATGAGCTTGAATATCCGGGACAAATCAAGGTTAATATCGTAAGAGAAAACCGTGTTATTGATTTTGCAAAATAATTGCGGATGCTGATTTAAGCTGAAAAATGCCCCGATGTCAATACGGCTTCGGGGCAAAATACATTAAAGAAATCTATATATAGAAACGGTGTGCCTATGCCACGTAAAATTAAAGTGCTTTGTGTCGGCGATGTTGTCGGTGCAAACGGTTGTGATTTTTTAAGAAAAAATCTTGCACAGTTTAAAACTGCCAACAATATTGATATTTGCATCGTCAACGGTGAAAATTCCGCCGTCGGCAACGGTATGCTGCCGAACTCGTGCGGTCATATTTTCACAAGCGGTGCCGATTTTATTACCGGCGGTAATCATTCACTCAAGCGCAGAGAAATTTACGAATATCTCGACCATTCGGACAACGTTATCCGTCCCGCGAATTTCGGTGACGGCGTTTGGGGAAAAGGCTACGGAATCATTGACAAAGGTGCTTACAAGGTCGGCGTTATAAACCTCTTGGGCAGAGTTTGGCTTGACGGACATACGGATCCCTTTGAAACCGCCGAAAAAATCATCGGCGTTCTTAAAGAGGAAACAAAAATTATATTCGTCGATTTTCACGCCGAGGCAACCGCCGAAAAAAAGGCACTCGCCTATTTCCTTGACGGAAAAGTCACCGCCGTTTTCGGTACTCACACTCATATTCAAACGAGCGACGCTCAAATTATGCGTGGCGGAACGGGATATATTACGGACTTGGGTATGACGGGACCGGAGGAGTCGGTTCTCGGTGTGAAAAAAGAAATTATAATCGAAAAGTTCAGAAAAGGCTTCACGTCGATGTTCGAAACTGCCGATACACCGTCGTTTATGCAAGGCTGTATTTTTACGGTTGACCGTGACAGCGGAAAAACAACGGAAGTCGAGCCGATTATCTTGAGGTGATAAAATGAAAAAAACGCTCAGAGCCATATCTTTATTACTTTCTTGTGTTTTCCTTTTATCGTCATGTGCAAACAACGGCTTGATAACGACAGAGGAAACAACGGCTTTGAAAACCGAGGTAAACGAAAACAATTCTTCAACCGACGGTAAAACGGTGCTTCCGTATAATCAAACAGACGGATTAAACCCGTTCTTTGCAAAAAGCTATGAAAATCTTTACATTTGCGAGCTTTTATACGACTCACTTTTCGAAACCGACAGCAATTACAATGTCGTCGGAAACATTGCACTCAGCATTAACACGGCTGCGACAACCGTCAGCGTCACTTTAAGGACAGATGCCGCGTGTCACGGCTCGTCAAATATAAATGCCGATGACGTTGTCTATTCGTTTAATCTTGCGAAGACGTCGTTCGGCTGGTCGAAAAATCTTACAAATATACTTTCCGCAACCGCGGTTGCCGGTGACAAGGTTCAGTTTGAATTGGAATATGCCGATATTTTTGTGGCGGGAAAACTTGATTTCCCGATAGTTAAGGTCGGCACGGCAAATGAGTCGTCTTCTGTGCCGAAAGGCAGCGGGAATTATTATTTTTCCGACAAAACGCTTCTGAGCGACGACGGTTCAAAGAAAATTTATCTCTGTGAAATCGGCACAAACGAAAGTGCCGAAAACGCATTTAAAATAGGAACAACAGATGTCTATTTCAGCGACCTTTCCGATTGTACGTTTTCCGCAATTTCCGAAAACGTGCAAAACATTCTGCTTAACAATATGGTGTATATCGGTGTAAACAGCAATCGCGGAGCGCTAAACAAATATGTCCGAAGTGCAATAGCGTCAAAGCTTGACTGCGAAGACGTTGCTCTGTCGTCTTATCAAGGGCATGCAACCGCCGTCAAATTGCCGGTAAATCCCGAAAGCACATTGATAAACGAAATTTCGCAAATAGCCGTTACGGGCAACAAGGAAACGGCTGACAACATTCTCGATTATTGCGGATACACACGTTACAGCGGCGAAACGAGGACAAACGGCGCTTTTCCGCTGACAATGTCGCTTATTGTAAATAAAGAAAACAATTATCGTGTTGCGGCGGCATATGCAATCGCCGAAAGCCTTAAAGAAAGCGGCTTCACAATTACGGTGCAAGCATTGGATTTTACCGATTATTATCAAAGAATAGAGTCGGGCAATTACGATATGTATATAGGTGAAATTAAACTTGACGGTACGTTTGACATTTCGTGCTTTTTCAAACAGGGTTCCTCTTTCAGTGCGGGAATTGATTTGACAAGCCGTGCCGCAACAGAATATTTCCGCTACCGTGCAGGTGAAATTACGGCTGCCGAATATTACGATGTTTTTATCGAAGACTATCCGTTTATTCCGATTTGCTTCAGAAAAGGATACGTTGCCAATTCTTCCGATGTAAAACTTGATTTTGCAAAATTGCCGTTTAATCTTTATTCCGGCATATAATTTCGAGGTAAAAAATATGAAGTTCTCCGACGATATAAAATATATCAAGGGCGTGGGCGAAGTTCGTGCAGAGGGATTTCGCTCTCTCGGTGTGTCTACTGTCGGGGAGCTTTTGCGTTTTTATCCGCGTGCTTATGAAGATTGGAGTAAAATTTTACCGATTTCCCGCTGCCCGTTGGGTGAAAATGTTTGCATTAAAGGAACATTGATTTTTCCGCTTAAAAACGAACGTATTCGGGGCGGTATGCTTATTGCAAAAGGAACAGTGACAGACGGTGAAGATGCCGTTGCCGTTACCTTTTTCAACAATAAGGTTATCGACAAGATACTCAAGACGGGCGAAGAATACCTTTTTTACGGAAAAATCGGATTGGGCAAATTTGCGGCAAGAGAAATGGTGTCGCCGATGTTTATTAAAGCGAACAAAAGCATTGAAATAAGGCCCATATATCCGCAAAATAAAAAAATAACGTCAAAACAAATTCAGACGGCGGTACAAAATGTACTTGACGGCATAGACGAAATCGCAGATTATCTGCCGAAATACATAATTGATAAATATAAGCTTGTTTCACTCGACACAGCTATAAGAGATATTCATTTTCCGAAAAGCGACGAAGTGTTGCAAAAAGCACGTGAAAGACTGATTTTCGATGAGCTTTTCATTTTGCAGTTGAGTTTGCTGAGTCTAAAAAAAGACAACTCAACCGTTGCAACTAAGAATATAATCAAAAAAGATTTTACCGATGAGTTCTTTTCGGCTTTACCGTTTGCTCCTACAAATGCACAGAAAAAGGCGGTTGCCGAAGCGGTTGGCGATATGAAGTCGGGAAAACAGATGAACCGACTTTTACAGGGAGATGTCGGAAGCGGTAAAACGGCAGTTGCGGCAGCCATTGTTTACACAACGGCAAAAAACGGTATGCAAGCCGCTCTTATGGCACCGACGGAGGTGCTGGCAACACAGCACTTTGAAACATTTAAAAAGCTTTTTGAAAACAGCGGAATAAAATGTGCGCTGTTGACGGGAAGTACAAAGGCATCGGACAAAAAGGCGATTAAAAAAAGCCTTGCCGACGGAGAAATCGACTTAATAATCGGAACACACGCTTTAATTCAAGATGATGTTATATTTAAAAAATTAGGTCTTGTTATAACCGATGAACAGCACCGATTCGGCGTTAAACAAAGGACGGGACTTTGTTCAAAGGGTGAAAATCCTCACGTTTACGTTATGTCCGCAACGCCTATTCCGAGAACATTGGGACTCATTTTGTTCGGCGACTTGGATATATCTATTCTCGACGAATTGCCGCCGGGACGCCAAAAAATCAATACCTATGCGGTTAATTCAAGTAAACGCGGCGGTATGTTCGATTTTATCCGCAAACATCTCGATGCGGGCTATCAAGCGTATATTGTTTGTCCGCTTGTCGAAGACAGTGAAGTTATGCAGGGAATAATGTCAGCGGAAGAATATTATAAAAAAGCACAAATTCCGTTTAAAAATTATAAGCTCGATCTACTTCACGGAAAAATGACACCGAAGAAAAAAGACGAAATAATGATGAGATTCAAAAGAGGAGAAATTCAACTTTTGATTTCGACAGTCGTTATTGAAGTCGGCGTCGACGTGCCGAATGCCGTAATAATGGTTATTGAAAATGCGGAACGGTTCGGGCTTTCACAACTTCATCAGCTTCGAGGTCGTGTCGGCAGAGGAAAGGGAAAATCGACGTGTATTCTTGTTACCGATGCAACAAGTGAAGAAACTAAGGCAAGAATGAACATTATGTGTGAAACGACAGACGGATTTAAGATAGCCGACGAGGATTTAAAACTTCGCGGACCGGGTGACTTTTTCGGTACAAAACAGCACGGGCTTCCGAATCTCCGAATTGCGAATATTATGACGGATACCAAAATCCTTACGGAAACACAGGAACTTGCAAAAGAAATAATGAGTTGCGATATGACTTTCCGAAAAGAAGAACATAAAAAAATCGGCAAACAAGTTGCCAAAAAAATTAACGGATTGCAGACGTCTGCAACCGCAAACACAATATAACGGAGTGAGATTATGTATATTTTAAAGCCTATTCTCGATAAAAATTGGTCGAACACGGAAAAAAGCGATGCCAAACGAATAGCGGCACAGACAGAACCGGATACGTGTGTGCAAGTGCTTGACATTCCGTATATTTACGACGGTCAAAGGGCACATTTGCTTGACATTTATTATCCGAAAGAGACAAACGAAAAGCTCCCCGTGATTATCGACATTCACGGTGGCGGTTGGATGTACGGATATAAAGAAATAAATAAAAATTTCTGCTTAAAGATTGCGGAAAAAGGGTTCCTTGTGGCATCAATAAATTATCGCCTTGCGGGAGATGACGTTCTTTTCGACGACCAGATAAGAGATATTTTCTCCGCTTTAAAATGGCTTAACGACAACCTTGAAGATTATCCGGCGGATACAGACAACATTTTCCTTGTCGGCGATTCGGCGGGCGGACATTTTGCTTGCGTAACAACCGCTGTCAACAAGAATAAGAATTTTCAAAAGGATTTCGGGGTGGAACATTGCGGCTTTGACTTTAAAGCCGTTGCAACAATTTGCCCCGCAGTCGATTTGTTAAGCCCGAATTTCTTGATGAATATAAACGTTCCTTTGTTGCTCGGAAATAAGCCGTGGCGAAGTCCGTTTAAAAAGTATCTTGACGTTTCCGAAATTATATCAAAGGATTTTCCGCCGTTTTACATAAATACGGCAAAGAACGATTTTATCAAAAAGCAGAGCTATAAGTTGAGAGATTTGTTTTCCGAACATAACATAGAGCATTCTTTCCACGACTTCAGTGAGGATATTTATAACGAAAGCGAACTGACTCATGTTTTTAACGTAGCATATCCGTTTACTCCTCAAGCCGAAAAAGCAAATTCCGAAATTGCCGATTTTTTCAAAGCTCAGATAAAAACCGCAATAAGCGATAAAACCGTTTAACAGATTTTGCACAAAATAAAAAAGCCGACAGATTCATTTTCAAATCTGTCGGCTTTTTGACTGTTTTTTATCTGATTCCGAAATTTTCAAGGACATAGTCCATATCTTTATCACCGCGACCGGAAAGGTTAATGAGGATTGAACCGTGATCCATTTGCTTTGCCAATTTCATAGCATAAGCAACCGCGTGAGAACTTTCGATAGCCGGAATAATACCTTCCAAACGGGAAAGCTTAAAGAAAGCGTCAATCGTTTCTTCGTCGTCTATAACGTCGTATTTAACTCTGCCGATATCTTGTAAGAAAGCGTGTTCGGGGCCCGACGAAGGATAATCAAGACCGCTTGCAACAGAATAAACCGGAGCGGGTTCGCCGTTTTCGTCTTTAAGCATAATGCTGTTAAAACCGTGCATAATGCCTTCTGTTCCGTATTTAAGGCTTGCGGCGTGATCGCCCAAAGTGGGACCGCGTCCCAAAGGCTCAACACCGTAAATTTCAACGGGATCATTTAAAAATCCGGCAAAAAGTCCGGCGGCATTCGAACCGCCGCCCACACAAGCGACAATAGAATCCGGAAGATGTCCTGTCATTTCAAGGAACTGCTCTCTTGCTTCAATACCGACAACGCTTTGGAAATCACGAACCATCATCGGAAACGGATGAGGACCCAAAACCGAGCCGATACAATAAATACAGTCTTTGTACTCTTTACTGTAAGCATCAAAAGCGGCGTCAACGGCTTCTTTAAGAGTTTGAAGGCCGTGAGTAACTTCAATAACATTTGCACCGAGAATTTTCATTCTGGCAACATTGGGAGCTTGCTTTTTAATGTCAACCGCACCCATATAAATATCACATTCGAGTCCGAAGTAAGCTGCTGCGGTTGCAAGAGCAACACCGTGCTGACCGGCACCTGTTTCGGCGATAACTTTTTTCTTGCCCATATATTTTGCAAGAAGTGCTTCACCCATACAGTGAT